>DGSN01000032.1:40278-110896 GCA_002393575.1 Prevotellaceae bacterium UBA4361 | reverse complement strand
TTGTTCTTTGTCCTTTGTACTTAATAGAGGTTTTTCACTTGACCGTCGCTCTTTATTTCTTGTCTCTCAAAACTGTGTCGCCTGATTCGCCTGTTCGGATGGAATAGACGTTGGTCATGTCGCTGAGGAAGATGCGCCCATCGCCGACTTCTCCGGTGTGTGCCACTTTCAGAATGACCTGAATGGTGGGTTCGGCAATGTGGTCGCGGCATACGATGGTGATGGCTACTCGCTCGATGACATCGGTGGAATACTGCACACCGCGATAGATGCGTTCCTGGCGACTCTGTCCGATGCCGTGTACGTCGTGGTACTCGAACCAGTCGATGTCGGAATGTAGCAGTGCTTCTTTCACGTCTTCGAATTTAGTTTTCCTAATGATTGCTTCAATCTTTTTCATACCTTTACTATATTAATAATGTGTGAATAATGGTGTTTGTAACACTTTTCTTGTTTTCGGGTGCAAAGTTAGTTTGTTTTGTCTTTGTTTTTCGATTTGTTTTGACATTTTGAAGTTTAATTTTTGAGATGCTTTTGATTTGTTCGGATTTTATTTGTTTTTGCTTTCAATTTGTATGAAAAACAAGAGAAATGCTTGCGAATTATCAATTATTTTGTAAAATGAAATAAAATTATTCATTAAATTGATGAAATGTATTTCTTTTTGATTTATCTTTGCAGCGAATTTAGAACATTACGAAAGCAAATATATTAAAAGTATTTACAAAATGACAAACCTGGTACATTTCTCGAAGATGCATGGAGCTGGTAATGATTACATCTATGTGGACACTCATCTAAATGAGTTGAAGGATCCTGGAGCCACTGCTGTGAAATGGAGTCAGTATCATACGGGTATCGGTGCTGATGGGTTGGTGTTGATTGAGCGATTGGGTACGAAGGAGGCTGATTTCGGTATGAGGATATTCAATGCTGACGGGAGTGTGGCTCGCATGTGTGGCAATGCTTCGAGGTGCGTTGGAAAATATGTGTATGAGAAGGGACTGACTTCGAAGACCGAAATCAAGTTGCTCACGTTGTCGGGCGTGAGGACGCTGAAGTTGATACTATCTTGTAAGGAGGAGGGTAAGGTGGAAAAGGTTTTGGTGGATATGGGCTCACCGAAATGGGAAGACGAGAGACTGTTTCAGCGGACGGAAAGTCTGCGAGAGGGTACTTTTGTGTCTATGGGCAATCCTCACTATGTCATCTTTGTGGATGATGTGGATGTGGTGGAGCAGGAGGGAAAGGCGTTGGAGCATGATGTGGCTTTTCCTGAGCGATGCAACATTGAGTTTGCTCGTGTGGAGGCTGATGGGAGCATTCGCATGAGGGTATGGGAAAGAGGAAGTGGGGTGACGATGGCATGCGGTACGGGTGCTTGTGCTACGGCTGTTGCTGCGATGACGACGGGAAGGTGCGGACGAAAGGTTTCGGTAGTGATGGACGGCGGTGTGCTGGAGATTGAATGGAATGAGCAGGATGGACACATCTACATGTCGGGCCCTGCGGAGTTTGTGTTTGAAGGAGATGTGGAAAGTTAAAAGTAAGGACCCTCCCCAGCCCCCCCTGTGAGGGAGGGAGTAGTCACCCGGATGGTGACCCTCCCCCTTGGGGGAGCTGGAGGGGGCTATTCAAAAACTAATATATATATGGCACTTGTAAATGAACATTTCTTGAAACTACCAGGCAATTATCTTTTTGCTGATATTGCGAAAAGGGTGAATGTGTTCCGAACTACTCGCCGACAAGCTGGGCTGATTAGTCTGGGCATTGGTGATGTGACTCAGCCTCTGTGTCCTGCTGTCATCGAGGCGATGCATCGGGCTTGTGATGAGATGGGCACGGATGAGGGATTCCGTGGCTATGGACCTGAACAGGGTTACGACTTTTTGAGAGAAGCTATCCTGAAAAATGATTTCTTGCCACGCGGCATTCATCTGGATATTGACGAGGTGTTCATCAACGATGGTGCGAAGAGCGACACGGGCAACATCCAGGAGTTGATTCGCTGGGATAATTCTGTGGGTGTGACAGACCCTATTTATCCTGTTTATCTCGATTCGAATGCCATGATTGGCAGAGCGGGAACGAAGGATGATGAAGGACGATGGTCGAATGTGGTGTATCTGCCTTGCACGGCTGAGAACGGCTTTGTTCCTGCCTTGCCCGACAGGAGGGTGGATGTGATTTATCTTTGCTATCCTAACAATCCGACGGGTACGGTGCTGACGAAGGATGAATTGCGCAAATGGGTGAACTATGCTCTGAAGAACGACACTCTCATCTTCTTCGATGCTGCATACGAGGCATATATCCAGAATCCCGACATTCCTCATTCCATTTATGAGATTCGTGGTGCCAGGAAGTGCGCTATTGAATTTCACAGTTATTCCAAGACGGCTGGATTCACGGGTGTGCGCTGTGGATATACCATTGTGCCTAAGGACTTGACTGCTGCCACTCTGCAGGGGGAACGGATTCCGCTGAACCCATTGTGGTTGCGCAGGCAATCTACTAAATTCAATGGTACGAGCTATTTGAGCCAACGGGCTGCCGAAGCCATCTATACGCCTGAGGGAAAGAGTCAGGTGAAGGAAACGATAGCGTACTACATGCAGAATGCCTCTCGTTTATTGGATACGCTGAGAGGATTAGGACTGGAGGTGTATGGCGGTGAGAATGCACCGTATGTGTGGATGCGCACACCTGATGGTGTTAGTTCATGGCAGTTCTTCGAGCAGATGCTCTATGGGGCACAAGTGGTGTGTACGCCAGGCGTGGGCTTCGGACCGAGTGGTGAAGGATACGTGCGCTTTACGGCTTTCGGTAGCCATGAACAGACGGAGGAGGCTATAGAGAGGATTGAGAAGTGGATGAAAAGGTGAAAAAGCCTCACCCCCAGCCCCTCTCCAAAGGCGAGGGGAGTAGAATGAGTGTTAAAATGAAAAGGGGTTTCCTAAAGAAATTTGCAAAATCGGTAAAATTTTAAAATTTAGTACAATTAGTCTATTTGGCTTCGCCGAACTAAAAGTTCTTTAGGAGACATACACATATAAACTCAAAAACTCAAAAACTTAAAAACTTACTTTATGACAAATTTAAGATTCAAAGTAGTGGAGGAGGCTTACAAGAGAAAGCCCCTCGAAGTGTCGGTTCCTGTGGAAAGACCCAGTGAGTATTTTGGCAAAAAGGTGTTCAACCGCGAAAAGATGTTCAAGTATCTGCCGAAGGATGTGTATGAGAAGATGATTGATGTGATAGACAATGGTGCACGTCTTGACCGCAATGTGGCAGATGCTGTGGCAGCTGGTATGAAGCAGTGGGCAACGGAGAACGGTGTCACTCACTACACGCACTGGTTTCAGCCGTTGACTGAAGGGACGGCTGAGAAGCATGACTCTTTCATTGAGCACGACGGCAAGGGAGGCATGGTGGAGGATTTCACGGGTAAGTTGCTGGTGCAGCAGGAACCTGATGCGAGTTCTTTCCCATCGGGTGGTATCAGAAGTACGTTCGAGGCTCGTGGCTATTCGGCTTGGGACCCAACGAGTCCTGTGTTCATCATTGACGACACGCTCTGCATCCCGACTGTCTTTATCAGCTATAGCGGTGAGGCTCTCGACTACAAGGCTCCGCTTCTTCGTGCGCTCCATGCGGTGAATGTGGCTGCCACGGAGGTTTGCCACTTTTTCGACCCGTCGGTCAAGAAGGTGACTTCCAACTTGGGTTGGGAACAGGAGTATTTCTTGGTGGATGAGGGTCTGTTTGCTGCTCGTCCCGACTTGCTCCTGACGGGTCGCACGCTGATGGGGCACGATGCTGCGAAGAACCAGCAAATGGATGATCACTACTTCGGTACGATTCCCGACCGTGTGCAGGCTTTCATGAAGGAGTTGGAGATTCGGGCGCTGGAACTGGGCATTCCTTGCAAGACACGCCACAACGAGGTGGCTCCTAACCAGTTTGAATTGGCTCCAATTTTCGAGGAAACGAACTTGGCTGTTGACCACAACATGCTGTTGATGAGTGTGATGAAGCGGGTGGCTCGCAAGCATGGGTTCCGTGTGTTGCTGCATGAGAAGCCTTTCGCGGGCATCAACGGTTCGGGCAAGCATAACAACTGGAGCCTTTCAACTGACACGGGTGTGCTGCTCCATGCACCAGGGAAGACTGTGGAGCAGAATTTGCGCTTTGTGGTGTTTATTGTGGAAACGCTGATGGGTGTGTGGCGTCATAACGGTTTGCTGAAGGCTTCTATCATGTCTGCCTCTAATGCGCATCGTTTGGGTGCGAACGAGGCTCCTCCTGCTATCATCTCCAGTTTCCTGGGCAAGCAGGTGAGTGAATTACTCGACCATATTGCGCAGGCTGACAACGGTGGGCTGGTGATGATGGGTAAGCAGGGGCTGAAAATGGATATTCCTGAGATTCCAGAGCTGATGATTGACAACACGGACCGCAACCGCACGTCTCCTTTTGCTTTCACGGGTAACCGCTTCGAGTTCCGTGCGGTGGGTTCGGAGGCTAACTGTGCGTCGGCGATGATTACGCTCAACTCGGCTGTGGCAGAGGCGTTGACGGATTTCAAGCGTCGGGTGGATGAGCGGATGGCTGATTATGTGCAGCGTCCTGAATATGCTGAGAATACGGGTCACACGGCGAAGTTCCATGCTATTCTCGACGTTGTTCGTGAGGATATCCGTGCTTGTAGTCCGATTCGTTTCGACGGCAACGGCTATAGTGACGAATGGGTAGCAGAGGCTGAGAGGAGGGGACTGGATGTGGAAACGTCGTGCCCAAGGATTTTCGAGCGCTATCTCTCGCCGTCGAGCATTCGGATGTTTGAGTCGATGGGTGTGATGAGCGAAAAGGAGTTGGTGGCTCGCAATGAGGTGAAGTGGGAAACGTACACGAAGAGGATACAGATTGAGGCTCGTGTGCTGGGCGACCTCTCGATGAATCACATCATCCCTGTGGCTACGCGCTACCAGAGCCAGCTGTTGGCGAATGTGGAAATGATGGGACGGGTGTTTGCTGCTGAGAAGGTGGATGAGTTATCTGCTCGAAATGTGAAAATCATTGAGGAGATTGCGAGGCGAACGGGTGAGATTGAGCGGCTTGTGGAGGAGCTGGTGAATGCTCGCAAGGTGGCTAACAAGATTGAGGATGAGCACGCGAAGGCTATTGCGTACCACGACTCGGTGGCTCCCAAGATGGACTTGATTCGCTACGAGATTGACAAGCTCGAACTAATTGTTGACGATGCATGCTGGCCACTTCCTAAGTATCGAGAACTGCTGTTCTAAAAAAAGACCCTCCCCAACAGAAGACCCACCCCAGCCCTCCCTGTGAGGGAGGGAGTAGTCACCCAGCTTGAAAATGAAAAGTTGAAAGTTAAAAATACCGTCCGGTTTGTTTGCGAATTTATCACTTTTCACTCCCTCCCTCACTGGGAGGGATGGGGAGGGTCTTCTGAGTGGGTCTTGGGTTGGATGGTTCTAATTGAATAGTTTTGGCTTCCTTTTCCTTGCTTCTTCTAAGGAGAGTGGGGAGGAGGAGGTTTTTTCGTGCTCTTCTCGCAGGTTTTGGTACTTCTCTTGGAGTTCGGCGGTGAAGGTTTCCCGCTGCTGGGGATGGAGGAGTCGTGCGGCGGCGAGTACGTTTTGCGATGCGTCTTTCATCCAGGCGATGGGTGCTGAATAGACGGGTGCTATCCTGAGGGCTGTGTGCAGTTCGCTGGTGGTGGCTCCGCCTATCATCAGGGGAATGTGTAGCCCGCGTTCTTGCAGGAGACGTGCTACGCTGACCATTTCTTCGAGCGAGGGGGTGATGAGTCCGCTGAGTCCGATGATGTCAACTTGTTCGTCGATGGCTTTCTGCACGATGGTTTCTGCTGGCACCATCACGCCGAGGTCGATGATTTCGTAGTTGTTGCAGGAGAGAACTACGCTGACGATGTTCTTTCCGATGTCGTGTACATCGCCTTTGACGGTGGCGAGGAGTACTTTGCCGGCTCTGGCTGTTCCTTCTTGTCGGGTTGCTTCGATGTAGGGCTGGAGGATGCTTACTGCTCGCTTCATGGTTCGTGCTGTTTTCACGACTTGTGGCAGAAACATTTTTCCGCTGCCGAAGAGTGTGCCCACTTGGTTCATGGCATCCATGAGTGGTCCTTCGATGATGCTGACGGCATTGCCTTGGTACTTCTGCAGTGCTTCGGTGAGGTCGGCTTCGAGGTGGTCGGTGATGCCTTTGATGAGTGCATGGCGTAGGCGTTCGTCGCAGTCGGGCAGTTCTTCGTGGCGGGTTGTGGCGCTGGAAGCATTGTCGGCGGGTGTCTGCTTCATCTGCTCGCTCATGGCAATGAGTCGCTCTGTGGCATCGGCACGGCGGTTGAGAAGTACGTCGTCGATGGCGGTGAGGAGGGGATGGGGAATATCGGTGTAGAGCACTTGTGTGGCTGGGTTTACGATGCCCATGTCCTGTCCTGCTGAAATGGTGTGGTAGAGGAACACGGCGTGCATGGCTTCGCGCAGGTAGTTGTTGCCTCGAAATGCGAAGGAGAGGTTGCTCACTCCTCCGCTCACGTGTGTTCCAGGCAGGTGGGTGCGAATCCATTGGGTGGCGCGGATGAAGTCGAGGGCATAGTTGGCGTGTTCGTCCATGCCTGTTGCTACGGTGAGTACGGCGGGGTCGAAGATGATGTCGAGCGGATTGAAATCGAGCTTGTCAACCAAGAGGTGGTAGGCTCGTTCGCAGATGGCGATTTTGCGCTGGTAGGTGGTGGCTTGCCCTTCTTCGTCGAATGCCATGACGACGACAGCTGCTCCGAGGCGTTGTATGGCTTGGGCATGGGCAAGGAATGTGGCTTCTCCCTCCTTGAGGGAAATGGAATTGACGATGCACTTGCCTTGTACGCATTTGAGTGCTGACTCGATGACTTCCCACTGGGAGGAGTCGATCATGATGGGCACTTTCGATATGTCGGGGTCGGACATGAGGAGGCGCAGGAAATGGGTCATTTCTGTCTGTGCAGAGAGTAGGGCATCGTCCATGTTGATGTCGAGCACGAGGGATCCGTCTTCCACTTGCTGGCGAGCTATGCTGAGGGCTTCCTCGTAGTTGTGCTCCTTGATGAGACGGAGAAACTTTCGGGAACCAGCTACGTTGCAGCGTTCGCCCACGTTGATGAAGCGACGTTCGGGCGTGAGTTCCAATAGTTCGAGTCCTGAGAGTTGAAGGTGCTGAGTGGGTGGCGCTGGTTGATGAGGTGCTTTGCCTGAAGTGAGGGATGGATAGAGGGCAATGAATTCGTCGGTGGTGCCGCAGCATCCTCCTACGATGTTGACAAGGCCTTCGTCGATGTACTCGCGTATTTGCTCTGCCATCTGCTCTGGAGTCTGGTCGTAGCTACCGAGTGAGTTGGGCAGACCTGCGTTGGGGTGTGCACTAATATAATAAGGTGCTTTGCTGGCTAATTGGCGCAGGAATGGCTTGAGCTGACGGGCACCGAAAGAGCAGTTGAGTCCGACGGAGAAGATGTCGGCATGTTGAACGGAGGCAAGGAAGGCATCGAGTGTTTGTCCGGAGAGGGTGCGCCCAGCCACGTCGGAAATGGTGACGGAGAGCATGATGGGGCGATGGATGGCGGTGGAACGCATGGCTTCCTGTGCTGCATAGATGCCTGCTTTGGCATTGAGCGTGTCGAAAATGGTTTCGAAGAGGATGGCATCGACTCCGTTTTGCAGCAGTGCCTCGATTTGTTCCTGATAGGCAAGAGCCAAGGAGTCGAAGTCGAGGTTGCGAGCTGCAGGGTCGTTGACATCGGGACTGATGGTACACGACTTATTGGTAGGCCCCACGCTACCTGCCACGAAGCGTGGCTTCAATGGGTTGCGTTTGGTGTATTCGTCGGCAAGGGTGCGGGCGATGCTGCATCCTGCTGCCACGATTTGGGGTACATAGTCCTGCACGTGGTAGTCCTCCATCGAAATGCGCTGCGAGGAGAAGGTGTTTGTGGTAATGATGTCGGCACCGGCATCGAGGTATTTGCGATGGATGTCGCGGATGATGTCGGGACGAGTGATGTTCAGGAGGTCGTTATTGCCTTTCTGGAGTCCGGGCGTGTCGATGAATTGTGTGCCACGGAAATCCTCTTCGGATAGGCCATACTGCTGAATCATGGTTCCCATCGCTCCATCGAGGATGAGAATGCGTTCCTTGATGATGTCGTTTAGTGGTGTCTGCATTGATGATTAATGTTTCATAGCTCTGTCCATTTCTCTGCGGTCTTCTTTCTCCTTGAGCGACTGTCGTTTGTCGAATTCCTTCTTGCCTCGTGCAAGAGCGATGTCGAGTTTTGCCAGTCCATTGGAGTTGATGAAGAGACGAATGGGCACGATGGTGTAGCCAGGCGATTTGGAGTCTTGCTCCAAATTGCGTAGCTCTTTCTTGTTAAGGAGAAGTTTACGGTCGCGACGCACTTGGTGGTTGTTGTACGAACCTTGCATGTAGAGCGAAATGTTCATGTTTTTCACCCACAGTTCGTTGGCCACGAAGTAGCAGTAGGTGTCCACGAGGCTTGCCTTTCCCATGCGGATGGACTTGATTTCTGTGCCTGTGAGGACGATGCCTGCTGTGAATTGGTCAATGAATTCGTAGTCGAAGGGTGCGCGCTTGTTCTTGATGTTGATGGATTGGTTTTTAACTGTTTTTTTTGCCATTTATTTTACGAATATTTCCTCGTTCTTTCTCACGTAGTCGGCTATGGATGGAGTCACCTCTTCCTGGTATTTGTCGAGGAACTCGTCTCCCAGCTCGTTCATCTTCTCTTGTTGCTCATAGAGTGCCATAAATTCGTCTTCGCTCAAATCGGCCTCCAGTTCTGCCTTGTTCTGATGATAGACTTTCTTCACTTCGTACATGAACTTGCCGAAATCGACCAGTTCCCAGTGCTTTTTCATCATCATGGCAAATGGTCCGTCGAGCACGTAAGGGCCATAGCCGTTCTGGATGAGCTGGATGAATCCACCTTCCATCACCTCGTCGAGGATGTAGCGATAGGCGAGGAGCGTGTGTTGGTCGGCGCTGAGTGCATCCATGTTGTACTCCGTGAGTTGTCCGTCGAGCGTGTTCAGATAAGCGTCGGTGATGAGCCCGATGTAGTCGAGCGGTCCTGCATTCCAGGCTGCATCGAGTTCGATTTGTGTGAGTTGAAATCTGTCTTCTTCCATGCTGAAATCTATTTTTAAGGATTAGTAGGGAGAAAAATTTATGAGTTGGAACAGTGGGTATGCGGAAGGCACAGGGTTGGCTCACTTGGATAATTCCTTGATGAAGCCATTGCGGTAAGCATAGAGCAGCCGTTTCAGGTTATCTACTTTGGCTTTCAGTATTTTACCTTTGTCGGTGTCTTTCACATACATACGCTTCGAATTCATCTCCACGATTTGCGTGGAGCTTTTGATGTCGTCGCCACTGATGATAGCTTCCTTTGCAGAACGGAACGGCTGGTGCTGTACCAAGTCCAAACCGCGCGAATGGAATGTGAGGGTGTAGCCAGCGATGCCTGTCTGTGGTTGATAGGCGAGAGAAAAACCTCCGTCGATGACGAGCAGCTTGCCATTTGCTTTCACAGGGTTCTCACCCTTGATGGTCTTCACAGGCACGTGTCCGTTGATGATGTGCCGATGTTCGCCATCCACACCGAAGCTGTCGAGTATCATATCAACGATTTTCTCGTCGTTGTTATAGTGGTAGTAGTAGCCTTTCTTCTCCACGTATGCCTCTGGGTTGTCAATGAAGTATCGTTCGAAGGTGGTCATCTTGTCCTTGTCGAAAAGTGGAGAGTTCTTGCCACACCACAGATACCAGATGTAGTCGATGGCGAATTGCTTTTCTTCGTCGTCGATGTCGTTGCTGAATGCTTCGCGAACGATGTAGCCCGTCTTCTTCATCAGTTCGAGACCTTTGTATTTCTTTCCTCGAATCTCCACTTCCTTCAGAGAACCGTCTTCGTTGAGAGGCACAGAGGCATGGTACATGAGGTTGGAGTTGGAGATGGAGTACATGCAACCGTGTGCCAAGAGGCAGTCGATGTGTCGGCGCAACTTGTCGCTGGTGAGGAAGGAGTGGCGAATTTTCTGCATCACCTGCTCTTCGTCGGCAGTCAGCTCGTAGGGGTTGGCAGGGTCGATGGTAGGGAAATTCTTGTCCCTCAGCTCGTAGGTCTTTCCTCCGAGTGTGATGGTACCCGCTTCCTTGTCGATGAGGTGGAGCAATTTGCGGTCTTCCATCTCGAATTCAGGACGGCGGTTGATGATTTTCGCCTCTTCTTTGAACTGAATCACGGAGATAGCCTTGTGCATCATAGCACTCAGCCGAAGCGCTTTCTCGTCCATGTTGAGGTCTCTACCTAAAGAGTTAACTTGGAAGAATTCACAAGGGTCGTCGTGATATACCTCCATAGCAAAAGTGGCAAGAGGCAGGAGGTTGATGCCATAGCCGTCTTCGAGCGTAGGGAGGTTTCCATAGCGTAGGGTGATGCGGAGCACATTGCAGATGCAAGCACGGTTTCCAGCTGCTGCTCCAAACCATTCGATGTCGTGGTTTCCCCAAACGATGTCGAAGTGGTTGTAGTTGCAGAGAGTTTCCATGATGAGGTGTGCGCCAGGACCACGGTCGAAGATGTCACCCAGAAGATGAAGGCGGTCGATGGCGAGCTTCTGAATGAGCTTGCAGATTTCTATGATAAATTCATCGGCACGATGTGTGTCGATGATTGACTGCATGATGACGTTGTAGTATTCGTGTTTCTTCTCTCCGTATGCGCTATAGCTTTCGTGCAGCAATTCCTCAATGATGTAGCCAAACTCCTTAGGCAGTTCCTTGCGGATTTTCGAACGGGTGTATTTCGATGAAACCTCTCTGCACACCTTGATGAGTTGGTTGAGAGTTGTTACATAAAAGTCGTTGAGGTTCTGTTCAGTAGCCTTGATGAGTTGGAGTTTTTGTTCGGGATAATAGATGAGCGTACAGAGCTCTTTCTTTTCCACCTTTCGGAGTGTTGTTCCAAAGATTTCCTCTACCTTTCTCTTCACATATCCCGATGCATTGTGCAGCACATGGTTGAAGGCATCGCTCTCTCCATGAGGGTCACTGATGAAGTGTTCCGTAGGCTTTGGTAAATTCAGGATTGCCTCCAAATTGATGATTTCAGTACTTGCATCTGCAATCGTAGGATAGCTCTGCGCCAACAGTTGCAAGTAGCGCAAATCCTCCTTGATACTTTCCTCGTTCAGTATGTTTTCTTTCTCCATGTTCTTCCCTGGTAGTTTTTTGTGAAGCTTGACTTGAGAATGAAGAATTAAAATTTTCATGAATTAATGAGGAATGAGGAATGAGAAATGTGGAATATATTCCTAACTCCTAATTTCTAATTCCAAATTATAAAATGAAATCTCATTCCTCGCTTTCCCTTTGTTTCTTTTCTCCGATGAGCTGGAAGTCCTTTGGACGAAGCACAAAAGTGGAGCCAAGATATTTTTCTTTCACAATTGTATTTTGAGCCAATTCGGGAGGAGTACCCTTGAACAGGATTCTTCCCTCGAACAGCAGATAGGCACGGTCCGTGATACAGAGTGTTTCCTGTACGTTGTGGTCGGTGATGAGAATGCCAATGTTACGGTCCTTCAGTTTCCATACGATGTACTGAATGTCCTCCACAGCGATAGGGTCAACACCAGCGAACGGTTCATCAAGCATGATGAATTTCGGGTCGATGGCAAGGCATCGTGCAATCTCGCAGCGACGACGCTCACCACCCGACAACTGGTTGCCGTTGTTCTTCCTCACCTTTTGAAGACGGAACTCATCGAGCAGACTTTCCATCTTTTCCTTTCGTTGTTCCCGAGTGATGTCTTTTCGCATTTCGAGCACAGTCATCAGATTGTCCTCCACACTCATGGTCCTAAACACTGATGCTTCCTGTGCCAGATAGCCTACGCCAGCTTGTGCTCGTTTCGCTACGGGGTAGTGCGTGATTTCGGTGTCGTTCAGAAACACCTTGCCACCGTTGGGAACCACCAGTCCGGTTGTCATATAGAAAGAAGTGGTCTTGCCAGCACCGTTCGGACCCAGCAGCCCAACGATTTCGCCTTGCCTCACGTGGATGGAAACATCGTTCACCACCGTTCGCTTTCCGTAAGTCTTCACCAAGTGGCGAGTGTAAAGCGTCTGACGGTCTTCTGAAAATTCTGGCACTTCAGCATCGCCAGCATTGGTCGTTGCGCTTTTCAAAATATCTTCTGCCATTCTGAATCGTAATAATATTTTGCAAAAGTAGTAATTCTTTGCTTAATTCTTGCAATCTGTCGTAAAAAGATATGTTAAATCAAATTAAATTAACAAAATCTTGCGATAGCCGTGGGCTTGTAAAACGGATTTCATGGCCCTTCGTCGTGAATAATTGCTGTGCCCTTTTTGCGTTAGCCGTTTGTCATTTGTTCATGCCGTGAATCCTCTATGTCCTTTCTTTGCACAGGCGTATTTCGTTCAAAATGGATTTTTTTGCCCCAAAAGACGGCATACCAACAAATTTTTTCTTATTTTTGCAGTTTGAAATAAGTTTTCATCTTTCATTGCAATGATTTCACTCAAACGCTCGCTCACAGAATTAGGACAATATGTGCAGACGATGGGACGCACCTTGGCAGTGCCCGACCGTATGCGTATGTTCTACAAACAATATGTGACCGAAATGTACCAGTTGGGCTACAACTCCATCGGTCTTGTTCTCATCATCTCTTTCTTCATTGGTGCAGTCATCTGTCTGCAAATCAAACTCAACATTCAGAGCGCATGGATGCCGCGAATGGTGGTGGGTTACACCACTCGTGAAATCATGCTTCTCGAATTTTCCTCTTCCGTCATGTGTCTCATCCTATCGGGAAAAGTAGGCTCTAATATCGCTTCAGAATTAGGTACAATGAGAATCACTCAACAAATTGATGCACTGGATATTATGGGAGTCAATTCTGCCAACTATCTCATCCTTCCTAAGATTCTCGGACTCATGACCATGATGCCGGTGCTTGTCACCCTCAGCGTGTTTGCTGGAATCGTTGGAGCTTACGCCACGTCCTTCATGGGCATTACCACCATCCCAGAGCTTGACGAAGGATTCCGATACGATTTCAACCAATGGTTCTTTTGGTGTGGAATGATTAAGGCTGTTGTCTATGCCTTCATCATTTCCAGTGTTTCAGCCTTCAAGGGTTACAGTGTGGTGGGAGGTTCTGTAGAAGTGGGAAAAGCATCCACCGATGCCGTAGTCGCTTCATCCATCCTGGTTCTTTTTGCAGACGTCTTCCTCACCCAAATCCTCACATAAAACGATTCCTCATTCCTCATTATGATACAAGTTTCCCATCTTTTCAAGTCATTCGACGACAAGGAAGTACTCAAAGACATCAATGCCACTTTCAAAAACGGACAAATCAACCTTATCATTGGACAGAGTGGTAGTGGTAAGACCGTGCTCATGAAAAATATCGTGGGACTGCTCACACCCACCAAGGGACAGATTCTCTACGACGACCGCGATTTTGTCAGTATGCCAAAGAAAGAAAAGATTCTTCTGCGTCGTGAGATGGGAATGATTTTCCAGAGTGCAGCACTTTTCGACTCGCTCACCGTTTTGGAGAATGTCATGTTTCCGCTGGATATGTTTTCCGACCTCTCGCGTGATGAGCGAGTGAAACGGGCACAGCTATGCTTGGAGCGAGTCAACCTCAAGGGGACCGACAAGAAGTTGCCAGCAGAACTGTCGGGCGGTATGCAGAAACGTGTTGCCATTGCTCGTGCCATTGTGCTTCAACCACGATACCTTTTCTGCGATGAACCCAATTCTGGACTCGACCCGAAGACATCCATCGTCATCGACGAACTCATCCAGGGCATTACACACGAAGACCAAATCACGACCATCGTGAATACCCACGACATGAATTCAGTGATGGGTATTGGCGAGAACATCACCTTTATCTGCGAAGGCAGGGCTGAGTGGCAAGGCTCGAACAAGGAAATCATGGATGCCACCAACAAGCCTCTTCAGGACTTCATCTTTTCGTCCGATATTCTCCGTCAAGCAAAAATTGCTTACGACGAACAAAAGATAACAAGAAAATGAAGAATGAAGAGGGGAAAATGAAGAATGAAGAATGTAGAATGAAGTGTAAAAATTACCAATTCCATGAGCAGTGTAAAATCCATTCTTAATTCTACATTCTTCATTCTTCATTTATTTCTTCTTCTCTTTTTCTTCTCAATCGAAGCCTTCTCTCAAGCCTCGACATTCTTTACATTGCTGACCTACAACTGCGAAAACGCTTTTGATACCATTCAGTCCACTCATCATCAAGACACGGATTTCCTGCCACAGGGAAAGCAACGCTGGACACGTTTTCGCTTTGCTCGAAAGATGCAACGCATAGCTCAGGTCATGCTTGCAGCCGATACCATTAAACCGTTGGACATCGCAGTGTTACAGGAAGTGGAATCCGATTCTTGTCTTTCCTATCTCGTCCATCAAACACCCCTTGCTTCTTTAGGGTATCAATACTTGATGACGGATGCTCCTGACGACCGAGGCATGAACCTGGCTATCGTTTATCAACCATTGAGTTTTCATTTCATCAACTCCCAAACAATTGCACTTTCAGACTCTCTGCTTGCAGCGAAAGGGTGGCTTCCCACTCGCGACATACTACATGTTTGGGGACGTATTTCTTCTGGTGACACACTTCACATCTACGCAGTCCATCTCCCCTCCCAACTTGGGCGTGAAGAGGCACGACAAAAACGAAAAGAGCTGCTTCGTCTCATGGCGCAAGACATCCATGTTCTGCTCCGTCAGTCACCACAAGCATACATTCTTCTTGCAGGTGATTTCAATGCACCACCCGCATCTGCCGACATCAAGACTTTTGCTCGCCTCTGTCTGTCCATGCGCAATCTTGTCGCTAAATTACCTTTGGGGTCTTACAAGTATCGAGGTGTTTGGGAATGGATTGACCAAATTTGGGTGAGTCCATCGCTTGCTCATCTCTCCACCTCTGTCCGTACACTTTCTTTGCCTTTCTTGTTTCAGGACGACACGTCTTTTGGAGGAAGAAAGCCATCGAGAACCTACCAAGGACCCGTCTATCTTGGTGGATTCTCCGACCATCTCCCAGTTGTTTACCACTTTCCTGTCAGCTATTAGTCCTCACGACAGTTCGGAAAGAGAATTGCCTGAAACACTTTTTGATTCAATAAAAGCTGCGAGGGCTCGTTGTCGAAACAGCGAGCCCTCGTCGTGATTCAAACGAGGGCTCGCTTGAAAAACGCTGAGGGCTCGACTTTTCAGCACAACCCAATGAAAACGCCAGTCGATTCAAAACTTTTCTGGTTGTTATTCCCTATGCAAGCTTACACGTGCCATGTTGAGAATGATTCTTATCCCGAAATCGCGTGGCAGTTCCTTTGTTATGGAAAAATAATAGCCCGAGAGTGGAAATGTACTCTCGGGTAAAGTTGTAATGTTCTGTTGTGTTGTTCGAATTATTGTTTCTTGAAGAGGAATCCAGTCTTCATGCCTTTGTAGGTGGAAGAGAGGTCGGAGATGGCACCGAGGGTGGCATTGCCCGACTTGGCAGCAACTGCTTGTGCGATGTTGAGCATCTTGGATGAGTCGTAGGTGAGTGCCAGCTCAGAGGTGGAAAGTGTGACATAGCAAGTTGGCAAAGAAAGGATGCTGCCCTGGATGTTGGCGGTCTTGGACTTGGCATCGTAGGTGTAAGTGCCGTTGTACTGCTTTCCGTTCATGGTGTAAACGAAGGTGTTGTCCTGGTTGAATGTGAGGGAGAACTTGCCAGGGGTGATGCCGATTTTCTTGTAGTATGGTGCCAACTTGTTCTGGACAATGTTATTGACCACGCCACTGCCGATTTGTGCCAATGCGTTCTCGCTTTCGAACTGGATGGCTGGTTCGGAATAGACCCAAGTGCCATAGATGCTGTTAGCGTTGGCGGAGGATGAGAGTCCGCTGGTGAGGATTCCGATGATACTGCTGATAGCAGAACCGTTGGTAATAGCTCCCGTGGCTGCTGATGCTGCGTCTTGGCCGGTGAGGACACTGGTGGCGATGTTTCCGAGGATATTACCTACGTTGGAGGAAGAGGACTGGGTGCCACATCCAGCGAAAAACATGGAGCTGGAGAGGATGGCTGCGAAAAAACTGATTTTCTTCATTTTGATTATGTTTTTAAGTATTTGAGTTTTTAATCAGGGATTTAAAGGATTTAGAAGGATTTTTTTCCTCTCTATCCACTCCCCTCGCCCTTCGGAGAGGGGTCGGGGGTGAGGCTTTTTAAGTTTTTAAGTTTTTAAGTTTTTAAGTTTTTGAGTTTTTGAGTTTTTAAGTTCTTAACCTTAACCGCCATCCGGATGGAAAGTTCGGGTTGTGGTTATCGTTATGGTTGAGAAGTTAAGAAAACTGTCGCTGCAAATTTAACCATTTTTTTCATCAATCACAATGAAAAAGCTTTTAAATTAGTAATGTTTAAACATTCATTGACGTGTTTTAATTATTGATAGAGGTGCGGTGTGGGAAAAAACTTGTAACTTTGCAGCAAAATCTTAATACAATGCTACAGTTTGTATGTTTTGGAAGCGGAAGTAGTGGTAATTGCTCATACGTGAGCAATGGTACTGATGCTGTGCTGATTGATGCGGGGATAGGAATCCGCAGGCTGAAGCGCTATACAAGGGAGTATGGCTTGAATACTTCCATCTTGCGAGGTGTTCTCATCACTCACGACCATGCTGACCATATCAAGGCTGCGGGGTACGTAAGCAATGACTTGAACCTGAAGGTTTTTACGACTGCTGAGATTCATGAAGGTATGCGCCATAATTATCATGCCATGCGAAAGGTGGAGATAAGTCGCGACGTGAACATAGAAAAGGGGGTTCCTTTCGAACTGGGAACGACGCTGACTGTGACTGCGTTTCCGTTGCCTCATGATGCGACGGAGAATGTGGGTTACTGCATTGAGACGACAGACGGAGACACTTTCTGCGTGATGACAGACATTGGTACACCTACGGACGAGGTGAACACTTATATTGGCAAGGCTAACTATCTGATGATAGAGGCAGACTTCGATGCGGAGATGCTTCGCAATGGTCCTTATCCTCAATATCTGAAGAAGCGTATCACTTGTGGTACGGGACATCTGAGTAATGACCAAACGGCGCAGGTATTGGCTGACAATTTCCATGAGGGGTTGCGGCATGTGTGGCTATGCCATCTGAGCGAGCAAAACAACCATCCCGAATTGGCACGCAAGACGGTGGAGCAGAAGCTGCGCCAATATGGTATCATTGCTGGTGTGGATTTCGAACTGGACGTGCTGAAACGCTATATGGTTTCGGGACCATGGACGCTCAACTTAAATGAAGAATGAAGAATGGTCGCTTCGCTCCGAATGAAGAATGAGCGCTACGCTTAAATGAAGAATGAAGAATAGTCGCTTCGCTCCGAATGAAGAATGAAAATTTCTCATCGAATGAGCAGGGTAAAAATTTATTCTTCATTCTACATTCTTAATTGTAAATTATATATTATATGTTGAACGAATTATTTAAAGTAGCGCTGTTCGATGTGGATGGCACGTTGGTGGATTCTGAAGGACAGTATTCAGTGTTTTGGGGCGATATGGGCAAACGCTATCATCCCGAGATTGAGAACTTCTGTGATGTCATCAAGGGAACAACGCTGACACAGATATTGAATAGATATTTCCCTGTGGAAAAGCATGAACAGATAGAGGAGGAGTTGGATGCCTACGAAGCACAAATGAAGTTTGAGTTTGTGGAGGGTGCAGAAGATTTCGTCCGCGACATTCATGGAAGAGGAGTGAAATGTGCGGTGGTGACGAGTTCGAACGAAAAGAAGATGAGTAGCCTGCGACGTTGTATTCCTTATTTTGATGATTTGTTCGACCGCTTGCTGACTGCTGAGATGTTTACTGCTTCAAAACCGAATCCTGACTGCTATTTGTTGGGCGCAAAGGTGTTTGACGCAAAGATAGAGGAATGTGTGGTGTTTGAGGATGCACTGACAGGACTGGAAGCTGGTATGCGTGCAGGTATGTTTACGATTGGCTTCCCGACTACGAATCCACGTGAGGTGATTGAAAGCAGGTGCAGCCTTGTGGTGGATAGTTTCAAGGGCTTGAGCTATGAGGAGATAGTGGACCACAAAATGAATTTTGTGGGACGGTAAATTTGTAACAATTAAAAATTAATCACTAATACAGAAATTATTATGGCTGGTTATTTAGTTGAAGACAAGCGAAAGGTGACAACTCACCGCTTGATGCAAATGAAACAGGAAGGCAAGAAGATTGCCATGTTGACTTCGTATGATTATACAACGGCTCAGATAGTGGATTCAGCTGGCATGGATGTGATTCTTGTTGGTGATTCTGCTTCGAACGTGATGGCTGGTAATGTGACTACATTGCCTATTACTCTCGACCAGATGATTTATCATGCTAAGTCGGTGGTTCGTGCCACTCAGCGTGCTCTGGTGGTGTGCGACATGCCTTTTGGAACGTATCAGACCAACTGCACGGAGGGTGTGAAGAACGCAATCCGTATCATGAAGGAAAGTCACTGCGACGCGCTGAAGCTGGAAGGTGGTGTGGAAATCATTGAAACGGTCAGGAAGATTCTGGATGCAGGCATTCCTGTGATGGGTCATCTGGGACTGACTCCTCAGTCTATCAACAAATTTGGCACTTACACGGTCCGTGCGAAGGAAGAAGCCGAGGCTCAGAAGCTCATCAGCGATGCTCATGCGCTGGAGGATGCGGGCTGTTTTTCTATCGTGCTGGAGAAAATTCCTGCCATGTTGGCTGCTCGTGTAGCGAGTGAACTGACTATTCCTATTATTGGTATTGGTGCTGGCGACAAGGTGGATGGTCAAGTGCTCGTTGTAGCTGATATGTTAGGCATGACAAAAGGCTTTACTCCTAAGTTCTTACGCCGCTATGCTGACTTATCGACTATCATGACGGATGCCATTGGTCATTATATAGAAGATGTAAAGAATTGTGACTTCCCGAATGAAAACGAGCAATATTAGTGTCTGAATTCTTAATAAAAGTAAAAAACTTGCTAATTTCACGAAAATTTTTTATATCTTTGCATAGGCAAATCTTTATGCGTCAATGAATTAATCTTTTGGAGATGACTCAAAATGGCATCTGAAAGAAGGATTGAAGTTATTGATGCTTAAAGGTTTTCCAAGATAAGGAGAATAGCAAGAAATGAAAGCGAAAAAGATTCTATTTATTACTCAGGCCATGGTTCCGTTTGTGCCAGAGGACGCAAAATCAATAATGGGACGTTTTCTCCCACAAACTATTCAGGAGTCAGGTCATGAAATCAGAACTTTCACACCCAAGTGGGGGATGATTAATGAACGCCGCAATCAGTTGCACGAGGTGATTCGTCTGTCGGGTATGAATATCATCATTGACGATACGGATCATCCTTTGATCATCAAGGTGGCTTCTATTCCTCAGGCTCGAATGCAAATCTACTTCATAGATAATGATGACTATTTCATGAAACGTGGAATGATTTGTGATGAGAAAGGTCAGGAATATACCGACAATGGAGAGCGTGCCATCTTCTATGCACGTGGCGTTCTCGAAACCGTGAAGAAATTGCGCTGGGTGCCAGATGTGATTCATTGTCATGGTTGGATTACAGCGCTGGCTCCTCTCTTCATTAAAAAAGCATACGCTGATGAACCTTCATTTTCGGATGCGAAAGTGGTGTTTTCTGCTTCGTCGCCTGAATTCAAGAACGACCTTGGTGAGAGCACAAAGAATTGTATTCCTTTCAGGGATGCTGTGCTTTCGGACATTGAGGACCTTTGCGACACGGAATTCGGCTATGATGAGTTGCAAAAAATTGCCATCAAGTTTTCTGACGGTGTAGTCTTCGACGATGACCATGTGAGTGCGGAAGTTGTGGATTATGCCAAGAGTTTGGATATTCCGATTCTGCCATATCAAGGCGAGGACTACAAAGATGCTTACAACCAGTTCTATGAGCAGGTGATGGGTGGCGAAGATTAAAAACATTTCATTTGATTGATTCATTTATCATTAAACAATAAACATTTGGTTTATATGTTTCATACTCTCAGAGGATTCACACTTAAAACTTTGTTGGTAATCCTCTCCATCATTTTTGTTTTCACTTCTTGTGATGACACGACAAACACATTGGGCGTAGGGATGATGCCTGAAACAAGTTTCTTGACGAAGCAGTATCAGACCTATCCTGTGAAGACACGTTCCTATGAGGTGGGTGATTCTGTGCTTGCTCGTACAAGTACATGCTATTTGGGCCGTTTTTCTGACCCTGAGACAGGAACGGTGATTCAGAGTGACTTCTTGGCTCAGTTTCATGTGCTGGAAAACAGTCACATCGCAGATTCCTTATTGAGAAATGACAGTATTTCGAATTGCTATCTTCGTTTGTTCTATGGTTCTTACGTAGGTGACTCATTGGCAAGCTTCAAGTTGAGCGTCTATCCGCTCGATTCTGTCATGAGCCCTGATGAAAACTACTATACAAATATAGATGCAACTCGTTTCTATGATGAGTCAAAAAATCCTATCGTTTCAAAATGGTACACTCTTTCAGACAGAAATGTTGAAGAAAAGGTGCGCTGGTCAACGAAGGTGTATTCTCCTCACATCAGTATTAAGTTGCCTTTGTCAGTGGGGCAGAACATTTTTGAAGCTTACAAGAAGAACAATAATATTTTCCAAAACTCGGAAACGTGGATTAATAGTGGACTGACGGGAAGTAAGGGATTCTACTTCAAGTTGGAAAAAGGTGATGGTGCTATTGCCTATATTACTTCTTGCCGTCTGGACTTGGAATTTGATGTTCCAACACAAACGGTAGATACGGTGGCTGGTTTCTCTTTGGTTTCGACAGAGGAGGTTGTGCAAGCCAATCGTTTTGACAATTCAAATTTGGAAACACTTCTGTCTGATAATACTGCTACTTATTTGAAGAGTCCTGCAGGTATTTTCACTGAAGCAACCTTGCCAACGAGTCAAATTAACATTACAGATACCATCAATCAGGCAAGTTTGACTTTCACTCGCTACAATTCCACTTTTCAGAATAGCTTTAAGTTGGATATTCCAAAGACACTTCTGTTGGTCCGCTTAGATGATTACCTAAAAGGGTATTTCGAAAGATATACACTTGTGGATGATAAAACATCTTACTTGGCAACATTCAATACCGCAACGAATACCTACGAATTTGGAAACATCTCCAAGTTGATTACGACTATTCTCAAAGAGAAGAAAGAAAACACAGCAACAGAGAATGCGGATAAGGTTCTTCTGATACCTGTGGTTGCCACCTACGACAGTAATAAGAAACTGGTGAGACTCACACATGATTTTTCTTTGACGAGTGCTCGTTTGGTGGGAGGACAAGATGACATACAGCTGAAAGTGATTTATAGTACTTATCACAAATAGGTGAAACCATCTATTCCATCGTAGATATAAAAAGAAAGCTCTGGACATGAAAGATGTCTGGAGCTTTCTTCTTTATGGGTGTATTTCAATCTGTTAATAATCTTGTGGCGTAAACTTGAATTTCATCACCTCTTTGCCACTTGTGGAAGAACGATAGATGTATATGAAATTCAAATGAGCCTCCTTTTGATGGCGCATATCCACGCTGTTGATGATGCCACGACGCAGTTCTGCTTCGACGGATGACATGTTTCGAATGAGGACGGCTTCTGAATTTTCATCAAGGATGGTGTAATAATAAATCATGTCGTTAGAGCCATCATTGTGAAAAACCATGCTGTCGGTGCGAATCACTCCATCCGCACTCACAGACGGGCATTTCGTTTTGGTGAATTCCTTGGCTTCTCGTTCAAATCGTTCGCTCTTCGATTCTTGGCAGGAAGAAAGGGAGACAAGAAACAATGCCGAGAAAAGAGGAAAGAGAATAGATTTTTTCATAGCTATTTCGTAGATATATGGAGATATGTTCTTATCCATTAGGCAATGCTTGCCTGAGAGCACGAGCCAATTGGTCGGGGCAAGAAGTGGACTTCATTCCGCATCTGATTCCTTCAAGTTTCTTGATGACATCATCGACCTTTTGTCCTTTGACGAGCGCACTGACTCCAAGTGTATTGCCAGGACAGCCTCCAATGAACTGCACATTGTTGATGACTCTTGTTTCATCATCAATATCTGCAAGTATCATTTTCGAGCAAGTGCCTGTTGGTTGGTATTCTATTTTCATAGTGATTGCTTGTTTTTGTTGAATTGTTATGGGAAAGAAAACCGAACCATGTGAGATGTGGTTTGTTATCTTCGCATAGTTCGGTTTAGAGATTCTTTTTCTTAAATGCAGAATGTGGTTTTCTTACTTCATGTTGGTGTAAACATTCTGAACATCATCGAATTCTTCCAAACGCTCCACCATCTTGTCAATCGTTTCGCGCTGTTCGTCTGTTACATCCTTCAAATCATTTGGAACGTATGTGAAGTCTGCTGAGATAATTTCGTAACCGTTTTGTTCGAGGTAGCTTTGAATCTGTGCGAAACTCTTAGGGTCGCCATAGATGGTGATGGTCTTTTCGCCAGTGTCCTCATTTTCTTCCTCGTCGAATTCGTCACTCACTCCGTAGTCGATGAGTTCAAGAATCATTTCATCCATATCCATGCCTTCTTTTTCTTTGAAAGTAAACAAGGAGAAGTGGTCGAAAAGATAGGCGAGTGAACCCATTGTGCCAAGGGTTCCATTGAATTTGTTGAAGATGGAACGTACATCGGCAACAGTACGAGTTGGGTTGTCGGTAAGTGTATCAACGAAAATGGCAATTCCGTGAGGACCATAGCCTTCGTATGTCATAGTTTTCCAGCTGTTCTTGTCTTTTCCAGCTGCATTCTTGATGGCACGCTCAATGTTGTCTTTTGGCATGTTCTCATGCTTACATGTAGCTATAATGGCACGCAGACGGGAATTGTTCTCAGGGTCTGGACCACCTTCTGCTACAGCAATAGCGATTTGCTTGCCAAGACGTGTAAATGTTTTTGCCATGTTGCCCCAACGCTTCAGTTTGCGGGCCTTACGAAATTCAAATGCTCTTCCCATTGGATTGTATGATTTTAATTTTTATTGTTTTATTCTTTCTGTAAAAAATAGCAGATGATAAGACAAGTGGTGGGGATTAAGATATAGATGTTAAACCCTGAGTAGTAGATTTGCAAGAGCCATAGCACTATCAAAATGTAATAGAGTACTCTGAATATCTGCTTCTTTCTCATCTGCCAAAAATGTCTCTTCCGCTAATATGAAAAGGATTATTTGCCTCTCACCTTCGCATTGAGCTGCTTGCAGATGTTTTGCTCAATCTTGCTCATGATGGCTTCAATCTGCTTGTCGTTCATTGTTTTCTGCTCATCCTGCAAGAGGAAATTCACAGCGTAGCTCTTCTTGCCTTCTTCAAGGTTCTTTCCTTCATACACGTCGAAGAGGCGAACTTCTTTGAGCACTTTCTTTTCGCTCTGATATGCAATTTTCTCGATTTCTGCAAATTCGATATTCTTGTCGAGCAGAAGTGCCAAGTCACGACTGACAGCTGGGAATTTTGGAATCTCAGTGAAGCTGACACTCTTGTTTTTCACTGTTTTCATCAGAGCGTTCCAGTTGAAGTCTGCGAAATAAACTGGAGCCTCAATGTCGAGCTTAGATGTTTGCTTCTTGCTGACAACACCAAATTGAACAATCAGCTTGCCGCCACGATTTGAAATTGTCTGCGATGTGGAAAAAATGTCATTCTTAGCCTCGCCAAATACAAGCATACCGAATGGAACACCCAGACGGGTGAGGATATTCAGGACGTATGCCTTCAGTTCATAGACAGACGATTCCTCATCAGCATGAGCCCAGTTGCCGTTGACACGTTTACCTGTGAGCCACAAACCGAGGTGATAGTCTTCACTATATGCTGCAAGAATCTGGCGAGATGTCTCTCCAGAAGGAACAAGGTCTGAATTATCCTGTTTCTTTTCTGGATTGAAATAGTAGCAATTTCCGAACTCGAAGAATTTCAAATCGGCAATTTTGCGATTGATATTGTGGCTGATGCTTTCCAATCCACCAAAAAGCAGCGTCTGACGTAAAACACCCAGATCCTGGCTAAGTGGGTTCATGATGTGAACAAGGTTTTCTGCCTTGCACACGTCTTCCATGTTGTCGTAGTAAGAAGTCTTGGTAAGCGAGTTGTTGAGGATTTCATTAAATCCACAACCTACCAATTGCTCACCAATCAGGTTCTGCAATTTGTTGCTGCGGTCAAGTTCACCCTTCACAGTGAGTGATGATTTCAGCTGAGTTGGAATTTCCACATTGTCATATCCATAGATACGGAGGATTTCTTCTACCACATCGCAAGGACGGGTTACATCTACACGATATGCAGGAACTTCAAGTTTCATTCCTTCATCATTCTTCTCAAGAATCTTCATACCCAGATTCTCGCAAATGCTTTGCATCGTCTCGACTGGAATGTCCTTGCCAACGAGGTCGCGGCAGTATTGATATTCGAAATCCACAATGGCATTCTTAGGCAGTGTGTCATTCTTGACATCCTTAATCTCCATGGCAATTTCTCCACCTGCCAGTTCCTTTGCCATGAGGGCAGCCATTTTCAATGCGTAAATCTGTCCTTCTGGGTCGATACCACGCTCGAAGCGGAACGAAGCGTCTGTTTGAAGACCATGACGACGGGCAGACTTGCGAATCCATGTTGGGTGGAAATAAGCAGATTCAAACAGCACGTCTTTGGTCGTTTCGTATGTACCTGAACCCTTACCACCAAATACACCAGCTATACACATAGGCTCTTCAGCATTGCAGATGGCAAGATCCTTTTCGCTCAGTTTGTGCTCTATACCGTCGAGGGTCACAAAAGGAGTTCCTTCAGGCATTGCCTTCACGACAATCTTACCACCCTTAATCATGTCTGCATCAAAACAGTGAAGAGGCTGTCCGTATGCCATCATGATGTAGTTGGTAATATCTACAATGTTGTTGATAGGGCGAAGACCGATGGTGTTGAGTTTCTCTTTGAGCCACTTAGGAGATTCCTTCACGTCACAATTCTTCACTGTGACAGCGCAATAACGAGGACATGCTTCCTCTTGCTCCACTACAACATCTATGTCGAGATTGTTTGATTCCACTTTGAAGTCATCCACGGATGGACGGTGCAAACTCGTTTCGTAGCCATTCTGCTTCAGATATGCATAAAAATCACGGGCAACGCCCCAGTGAGAACAAGCATCGGAATGGTTGGGAGTGATGTCAACCTCTATTACCCAATCGCTTTCTAAACCATAATACTTGGCAGCTGGTGTTCCCACAACGGCATCTTCTGGCAGAACGATGATTCCGTCATGGCTTGTACCAATGCCTATTTCGTCTTCTGCACAAATCATTCCGTTCGATTCAATGCCACGCAACTTGCTCTTTTTGATGACAAATTCCTTGTCGCCGTCATAGAGTTTGGTGCCGAGAGTGGCAACAATCACTTTTTGGCCTGCTGCAACATTTGGAGCTCCACATACGATCTGTTCCACATGATTGTTACCTTCATCCACTGTGCATACATGCATGTGGTCACTATTTGGATGGGGTTCGCAGGTGAGAACCTGACCAACAACAAGTCCTTCGAGTCCACCTTTGATGGACTGCACTTCTTCAATAGCGTCAACTTCCAAGCCTACACTGGTAAGGGCATCTGCCACTTCCTGTGCTGTCATGTCGAAATCGACGTATTCTTTTAGCCATTTGTAACTGACGTTCATATATTTCTTTTTGTGATGATTTCTGACTCTTGGCAAAGAAAACTTGCAAGAACTTCTTTGCACAAAGAACTTGGGAACATCAGACCTGTTCTGTGTCCCACACTTTACTTTATGTTTGCAAAGTTAGACATTTTTCTTCGAAATCGGAAGAATTTATAAAAGAAAAAGCAACTACGCTGTTCCCACAGTCGTAATTGCTTTCAAAATCTTATTTGTAAAGGAGTTTTCTTCAACTTCTTTTGGCAGAAGGACTACGATTTTTTCAGTCGTTCTTCTGTCCCCATCTCCAATGCTTATGCTGTCCCTGTCCGTTAAACCTGTTGCGCTGAGGGGAGAAGCGTCTCAAGGCTTCCATGTTGAATTTCTGGATGGCAAAGCGAACTTTGTGGATTTTCTTCCAAGATAGAACGCTATGGAATTTCTTGTAGTATTCCTTCTCAATCTTTCTGTTTTCCAGGTCAAGCTCCAAGGTTTTGCTGATGGCCGATTCGTAGTCCTTTTCTGTAGATTGGTCATTGAGCTTTCCCATGATTTCGCGTCCCTGTTGGTCGTTCTTGAATTGCTTCAGGCGCATTTCTTTGAGAAGAGGGAAGAACTGCTTGCTTTCTTCGGGGGTGAGTCCCACCTCCTGGGTGATGAAGTGTTCCATCCATTTGTCAAATTCTTCAGGATTGAAACGACGATGTTCTTTCCTTTCCTGTTTTTGCTCATTCCTATTGAATTGTGCTTGAGCCTCATTGACAGATAGTAGTAGAAGGGCTATAATGTAAATGATACTTCTTTTCATGTGTTTCATTCTTTCTGTTTGTTAATTTTATCTTCAGAATCTCGTGTTCGGTTTTTCTTTCGAAAGGGGACAATGCAATCTACCCCCATTAAATAAAGGTTTAGATTACATTGCTCCCGACAGGTAGCTGTAGATGTCGGTGTTGTCCACCATGGCATATTCCAACATTTCCTCCTGATATTCAGAGTCATACGTGGCAGACGTTTCTGTCTGTGCCATGCGTCTTTCTCCAACACCATTCGAATCTTTTGGAATCGTGATAAAGAGTGCTGCCACAGCAATGCAGGCAGCTGCAGCAATACTCCATCCCATCCACTTCCGCGATGATTTGCGAGGTTCCATACTCACAATCTTTGCATGGTTCTCGCTTTCCTTCTCCTCAGCTTCCATTTCTGGAATGTTCATCATCACGCGTGCCGTCAGGTTCTCGAAATAACCATCTGGAACAGTGAAGGGATTGCGCTTGCTTTGATTGTTGATGTCAAATTGCTTCATATTGTAAGTAGATTTCTTGTCTTTATGACTGATAAGTTGGCAAATAGTTTAATCTTTTATGCAAAAAAATTACATATATTTTGAAAAAAAACAATACGCAAACTTGTCATTCTCGTTGTTGGAAGTATTCTTCTATTTTTTTCACGGCAATGTGGTAGGATGCTTTCAAGGCTCCGACACTTGTCCCCGTGATTTCCGCCATGTCTTCATATTTCATTTCCTGAAAATACTTCATGTTGAAAACCGCTCGTTGTTTGGCTGGGAGGGATGCTACAGCAGCTTGAAGCATGGCTTCCGTTTCATCACCGTCGAAGTATGTATCGCTTTCCAGCGTGTTGGCAAGGGTGGGGGCGTCGTCATCGTCATCCAGCACATTCGTGTCGAGCGAAATCGTATCTCTCTGCTTGCTCAGGAACGTCAGGCTCTCATTGTAGGCAATCTTGAAGAGCCATGTGGACAGTTTGGCATCACCTCTGAAATTCCCTATGCTGTTCCACGCTTTGAGAAACGTGTTCTGAAGCACGTCGTCTGCATCATCATGATAGGTCACCATCCTTCGGATTTGCCAATAAAGGCTTTCTCCAAAGTGGCCCACCATTTCTTCAAACGCTCGCCGCTGTGTCGAAGGATTCTGAAGTCGAGCTACCAGTTCTTGCTCGTCAAATTGTTTCATGTTCCATCTTCTTTAATCAAAAAATCCCTGTCTATGTCTGGTGAGGACATAAACAAGGAATCTTCTATAGATGTCCGCAGATTAGTTTAGCGGAGATATACTTTGCGAGCTACTTTGCCAATCTTGATGATGTAGCATCCCTTTGGCAGGTTGTCCAACTCAATCATTTTGTCGGAACTGTCAATGCGCTGAGTCACCACTTTCACACCTGTCATGTTGTAGATTTCTATCACCATCTTCTCGGCATTCTTGATGTGAATGGTTGACTCGTTCACACTAATAGTGATTGGAGCCACCTCCTGTTCAATGGTTGTGCGCTGCTGCTGTATATCTTGAGCTTTCACCTCCATTGGCATGGCAAGGAGGAAAGCCGCAGTAATCATTATGAGTATCTTCTTCATCATAGGCAACTATTTTTGAAGTTCTTTTGTCGTTTTTTTATGCTTTGTAATTTGCGTGATTTTACATGTTTTTGTACCATGTTTAAGGCAAATTGTCCATTGACAACAGCCTATTCCACGGTTTTCAATTGCAAATTTATTGTAAGTAAACCAATCTTGCAAATTTTTTCGATTGTTTTTTACGAATTAGTGCGTTTTTTTTATAATTTTTCTGTGATTATACCGTTACCACAAGTCCTTCTTTAGCTAAAATGGTGTTTTCGAATACTTCCGAGGCTTCCTTCTGAAGGATAGACTCGTCATCATATCTTGACGAATAGTGTCCTATCATCAGTCGTTTGGCTCCGGCGAGTCGAGCAATCTCAGCAGCTTGTTTTGCCGTGGAGTGATATACCTTCGAGCAGAGTTGCTTTTCGCTTTCTGCAAAGGTTGCTTCATGGTAGAGTAAGTCCACACCTTTCATCATCTCTGCAATTTCTGGACGAAACACGGTGTCTGAGCAATACGCGAACGAACGAGCTGGGGTTGGTGGAGTGGTGATGAGTTCATTCTTAATCACTTCACCATTTGGCATGACATAGTCGAGTCCTGCTTTCACATTGTTGATTTGTGAAATAGGGATGTTGTATTTTTCTATCGCATCCTTCAGAATATGTCGCGACAATTCTTTCTCCTTAAAATAATATCCACAACAGCGAATTCTGTGTTTCAGGGGGATGGAAAAGACTTGCAAGCTTCTGTCTTCGTATATGCAGGTGTTTTGATGCGTGTCGATGGGGTGAAACACCACTTCGTAAGTCATGCCGTTGCAGTGGTAGTCGATGAGTGGCTGATAGAGGGTGTCAATATCCTGTGGCCCATACACGTGGAGTGGGGCAGTGCGTCCCAAGAGTCCTAGTGTAGAGATGAGTCCCATCAAACCAAAGCAGTGGTCACCATGAAGGTGAGTGATGAAAACCGTGAAGAGACGATTCAAATGGATTCTGTTTCGGCGAAGTTCCACCTGCGTTCCCTCTGCACAATCCACTAAGAAGTATTTCTCTCGAATATTCACCACCATGCCACTGCCATTGTGCTTCACTGTTGGCAGAGCACTTCCGCATCCCAATACCGTCACCTCAAATTTTTCCATCTTTACGCGCGTATATTATATATAAGGTGTATTTCTGAATGTAAAACCGTAGGTCTTTATCCCATATTAACGAAAAAACGAAAACGAAAACTTGCCATCCAGATGGCAAAGCCTTCGTTTTCGCTATCGTTTATAGAAAAGGATTCGATTCGTTACTTCTTGCCTTCCATCTCAGCCTTCAGAGCTGCGAGAGCGTCGATGTCGCCGAGGCTCTGGCTTGCAGCCTTGTTCTGGATTGATGGACCCTGCTCCTTCTGAGGGCGAGTAGCCTTCTTAGCAGCAGCGGCAGCCTTGCGCTGTTCGCGAGCCTCTGCACGTGCAGCATCTTCGAAGATACGGCTGTGAGAGAGGATGATGCGCTTAGCATCCTTGTTGAATTCGATTACCTTGAAGTCAAGCTCTTCACCAAGCTGTGCCTGGCTACCATCTTCCTTCACGAGGTGCTTTGGAGTTGCAAAGCCTTCTACACCGCCTTCAAGCTGGATAACTGCACCCTTGTCGAGCACTTCGATAATCTTGCCTTTGTGAACGCTGTCCTGAGTGAAGATAGTTTCGAAGTTGTTCCAAGGGTTGTCCTCAAGCTGCTTGTGGCCGAGAGAGAGACGACGGTTTTCCTTGTCGATGTCGAGAACCTGCACTTCGATAGGCTCGCCAATCTTTGTGAATTCAGATGGGTGCTTGATTTTCTTCGTCCAAGAGAGGTCGCTGATGTGAATCAAACCGTCAACGCCTTCTTCGATTTCTACGAATACACCGAAGTTAGTGAAGTTGCGAACCTTTGCTGTGTGCTGGCTGCCAACAGGATACTTCTCTTCAATCTTCTCCCATGGGTCTTCCTTCAGCTGCTTGATGCCGAGGCTCATCTTACGCTCGTCGCGGTCGAGAGTCAAAATCACTGCATCTACTTCGTCGCCAACCTTCATGAAGTCCTGTGCGCTGTGGAGGTGTGCGCTCCAGCTCATTTCTGAAACGTGGATGAGACCTTCTACGCCTGGAGCAATCTCAATGAATGCGCCGTAGTCAGCCATAACAACAACCTTACCATGAACCTTGTCACCAACCTTGAGGTTAGGGTCAAGAGCATCCCATGGATGTGGAGTGAGCTGCTTCAAGCCGAGAGCAATGCGCTTCTTCTCGTCGTCGAAGTCGATGATAACAACATTGAGCTTCTGGTCGAGTTCAACCACTTCGTGTGGATCGCTCACGCGGCCCCAAGAGAGGTCTGTGATGTGGATGAGACCGTCAACACCACCGAGGTCGATGAATACACCGTAAGAAGTGATGTTCTTAACAGTACCTTCAAGAATCTGACCCTTTTCGAGCTTGCCGATGATTTCCTTCTTCTGAGCCTCAAGTTCAGCCTCGATGAGGGCCTTGTGGCTAACAACAACATTGCGGAACTCCTGGTTGATTTTCACAATCTTGAATTCCATTGTCTTGCCAACGAATGTATCGTAGTCGCGGATTGGCTTCACGTCAATCTGGCTGCCTGGGAGGAATGCTTCTGTGCCAAGCACGTCAACAATCATACCACCCTTAGTGCGGCATTTCACGAAGCCCTTCACGATTTCGTCTTTCTCAAGCGCAGCATTTACGCGCTCCCATGAGCGTGCAGCGCGAGCCTTTGTGTGAGAGAGTACAAGACGGCCCTTCTTGTCCTCAAGGTTTTCTACGTAAACCTCAACAGTGTCGCCAATTGCGAGTTCTGGATTGTAACGGAACTCGTTAGAGTTGATAACGCCCTCGCTCTTGTAGCCGATGTTGACTACAACCTCGCGGTCGTTGATAGCTGAAACAGTACCTTCAACAACGTCGTTGTCACCGAGCTTGTTGAGGGTTGCTTCGTAGGCTTTTGCAGCCTCTGCCTTGTCAGCAGTTGTACCACCATTTTCGAATAAATCCCAATCGAAATTTTCCAGCGGTTGAATGTTTTTAGTGTCCATAAAAAGTTTTAAAAAAAGAAATGATTTGAATTAATAATGTTAGACATTATGTTGATAAAAAGTGCGATGCGCACACTCGTTCTTGCGCAAAGCGGATGCAAAGTTACGAAAAATTACTGGTTCCTATTCAATTTTTATACAAAAAAATCTCCTAATTCTTTGAAAAACAACATAATTTTCTCTAAATTTGCAGCATTTCTTCATTCAACCATAACGTAACCATAACCACAACAACCATCCGAAAGGAAAAGTGAAGGTTAGCGTTAAGGTTAAGACTAATTCCAACCATCCATGAAAATAGGACTTTTCATTCCTTGCTATGTAGATGCCGTCTTTCCCGAAGTGGGCGTTGCCACCTATAAGTTGCTCACACACTTGGGACTTGATGTCACCTATCCCGAACGCCAAACCTGTTGCGGACAACCTATGGCAAATGCTGGATTCGAAGACAAGGCTATTCCGCTTGCAGAAAAATTCGAAGAGCTTTTCAAGTCGTTCGACTATGTAGTTGCCCCATCCGTGTCATGCACAGCTTTTGTCCGTTTCAATTACCCTCGTTTGTTCGAAGACAAGCACCATTGTGTCACTCCTCAGAAGGTCATCGACGTTGTCGAATTCTTGCACGATGTTGTGAAACCAACGAGCCTACCAGGAAAATTCCCTCACAAGGTGAGTCTCCACAATTCTTGTCATGGAGTGCGCGAATTAGGACTGTCCTCGCCGAGCGAGCAGAACATTCCTCCTTTTAATAAAATAAAGGACCTCCTCCAGCTTGTTGAAGGGGTGGAAGTCATTGAACCTGAACGCAAGGACGAGTGCTGCGGTTTTGGTGGCATGTTCTCCATAGAAGAGACCGCCGTCAGTGCCCAAATGGGAAAAGACAAGGTGGAGCGTCACATTGCCACAGGAGCTGAATACGTCACAGGTCCCGATTCTTCTTGCCTGATGCACATGGCAGGAGTGGCAAAGCGACAGAATCTGCCTATCAAGTTCATCCATGTTGTTCAAATTTTATCAGCAGGACTATGAGTAATACAGCACACAGCAAAGCGGCAAAAGAATTTCTCAAGAACCAAAAGTATGCAAAGTGGCACGACCAAACATTCTGGTCCGTTCGCACCAAGCGCGACAATATGGCATACGGTCTGAAAGAATGGGAACAGTTGCGTGAAACGGCTTCTGCCATCAAGCGACACACCTTGACGCACCTCGACCAATACCTCGACCAGTTCTCCACCAATGCAGAGAAGAACGGCTGCATTGTCCATTGGGCAAAGGATGCTGCAGAATTCAACGAGATAGTCCTGTCCATCCTTCGTGAGCACAACGTGAAGAAGATGGTGAAGAGCAAGTCGATGCTGACCGAAGAGTGCGAGATGAATCCTTATTTGGAAGCACATGGCATTGAAGTGGTGGAAACCGACCTGGGCGAGCGCATCATCCAACTCAAAGGACAAAAGCCAAGCCACATCGTCATGCCTGCCATCCACCTCAATCACGACGATGTGGGTGAACTTTTTGAAGAAAAATTGGGTACGGAGAAAGGTAATCATGACCCAACGTACCTTACTTACATGGCTCGTCTCTCTCTCCGCAACGAATTTCTCACAGCCGACGCTGGTATGACGGGAGGTAATTTCGGTATTGCTGAAACGGGCGACATCGTGGTATGCACCAACGAAGGAAATGCCGACATGAGCACTTCCTGCCCAAAGCTACACATCGCAGCCATCGGACTCGAAAAGGTAATCCCTAACTACGATTGCCTTGCAGTTTTCCAACGAATGCTCTGCCGTGCAGGTACAGGACAGCCAACTACCACCTACACCAGCCATTTCCGAAAGGCACGACCAACGGCAGCACCTATGCACATCATCCTTGTGGATAACGGACGCAGTCAATGGCTGAGTAATCCTGAGCATTGGGAATCGCTCAAGTGCATCCGCTGTGGCAGTTGCATGAACACCTGTCCTGTCTATCGACGCAGTGGTGGCTATTCCTACAGCTATTTCATCCCAGGACCTATCGGCATCAACCTCGGCATGTTGCGTAATCCGAAAGAGCATAGTGGCAATGTCTCTGCCTGCACCCTCTGCCTTTCTTGTCAGACAGTCTGTCCCGTGAAGATTGATTTGGGCGACCAAATCTACAAATGGAGGCAACAGCTCCCTTCCTTCGGTACAGCCAATCCAGAGAAAAAGCTCATGTCCTCAGCCATGTCTTTCGTCTTCAACCACTGGGGCATCTACAACTCAGCCCTTTGGGTTTCTCCGCTTGCCAACCGCATTCCGCGCTCCATCATCTACTTGCCTCTCAACCCTTGGGGCGAAGGACACGAAATGATGCAGTTCCCAAAGCAATCCTTCCACTCCCTCTGGAAGAAAGGCTTATCCCATTGATTTTAGATAGTCCCCATCCTCCCCATTAATCCCATTAACCCCATCCTCCCCATTAACCCCATCCTTCCCATCCCCATGTCCACCAAATCCCAAATCCTATCATCCCTCAAGAATAGCATCAAGGAGCGTTTCCCGATGCCCGACATTCAAATCGATGCCACCACATACGCCGACCCTCTTGCCCAGTTCATTTCCATGACGAAAAGCGTCGGAGGAAAAGTAGTAGAACTGCAAGCCGGTGACGACATCAACCAACTCATCCGCAGTCTTTATCCCGATGCCAAGGAGATTGCTTCCAGTCTTCCTGAAATCACCATTGCCACGCGCAACCCCGACACCACACCCACAGCCCAGTCACTCAACGGCACAGATGTGGGCATAGTACGAGGCGAATTTGGCGTAGCCGAAAATGCCTGTGTCTGGATTCCACAGACCATGAAGGAACGTGCCGTCTGCTTCATCTCCGAAAACCTTGTCATTCTCCTTCCGAAGGCAGCTATCGTCAACAATATGCACGAAGCCTACCGACGCATTTCCTTCAACGACCTTGGCTATGGCACCTTCATTAGCGGTCCCAGCAAGACTGCCGACATAGCCCAAGTGCTCGTCATGGGTGCGCAAGCTGCACGTACCCTCACCGTCATCCTTATCCCTTGATTTAGATTTAGTTATTTCACCATTTGGGATCCTTAAATCCTCAATTTGGGAATCACAAATCCCCGATTGGGGATTTTCGATTTCTCGATTGGGGATTAACTGACAAAACGAGCGCCCGTTTTGTTTAAAACGAGCCTTCGTTTAATTGAAAACGAGCGCTCGTTTTTTTCGTGTTGATAGTTCGCTTCTCTTGTAAATCCCGTAATCGTCTGTAATAGTCTTTTTAGGGCTTCCTGATTAGTTCTTAATAAAGGATTTCCCAGCATCTATATGTAAACTCCAAATCTCCTTTACTCCTTAGAATAAACAAGGGCTTTGAGTTATGAATGGTTTTCCATTTCTTTTGTTTACAATTTATGCATAGAAGATGCGATTTTTGCATAAAAATTCAAACGATATTCAATATATTAGAAAAAACACTCAAAAAACGGCGATGCTTTTGCATAATTCGGGATTTTGACCTATCTTTGCAAATTGGAAAAGAAAATGTAGTCTTTAGGTAAAAAGATTATTTCATCGTAGAAAGTACATCTCAAACACAATACTTTTATAATTGTTATGAAAAAGAAACTCAGTAAGGTGCTCGTTTTGGGTTCGGGCGCATTGAAAATCGGACAAGCTGGTGAATTCGACTATTCTGGCTCGCAGGCATTGAAGGCTTTGCGAGAGGAAGGTGTCAGTTCTGTGCTTGTGAATCCTAACATTGCCACAATTCAAACTTCGGAAGGCATTGCCGACAAGGTGTATTTTCAGCCTGTCACCACTTATTTCGTGACAGAAATCATCAAGAAGGAACGACCTGACGGCATCCTCTTGGCATTCGGTGGTCAGACGGCGTTGAATTGCGGTACGGAACTTTATCAGAACGGTACACTTGCTGAATATGGCGTGGAAGTGCTCGGCACTTCGGTGGAAGCTATCATGGACACGGAAGACCGCGACCGCTTCGTGAAGCGATTGGATGAGGCTGAACTGAAAACGCCTGTGTCGCAGGCGGTGGAGTCGATGGAAGACGCTCTTGCTGCTGCACGACGCATCGGCTTCCCTGTCATGATTCGTTCCGCCTACGCTCTGGGTGGACTCGGTTCGGGTATATGCCCAGATGAGAAGACTTTCACGGAAATCGCAGAAAGTGCTTTCACCTTCGCTCCTCAGATTCTGGTGGAGGAGTCGCTGAAAGGCTGGAAGGAAATAGAGTTTGAGGTGATTCGTGATGCCAACGACCGTTGCTTCACGGTGGCTTCGATGGAGAACTTCGACCCACTGGGCATCCACACGGGTGAATCGATTGTGGTGGCTCCAACTTGTTCGTTGACAGCTGAACAGGTGAAGCAGTTGCAGGATATTTCCATTAAGTGCGTGAAACACCTCGGTATTGTGGGTGAGTGTAACATCCAGTTTGCTTTCAATGCCCAGACGAATGACTACCGCATCATTGAAATCAATGCACGTCTGTCGCGTTCTTCTGCTTTGGCTTCGAAGGCAACGGGTTATCCACTGGCATTCGTAGCTGCAAAGATTGCACTCGGTTACACGCTCGACCAGATTGGCGAGATGGGCACGACAAATTCTGCTTACGTCGCTCCTTCGCTTGATTATATGATTTGTAAGATTCCTCGTTGGGACTTGACGAAGTTCTCGGGTGTAAGCCGACTCATCGGTTCGTCCATGAAGTCGGTGGGCGAAATCATGTCGATTGGCCGTTCGTTCGAGGAGATGATTCAGAAGGGCTTGCGTATGATTGGACAGGGTATGCATGGATTCGTGGGTAACGACCATGTGAAGTTTGAGAACCTCGATGAGGAACTTTCCAACCCTACCGACTTGCGCATCTTCGCCATCGCACAGGCTTTGGAGGAAGGATATACGTGCGAACGCATTGAGGAACTGACGAAGATTGACGTTTGGTTCATCCACCGCTTGAAGCACATTGTTGACTTGAAGCATCAGCTGCAGTCGTACAACAGTTTGGAAGAACTGTCCGACGAGTTCCTCCGCGAGGTGAAGGCAGCTGGATTCTCCGATTTCCAGATAGCTCGCTTTGTACTGAAGCCAGGACATGCCAACATGGAGAAGGAAAATCTGGCTGTGCGTCGCTACCGCAAGGAACATGGCATCCTGCCATCGGTGAAGCGCATCGACACCGTTGCCAGCGAGCATCCTGAACTGACCAACTACCTCTACTTCACGTATCTGCCACAGGTGGAGCCTACTCGTGCAGACAAGATGACCACGGAGGAATGGAAAGAATGTGTGAAGAACGCTTCGAAGAATGCGTCACACGACATAGAATATTATAAGAATGACAAGTCGGTCGTTGTATTGGGTTCAGGTGCTTACCGCATCGGTTCTTCAGTGGAATTCGACTGGTGTTCGGTGAATGCCATCAACACGGCTCGCAAGTTGGGCTATAAGTCCATCATGATTAACTATAACCCTGAAACGGTTAGTACGGACTACGACGTGTGCGACCGCCTCTACTTCGATGAGCTTTCGCTGGAGCGTGTGCTCGACGTGATTGACTTGGAGATGCCTCGCGGCGTGATTGTGAGCGTGGGTGGACAGATTCCTAACAACCTCGCCATGAAACTTTACCGCCAGGGCATTCCTGTGCTGGGTACATCGCCTGTGGATATTGACCGCGCCGAGAACCGCGACAAGTTCTCTGCTATGCTTGACAAGTTGGGCGTTGACCAACCTGCATGGCGTGCGTTGACTTCGTTCGAAGACATCAAGGAGTTTGTGGGCGAAGTGGGATTCCCTGTGCTTGTCCGTCCTTCGTATGTACTCTCTGGTGCTGCCATGAACGTGTGCTACAGCTTTGAGGAGTTGGAACGCTTCTTGCAGATGGCAACGGAGGTAAGCAAAGACTACCCTGTGGTTGTTTCGCAGTTCATGCAGGACACGAAGGAAATAGAATTCGATGCTGTTGCCGACAAGGGTAAAATCGTAGAGTATGCTATTTCGGAGCATATTGAGTATGCTGGTGTTCACTCGGGCGATGCCACAATGATTTTCCCTGCTCAGAACATCTATTTCTCTACAGTTCGTCAGATTAAGAAGATTTCCCGAAAGATTGCCAAGGAGCTTAACATCTCTGGACCATTCAATATTCAGTTCTTGGCTAAGAACCGCGAGGTGAAGGTGATTGAGTGTAACTTGCGTGCATCACGTTCGTTCCCATTTGTGAGCAAGATTCTGAAGCGCAACTTCATTGAAACTGCCACAAAGATTATGCTCGATGTGCCTTACACTCGTCCAGACGGTTCGGAATTCGACATCGACCGCATCGGCGTGAAGGCATCGCAGTTCTCTTTTGCCCGCTTGCAGAATGCAGACCCTGTGCTCGGTGTGGATATGAGTTCGACGGGTGAGGTTGGTTGTTTGGGCGATGACCTCAACGAAGCTCTCATCAATGCTTTGATTGCCACGGGTTACTCCATTCCAAAGAAGAACATTCTGATTTCTTCGGGTGGAGCAAAAGGTAAGGTGGCATTGCTTGAGCCTGCACAGCAATTGGTGAAAAATGGCTACAATATCTTCGCTACGGCAGGTACAGCTAAGTTCTTCCAGGACAATAACATTCCTGCTACAGAAGTGGCTTGGCCAGATGAAGAAAATGCACAGAACAATGTGCTCGACATGATTCACGACCATGCTTTCGACCTCATCATCAATGTGCCAAAGAACAACACGAAGCGCGAGTTGACCAACGGCTACCGCATTCGTCGTAGTGCCATTGACCACAACATTCCGCTTATGACGAATGTACGCTTGGCAAAGGTGTTTATCGAGGCTTTCACTGCTATGAAGCTGGAGGACATCAAGGCTAAGTCTTGGCAGGAGTACAAGAGCTGAAATTAAGCTTGGTAAGTTAAAAATTAAAAGTTAATAGTTAAAAGACCGTTTGTATAGCCAATTTTAATTCTTAACTTTTAATTTTTAACTTATTAAACTTTTTCTCTCATACACACTCTAATTGAAAAATACATTTAACTATTACGGTAATATGAAGAACAAACAATTGATGTGCTGCGTTCTATGCTGCATGATGGCTATGGTGAATGTTACGAGTCGTGCACAGGACATTGGAAAGTATTTCCACCCAGTGAAAACGAAAGTGTCGAACACCGACAAAGATGGTTTTATTCGCCGTTGGCGACTTTTGGAACCAATGGACAAACCAATCAGAAGCAATGCAGGATTTACTGACACCTACCTGCGTGATGTTTTCTCCAAACAGTATTTCAAAGGTCAGATGACAGCCATTCCTCGTGATGGGCAGAAGGTGAAGGCTGTGCATACCGAAATGGAATTGCCTACGAGGTCGTTCCGAGGTCCTGCACCAACCGATGCGAACGGAAAGCCGCTCGAACCGAAGGAGGTGGTTAAACGAGAAACACTGAAATGGCATGAACTTGAAAGTGAGAACTACAATGTGAAGTTGTTCCGCTTTGGCGAAGCATACGGCAATCGTCTTTATGGTGTGCTCTATTGGGCAGTGACACTCATAGAATGTGACACCGACATGCAGGATGTTCGTTTGGCAGTCGGTTCCAATTCCGCTTCTATTTGGTGGCTTAATGGCGAGGAAGTGCTCCTCATGTCGGGCGACCGAAGAATGGTGGTAGATGACTGTGTCAGCAAACGACTGACCTTGAAGAAGGGCATCAATGTGCTGAGAGGCTCTGTGGTGAATGGACCTGGCATGAGCGATTTCTGCGTGCGCTTCTTGGATGCGAATGGAAAACCTTTGAATCAACTTAAAATTAAATAAAAAGAGGAGGAAAAACGCATGAAAAGAATTTTAATATATGCTGCGTTAAGTGTCATGATTTCAACGGTGAAAGCGCAGATTGGTGAACCTTTTATTCATGATCCATCCACCATTCAGGAATGTGATGGAAAGTATTATACCTTTGGTACAGGTGGCGGTGGATTGATTTCTTCCGATGGATGGTCTTGGCATGGTGGTGCAGAGCGTCCAGGAGGTGGTGCTGCACCCGATGTCCTGAAAATTGGTGACCGATACTTGATTGCATACGGAGCAACTGGTGGTGGACTGGGTGGCGGACACAATGGCAGAATTCTTACGATGTGGAATAAGACGCTCGACCCAAAGTCTCCTGATTTCAAATTCACCGAAGCCGTAGAAGTGGCATCAACCGATGGTAATGAAGATTGTGATGCCATCGACCCTGGAATGCTTCTCGACCCAACCACTGGCAGACTGTGGCTGAGTTATGGCACCTATTTCGGTTATATTCGCCTTGTGGAACTCGACCCTCGCACGGGAGAACGTGTGAAAGGTAATGAGCCGATTGACATTGCCATCGACTGCGAGGCATCCGACCTTATCTATCGTAATGGCTGGTATTATCTTTTAGGAACACACGGTACATGTTGCGACGGTGTGAACTCCACCTATAACATTGTTGTTGGAAGGTCGAGAAAGGTGACAGGCCCTTACATCGACAATGTCGGCAGAGATATGCTTCAGGGTGGTGGAAAAATGGTGATTGCTGCGCATGACCGAGTGGTTGGTCCAGGACATTTCGGTCGCACGGTGGAATGCGATGGCGTGGAGAAGATGTCATGCCATTTTGAAGCCGATTTCGACCAGGGAGGCTATAGCACATTGGGTATTCGTCCATTGCTTTGGAAGAACGACTGGCCTGTGGCTGGTGAGTCATTTAAGGATGGCTGTTATGAGATAGAATCAGAACGCAGAGGCTATGCTTTGGAGTTGGCTGTGGATTTTACCCGTTTGGAAACAGCCCGACGTTGGTACCGCCGAGACCAAAACACCGAAATCAAGCCTATCGAGATGCAGAAATTGGCTGACGTGGAAGGCAGTTGGCCAAAGGAACGTGTCGGAGTGCGTTGCAGCGACTTCATGTCGCGCCCTCATCAGCGTTGGGCTATTGAGGATGCTGGACGAGGCGGCTATCTGGGACAGCCTTATTATAAAATATGTATCGAAGGTACGAACCGAGTGCTGACTGCCACGGCAGAACGCGAAGTTGTAGCAGACACGGTATTTACAGGCGAAGACTGTCAGTTGTGGCGCATTGACATGCTGACTGATGGTACTTATCGTATTATGCCAAAAGCCATTCCTGGTACTCAGGAGAAGCTTGCTCTTGTTTCCATCGGAGACAGTTCTCCTACATTGGCTGCTTTCGACTTTCAAAGCGATAACTCGAAGTGGAATCTGAAGAAATTATAATGAAGTTTTATAAATGAAGAGTGAAGAATGAAAATTACACATTCCATGAGCAGAGTAAAATACATTCTTCATTCTACGTTCTTCATTCTTCATTCATAAATTTGAAAAAAGTGAATATGAAACGTATATATCCATTATTGCTGAGTGCTGCTTGTTGGTTGGGAGCGGGTAGTGCAGTAGAAGCACAGAATTTTGGATTCGGAGGACAACAACTGTCTCCCGAAGCCATGCATTACTCCCAAAAGTTTGCTGATTTGAATTATGCAGACGATGGAAAGGCATATCACACACTTGACATCTATCTGCCCGAGAAAAAGGCTGAACGCTATCCTGTTGTCATTCACATTTATGGCAGTGCTTGGTTCAGCAATAACGGAAAGGGCATGGCAGACCTTGCCACCATCTGCAAGGCATATCTCGATGCAGGTTATGCCGTTGTTACCCCTAACCACCGTTCGAGTGGAGATGCGCACTATCCAGCCCAGTTGCATGACATCAAAGCTGTAGTACGCTTCGTCCGTGCCCATGCTGCAGATTATCAGTTCGACACCTCCTTCATTGCAACATCTGGCTTCTCTTCGGGTGGACATCTTTCTTCGCTCACCGCAGCTACGTCGGGAACCAAACACGCCACAGTTGGTACCGTTGAAATGGATTTGGAAGGAAGCGTAGGTAACAACCTCAAGGAAAGCAGTGCTGTGAATGCAGCTGTCGATTGGTCGGGACCTATCGACTTGCAAAACATGAATTGCGACGACCACAAAACCGCACCCAATCCTCCTGAAGAAGTTTTGCTTGGACAACCATTGCAGGGACATGAGGACCTCTATGCTTCCCTTAGTCCTATCACCTACCTGAATGCGGGTGACCCTCCTACCATTGTGTTTCATGGCACAGCCGATAACGTCGTTCCTTGTTGTCAAGGCAGGGAATTCGCTAAGGCACTCCGTCAGCATGGCATTGTATGCCAATACTATCAGGTGCAGGATGGAGGACACGGATTCAAGATGTACACAGAAGAAAACCTGAAACGCGCTGTGTCTTTCCTCGACAGGGCTCGTCGTCAGCAGGGAAGTGCAAAGCTGGACACCTTCAAGTTCGGAAGCAATCCCCTCATCAGAAACAAGTTCACTGCCGACCCAGCACCTCTTGTGTATAAGAATCGGCTCTATCTCTATGTGGGACACGATGAGTGGTACGAAGGACAAGATTCTGCCAGCGGAGGGCATGAGTTCAACATCACTGAATGGAATTGCTATTCAACTTCCGACATGAAGACATGGACCGATCATGGTGCAGTGCTACGTCCCGAAGATTTTGCATGGTCGGTAGGTGAGGCTTGGGCATCGCAAGTGGTGGAGCGAAACGGAAAGTTCTATTATTACACCAGTTGTCAAGCAGGAGAACCTTGGACAGGTAAGGCGATAGGCGTGGCTGTGAGTGATTCTCCTACGGGTCCCTTCATTGACCCGCTCGGAAAGCCCCTTGTGAACGACAAGATGACAGACAACGGCGCAAGAGGGTGGTGGAACGACATCGACCCAACGGTGCTGATTGATGATGATGGGCAGGCATATCTTTGCTGGGGAAATGGAACCTGCTTTATGGCGAAGCTGAAGGACAATATGATTGAACTGGATGGAGACATCTGGACTGTTGATTTACCTAAGTATGTTGAAGGACCTTGGCTCATCAAGCGCAAGGGCATTTACTATTTGGTTTATGCTTCTATGGGTGACGACCACAAGGAAGCCATCGACTATGCTACCTCTTCTTCCATCAATGGACCTTGGACGCATCAAGGACAGGTGACAGGAGGAGCAGAAAACAGTTTCACCATTCATCCGGGCATTGCACATTTCAAGGGCAAGGACTATCTTTTCTACCATAATGCTGCACTCACAATCGATGGACATCAAGGTGCCATCGGACGAAGGAGCGTGTGTGTAAGCCCGATGAAATACACCAAGGACGGCAAAATTCAGTTTGTCAATCAGAAATAAGGTCGATTCCTCTATTCTGCATCGCGAAGGACATAAAACTATCACATGGAAGTGGAAGAATGTGGTGGTTTTATGTCCTTTTTTGTTGTAAATCCTGCTTAAATAAAAATTTTTTGAAAAATTATTCAATGGATAAGTAGGAAAGTCTATGAAAAATTGCTTATCTTTGCAATTGAGTATAACGCAACCACGAAAAACAGAATAACTAAATAAACACAATATGGAAAAAATTAGCTATAAGGATTTGCAATGTAATCCTTTCACACTGGTCAACCGTATGATGCTGCTGACGGCGGGAAATGAAGAAGTGGGATACAATGTGATGACGATTTCTTGGGGCAATTTCGGTATGCTTTGGGACAAACCCGTTGCAACGATTTATGTCCGTCCATCTCGTCACACGATGAATTTCCTGAACAAGTGCGACCAGTTCACGCTTTCCGTACTATCTGACGACTACAAGAAGCATTTGGCTTATTGCGGAACGGTGTCGGGTGTGCGTCAGGATAAGTTTGCAGGTGCTGGGCTGACTCCTGTTTGCGAAGGTAAATGTACATACGTGGGTGAAGCAGAACTTGTGTTCAAGTGTCGTAAGCTCTATGTTGACCCACTTGACAAGAAGAAGTTCATTGACAAAGAAGTATTTGAGAAGAACTATGAGAGCGGTGACATTCATATCCTCTTCATTGGTGAAATAGAAGAAGTGCTTGTTGCCAACGATAAGTATTTGCAGAAATAGCGTGTGTTTTATCTTCCTCTTGATAAAAAAGGGGAAGATGATTCATCATCGTTTTTAGAAAAACGCTCAACGATTATACGGATGGAACAGATAACAGGTAATATATCTCAGATTATTGGTCCTGTGGTGGATGTCCACTTTGCTGCCGAGAGGATGCCTCGTATTCACGACGCTTTAACGGTTGACCGTGGAAATGGCAAACAACTGGTGGTGGAGGTGCAGCAGCATATTGGTGAAAACACGGTGCGCTGCGTGGCTATGGACTCTACCGATGGTTTGCGTCGTGGCATGGAAGCTGTGGCTACGGGGCGGCCTATCACTATGCCTGTAGGCAGGCAGGTGAAAGGCAGATTGATGAATGTGAATGGAGACCCCATCGATGGCATGGAGCCGATGAGTAGGGAAGGGGCTTTGCCTATCCACCGCGAGGCTCCGAAGTTCGACGAACTAAGTCCAGCCCAGGAGGTGCTCCACACGGGTATCAAGGTGATTGACCTGATTGAGCCATACGCAAAGGGTGGTAAAATTGGCCTTTTCGGTGGTGCCGGTGTGGGTAAGACTGTGCTTATTCAGGAACTCATCAATAATGTGGCTAAGAAGAACAACGGCTTCTCGGTCTTTTCGGGTGTGGGCGAGCGTACTCGTGAGGGTAATGACTTGCTCCGTGAAATGATTGAGAGTGGTGTCATCCGCTATGGTGAGAAATTCAAGGAGGCGATGGAGGAAGGCAAATGGGACCTCTCGCTGATTGACAAGGAAGAACTTGAGAAAAGCCAAGTGAGCCTTGTGTTCGGACAGATGAACGAACCTCCTGGAGCACGTGCTTCGGTTGCGCTGAGCGGTCTGACCATTGCCGAGAGTTTCCGTGATGGTAGTGACGGCATGGGTGGTGGCGACATCCTGCTCTTCATCGACAACATCTTCCGTTTCACTCAGGCTGGTAGTGAAGTGTCGGCACTCTTGGGACGTATGCCAAGTGCCGTTGGTTATCAACCTACGCTTGCCAGCGAAATGGGACAGATGCAGGAACGCATTACGAGTACCAAGAACGGCTCCATCACCTCTGTGCAAGCTGTGTATGTGCCTGCCGACGACTTGACCGACCCTGCTCCTGCAACCACCTTCTCTCATCTTGATGCCACAACGGTGCTCAACAGAAAGATTGCCGAGCTGGGCATCTATCCTGCTGTGGATCCTCTTGATTCCACCAGTCGAATTCTCGACCCTAACGTGGTGGGTGAAGAGCACTACAATACAGCGCAACGAGTGAAGCAGATTTTGCAGCGCAACAAGGAACTCCAAGATATCATTTCCATTCTCGGTATGGAGGAACTGAGCGATGAGGACAAGCTTACAGTGAGCCGTGCCCGTCGTGTTCAGCGATTCCTGAGCCAGCCTTTCGCCGTGGCGCAGCAGTTTACAGGTGTGCCTGGCGTGATGGTCAGCATTGAGGATACGATTCGTGGATTCAAGATGATTCTCGATGGTGAATGTGATGAATTGCCAGAACAGGCGTTCCTCAACGTCGGAACCATTGAGGAGGCATTTGAGAAAGCCGAAAAACTTAAACAACAGGCATTATGATTCTAAGTGTCATCACACCCAATGGCGTTTCCTACGAAGGCGAGGTGCAGCGTTTCCAGTTTCTTTCCGCTAAGGGATTGATGGAGTTTTTGCCGGGCCATGCCCCCATGATTGCTGAGGTACGGCGTGGCACTGCAGTCACCGACAAGGGCGAGATATCCTGTGGTGACGGTGTGGTGAGAATTAAGGACGACAAAATCACGGTGGTATGCGAGTAAAGCTACAGGCATGGGCAACGGTCGTGTTCGTGGTGGGCGTATTGCTTGGCATTGCTTGCAAGCTTTGGTTTCCACAGTATTGGTTCGATGCCTATCCTGTCGTATTGGTGGTTTACTGGGTGATGGAGATGGTGCAGTCGTTTGTCCTTGAACGATATGGTCGGGACAAGAGCGACACCGCAGTGCCGAGTCGATTGTTCGTGAAAGTGCTGTTTGTTTCCAAACTTGTCAAAATGATAATCACCATCGTCCTCATTGCCGTGTATCTTCTCTGCTATCAAGAGCATACTGTACCGTTTGTGGTGAGTGCCGTGCTGTTTTATTTCTTGAACCTCGTGGCTGAAACATACGTTGTGACAAAAAGGCCCAAGACCTAAGGACTGAGGTCTGAAAGTGAAGCTCGTACAGAGAAGCGTGAAGCGATTTTGCCGAATTGAATTTTTCACTTTTCATTTTTCACTTTTCACAAACTTGTCCTTAGTCCTTCTTTTCGCCTTTGACTTTTCAAAAGATATTGATAAATGAAGAAAATTCTCTACATATTTTTCCTGACGCTCCTCACTTGTGTTTCCCTGCCTGTGCGTGCAGCGGAAAAAGAGGGAGGTGTTAATGTGTCGGAATTGATTTTTGAGCATTTGGGCGATAGTTATGAGTGGCACATTGCCAAAGGCTGTGTCATTCCTCTGCCTTGTATCCTTATCGAAAAAGGAGGTGTCACCACTTTCATGTCGAATCAAATAGAACATGGACAAGAATGCAAGGGCTATCACATTGCTGCTGAAGGTCAATACGCTGGCAAGATAGTCAATGCACAGGGTGAACGGCCTTTCGACATCAGTATCACAAAGAATGTCCTTGAGTTGTTTATCGTCTGCGCTATCCTGCTTTCCGTTTTTCTTGGATTGGCACATTGGTACAAGAAGCATGGCTATAAGAAAGCCCCAGGAGGATTTGTTGGTGCGATGGAAGTGGTGGTCGGTTTCGTTGAGAATGATGTCATCAAGTCGAGTATTGGACATGGCTACCAAAAATTCCTCAACTATCTGCTTACTGTCTTTTTCTTTATTCTGACATGTAATCTCTTAGGATTGATACCAATCTTCCCTGGAGGTGCCAACCTCACAGGAAATATAGCAGTGCCACTCACGTTAGCTGTCTCTGCATTCATTGCAATCAATTTCTTTGCGCCGAAAGGTTACTACAAGAGCATTTTTTGGCCTGACGTTCCTCTATTCCTCAAGGCGTTTCCACTCATGCCAACCATTGAGTTTGTGGGTGTGTTCACCAAACCGTTCTCGCTCACTATCCGTCTATTTGCCAACATCTTGGCAGGGCATGTAGTCATTCTTTCACTCAGTAGTTTGGTGTTTATCACAGCTCAGGCAGGTGCAGGCATCAACAGTTCCATGACAGTTGTGGGTGTGGCATTCAGTATCTTCATGAATTGCTTGGAGCTTCTTGTGGCATTTATTCAGGCATACGTCTTCACGATGCTCACTGCCACCTTCATTGGCATTGCCCATAGCGAATAATCGTAGAACAATCACCTTTATGTAAATTCATTCACCGTTCTGTGAAATTCTTTTCACAGCCCCTAATAATAAGAAGCATATTAACAACTTATAAAAACTCAAATATTATGATTTTGGAATCTATCGCAGGCGTAGGCCTTGCAAAAGCAGGTGCAGCTCTTGGTGCTGCTATCGCTGTCATTGGTGCAGCATACGGTATTGGAAACATTGGTAAGTCATCCGTTGAAAGTATTGCTCGCCAGCCATCAGCAGCAGGCGACATTCGTTCATCCATGATTCTGACAGCAGCATTCGTCGAGGGTGCAGCCCTCTTCGCTATCGTTGTTTGTCTGTTGGTAGTCGTGATGTAATCACCGTTCTTGCAGCATCAGCAGCAAGATTAAATTTTGTTTCAGATGAACCTACTTACACCAGATCCAGGACTGCTTTTTTGGATGGTGCTTTCGTTTCTCATTGTTTTCTTTCTCCTGGCAAAGTTTGGCTTTCCCGTGATTGTCAATGCCATTAACAAGCGGAAGGAATTCATCGAAGCATCTCTCGTCTCAGCCAAGGAAGCCAACGAGCGTTTGGCTTCTATTCAGGAGGAGGGCGAGAAGCTTTTGGCAGAAGCCAAGGCACAGCAGAAGGAAATCATTTCTGCTGCCATGCAAGAGAAGCAGAGGATTCTTCAAGCAGCACAAGACGAGGCCCGCACTTCTGCCCAGCAGATTGTTGACGATGCCACGGCTCGCATTACTGCTGAGAAGGAAAAGGCACTGCGCGAGGTTCGGAGTGAGGTAGCCACACTTGCCATCGACATTGCTGAAAAGGTTTTGAGCGAGAAGATGAGCAACAGTGCTGAGCAGAAGAAAGCCATCGAACGCATGATTGAGAAGTTATGATTCAAGGAAGCATTGCCACACGATATGCACGTGCTTTGTACGAGGAAGCCAAGGCGCAGTTCGTAGATGATGAAATCTACGAACATCTTGGTGTGCTCTATGCTAACATGAAGGCGACCCCCGAATTGCAGATTGCTTTGGTGAATCCTCGCATTTCCAAAGACCGCAAGTTCCAGTTGCTTGTCATGGCATCGGGAGTGAATGCAGGGGCATGGGTCAAGGCTGGCGTTGCACCAAGTTCGGAAAGCTATCAGTCCACGCTTTACACTTGTTTTCTCCGTCTGTTGCTTGAACATAACCGCGAGAACAAGCTTCGTCTCATTACCCTTGTTTATCAAGACCTCTACCGTGAGGAACGTAAAATTGATAGGGTAGTGTTTGAAACAGCTGTTGCGGTTGACGATAGCATTGTGCAGAAACTCATCGAGCGTGTCAAGGCTCACACACATCGAGAGGTGGAGTGCGAATGTCGTGTCATTCCGTCCCTCTTGGGTGGTTTCCGACTTCGCATAGGCGAGCATCGCTACGACCATAGTTTCCGAACACGTTTGGAGCGCATCCGTGCCAAACTCTGTTAGAACTCATTTCATTTTTTTATTCTATTCTACATCTACAAATATAAATAATGTCTGACCAAATAAAAGTTAGCGAAGTCACTGCTATGTTGCGACAACAGCTCACCAACATAGAAGACGACACCGAAAGTCTTGGCAACGAAACCGAAGTCGGCACCGTGCTCACCGTGAGCGATGGCGTGGTGCGTGCCTATGGTTTGCGCAATGCTGAGGCAGGCGAACTCTTGCAGTTCGACAACGGAATGGAAGCCATCGTCATGAATCTCGAAGAAGACAATGTCGGTGCGGTGTTGCTCGGTCCTACCGACAACATCGAGGAAGGCGATGTCGTGAAACGCACGGGACGTATTGCCAGCATTCCTGTATGCGAGGAAATGGTGGGACGAGTGGTTGACACACTCGGCAATCCTATCGACGGAAAGGGCGACATCGTTGGCCAAGTCCTCCACATGCCTTTGGAGCGAAAAGCACCTGGTGTTATTTTCCGACAACCCGTCAACGAACCTTTGCAAACAGGTCTGAAGGCTGTTGATGCCATGATTCCTATAGGCAGAGGACAGCGTGAGTTGATTATTGGCGACCGTCAGACAGGCAAGACATCCATTGCTATCGACACCATCATCAACCAGCGTGCCAACTTTGAGGCAGGCAAGCCAGTCTATTGCATCTATGTGGCTGTAGGACAGAAAGGTTCCACTGTTGCCACCATCGTCAAGACTTTGCAAGACAAGGGTGCTATGGATTACACCATCGTTGTTTCAGCCACGGCTTCCGACCCTGCAGCCATGCAGTATTTCGCACCGTTTGCCGGAGCTGCCATTGGAGAGTATTATCGTGATACCGGTAGGCATGCCCTTGTGGTCTATGACGACCTCAGCAAGCAGGCTGTTGCATACCGTGAAGTGTCCCTCATCCTCAAGCGTCCTTCAGGCCGTGAAGCCTATCCAGGCGACATCTTCTATCTCCATTCCCGCCTCTTGGAGCGTGCAGCAAAAATCATCTCCCAACAGGAAGTGGCAGAACAAATGAACGACCTGCCTGATTGTCTCAAAGGCAAGGTGCGTGGTGGCGGTTCGCTCACGGCACTCCCAATCATCGAAACCCAGGCTGGCGATGTGTCGGCATATATCCCTACCAATGTCATTTCCATCACCGACGGTCAGATATTCCTCGAAACCAATCTTTTCAACCAAGGTGTGCGCCCAGCCATCAATGTCGGTATTTCTGTCAGTCGTGTAGGAGGTAATGCACAGCTGAAGTCGATGAAGAAAGTGTCGGGAACCCTAAAAATCGACCAGGCACAATATCGCGAGCTTGAGTCCTTCACCAAGTTTGGTGGTGACATGGACCCTGTTACAGCATTCACCATCGATAAGGGTAGGAAGAATTCCCGTCTGCTCATCCAGAAGCAGTACAACCCTATGCCAGTCGAGGAACAGATAGCCATCCTCTATTGTGGAACTCATGGACTCCTTCGTAACATCCCATTGGAGCAGGTCGATACCTTCGAAACCAAGTTCCTCGAACTTCTTCGCACTCTCCATCGTGCTGATGTGCTCGATGTACTCAAGAGTGGCAAAATCGACGACAATGTAACTCACATCCTCGATTCTGTTGCTGCCAGCATCACTGTATCTTAGTAAATAAAAATTAAAAATTAAGACCATAACAATCACAGCCATTGGGAAGGTATTATTATGGTTGAGGTTGAATAATCTTTTCACCTTTTAGTTTTTGATTTTTAACTTTCGAAGTTTTATGCCTTCACTCAAAGAGATAAAAAGCCGCATAGCGTCCATACAATCCACGCAGAAAATCACATCTGCCATGCGTATGATAGCATCTGCCAAGTTGCATCGCACACAGGGCATGACTGAGAATTTCCTGTGCTATATGGAGCAATTGCGTTCCATCCTCAACGACCTCGGTTGTGCAGCTACCGATGAGGAGGTAAGCACTTCAGCAGACGAGAAAAAGCAGAAGAGTGTGTTGCTCATTCCCATAGCCAGCAATAGCGGACTATGCGGAGCATTCAATAGCAACCTCTCGAAAGCCACTTTCAAACGAATTGATGAATGGACACGCCGAGGAGCCAAGCTCCAGTTGATTCCTGTTGGGAAAAAAATCAACCATGAGTTGAAAAAAGAACAGCAACCATGCATCACCGACTTTGTCGGTTTGATGGACAAATTGGAGAAAGGTGACCCGTTCGAAGCCGTGTCGCAGTTCACCGTCCAGATACTTCAGCTTTATCAGGAGGGTAGTATAGATACTGTCGAATTCGTCTTTCACCATTTCAAGTCGATGGGTAGTCAAGTTGTTACCGTCAAGGAACTCACATTATCCCCTCCGAAAGTCGGAAAAGTGGAAGCCGACAATCCTTTCCTCACTGAGCCAAGTGCCGATGAACTCGTTCAAGCCCTTCATCCTCGTCTGTTGAATGCAGAAGTCTATGGTACACTTCTTGATTCCTTCACCTCCGAACACGCAGCTCGTATGCTTGCCATGCAAACAGCCGATGACAATGCCAATGACTTGCTCAAAGAACTCACCCTCCTCTACAACAAAACACGTCAGCAAGCCATCACTAACGAACTCATCGACATCATGGGCGGCAAAGTAGAGTAGTCATTAATAAATGAAGAATAGACGCTTCGCTCCGAATGAAGAATGAAAAATGAAGAATGAAGAATGAAAATTACTCATCCAAAGAGCAGGGTAAAATCCATTCTTCATTCTTCATTTTATTATTCTTCAATCTCCATTCTCCATTTTTCATTTAATTTTCATTCTTCATTTTCTTCTTTTCCTCTTTAGATAGGATAAAATTTACATTTTTTTGTTCCGTGTTACAAATTTAAAAGTATTTGTTTCCAATTTTATAGCGAATTCAACGAGAAATTCCGTCTTTTGCAAAAATTTTATTCGATATTAATACTATTTGGGAACATACCTAATAGATGAAGGAATCCCATTTTAGAAACACTTTTTTTTATCAATCATATTAACTAATCCACAAACTAAAAAGAAAAACGTTATGAAAAAAAGAGTCTTTACGCTTTCGCTTTTGGCTGGTTTGGCATTGGGTGCATACGCTCAGGACACCTCTGGTTGGAAAGAGGGTCAGGACGTAACCAATCTGCTGAACTGGAAAGCCACAACCGGTGACCAAGAGGATATGGACAATCCTGCTTGGAAGGGCTTCGACTATCAGGCTGGTACCTCTGGCTCTGATACTCGTTGGGAGTTCGCTAACTCTGATTATGAACGCCCTGCTGTCACTTGGGGAACTTACAACATTCCTCAGTGGGACGTTTATCAGGAATTCACCATTCCTGCAGGTCTTTACAACCTCACCGTTCAGGCACTCTATCGTGAAGGAGATGCAAACGTCTCTTTCCGCAACTGGGATGCAGGCACACCTACTCAGAACGCCTACCTCTATGTGCAGGTTGGCGATGAGCGCTATGAAACCAAGATTATGTCCCTCTGGGGGTCAAAATCTACAGAATCCTATTATCAGCATGATGGTTGGCAGAACGACCAGAAGCAGACATCTAAGGATGGCAACACCTACTATGCTCCTTCTTGCCACGACGGTGCTACCGCTTTCTTCGAAAATGGCAAGTTCGGAGAAAACGAAGTCCTCTTTGCTGTGCCAGAGGAAATGACCATCCGCATTGGTATCTCCAAGCAAGTAGAGCAAGCTCAAGACCAGGTATGGTGGAACAATTTCCGCATCACTTGGGAAGGTGACTACGACGACGATGCAAAGAAGGTAGTAGCACTTACTAAGTTCAACACAGCTGTCGATGCTGCTGAAAATCTTGCTGACGTGATAGGCGACAGCTATCCTTCTTTGGCAGCACTTCTTGAGGAGCTCGTTGGAGAAATCGACGTTGACCCAAACAATTCCACACTCGATGAAGTGTATGCAGCTCTCGACTTGGTGAACAGCTATATCGAAGACTTCCAAGTGGCACGTGTGAAGGTTCAGAACATGGACTACCTCGTAACCGTTTGCGAAGGACTCCTTCAAGTGACTGACTATCCAGAAAAGGCACAGCTTGAAGCTGCTATCGCCACTGCTAAGTCAGCACTGGGTGACGGCGAAGGTGAACAGACCATCTTCTCCGTTCAGGGTTACCTCGACGCAGCCAATGCCCTCGCACAGGCACGTGTCAACTACGTACTCTCTCAGGACAAGAACGCTGATGGCTTTATCGACGTGACAAACGTCATCTCCTGCCCTTGGTTCGTGAACCAGGAATATACACCAACCTTCCGCGATGGCGAGTACAAGTTCCCACAGGAGATTGAAGATACCTGGGGCGCACATCATCCAAACGACGAATGCAATGTGGAAATTGCACAACAGTGGAATGACGACGAGAACCAGTGGCTTGTTCCATTGGCAGACAAAGTCGATTACACCACCAGCAAGGAAGCCGAGAATCGATGGATTTTCCAGAACAACTTCAACGGTTGGATTGGCGGTATGCAGAACAACGTGCAGTGGCTGAAAGGCTATTGCGGCATCTACACTGGTTGGTGCGCAGGTCCTAACACTGGTGACATTTGGGTGAAGCAGGTCGTTACCAATCTCCCTGACGGATTCTACACTATCGAAGGCCGTATGTTCGCATTTGCTAACGAAGGCAATGAAGCCGACCTCAACCAGTATGTATTCCTGCAGTGTGGCGACAAGATGGTTCAAGCCAACAACACCACATCCAAGGGCTACTGGAGCTACTATGGTCGTGGCGACTGGACAGATGTCACTACCGACTTCCTTCAGGTAACAGGAGGCACCGTTACGCTCGGTTATCACCACAACTCAATGGCACTCAACACTGGTGTCACATTCCGCTACTACGGCGAATCACCAGACTATTCTAAGCTTGTGAACGACCGCATCGCAGAACTCAACAATAAGTATGCAGGCTCCCTCACATGGGCAGGCGACCGCAAGGCCGTTGACGACATCCTCGCCACCATCTCCATGCCAATCACCAGCCCAGAGGCTTACAGCCAAGCTATCGAAATCGTCAAGGAAGCAGACAAGTACGCTTCAGAAGCTGCTCGCATCACCACTGCATTCGACCTCCCTGGCAAGTATGCCACCATGCAGGAGAACTACTCCAATAAGTCTGAAGAATATGCGATCATCGAACCAGCACTCCAGTTCTCACTCAACTTGGGTAATGGCGAAAACGACACATACAAGGATGCTGAAGAAGCCAACAAGGTTTATGCAGCTTACGAGTCTTACATGAGAACTGTTGACAAGGCACGTTCTTACAACACAGACGAGGCAAACACTACCATCGCTACCCAGGCAGCTGACCTCGCTACCCACTATGCTACCATCGAAGAACTCGACCGCTACGAGTCCGCTCTCAGCGCAGTCATCAACAAGGCTATCTTTGCAGAACTCAATGCTGACAAGGCTACGCTCGACAATCCTGTTGAAGTGACAAGCCTTCTCGTCAACCCAGCTTTGGCAGAAGGACCAACCGTAGGCTGGACTTCCGAAGGCGCTACTCCTACCGTCAACACTTACGGACGTCAGAACGCTGAAATCTGGAATGCTTCCCCATTCGATATTCACCAGACCATCAAGAACCTTCCTGAAGGACTCTACGAGTTCCGCGCACGTGCTTGCTATCGCGACGCTGGCGATGTAGGCAATGCAACAAGCGGTCCTTACTACAACTGGTGGGTGGCAGCAAATGCCGACATCGACAATTGGGAAAACCACAACGCCATCATCTATGCAAGCAGCGGAGGTACAGAAAACTCCAACTACGTGAAGTCTGTTTGCGACGGCAAGTGGACCACTCCAAGCTTCGACAAGTGGTGGAACGCAAAGGACAGTGAAGAAGCTGTGAATGCAGGTTACGTAACCGACTGGGATGGCACCATCTGCATCCTCGAAGGCGAAGAGACTGTGCTCAACGAAGACGACCTTATCGACTGCCTCCAGAACATCAACCTCGAATCACCAGCTTATCCATTCGATACCCGCGTACAGGATGGCGACAACGTATATTACTATCCTTCCTCTATGGCTGGATTCTACAACCGTCTGCTCCAGAGCCCAGAGGCTTACAACAACTCAGTACGCATCTACGTGAAGGCAGGTGGCAACGCAACTATCGGTCTCCGCAAGACGGCAGCCATCGGCAACGACTGGCTCATCTACGATGACTTCCAGCTCTTCTATCTCGGCAACGATGAAACTGTAGGTATTGCTAACCTTAGTGGCAACGCTGGTCAGCAAACCATCTACAACATCCAAGGTCAGCGTCTCAACGCACCACAGAAGGGTATGAACATTATCAACGGTAAGAAGGTGTTCATCAAGTAAGACTACACACCCACTAAACATTTCTTAAACCGCAGATTGAACATTCCAAAACCGTTCAGTCTGCGGTTTTTTCCGTGTAATATAGATGTTAAAAACAGGAATGGGGAACGACTCATGCGGGAATGGGGAACGACTCGTACGGGAGTGGGGAACGACTCTTACGGGAATGGGGACTTACGAATGACTTAGTTTTGTTTGCATAGCGTGCAAACAAATTGGGGGTAGATAGTGGTGTGGAATTGGTAGCGTTGAGGATGGAATGATGGGTTGGTGAGTACTGTTCGCATGTCATTGGCTATGCCCTCGCCAGTGGTTTTCAGGTAACTCTCTTTCATGGTCCATAGGCGGAGAAAGGTGATGGACGGGTTGGGCGAACGGTGTATTTCGGCTTGTTCTGCTTCGTTCATGGTGGCAGGGAGAAGTGATGGGTCGTAGTTGTCGAGGCTTTCCACGTCGATGCCTACGGGTTGGTTGTCAACGGCACAGGCTGCTGCATAGCGGCAATGGCTTAGGCTGAAATGAATGTCGGGGTGGTCGCGCAGGATGGGTTTTCCGTGCTTGCCGAAGTCGAACCAGGGGGCTTCGTTGATGTCGTACTCCTCACGGAGGGCTTGTTGCAGCAGTTGGTATGCGGCAACGGATAGCCGACGGTCGTGCTCTTGATGATAGCGCATTGCGTACTCTCGCCGTTGTTCACTGACTGTGGCGAGTGCAGCGGCGAGGTCGAACTGTGTGATGCGGGTGGTGAGGTACATGGGGAAGTGGGAAAGACCCTCCCCAGCCCTCCCTGTGAGGGAGGGGGTAGTCACCCGGATGGTTATTTCTTTCCCCTCACAGGGGAGTTGGAGGGGTCTATAGTTGGGGAGGGTCTTTTTCACTATTAACTTTTAACTTACCAACTCTAAATACTAAGCCCCTTTTTTCACTTTTGAAGTAATGGTCATTTTGTGGATCATGAAGATGGCGATGCCTTCGATGATGTAGGCAATGAGGTAGCTGTACCAGAGGTAGGCGGGTTGCCATCGTGACATGACCCAAAGGACTGGAATGACGGTGAGGGAGAGGGCAAAGGAGATGAACAATGCCATGTTGTCTTGCTTGTGGAGCTTATACACGATCATCAACACGTAGATGTAGCAGAAGAGGATGAAGCTGAGGGCAAAGATGCGCAGTGCATGGTTTCCCTCTGCGATGAAAGCTGGTTCGTTGGCTCCAAAGAGTTGGACGATGGCTGTGGAAAAAATCCAGACGAGGATGCAGGTGATGGTCATGGATACGGTGATGAAGCGGAAGGCTTTCCGTATCACTTGTCGCAATCCGTCGGCATTTCCTTTCCCTACTTGTATGGCTCCGAGGGACTGGAGTGTTTGGCAGGTGCCTGAAACGAAGAGGTTGTAGATTTGCAGGAGGTTCATGCAGACTGCGAAGGCGAAGATGCCTGTTCGTCCCAGGGTGTCGAGCACAATGGTGTTGGCAGAGAGCATGAGGAGGGTGAGGCTGATGGAGGCAATGGCGAGGGGTGCGCCTTGGGAGATTATCTGTCGCCAGGAGGTGAGGAGTGTGTCTTGTTGCTGGTTCTGTTCGGATGATGGAATGGGCTTGATGCTGAGTCGTAGTTGTGCCACGCCTGGTTTTCTCCAATGGTTGAGTAGGATGGCGATGCCGATGAGGTGGCCCACAACGGTTGCTGCGGAGGAACCAGCTATGGCCCAACCCATACACTGGATGAAGACGATGTCGAGGCATAGGTTGGCTGCGTTGTCGATGATGACGGCTAAGGAGACGAGTTTGGGACTGCCATCGGCTCCAACCATCGTAGAGAGTCCCCACAGGAGGATGAAGGCAGGGTTGCCAAGCAGGAGTATCTGCATGTAGTCGGTTGCGAGCGGACGTATCTGATCGTTGCTGCAGAGGAGGTTGGCTGTTTGTGTGAGGAAGATGATACCTCCGCCAATGGCGAGCAGTATGCCGATGCTGGTGCTGAGGGTGAGGGCTCGGACGAAGTAGCGTTGTGCTTCGGCTATGTTCTTCTTTCCTAATGCGTATGCCACGAGCATTCCTGCTCCTGCATTGATGAGGAGGTGGAGTGTGAATATGAACTGGTTGATGGGCTTGGAGAGGTTGATGGCGCTGACGCCGTCTTCGCTGATGAGGTTGCCGACGATGATGCCATCGACTACGTTGCCGAGGCATCCTGACAGGGCAACAAGGATGTACGCCCAGAGGTAGTTGTAGAACTGTTTATTCAGATCGGAGTTCATGATGGGGAAGTGAGAGTGAAGAATGAAGACTGAAGAATAAAGAATAAGTTGGGATTATTATCAACCACGAATTTCACGAATTAAACGAATTAATTTTGAGTAGTATATAATCAAATTTCACGAATAAAAATGCAGGCATTTTTAAAATTAGAGAAATTTGATAACATTAAAATCAAAAATTCGTTTATTCGAGTAATTCGTGGTTGAAAAACACAGATGAGTGGTTTATAATCGTACCAAGTTACTTTTTAACGTTTACTCAAAGAAGCCGAAGCCACCGATGGCTGTGAGCATACGCTCGACATAGTCCCACGATGTTGGCGACCAGGCGAAGCCGAGACGATAGAGCACCTGGGTGGTGTAGTCGTTGTCGCGGTTGACATCGGTGGTCTTCTGACCGTGTGCCATGTCTTGGTAGGCGAGTAGTGATGCCATCTGACGTGCTTTCTGTGGGTCGGACTTGGCTGCTTCCATAGCTTCTGCAAATTCCTCTTGTTCTACGAAGCGAATGCCTACGGTTGTAGAACCGTCGGCTGTGCGGAGTTTTTCGCCCACGCTTGTGAGTCCGGTGAGTACGTCGCCAAGGAACTGGGTGTGGATATTGTAAGGATGGAAGACGGTACACTTTTGCGGTGCGGATGCGAGTAGGACGATGGCATCGGCGACTTCGTTGATTGGGGAGAACTCGACGCGCTTGTTTCTCATGCCATGTGGACAGCAACCGAGCATGTTGTAAACTCTGATGCGCCCCATGAAGGAGTTGGTGGAGAAGTTTGCCTGGAACTCTCCGTCGGTGGAACGTGCGGCGAGGTTGCCGACGCGCATGATTTTGGCGTTGAGTCCGTGATGTGCCACTGCATCGAGGATGAGTCGCTCTGCCATGAACTTGGAGTAGATGTACTTGTTGCCGAGGTATTGTCCCATGTAGAGTCGTTGCTCGGTGAAGGTGTCGCTCTTGATGTCGCCTGCCCAAAGTCCTCGGGTGCTGGCTGTAGATACATGAACGAGTTGTGCGCCTGTCTGTATGCAGAAATCTACGCATCGCTGTGCACCTCCGATGTTCACGTCTTCTATCTCTGTGCCTTCGCTGAAGTGCTTGACAATGGCTGCGCAGTTGAAGACGGTGTTGATGGTTGTTGGTGCGAGGTGGGAAGTGAGTTGGCTGATGTCAGCTGTTACGTCGCCGATAATGACGTGGAGTCGTGTGCCGAAGAGGTCCTTGTGGGCATTGGCGAAGTAGTAGTAGAGAAGTGTGCGCAAGCGGCTCTCTGCTTTCTCTTGGCTCTTGCCACGCACGAGGCAATAGATAATCTGTGCATCAGACTGGATGAGTCGGTGGAGGATGTGGATGCCGAGATAGCCTGTGGCTCCCGTGAGAAGTACGTTGCCCAAATTTTGGCGTTGTCCTTGGCGGAAGTTGTCGAGTGTATTGTGCTGAAGGATAGCATCGATGGCTGAGTAGTCGAAAGCTGCCACTTCGTCGGTCTGTTCGCTGTCAGCATCTCCTGTTAGCAAACGTGCAAGCTGGCGAGGGGTTGGGTTGGCGAAGACATCGCCGTAAGCTACGTGCATTCCAGCCTTGTCTGCTTCGATGATGACGCGTGTGACAACGAGGGAGGTGCCTCCCAATTCGAAGAAGTTGTCGGTTGCTCCCACTCGCTCCATTTGCAGGATGGAAGCGAAGATGTCGCAGAAGCTGCGTTCCGTGTCGTTGGCAGGGGCAACGTATGCTGATGTGCTGGCGAGCTGTGGTTCAGGGAGTGCCTTCACGTCTGTCTTGCCGTTTGGTGTCATTGGCATTTCTGGAAGTTGCAGGTATGCTGTTGGCACCATGTACTGTGTGAGGCTCTTTGAGATTTCGGCTTTCAGGTTTTCTGGTGCGATTTCGTGGTCGGCGGTGTAGTATGCGCAGAGGTGCTCCTTGCCGTTGAGTTTGCGAATCAGTATAACGACTTTCTTGATGCCATCGACTTTGAGCATGACGTTTTCGATTTCGCCCAATTCGATGCGGAGTCCACGCAGTTTGATTTGGTGGTCGGTTCGTCCGAGAATGACTACGTCGCCATCAGGAAGCCACTTGGCATAGTCGCCCGACTTGTAGATGCGGATTGCCGTAGAGCAGTCTGTGCGCACAGGGCAGTAGGTGATGAAGCGTTCGCGAGTCATGTCGTCGAGGTTGTTGTAGCCTCGAGCTACGCCTCGTCCACCGATATAGAGTTCACCTACCACACCAACAGGCAGTTCGTTGCCGTCGGCATCGACAATGAATTCCTTGACATTCAGTTGTGGTCGGCCCACTGTCACGATGTTGGCATGTGTGAGTTCCTTGTTGTTGGATGCAACGGTGATTTCTGTAGGACCATAACAGTTGAAGATGCGTGCATGAGTAACACTGCGCATCTGGCTGAGAAGCTGGTCGGAGAATTTCTCTCCACCTGCACGGCAGATGTCAACGTGGCTGATGGCTTGGCAGAAGTCGTCGCTGGTGAGCCATGTTTGCCAGCGCGATGGTGTGCCCGACACCATGTTGATGTGTTGCTCGTTGATGAGTTGTGCCAGGTCGAGAGGGTTGTTGGCTTGTTCTTCGGTGGCGAGTACGAGTGTCTTGCCGTTGAAGTATGCCATGCCGATGTCTTGCAGTGCTGCATCGAAGGAAATGGTGGTGACACTGAGAATGCGACGGGCATCAGTGAGCACACCATGAGCGAACACGTTGGCTGGATGGCCGTAAAGGTAGTTGCAAATGCCTTCGTGACGGAGCATAACTCCCTTTGGTCTGCCTGTGGAACCGCTGGTGTAGATGAGGTAGGCGAGGTCGTCAGGGGTGATGGATGGTGCAGCAAATGGGGCATCGGTCTGTTCTTCCAACAACTGTTCCACGTCGATGCCCTTTCCTGCTGGAACGGAGTCGATGCGGTCGGCGGTTGTGATGATGTAGCGTGCTTCGCTGTCCTCAAGGATGAGTTTCACACGGTCGGCAGGATATTCTGGGTCGCATGGAATGTAAGCGGCACCTGCTTTCAGTACACCGAAGAGGGACAGAATGAGTCGGCTGGTACGCGGGAGGAGCAGTGCCACTCGGTCGCGCTCCTGAACGCCACGCTTGCGGAGAGCCATTGCTATACGGTTGGTGGCATCGTCCATCTGCTGATAGTTATAAGAAGCATCGATAGCCACTAATGCGTCGTGCTCAGGTTGGGTCTGTGCGAAGTGGGCGATGCATTCGTGGAAGAACTGGAATGGAGCATCTCCTGTGGCTGTCTGTCGCAGGTGGCTGAGCTCTTCTTCCTGATTGTTGCTGATGATGGAGAGGTGGCGAATCTTGCCTTGTGGATTCTGCGTGATTCGTTCTGCTACGGCAGCAATGCTCTCTGCAAGTGCGGTGCCGAGACGAGCAGAATAGAGTGAGTCGTCGTACTGCACAACGACACCTCGCGACTCTATCTTGATGTTGATTTTGAATTTCGGAACGTTGAGTTCCAGCAGTTCCTGACCAACAGGCTTCGAACCGACAGTGTATTGAGAAAGGACACCCACTTGGTAAGCATAGGCAATGGCTGGACGGAAACCGTAGTCGGATGCGATGCGCACGAATGGATAATCCTCGTGGCGAAGTGTTTGGTCGAAAGTTTCACTCGTTTGCTTCAGGAATTCGGACACACTGACATCGCTGATGTTCAGTCCAAGGGCAAGTGTGTTGACAAACATGCCCACGGTGTCAGCAATCTTCAAGTTGCTACGTCCGCTGCTGACAGTGCAGAGATAGACCTCGCGGTTGTTGGTGTAGCGGGAAACAACGTAAGCTGTTGCAGCGAGGAACAGATGGGCTGGAGTGATTTCCTTTTCACGGCAGAAGGCGTTGATGCGGTCGAAATCGGTTGGACAGACAGCCTCGCCGATGACTCCTTCATGCTCGGCTAATTCATCGGAGTGGAGGTCGGCAGGTATTTCGCTAGCACCTTCACAGGTTTGCAGTTTTTCGGCAAAGAAATCTTTTGCTGCACGGAATTCATCCGTATCCTCAGCTGCCTGCTGGTCGGTGACGAAGTGGAGATAGGTGTAAGTTTCCTGTTCAATGTTTTGTCCTTCGAGGAGGGAGCAAATCTGACGAATGAGAAGGTCAGCAGAGCCACCATCGAAAACGAGATGATGAATGTCCATGAGCAGATGGACGTTTTGTTCTGTCCTTACAATTTCGAAGCGATAGAGTGGGGCTTTCTGCAAGTTGAACGGACGAACAAATTCGTTTTTGTATTCGCTGAGTTGTGCTTCGCTCATTTCGGACATCGTGCCTCCTATGCCCTTGCTGAACGAGATGTCAATGCTGCCTTCAGTGGTCTGAACGATGGTGTCACCCTTGGTGGTGAAGTGGACGCTCAGCTCTGGATGGCTCTTCACTGCTTTCTCAACAGCATCAGCCAGCTTCTGCGGGTCTGTACCTGAAGGGAATGTGAGCAGATATGGGATGTTGTAGAGCGTGGATGCAGGGTTCTTCAAGCAATCGAAATAGACTCCCGTCTGTGCGTATGAGAGAGGTGCGCTGGTTGGTGCATCTTGTGCTTGTGTTGATTCTTTCTTGACGGTGCTGTCAGTGTCCTGGAAAAGCATCTTCTTCAGAATCTCGTTTTCAATGCTTTGCAGAGTACCTGTCTTGACGAGCGACTTGGCATCGAGCATCACGTCATATCGCTTATTCACTTGCACAGCCAGTTTGATGGCTGAGATGGAGGTGAAACCTGCATATCCGAGAACGGTTGTTACTCCGAAGTCCTCATTATTGACGATGGCTGCAACCATGCTGTGGAGTTCTTCTTCGAGTACGTTCATTGGCACATTCGATACTTCTTCTGCAGCCGTTGCCTTTTTCTCAGGCTTTGGCAAAGCACGCTTGTTCACTTTCTGGTTCTGGTTCAGCGGAATGGCATCAATCTGCATGGTCACGGCTGGCACCATGTAAGGTGGTTTCTGGTCGAGAATGAAATTGTTGAGAGCATCGATGTCGATTTGCTGGTCGCTAACGATGTAGGCAGCTATGAACTTTCCGCCACCATCCTCGTCGAAGGCTTGCACGGTTGCATCCTTGATGCCAGGGAAATCGCGAATGACCGCTTCCACTTCTTTCAGCTCAATGCGGAATCCGCGAATCTTCACCTGTCCGTCGCGACGACCGACAAACTGTATGTTTCCATCGGGGAGGAAACGAACGATGTCGCCCGTTCGATAGACACGTGCATATTTCTTGTCGCTTGCGTCGGAGTCAACGAATGGATTGCCGATATACACTTCTGCTGTCTTCTCTGGTCGATTCAGATAGCCGCGACTCACTTGTGGTCCTGACACCCACAGTTCTCCCGATGCACCGACTGGCAGTCGATGGCCTTTAGTGTCAACCACGTAGAGACGCATGTTGTCGAGTGCTTTGCCGATTGGAATTTCTTTCATTTTCTTCTCCACCTGGAAAGTGGTTGTGAAGATGGTACACTCCGTAGGGCCATAGACATTGAAGAAGCGGTAACCTTGTGGCGGAACGATAGATGCCAATTTCTCACCACCTGTTGAGAGGTTGAGGAGCGAGTGGTTCTCGATGCTCGAAGCAAACTGATAGCCCACTTGGGTTGTCATGAACGAATGGGTGATGGCATTCTGCTCAAAATAATTGTTGAGGGCAATGAGGTCGAGACGTATTTCTTCTGGAATGATGTGAACCGTAGCACCGCAAGTGAGTGCTGGGTACAGGTCCATCATGCAAGCATCGAAACCGTAGCTGGCGTATGCTGCCACGTTGTGTTCTGGCTGCAAGGAGTAGAATCTCTGGTACCAGTGGCAGAACGCAACCAGGTTTCCATGTGTGAGTTGGCATCCCTTAGGAATACCTGTGGAACCGGATGTGTAGAGCAAAATGAAGAGTGAGTCGGGCGAAACCGTAGCCGAAGCGAAATGCTGGTCATAGTCCTGTGGGTTGAATTCATTGAGGTCTAAGACAGGGATATTCCTCTCGTTCAGAATGTCGAGACCGTCGAGCCATCCCTCACCTTCCTTTGCCTGCTGCTTGGACAGAATAGCTTCGTCGAGACTCAGAAGCAAACGTGCATTGGCATCCTGCATCATGAAATTCAGTCGCTCCTTCGGATAACTTGGGTCGAGCGGTTGATAGGCACATCCTGCTTTCAGAATACCCAACGATGCAATTGCCATCCATTCGCAACGTGGTATCAGTACCGAAACGACATCGCCTTGCCCCAGTCCTTTCCCTGCCAGGCAGGATGCAATGCTGTTGCTGATGGCATCCACTTGCTGGTACGTGTAGCGTTTTTCCTTGAAAACAACAGCAATGTTGTCGGGAGTTGCTTTCGCTTGCTGAAGGAACAGGGAAACGATGGTCTGAGTGGAGTCGTAATCGACATCGTTCTGATTGAAAGAGTCGAGTGTCTGAACCTGAGAAGCGGTAGCTATGTCTATGTCGCGCAGATATTGGCAGGAAAGCATACCTTCAATCACTGCTTCATAACTTTCCAGATACTGGCTGATGAGTGCCTGGGAATATTCGTTTGAACGGTATTCTGCCTTCACCTGAAAATGTCCATCTCTGATGAAGGCTTTTAGGTAAAGTGAAACATCGAGTGTGCTGTTGCCGATGCGTTCAGCCTCCATTGGCTTGTCACCAAATTGGTCGTCGGCAAAGAGTGTGGCATGCCATGCGAACATGGAATTGCTCTGTAAGTTGAGGTCTTCCATGAGGTCGCTGAAAGAATAGATGTCGTGCTGTCGGCATCCGCTGATTTGCTCCTGCCCTGCTTTCAAGTAGTCGAGCACCGATGTGTCATTGTCGAACTTGGCATAAACGGGCAGCGTCTTGACAAACATGCCAACCGTATTGCTCAAACGCTTGTCGTTGCGACCATTGTAAACGGTGGTGAACAGCGATTCTGGCTCATTGTTGAATTTTGCAAGCAGAAAGGCGTATGCCATGGTGAAGAGTGTGCTTTTGAAAACACCATTTTCCTTGCAGAAAGACTCAACTCGCTCAGTGTTGATGGATATAGTGTGGAGCTGGCTACCTTCTGTGACAGTCGCTTCTTCAAGGTCGGGAATGAGTTGGGTGAAAACATCTCCGCAATCGTAAGTCTTGGCATACCATTGCTTGGCTTCCTCCAATGCTGGGGACTGACGTTTCGCCTGTTCATCCTCACTCACTTCTGCCAACGTGATTTGCTCTGGAGCAAGAGCCTCGCCATGATAAGCTTTGTCCATGTCGTTGAGAAGCAATTTCATGGAAGTGCCGTCAACGATGATGTGGTGATAGTCGATGAATAGATAGAGATGTTGGGCATCGCGTAAAAGGCGAATGTGGAACAGGAGGTCATCGTATAGATTGAACGGCTTTACCAAAGAGGATTTCACGGTGTCGATGTTGTCAATGTCCTCCACATGGAGCGTCCATGAATCGATGTCTTCACCGATGGTTTGCATAGGTTCGCCATCGTCCGTGAGGATGATGCGAGTGAAGAGAGTGGGATGGGCTTTCACTGCAGTTTCTACAGCCCTGCATACGCGTTCTGCATCAAGACTCTTATCAAGAGCATATAAATAAGGCAGATTGTAACAGATTTCTCCTATATGGCTTGCGCTTTCTACATAGATGCCATATTGTGTTTTTGATAAAGGAACTATTTGTTTCATGGTTTAAAGTGATTATTGCTCTTATTAATGTAGGTGAATTCCTTCTCTAACGTCAGTTCGGTATAAGGAGTCGCTTCGCGAGAAATCTCACAAATCTTCTCAAATCTTACAAATATGAATGAGATTTTGAGAGATTTTGAATAGATTTGTTAGATTTCTGCCTCGTAGAGGCACTACAAAAGAACATATTTATTTATATCGAACTCACGTTTCTCTACCATTTGGTCGTGAAGATACGTGGAGAAATGAGCAGAGAGAACCATGCCCACTTCAGGTTGTTGTCTTTGGATGCGCGTTTCAGCTTCTCCATGCTCTCCGTACCAAGCATGTAGGAGAAACCCAACGAGAAACGAGCATCTTTAGCGAATTGGTATGACGCTTCGAAATCCACATCATGTCCCAACGTCTGGTCAATGCCAGCCAGTTTGGTTGCCATAGCCAGATAGTGGTATCGCAATTTCAAATTTATTTTGTCGATAGGGGCATAATCGCCGCCCACATACAAGTTCTGTAATCCAGGAGTGAAACCATTGAGGTAGGTCCTGACATAGAAAAAGTCCATCATGCCGTAGAACTTGTGGTGAGAACCATAGATGGGATTGAAACCCTTGATTACTTCGTGCCTCGTGACACCAAAATGCCCTTTGGCTGGAACGGCAAAGTATTTGTCACCGCTCAGGTAGTCGAAGCCCGCCACAGCCTTGAGTTGTCTCGTCACTTGCATGCTGCCACGCACACTTGCCATCCATGCGTCAATCTTGAGATCGTCCTCGCTTCTGCCTAACTGATGATAGTAGGATGCTTCGGCTGAAAACCTTCCAGGGCTGAACTTGATGTATGTACCTAACAGTTGCTGGTAAATAGTCCTCGGCTCATCATCGCCATAGCCTTCCTTCGTGCCACCTTGCATACCGATGTTCATGAACAAGAGCGAGGCTCCCAGAGGAAACTTCGGCACATCGAAATGATACCAGATAGTTTGCATCGTCTTGTAGGGCTGTGCACCATCCTTGTAGTACGTACCGCCGTGGGTGTTCTCAGCGTTTTGGTTGAAAGCAAAAATCGCATGAGCCTTGTGCTGTGGACCGTCATAGCCTAATCTGAGAACATCGTGAGAGAGCGCAGCCATAGCCCAGTCGTTCGTACCGATGATACGTTCATCATCGTATGCCAGAGCCTGACGGCCAATCTGCCCGAAAAGCCCGTTCTTCAAGCTAAACTTTGCCCAAGCTTCGTAGAGGTTGAAATTGCCCTGTCCCTTCTGTCCCCACACACCAGAATGCTGAGCAACAACCTTCGTTTCCAAGCCCATGCGCTTATAGTCGATGCTCAGGCGGGTACGCCCCATCAGGAAGTAGGCATGATTCTTGTCGGTCGCACCACTTTCACTTCCGCTGGCATTGTCGTCCAACCCACCAAAACGCATTTCGCCGTGCCCCAGCATCTGCAAGTTCACGTCCAGCTGATTGTTGCTCTCCTGCTGAGCCCAGCACATAGAGGCAGGAAATAAAAGTAACAGGCCCCATAGCCTTCTCAATCTATGGTTCATTGTGAGAAGCGATTTTAACCTTAACCCTAACCTTAACCGCGAAAGTTAACGTGAGTTAGATATAACAAAAATATGTTTTTTTGAAGTGCCTCTTCGAGGCAGAACCTTTAGCTCGGCGTAGCCAAATCATACAAATCTATTCAAATCTCTCAAAATATCATTCATATTTGTAAGATTTGAGAAGATTTGTAAGATTTCTCGCGAAGCGACTCCTTATATCGAACTGACGTAAAGTTAGGGTTATGGTTATCGTTATGGTTGATTATGTATTATTCGAATTCAAAGATGTTGACAAACCCAGTGAGCTGGAACACGCTCATGATGTCCTCGTTCACATTCTTCAGCACCACACGGCTTCCGCTGGCCTTAGCACCCTTCAAAATGCTGATGAGGATGCGTAGGCCGCTCGATGCTATATACTCCAGCTGGCTGCAGTCGATGATGACATCATGTCCATTGCTGCTGTAGAGAGGTTGCAAAGTCTTTTCCACTTCCGCCGCAGCAGCAGTGTCAAATTCACCATTCAGAGTTACCACATACTTGTCTTCCGTCAGATTGATTGTTGTTTCCATTGTATTTTAAGTTTTTTAGTTTATTAGTTAGACCCTCCCCAACCCTCCCTATGAGGGAGGGAGTATGGACCCCTCCAGCCCCTCCCAACCTCCCCAAGGGGAGGAGAAGCCGTCTGGATGGTTATTCACTCCCCCTTGGGGGAGCTGGAGGGGGCTGGGGTCTCTTCTCCCTCCCTCACAGGGAGGGCAGGGGTGGGTCTCTTTTTTTTCACATTTCACTTACATAGTCCTTGCGCAGCGTGAGCACATTCTTCCCGTCGATTCGCTCGTAGTTGATAGAGTCCATCAAGTTGCGAACCAAGAAGATGCCGAGACCGCCAACAGGACGCTCCTCAGCCGTGAGAGAAGTATCCGCAGCAGAAGCCTCCGTCGGGTTGAAGGAAGCCCCCGAATCGGTAATGACGAATTTCAGCCGCCGTCCGTTCGATGAGATATGGATGTGGATGTCGCCAGTCGTACCCGCAGGATAAGCATACTCCATCACGTTCACCACAGCCTCTTCCACAGCCAATTTCAGTTTGTTTGCCAACTGCTTTTTGATGTTCAGACGGTCGGCCACCTCCATTACCAGTGAATTCAGACGACCCACCTGCTTCACATCGTTTTGCAGCACCAAGTCCTCCTCCAAGATGCTTGGGTAGTCCATAGGAGTGTAGCAGAACGAGAGCAGCGTCAAGTCGTCCGTCTGCTCGGCTCCAGCCGTGAAAGCGTTCACATCATTGATGGTAGCCTCAATCAACCTTTCCGGTTCGTTCGTGGCAATCCGTTCGAACAACTCCATCACGTGCTCCCTGCCCAGCAATTGCCCTTGGGCGTTCCGCGCCTCAGTCAAGCCATCCGTGTAAAGAAACAGCGACTCACCCTTGTTCAGGTTCATCCTCTGCATCTTGAACGGGAAGTTCTCGAAGAGCCCGATAGGCAGGTTCGGCAGCGCATCCACCATTACGCATTCCATACTTTTTGCGTGAAGCGTGGAGAGTGAAGCGTGAAGCGTGGAGGGTGAAGCGTGAAGCGTGGAGGGTGAAGCGTGAAGCGAGTCCGTTGTCCCTTGTTCTTTGTCCGTTGTCCCTTGTTCTTTGTCCGTTGTACTTAATTTAGGCTTTTCACTTTCCCCTTTGTCCTTTTTCCTGATGATGATAGGCTTTTCGTGCCCCGCATTGCAATAGCGCAGATGGCCAGAAGGCAAGTCGAGCACACCCACGAAGAGCGTCACGAAAATGTTATCCTTGTTGTTGCGGCACGCCATTTCGTTCAACTGCGCCATGATGTGCTCGGGGTTGTTCTCACGCGAAGCAATGTTGCGGAACAGCGTTTGCGTGATGGCCATGATCAGCGCCGACGGAATACCCTTTCCGCTCACATCGCCGATGCAGAAGAAAAGCTTGTCGTCGCGGATGAAAGCATTGAACAAGTCGCCGCCAACAGCCTTGGCAGGAATGAGAATGCCCTTCATGTGGATGTCCTTGCTGTTCGCAGGCATCGACTCGCTCCCAGGCAGGAGCCTCTGCTGAATGGTGTGCGCAATGCTGAGTTCGTGGTCCATGCGTTTCTGCTCCAAGTTCCTCTCCGTCAGCTGCTGCTCGTTGCGGACAAATCGCCACACCATGTACAACAGCCCGCCGAAGGCAAGGAGCATGAGCAGCGTGATGTAGATGCGCAAACTGACCAAGTCGCCATACACCTCGCTGTCGTAGCACACCACGGCAATCTGCCAGTGGGGCACACCCCTCATGTTCGCATAGAATATCGTACCCGACTCCCCATCGTCGGAGAACCGCACCATCGTGCTGCGGCCACTGCTGCTCAGGCGGTGCGTAGCCGTGCTGTCGTTGATGAGGTCCACCAGACGGAGAGGCAGCTCCGCATGGATGCTCTCGCTCGTCGGCAGCACAATGGGCGAACCGCCCTCAGTGAGCAAAAGGACGAAGGACGAAGGATAAATGTGCCGGCTATTGATCGTGTCGCTCAACCATTCCACAGAGATGTCAATGCCAGCCACGCCAGCCATGCCGCCACCGTTGTCGGGAATAGGCACCACATACGACGTGATGAGCGTCTGCGCACCCTCCGAGTCCAAGTAAGGCTCCATCCACCGGTTCTCCCCCGATGCCAAGACCTCCTGGTAGAAGAAGCGCTCCGTGTAGTCATGCTTCTCGCCCGCAATCTGCTCCATCCACACCCTGTCGCCCTTCTTGTGGGCGTAAGGCTCGAAAAGTCGACCCTTCGACGCGTAGAAGTTGGGGACAAACGCCATGAAACCGCCACACACGTAGCGGTTCGTGACCACGAGCCGCTCCACAGCCCGCATCACCGAGTCGGGGTGGTGCAATTGCTGCCGTATGTCCCACACATGGTCCTTGAGCATGTCCTCCGCCGCGTTGAGCGTGCTCCTGATGAGGATGGCCTTCATGGTCAGCTCGCTTTCCGCGCGCTTCTCCAGCTCCTCCTCCAGCAGATTGTGAGTCGTGTAGTATTGCACACCCGACAGCAGCTCAATCAGCACGGCAGCCGTGATGATGAGAAGCACGCTGCGGCGGTTCATGGAATTCGGAAATATCTGATTCAATAGCTTCATGGCTTCCCTCCTGGCATACACTTCGGTTCTTCGCCCCAAAGTTAACGACAAAAATCCATTCCGCTATCATTTTACGACCTTTTTTTTACAGGAAGGAGTGAAAAATAACGAAAAAAGAACATGAAAAGAGACAACGAAGAAGCCCAGAGCCGAAGGTCGAAGGACGAAAGTGGAAGGTCAAAGGTGGAAGCCAACACCATGCCGAGGCTCCAGTCAAGTTCTCCTTTGTTTGTTCTGCATTTCTACAATGATTGAACAGAACCCATCCTTTGGTTTTACTAAAATGACGAGCCCTCAAGTTTTTTCAGGCGAGCGCTCGCTTGTGCTACGCCGAGGTCTCGCCTGAACGATAGCGAGCCCTCGGACATGGAGATGAATGGAAGAAAAAGATGGGCCAATCCACAGCTGCGTTCCCAATCATCCCCTTCATGCGCTGCTGTCAATCCCCCAGGGTGATTCGCTCAGAGGTCTAAGGTCAAGCTCCTCTCCCGTTCTCCCGAGAAGGAGGGTACAAGCTTCCTGATGGCTGGCTTCAGACAACAGTCTCTTCCCAAACGGACGATTGGATTTGTTTTTTGCATGGTTTTTTCATACCTTTGCAAACGATTAACAACAGAGGATCAATCGGTATTTTATGAAATGAACAAAGTTGCCAGTCTTGTTAAGCCCCTGATGCCGATTCTCTCGGCTGTTTATGGCTTTGGGGTCATTGCCTACATGGGCTGTTTACAAATTGACTAAAGAGAAATAGAAAGAAACACGTATCTATGAAGAAAGTCGGTGAAACTTTCACCTGTTACAGAATGGAGAAGCAACTTTAAGTAATAACTAAAGGATATAAAATATGAAAATCATCGATGACAACCTGATATGCAGCGTGGCTGAACAGGCCAAGCAATCACCAAGACTGAGGATGAACTACAACTTCCATGAGAGTCTGGATGACAAGTGCCACCGATTCCTAAATGTATTGATGCCTGGCACACAGATTGCCGTGCATCACCATCCCACTAAGGCAGAGACTTTTGTTATACTGAAGGGCAAAGTCAGAGTGACCACCTACAATGATGACGGCGAGATACAGGAGTCCTGTGTCATCAGTCAGGAGAACGGAACTTATGGCGTTGACATTCCCCAAAATGTTTGGCATGGTGTGGAGTGCCTGGAGCCGAGCGTGCTTCTGGAATGCAAAGAGGGTCCATTTGTGGAGCATGAGGTGGACGGAATACTGGAAATAAAGAAGTAATATACGCGAGTTCGATATAACAAAATATGTTCTTTTGTAGTGCCTCTACGAGGCAGAAATCATACAAATCTATTCAAAATCTCTCAAAATCTCATTTATGTTTGTAAGATTTGAGAAGATTTGTGAGAT
>DGSN01000032.1:23752-40236 GCA_002393575.1 Prevotellaceae bacterium UBA4361 | reverse complement strand
ATTTGTGAGATTTCTCGCGAAGCGACTTCTTATACTGAATTGACGTAGAGGGCGATGCCCAAAGTGGCAAGCCCAGTGTTAGGAATAGCATGAAGCATATAACGATATGAATCCCGTAGCCATCCGTCTTCTCAATCAGCAGCTTATCGCTCCGCAGTTCGGTAAACCTACTGACGTGGTGCGGTATATGGGTGCCATGCAAGCGCAGGAATACCGTATGATGCGCTGGGCGGTGGCCATGCGTACTCGGAAACCCTCACACAAAGCCTTTCAGCAAGCTTTTGATGATGGTCAGCTCATCCGTCTGCACCTGATGCGAGGCACCTGGCAGTTGGTATGTGCCGAAGATTACAGGTCTATGATAGACCTTTTTGCTCCCAAGGCCATCGCCGTAACGAAGGGATGGATGAGCAGCAATAAGATTTCGATTCCTGACGCTGAACTGATTCGAGTCAGAGACATTCTTATTCAGACCGTAGCCGACAAAAGGAGCGTAACGAAAGAAGATTTCGTAATGGCATTGGCTGAGAGAAACCTGCCGATGGACGACCATCGTCTGTCTTATCATATCCGAATGGCTGAATTGTCGGGTGTTCTTTGTAGTGGCGACTTGCTTCCGATGAAGGCTACATACGCTCTTGCTGCTGATAAGGTGAAATCATCCGTCAAGATGGAACGAGACGAGGCTCTGGCACACTTCACGAGAAAGTACTTTCAAAGCCGCCAACCAGCCACATTGGAGGATTTCGTGTGGTGGTCAGGACTGAATATCAGCGATTGCCGCAAAGGAATCGCTCTCTTGGGTGATTACATACATGTGGAGAGATACCGAGGCAGGGAGTTCTACCTGACAGATGACTGTCGCACACGGGGCTTCAGAAAGGGGACTTTCCTGCTGATTCCTCCATACGATGAATACCTCATAGGCTATAAGTCCAGAGACATCGTACTTCCACAGGAGCATAGGCATCGTGCCCACAACAACAACGGTATCTTTCAGCCTATTATCTCCTACGACGGTATTATCTGCGGTAACTGGTCGCCCTATCAGGAAGAGTGTCAGATGGAGTTTTTCCAGGAAGACCACAATAGGGAAGATGTCAAGGAGGCATGGGATACATACATGAAATATAAAAAAAGATAATTGAGATATGAATCATCTGGTACATCCTGACAGTATTGATGAAATTATAAAGGACTTTGATTAATCATGACATTACAAGAAGCTATAGAAGCCCGGCATAGTGTGAGGGCTTACAAGAATGAGCCGTTGGCAGAGGATGTTGCCAAGCGGTTGGAGGAAGAGATAGCAGAAGTCAACCAAAAGGGTAATCTTCATATCCAGTTGATACGTAACGAGCCAAAAGCTTTCCAGGGAACGCTGGCCAAATACGGTAAGTTCCGTAATGCCAACAACTATCTGGTCATGGCTGGAAGGAAAGCCGACGACCTTGATGAACGCATAGGCTACTATGGTGAGCACTTGGTATTGCTGGCTCAGACACTTGGATTGAACACCTGTTGGGCAGGACTGAGCTACAGGAAGATTCCCGATACATATAAGCTGGAAGAGGGCGAGGTTATCAAGGCGTACATCGCCATTGGCTATGGTGAGACGCAAGGCACGAGCCATAAAATCAAGACCGTTGAGCAAGTCAGCAATGCCACCGCCATCACGCCCACGTGGTTCAGAAATGGTGTCGAAGCTGCCTTGCTTGCTCCGACAGCCGTCAACCAGCAGAAGTTCTCATTTGAATATGTCGGCATGAACCACAACCACCATCAGGTATGGGCCAAGAAGGGCGTTTCCATAATTGGCTATACCCTGATGGACTTGGGCATTGCCAAGTACCATTTTGAGATTGGTGCTGGAACGAACAAATTTGAGTGGGTTTAAACAGACATTCCGAATTTAGCGATGAAGAAAACGACAGTTTAAAAAGTAAGCGTTATGGAATACAAGGTATTGAATAACGGCCTGAAGATGCCGATGGTTGGGCTGGGTGTCTATAATATCTCTGAGAGAGAAACCCAGAGAGTTGTGGAGGATGCCATATCCGTAGGCTATCGGAGCATCGACACTGCTGCTATGTACTACAACGAGAAAGGTGTGGGGGATGCTGTTCGGGCATGTGGAGTTCCCCGTGAAGAACTGTTCATCACGACAAAGATATGCGATTCCTGCTATACGAAGGAGGAAACCTTGCGGAGTGTTGACCACTCCATGAAGCAGCTGGGGCTTGACTATGTGGACTTGATGCTGATTCACTGGCCTGTCGGCAATCCTACCGTCATGTGGCATACGCTCGAAGAACTCTATCGTCAGGGTATGTTCAAGGCCATTGGCGTATCGAATTTCTATCCTAACACGTTCCCTAAGATCGTGAATGATGCAAAGGTGATGCCCGTGGTGAACCAGTGCGAGACCCATGTGCTTTATCAGCAACGGAAGATGCTGGAATACCTGAAACCTTATGACACGGCTCTGGAAGCATGGAGCCCATTGGCAGAAGGTAGAAACAGCATTTTCAAGAACAAGTCGTTACTAAGTATTGGCGAGAAATACGGTAAGACCGCGGCACAGATAGCATTGAAGTTCTTGATTCAGAACGGTATCATTATCATCCCTAAGACTACCCACAAGGAAAGGATGATGGAGAACATCAACCTCTTCGACTTCACCCTGACAGATGATGACCTTCAAGAGATTCGCTTGCTTGATACAGGTAGGAATGTGACGGGCTGGCCGTCTGACGCGCTGAAGTATGAAGTATAATGCGAAAGGAATATAAATAAAATCGGAATTTATTGTTTCATTAAAAAGGTCTTGGTAGAGACCAGAGCATCGACTCGAAACACTCCAAAGACTATATGAAGAATATATTCACTTTTTTGGTTGGTGCCTGTCTCTCGGTAGGAGCAATGGCACAGAGCACATTGGCTTTCGATGGCAATGCAGGTGTGAAGTCGAAGATGACCGCCTATGACGGCACGGAGGTCAGTTATACGGCCTATGAGCGGCTGTTCTATGTGACGAACGTTGAGGACTCTACCTATCAATTCCTCAATGTGTATGTGCCAGATGGAGCCACACGGCAGACTCCAATTTTCCTGCGCACCTATGTCGGCGGCTACATGGCCTCTCCAGCAGCACAGCCGCAAGCTGGCGATGCTACAGGAAGAGCATTGAAGGAGGGCTATGTGGTGGTCATTCCTGGCACTCGTGGCCGCAATTCCTCCATTATTGCTGATAAAGCATACGCCAAGAATCGCAAGGGAGTGAAGAAGGGGCAGACTGTATATACAGGCCGAGCGCCCAAGGCTATCCTCGATCTGAAAGCAGCCATCCGCTATCTGCGCCACTTCGACAAGCAGATGCCAGGCGATGCCGAGCGCATCATCACCGACGGGACGAGTGCCGGAGGAGCCATGTCAGCACTGATGGGAGCCACGGGCAACAATCCCGAGTATGCCGAGATGCTGAAGGCGATGGGAGCCGCCGATGAGCGCGACGATGTGTTTGCCTCTGTCTGCTATTGTCCCATTATCGACCTCGAACATGCGGACATGGCCTACGAGTGGTTATTCCAGCAGACCGACTCCCGCCAGAGCCTTGACGACACTCGTAAACTGATGACGAAAGAACTTGCGGATCTGTTTCCTTCGTATATAAACAGCCTGAACCTGAAGAAGCCCGACGGCACATCGTTGACGGCTGATAATTTTCTCGACTATCTGAAGAGCGAGATCATCCGTGCGGCTCAGATAGCCAAGAATGCCGGAGCTGACATTCCCGACAGCCTTGGATTCAAGTTTACGTCAGAGGCAGGAGGAATGTTCGCGGCACCAATTAACGGTGGTATGCGGCCTCAGATGCAGGGTGGTCAGCCTCCTATGGGTATGCGTCCGATGCGTGGCGGCAGAAAGCAAGTGGGTGAATACATCACCGACCTCGACATACAGAAGTATCTGAACTATGTGGTCTCTACCCAGGCCTTGAAGGGCGTTCCTGCCTTCGATAGCCAGATAGATGGCATCAACAACGCCAGTGGTGAGAATGAGGAGTTTGGTGACGCGACGGGCAATAGCGTCAACTTCACCGACTACACGGCTCAGAAAAACAATACCACCATCACTGATGCCATCCGCCAGAACGTACGCCTGATGAACCCCATGAGCTTTATCGGTGACGGCAAGACGTCGGTGGCTCCCCACTGGTATATACGTCATGGTGCACGCGACCGCGACACGGCTTTCCCTGTACCCGTTAACTTTGCCACGAAGCTTCAGAACGCAGGCAAGGATGTGAACTTCCTCTTGTCCTGGAACCGTCCGCATAGCGGTGACTATGCCCTCGACGAGCTCTTCCAATGGATAGCGGGAATCACGAAATAAATAATTGAATCAGATTACATAAAATATTAAATGACAATGAGAAAGATAGCGTTTATACTCGTGGCGGGCCTGGTGTGCCTGACCGGCTGTGCCCAGAAGAAGGGCGGCGAGCGTGGTCCCCGTCAGGGTGGCCACATGGAAATCAACAAAGATTCAGATAGCACGTTTGTGGCTCTGAAGAATGAGACGTTGAAGAAGTTTAAACAATTGACCTTCAACGATGAACATACGGGTAAGACGATGGAGTACAACCTACTGGTTCCTGAAGGAGCCGAGGCGGGTGAGAAGTTCCCCTTGGTGCTCTTCATGGCCGATGCCAGCACCGCCGGTAAGGAGGTGACAGCTCCGCTCACACAAGGGTATGGCGCCCTGGAGTTCGCTTCCGACAGGGATCAGCAGAAGCATCCCTCCTTTGTGCTGGTGCCGCAATATACCGACTGGGCCGTGCAAGACGACTGGAGCACCACCGACGAAGTGGAGATGACCATCCGTCTGCTTGAAAAGGTTTGCAAGGAATACAACGTCGATACTAACCGACTTTATACCACCGGTCAGTCGATGGGCGGCATGATGTCGTTCTACTTCAACATCACCCATCCCGACCTCTTTGCCGCCTCGCTCTTTGTCAGCAGCCAGTGGGACACCTCTAAGATGCAGGATTTCGGCAAGAAGAATTTCTTCTATATCGTGGCTGGCGGCGACCAGAAAGCATCGGGCGGCATGAGAGACCTGGCAAAAGTGCTGAAGGAGAACAATGCAAGGGTTGACTCGGTAAGCTGGAGTGCCAAACTGCCATCATCGGAACAGGAGCGACTGGCCGAGGAGCTGATAGCCCGTGGCGGCAACATCAACTTCATCAAGTGGGAAACAGGCAGCGTACTCCCGGAAACGGGCCGAGCCATGGAGCACATGGCATCGTTCGACTACGGATATAAGATTGCCGCCGTGCGCGACTGGCTGTTCAAGCAGAGCAAGTAATAGGTCGGAACTACGAATCTTCAGAAAATGAACACGAGAATATTCTTTACGCTAATTACTGCAATATGCTCTTGTCAAACACTCATGGCTCAAATGCCGACACCAGGGCAGTCCGTTTTGGTGTCGGCTTCTGCCAGCGTTGCCCCCAGTAGCAACTACAAGCTGAAGGATGCCGACGGCATTGTCCTTGGTGAGAGTAGCGTGACGGACGATATGCGTGCCGTCGTGAGTGCCAACATCCCGCTATATCGGAAGGGGCGTGAATTGTCGCTAGGCATCATGCCCTATTATCACTTTTCGGGCATGCGGCTGAAGGAAGACTTTGGCCTGAACTTCGGCAGCGACCACCACCGCTACGGAGCTATCGTCATGGGGACGGCCAGCACCCGGCTCTTCGGGAGACCCTTCTCTGTGATGGGGATGATCAATGCCGACGGATGGGAACAGGGTTACGGTCAGACGCAGTTCATCTGTGCAGGAGTGTGGGCACTCATCCGCAACGAACGCACCTATCTTGGACTGGGCCCCGTAGTGCTATTGGGCACAAGTTCGCAGAGTCCTGTCTATCTCGCCTTCATGTACTTGCACAAGTTCACCCCCAAATGGTCGGTAAACGTCACTATAGCACAAAACTACATCACCTATCAGCCCGCCAAGACCACAAAGTTGTCTGGAGGCATGGAGATTGACTGCGAACGCATCTATTTCAATCCCACACGTACCGAACTTCCACATCGCTCTGTGTTGTCACATTGCACATGGAAGAGCAGCCTTTTCCTTGACCATCAGTTGCACCGACATATCAGTCTGAGCACGGCCATTGGCTACGACCTGCCCATGCGCGACAAGGTCATAGAGAAGGGCCATCACACCACACTCATGAACCTGAGTCGCCGACCGACTCCCTTCGCCCGTGTGAAGGTGAGCTGTCGGATGTAATGACAATGACAGATGTTGTCCGCTAAATTCCAATTTTACGACAACGAATAACATTTAACATAGATAACGATAAAAGGAATATTATGAGTAAGAAAATCATTGCTGTCAATGCAGGTCCCAGGAGGGGATGGAATACCGACTCGCTCATCATGGAAGCAGCCAAGGGCGCAGAGTCTGCCGGAGCCGAAGTACAGAAATTCGACCTGTTCAGACTGGAGAAGTACACTGGATGTATCTCCTGTTTCGGTTGCAAACGGGAAAAGAACAAGAGCCATTGCATCTGTCGCGACGGACTCGCACCCGTGTTGGATGCCATTCGCGAGTCTGACGGTCTTATCATCGGTTCACCAAATTATCTTTCGGAGATGACCGCCTCTTTCCGTGCCTTGTACGAACGGTTGATATTCCAGCATTTGACCTACAATGTTGAGAAACCCTGCTGCAACGAGCACCCGATTCCCGTATTGCTGATCATGACGAGCAACGCTCCTGACGGCATGTACAAGGGACTCCTTGAGAACTATCAGCAGGTGCTGAGTCGCTTCGTAGGCCCAGCGGAGATATTTGTCAGCGGCGATACGCTACAGTTGAAAGACTATGGCAAAACAGACTGGCCCTGGACGCTGTTCGACCCAGAGAGCAAGAAACTCAGGCATGAGACCGTCTTTCCACAGCATCTAAAGCAGGTTTTTGACATGGGGGCTGCCTTGGTCAGACAAGAAGCTGGCATATGATGATAACACCATAACAGATAAATCGTAATTAAAATTGAACGTTATGACGAAAGCATTATTTATCAACGGAAGTCCGCGCAAGAAGTGGAATACCGTCAAGATGTTAGAGAGTGCCATGAAAGGTGCTCAAGAGGCAGGTGCCGAAGTAGAACTGGTGAATCTTTATGACATTGATTTCAAGGGCTGCAAGAGTTGCTTTGCCTGTCAGTTGAAAAATGCCAAAACCGACGGCGTATGTGCCATTCGTGATGATTTGCGCCCTGTGCTCGAAAAGGCACGTGAGGCTGACGTGATTGTCATCGGCTCGCCTGTTTATCTCAGTTATCCCACGGGCGAGACCCGCTCTTTTCTCGAAAGGCTCGTATTCCCGAACTTCACTTACGACCTTGATGAACAAGGCAATCGCCGTCGTCCCATCATAGAGAAACAGACGGCAATGATTTTTACGATGAACATACCCGAAGAAGCCATGGAAGAGTGGAACTATCCCATATTACTTGGCACATGTGAAAAACAACTACAGGAAAACTTCGGCCATAGCGAGACACTCTACGTTTGCAACACCTACAAGTTCACTGACTACTCCCGTTATGCCTTCACCTACTTCAGCGAGGAGGATAAACGAAAGTATCGCGACGAGCATTTCGCTACAGACCTGCAGAACGCCTACGAGCTGGGCAAGCGTCTGGTTGGCAACTGTACGGCAAATTAGATAATAGAGGGTTAAGCTAAATCGGAATTTAGTAATGAATACAGGAATTGAAAGCGGATACATGCCGGCAAGGACCGGTAAGATATTTCAATCAAAATTGGAATCTTTGAAGAGTGAATCCAATTGGACAGGAATGATAAGAATGCTCAAAAGGTATGCGATGAGATATCCTAATGAATACTATATTTACCAACAATTGGCTGCAACTCTTTATTGTGATAGTGTTTCTCAATTCAAATTGGCTTATAAATATGCAGAGCGTGCGATGAAAATTGAACCAGATGATGCCCTCAATATATACACTTATGCGTGTGCGCTCTATTATGTTGGACAGATTGACAAGTCATTAGAATACTTCACAAAGATTATAAATAAGGACATACACGAAATAGCATACGGAGAGCATGGAGAGGGGGTTCGGTATGCCAAACAACTGATAAACGACTCTGCTTATATGTCTGGAGTTGTATGTCAGGACATGCATAGATACAATGAGGCAAAAGACTATTTCATGCGGTATATTGAAAGTAAAAAGCCCTTTCAATATAGCGACTTTACTAAAAAACAAGCGATGAATCACTTGTTGGAATTGGCAAATAAGTAAATTCCAATTTAGCGAACTGAAATGAATATGGATTTCAAGGATAAAGTAGTCGTCATAACAGGTGGTGCGCAAGGCATCGGAAAATGTATAGCAGAAGAATTTGAGAAGCTTGGAGCCATGGTTTTGCGTAATCGACAAACAGAAGGGTGACCACTTTGTGAGCGACCTTGCTGACAAACAAGTGTTGGTACAATTTGCAAAGGATGTAATTGAGAAGCATGGACATGTGGATTATCTCATCAACAATGCTCTGCCACTAATGAAGGGCATTGACGAGTGCAGTTATGAAGAGTTCCAATATGCCCTGAGTGTAGGAGTGACGGCTCCTTTCTATCTCACAAAACTCTTCGTTCCACATTTCTTAAAGGGAGCGGCCATCGTCAATATATCTTCCTCGCGCGACCGTATGAGTCAGCCCCAGACAGAAAGCTATACGGCGGCAAAAGGTGGCATAGCGGCTCTGACTCATGCCTTGGCGGTCAGTCTTGCCGGAAAGGTACGTGTAAACAGTATCTCGCCTGGTTGGATTGATACAGCCTACACCGTCCATGAGGGTCCTGATGCCAGTCAGCAGCCGGCAGGACGTGTCGGCAACTCATTGGATATCGCCAATATGGTGCTCTATCTCTGCTCCGACAAGGCTGGGTTCATCACGGGTGAAAACATCTATATCGATGGCGGCATGACCCGTCAGATGATATATCATGGTGATAACGGTTGGACTTTAAAACAAACAAATAATGAATAAACGTGAATACGCACTGGCCAACAAGGATTGGCTGGAGGCAAAAGCCAAGGAGGAGGGCATGAAGGCACTTCCGAAAGGAATATATTATAAGGTGTTAGCAGAGGGTAATGCCCAAAGTGCCAAGCCCAGTGTGAGAAGTATCGTGACGGCTCACTATACGGGCAAGACCATCAACGGCAAGACGTTCGACAGTAGCCGTGGCGGTGTGCCGTTGGCTTGTAGGCTATGTGACCTCATTGAAGGTTGGATTATTGCCATGCAGCAGATGCACATTGGTGACAAGTGGAAGGTGTATATCCCAGCAGAAATGGGCTATGGCAAATTCTCTCAGCCAAGCATCCCCGGTGGTTCGACGCTTATATTTGAAATTGAACTTTTAGGAATAGCATAAATTGGTTCTGCAAGAATCCTAAGACACAAATGTAATGAATAAGGATGAGTGAAATGAGAGAGCAGCGAGAGCAGAGCCGAACATGTTCGGGCTTTGCCGAGTCGCGATCGAAGAAGACCGAAGGTCAAATGTGGAACCTATGGCATGGATGCCATAAGAAGAGCGAGGGCTGCCAGCATTGCTATGTGTTCAGGCGCGATGCGGAGTTTGAGAAGGACTCTAATGTCGTGACGAAGACCTCTACGTTCAATCTACCCGTACGACGAGACCGACAAGGCAACTGGAAGGTTCCTTCGGGTACGCTCATGTGGACGTGCTTCACCTCAGATTTCTTCATCAAGGAAGCGGACGAATGGCGGGAAGATGCATGGCTGATGATAAAAAGACGGAGTGACCTCCATTTCTACATGGTTACGAAGCGACCAGAGCGTATTGCACAATGTCTGCCAGAGGATTGGGGTGACGGCTATGAGAACGTGACCATCTGCTGCACGATGGAGAACCAGCGACGCACAGATGAGCGTCTGCCAATCTTCAAGGAACTGCCCATCCGTCACAAAGCCATTATCTGCGAACCTCTGTTAGAAACCATAGATTTCCATGATGGCCTTGGCTCTTGGTGTGAGCAAGTAACTGTTGGTGGCGAGTCTGGACGTGATGCCCGTGTATGTGACTATGACTGGGTTCTAAACATCCGTGAGCAATGCATTAAGGCCGATGTGCCGTTCCACTTCAAGCAGACCGGAGCTACATTCCGCAAGGATGGCCGACTTTATCATATTCCCCGTGACCAACAGATGCGACAGGCACATCGGGCGGGGATTAATACCGACAAGAAATAATATACAATATGAACCATCTGACGAACATCAACGACATAGAGCAATCTATCAGCAACCATCGGTTCTGCCTATTTTATATAAAGTCACTTGATTGTGGCGTTTGCAATGTTATGCTCGACAAGGTTCGGAGAATGGCCGAAAACCATTCCAAGTTGGAGGCTTTCTATACTGACATCATTGAGGAACCGCTTATTGCCGGTCGCTTCCTTGTCTATTCTGGTCCCACCGTATTGCTCTTGCTTGATGGCAGGGAGGTGTGTCGTGCCTCTGGGTTCATCGACATTGTGGAACTGGATCGAAAGATCAATCAATTAGAAGAAGTTTGCGTCTTATGACATTACCCAAGTTTATCATCACCATGGAAAGGCTACGGGTAGGCGAGCGTAGCTCGGGAATCGGCGTACTCCGTCCCAGCATACTCATAAGGTGTCTTAGCACATAATTTTGGTTCTTTTGGTATAATTGGAACTTCTGGCAGAACTCAACTGTCAGATCGCCAAAGGTGCATTTGCCACGCAGAATCTACTTTCCCACGCAAAAATTCTTGAAGATGTTTTGCAAAGTTTCGTTGGGAGTGATGGTGCCGCCAGTGATGTCGCCAAGGTGGGAGAGTGTGATGCGGAGGTCTTCCGCAAGGAGGTCGGAGTAGAGCTGGTTTTGGAGCCCGTTGATGACGCGCGACAGGGATTCTTTGGCTCTAAGAAGAGCTTCATAATGACGGGCATGTGTGATGATGGTGGTGTTTTCCTGCCAGTTGTCAAGGTGGGCAGCTGAATAAATGGCTGATTCAAGTTCCGATATGCCTGAACACTGTTTGGCAGAAATGGGGATGTAAGGAACAGAGTGCGAGAGTGTTGTCACAGAAAAGCGGTGGTTGTCCTTGTCGATTTTGTTCTGTACGATGATGAGCGATTTTTCTTCGGTGAGGCGTTGTATTTCAGCAATGTCTTTTGGTTCTGGTTGCTCATCAATCACCCAGAGGATAATGCTGGCTTCACCGATTTTCTTGTAAGTGCGTTCTATGCCAAGCGACTCCACCGTGTCGGTGGTTTGTCGAATTCCAGCTGTGTCGATGAAACGGAAGGTGATGCCATTGATGTCGGTTGTGTCCTCAATCACATCACGGGTCGTGCCATGAATGTCCGAAACGATGGCACGCTCATCGTGTAGCAGTTGGTTCAAAAGTGTACTCTTCCCTACGTTTGTCTTCCCGACAATTGCCACAGGGATTCCCTGCTTGATGGCTTGCCCTGTTCGAAAAGAGCGAATCAGTTGGGATATATGGTCACTGATGGATTGAGCTAAGTGGAGCAATTCACTGCGGTCAGCGAATTCCAAATCTTCATGCTCCGAGAAATCCAGTTCCAGTTCGAGGAGAGAGGTGAGTTTTAGTAGATGTTCTCGTAGCTGTGAAAGTTCAGACGAGAAATGTCCCCGCAGTTGTGACATGGCTGTTCGATGGGAAGCACGGCTGTTTGATGCAATGAGATCGGCAACAGCTTCTGCTTGGCTGAGGTCGATTTTCCCATTGAGGAAAGCGCGCTTTGTGTATTCGCCTGGTTGTGCTTGGCGGCAACCGAGTTGAATGAGTCGCTCCATGATGGCATTCATGATGAAGCGAGAACCATGACACGAAATCTCTATGGCATCCTCGCCCGTGTAGCTGTGTGGTGCTCGAAACAGGCTCAGTAGCACTTCGTCGATGATGTTTCCGTCAGCATCTGTCAATGTACCAAAATGGAGAGTCTGTCCTTTAGCTGTAGCCAGAGGCTGTCTAAAAGGGGATGTGAAAAAGCGGTCAGCGAACTCTATGGATTGAGGTCCGCTGACTCGTATGATTCCTATAGCACCTCCAGCTGGCGTGGAGGGAGCGCAAATGGTATCGTGCATGGCTGAGAGGAGTTGATGAATTTTAAGTAATCGTAAAAAAGGAAGTTGGTACGTTTTTTTAGGAAAGAAACCACGAATTGCACGAATTAAACGAACCTTCAGCTCGGCGTAGCCAATTTCTCTAATTTAAAAATGCAAGCATTTTTTTGTTCGTGAAATTTGGTTAAATAATAGTTTAAGAATAATTAGTGAAAATTCGTGCAATTCGTGGTTCCTTTCCTAAAGAATCATGTCATTTATACCAAGTTATTATTTCATTGTTCCTAAATTCTGTCGAGGACAATGCGAATGAGGTCGTCGATTTGGTTCTTGTATCCAGAGTTGGCTTCCAGTGTACGACGATTGGCAATCACCATGCAAACCGTCATGGCGCGGTGTCCGAGCAGGGCAGCGAGACCAGCGATGGCCGATGATTCCATTTCGAAGTTCGTGATGCGATAGCCCTTGTATTCGAAGGATTCCACCTTCTCGTTTTGTTCAGGGTCGGCAAGTGGTATGCGTAGTTGTCGTCCTTGGGGTCCGTAAAAACCACCGCAAGCGATGGTAACACCTTTCACCATGCCAAGTTCAGGCGAATAGATGCGGTCGATGAGTTCCTTCGAATTGTCGATGACGTAAGGAGCATGGAGCAAGCGGTGGTTCCAGTGAAGATGCTCCGTGAACGCCTTCTCGAATTCAAGGTCACACACTTCGTCTCGTCCTGCATAAAAGTTAAGTAAGCCGTCAAAGCCAATGGATTTCTCGGAAATGATGAAAGTGCCAATCGGAGTATAAGCTTGCAAACCGCCAGTCGTGCCGATTCGCACAATTTCGAGCGAAGTCAGCTGCTCCTTCTCTGTGCGCGTTTCGAAATCGATGTTTTTGAGTGCGTCAATCTCGTTCATCACTATGTCGCAGTTGTCGCAGCCGATGCCCGTGGAAATAACACTTATGCGCTTTCCCTTGTAGCTGCCAGTGATGGTGTGAAACTCGCGACTCTGTATGTCGCATTCCTTCGTGTCGAAATGTGTAGCAACCGTATCCACACGTCCTGGATCACCGCAGAGGATAATCTTGTCTGCCAGTTGCTCGGGGCGCACATGCAAATGGAAAACCGAGCCGTCCGCATTGATGATGAGCTCTGAAGCTGGAAATGTCTTTTTCATGATAAAACCTTGAATTTAGGTCAGTTAATAGTTAAATATCTTAGAGAGCTAAAAGCCTTAATTTAACGTCAGTTCGGTATAAGGAGTCGCTTCGCGAGAAATCTCACAAATCTTCTCAAATCATATAAATATGAATGAGATTTTGAGAGATTTTGAATAGATTTGTTAGATTTCTGCCTCGTAGAGTCACTACAAAAGAACTTATTATGTTATATCGAACTCACGTTAAATCCCTGATTGTACTTAGTAAATTGTACCTTGTACTTCATCTAGGCTTTTCACTCATTGCAGTTCCTTCCTTCTGATGTCCTTTTCTGCCTGCGCCACCTCGTGTGCCAGTTGTTCTACACGTTTCTCAAGGTCGAGGATTTGCTGGCGCATGCCGTTCTGCTTCGTGCGGTTGGAGTTGGCGAAAGAACTGCGCAGCTCGTCCAACTGCGTCGAGAGGGCATTGAGGTTCTTCCGTTTCTGTACCCATTCCTTGCAGAGTTCCCGAGCCTCTGCGTTGCGGAAGTCGGAAAAGCGCGAATAAGTATAGAGGTCGTTGACGACCAGTTCGAAATCGCCCTTTCCTCCTTGGTCGGCATCTGCCGAACGCAGCGCAAGTCGCTGGCGCACACTGATGCGCTGAGGCTCGTTCTCGGCCGTCCACGTTGAGCGGATGGGGCGAAGAGTCGCCCATTCAGTCACAACGCTTGCGTCCGTGTTCTCGAAATCTACGGGATGCCTGCTGGCATTCGGGATGAACGTATAGACGCACACCATCCCTTCAGGTTGATAGCGGTCGGAAGCGAACCATCCCACGCCGTTCAGTTCGTCAATCACCAGTAAGTAGTCGTTTGCGTATGAGTTGTAAGGGAATCCCAGGTTCTCGGCAGCGTAGAAAGAGCCTGATTCAGCGTCAAAACGCGTCACGTAGAGGTCGTAATGCCCAAGTCCCTCCTTGTCTGCCGCAGCAAAGTACAGTGTCACCCCGTCCATCATCATGAACGGATAGTTCGTGTCGCCCGTCACATCTAAGCCCTTCACGAAGCTTCCGTTCGCCGTGCTCAGCGTTCCCGAGTCGCCATACAGCATTTGCAGAGCAAGGATGGAGTCGTTAGTTGGACGTACACGGATTGTCCGGTTCCCCAACTCGCTGGTGTAGCAAGTTGATTGCCCATTGTTGTCCATCGTGATGCTCCCCACTTCGGGGCTGAACATGTATGCCGAAAGAAATTCCTGCTTCGGCAACACGGTTGAATCTACCACCACCACCCTGTCCGTGTTGCGAAGCATCGCCTTCCCCTTGTTGCATTGCTTCAGCAGCAGCTCCATCCTTTCGGTCGGTTTCTTTTGTCTTTTTGCCGTTGCCATTTCTTTTCGGATGAGCGACTCTGCACGCGCGTAGTTGAGTTGGCTGAGGCAGACACCCGCCGCGGTCGAGTCAATGTTGACAATGGGGAACGTCCCCTGGGCACAGGCTAAAGCGGGACAGATAACGAGATAAGCCAATAGCAGGTAATACTTCATAGAGAGTCCGTTTTTCAGATACATAACGATTCGAAATGGAAGTCCGAACCATGCCGGTTCGTTTCTTCCACTGCAAAGGTACTAATTATTTCGGGAAACGAAAGCCATATCATGAAAAAAATCATCTTCATCCTCTTTCCTATTTAAAGCTTGAGTTCAATTGTATGCCCTTTTCGTGTCTATGAGTTATGATAGTGTTGTTTTACTCCCAGAGCTGTAGTAGGTTCTTGTCTCCCCAGTAGAGGTGGATGTATGATGCGCGGAGGTTCTTGTAGGTGTAGATGGGTGGAGTGGGGCTTGGGCTTGTTTCCTTGTCTTCTTCGAGGATGCGTGAGTAGTGGAATTCGTGTCCTTGGAATGCGAAAGCCTTGCCTTGTGTGGTGTGTCCTTTCCATTGGCGGTAGCCGAGGTGGAGGCGCATGTCTTGTAGAGTGGCGGTTTGGTGCAGTATGTCGGTCATGGGGTAGCGTTTTCCGTCGATGCCTATGATGGCGGTGCAGAGGTACATCATTCCTCCGCATTCAGCGAGGCAGCGTCGTCCTTGCTCGATGTGGTTGCGTATGCTTTGCTTCATGCTATGGTTGCTGCTGAGCTGTGGAAGGTGGAATTCGGGGTATCCTCCTGGCAGGTAGAGTAGGTCGGTGTCGGGGGGTATCGTGTTGTCGGTGAGTGGTGAGAAGAAGGTGACGTCCCCCATCTGCCTGAGGCGGTCGATGTTCTCTCGGTAGGTGAAACTGAATGCGGAGTCGCGAGCAACTGCGATGCGGAGGGCTGAGGATGAAGCTTGTTCCTTGTCCTTTGTTCCTTGTCCTTTGCCCCTTGTCCTTTGGGTTTCCTGCAGTAGTGTTTCGATGGGTATGTGTGCTTCGACGGCATCGGCAGCCCGTTCTATGAGTTGCTGGATGTGTTGCTGATTTTCGAGTGAGAGTCCAAGGTGGCGTGATGGCATTTGCAGTTGTTCGAGTCGTGGTATGCATCCGAGGCATGGGGTCTGAGTGTCGCGGCAGGCCTGCTGGAGGAAGACGGCGTGTCGCTCGCTTCCCACTTGGTTGAATATCACTCCTGCTATATGAATGTCTGTGCGAAAGGTTTTGAATCCGTGGATGATGGCGGCTGCGCTGTATGCGATGCTTCGTGCGTTGATCACGAGAACGACGGGGATGTTGAGGATGGCAGCTATTTCTGCTGTGCTGCCGAAGTGTCGGTCGTAGCCGTCGAAGAGTCCCATCACACCTTCTACCACGTTCACTGTCTTGGCATAGTGTGCAAAGACTTGCTTCAGGTGTTCTTTGCTGGCGAAGCGTGAGTCGAGGTTGACGGATTCCGTGCCCGCTGCCATTTGGTGGTATTGGGTGTCGATGTAGTCGGGTCCGCACTTGAAGGCTCCGACATGGATGCCTCTGCGTTGCATGGCTCGAAGCAGGCCGACGGTGATGGTTGTCTTGCCGCACCCCGAATTGGTTGCTGCGATGAGGAATGAGCTGCTTTTCATTTGACTATGTTTGAAAAAACGAAAACGTTGTTTTTTGAACCAAGGATACGTGAGTTCGATATAACAAAAGATGTTCTTTTGTAGTGCCTCTACGAGGCAGAA
>DGSN01000032.1:0-23701 GCA_002393575.1 Prevotellaceae bacterium UBA4361 | reverse complement strand
CTTACAAATCTATTCAAAATCTCTCGAAATCTCATTCATATTTGTAAGATTTGAGAAGATTTGTGAGATTTCTCGCGAAGCGACTCCTTATACCGAACTGACGTGTTTTTAAGCTTAATTCTTGATTTTTTTAATAATATGTTGCAAAGATACAAATTTTATTCATACCTTTGCAGCGCAATTGGTGATATTTTGAATTTCGGTTCAAGGTATAAGAGGGAATCAGGTGAAAATCCTGAACAGTGCCCGCTACTGTAATCTCCCCATTTCAGAAGAACAACTGAAGCCACTGATTGGAAATCACGTTTCCAATTGGGAAGGCGTTCTTCAGGAGAAAGCCAGGAAACCTGCCAATCTGTGAAAAATGTAGAATTCTCCGTGTGTTCCTCGGGATTAAGGACAGCGGAAAAGACCCAAAGTGCTAATGAGAAAGTTCGTGTTGTTGGGCATGATGTGCATGTTCGTTTCTGTGAGTGTGGTGGCACAAGTGGCCATCAGTGGAAGGGTTGTGGATGCAGGTTCTCGTCGTCCTGTCGCTGGTGCGTATGTGCGTGTTGACAAGAGTATGCAAAAGGCAGTGACGAACGCCGATGGCGAGTTTCAGCTGTCAGGCTTGTCGGATGGTAGTCTGTTGCTGAGTGTGACACATGTGAGCTATGAGCCGCAAAGCGTTCGTGTGGAGAATGGTGGCAGTGGGTTGCAGATAGAGTTGAAGGAAAGCAACTTGAATGTTGGACAGGTGGTTGTCACCGGAACGGGTACACACCATCGCCTGAAGGATTCTCCTGTGCCTGTGCATGTGCTGACACAGAAGGACATTGCGCAAGTGAATGCCACGACAGTGGACGAAGTGTTGCAGATGCTTTCCCCGAGCTTTACTACCATGACGAACGGAATGGGTACGTTCCTGAATTTCAACGGACTTAGCGATGATTACTTTGTCTTTTTATTGAACGGAAGAAGAATCGGTGGCGACGATGCTTTCAGTCGCATCAATGTGAATAACATCAAGCGTATCGAGTTGCTGAATGGAGCTTCGAGTACGCTCTATGGTACGAATGCCCTGGGCGGTGTCATCAACATCATTACCGATGATGCTAAGAACTCGATCTCTGTGCAGAGCGACACGAAAGTGCGGAGCAAGGCGAGGGTGTCGGAAAGTGTGAATGTCGATGTGCAGAAAGGAAAAGTCGGCAGCTACACATCTTATCAGTATGAAACGGCAGACTGCTGGCAGCTTTCGCCCTACGAGGAGAAGAAAGGCGAACTGGTGGAAACGAACAAGATTGCATCCACTGGGTATCACACGAATTTGCTCACTGAGCGTCTCACCTTCGATGTGAACGACCACTTGAGCTTCTATGCAGAAGGCGATTACTACCGCAATGTCACAAACCGTCCGTTCGATGTCTATGCTTACGATGTATTCCATGAAAGCTATGGATATGCTGCTGGTGCGAAGTGGCTACTCAAGGATGGCAATTACCTCACGGCGGATTTCAATACAGACATCTTCAATAGCAAGTACAACTACTACAAGAAGAGTGGCACGTTCGAAGCAGGCGACGACGTGTTGCGGAAGCGCACTCGCTACCACAACGCATCGCTGAAAGGCATCTTCAATTTGGGTAAGCACCACAAGCTGAGTGTAGGCAGTGAGTTCGTTTTCGATGCCCTTAAGAGTGTTTCTGATAATATAGACAAGGAAACGGACAACACCATCGCGCTCTTTGCCCAGGACGAAGTGAAGATACTCTCTCAGCTGAAGGCGCTTGTCGGTTTGAGATACCTGTATCACAACGTGTTCGGAAGCTATGCCACCCCGAACGTGTCTGTTCTCTATTCGCTTCCCCATCTGAACATCCGTGCCAGCTACTCGGCAGGCTACAAGGCTCCAACACTCAGCGAAGTGTATGCCACCGACATAGCCAAGACCACCGACCGTATGACTCTTGGCAATCAGAACCTCAAGCCAGAAAAGAGCAATTACTTTTCCTTCAACACCGAATACAATTACCGATGGTTCTCGTTGTCGGGCAGCGTGTTTCTCAACAAAGTGCGCGACATGATAGACTACGCCACCATATCCACAGGCGACGAAGCCATGAGTAAATACGGCCACAAAACAGTTCGTCAGCGTCAGAACATCAACCGCGCCCAACTCTTCGGTGTGAATCTCAGTGCCATCGCCCACCTCGGCTATGGCTTCTCCCTGCGGGCAGCATTCAGTTACCTCTATGCAAAAGACGAAGAGACAGGCAATCCGCTCGACAAGACCATCAAGAACTCCTGGACGCTCGGAGCAGGATGGACAAGGACATGGGGTGTCTATACAATGAATGCCTCGTTGAACGGGCAAATCTATAGTCGCAGGTATTCAGAAACCTACGGTTACGCCCCCCATTACACCCTGTGGAATCTCAACACCAGTCATGCTTTTCGTCTGAAGAAATTCGTCATTGAGCCAGGCGTAGGCATAGAGAACTTGTTTAATTGGAAAGACGACCGTCCCTACAACAGCAATTATGCCACGCTCAACCCTGGACGTACAGCATACGCCAGCATAAAATTACGCTTATATTAACAATGAAAACAATATTGATACTCATTCTGATGGAAGTGTATTTAACTGAAAAATATCAATGTTCATCTGCGCCATCTGTGGTTCCATAAAAACACATCGCACCGACGTGCTGGATTTATCTGATTTTTTCAGATTATCCTGATGAAAAATAATCTGTGTTCATCTGCGCCATCTGTGGTTTCAGATAAGAAAAAAAAAAATCGTGTCAACTCATATATTCAGTTTTCATATACATCTGATGAATCCAAGTCATCTGCCGTTGAAAACAATCAGGGTGATCTATGTCATCCTGACCCTCTGTTGTGTCCGCACCCTCCAAGCGCAGACTCCAACTGTTGGCGACATCGAGAAGAAACTCACCCTCGAAGAAGTCGTAGTGACAGGAACAGGCACAGAACATCCACTCAAGGATGCACCCGTGCAAACAGAAGTGATCAGCGGAAAGACACTGAAGAACTTCGCAGGAAAAAGCATGGAAGACATATTGGGTATGCTCACAGCCTCATTCGATTTCAACGAAGGCGACATGGGGAGTCAGATGCAGATGAACGGACTCGGCAACAGCTACATCCTCATACTCATCAACGGAAAACGCATACATGGCGACGTGGGAGGAGAAAACGACCTCGCACTCATCGACCCCAACAACATCGAGCGCATCGAAATCGTGAAAGGAGCCTCCTCTGCACTCTATGGCAGCGACGCCATAGCCGGAGTGCTGAACATCATCACCAAGAAACACCACCAGCAAGGCATCCAGCTGGAGAACAAGACACGCGCAGGCAGCTATGGCGACCTGAGGCAGCACAACAGCATCGCATACCATCGAGGCAAATGGAGCAGCTACACCAATTTCCAGCTCCAGCACACCGACGGATGGCAAAACACCAGCGTAGAAGCACCAGCACTCACCGAATTCCTCATCACCGACTCCCGCAACAAAACCGTCAACCGCTACACCAACTGGCAACTTGCCGAGCAACTCACCTTCGAGCCAAGCAAGCATCTACAGTTCCATGCCCAAGCAACCATCTACCGCAAGCGCATCTACCGCCCAAGCGGAAAATACCCATCCACCGATGTCAACACCTACGACTTCGTCTATCAGAACGCATCAGCGGCTGTAGGAGCAAAGTGGATAATCAACCCAACTGACCAGCTCACCCTCGACCTCGACTGGAATCGACATGCCTACTACTACCACTTCACCGACACCACCCTCACCGATGGCTACATCAACGGACGCTTCACCAACTACTACCCCTACTTCCCCTCACAGCAGCAGTTGCAGAGCGACCAACGGCGAGCGATGGCACAGCTCAAAGGCGTGTTCCAACTGCCCCACCACCAACGGCTCAGCGCAGGAGTCGAGTGGCGATACGACTGGCTGAAAGCACCCCTGCGAGTAGAAGGCGGTAAAGCCACCGACAACACAGCGGCACTCTACCTTCAGGACGAATGGAACCCGTTCCACATACTGAACCTCACAGCGGGACTGCGCCTCAATCGCAACCAGCAGTTCGGCTTCCGGCTCACCCCAAAAATCTCAGCCATGCTCCGACTCCGTGAAGCCTGGCGACTGAGAGCCACCTGGAGCCAGGGATTCAAAACACCAACACCCAAAGAGCTCCACTACCGCTACGTGCGACAAATGAGCGGCACATACCTCTATCTCGGAAACAAACAACTCGCACCCCAGCGCAGCAACTACCTCAGCGCAGGAGTCGAATACACACACAACCACCTCTCCATCGCCCTCACCGCCTACCACAACCGAGTGGACCGCATGATAACACTCGTCACCATACCCAACTACCAGGCCCCCGAAGAACTCTACATACAGTACCAGCCCATCAAGACACGGCAGTACCAGAACATCGACGACGCCAAGACCTATGGTATCGACCTCTCCCTGCGCTACACACATCGCGAGTTTGCCTTTGCACTCAACTACAGCTACCTCGACACACACGCCAACACCTACGACGCCACACATGAGCGCATGAAGCACATCACCATCGACGGAACGGCACACCACAAAGCCAACGCATACGCCACCTGGAGCCACAACTTCACACCAGCCTACCGACTCGGAGTCGGCATCTACGGAAAGATGTCCTCCAAGCGATACTACCAAATCAACGGCAACGGAAAAGCCTACCAGATATGGAAACTCGCCACCACCCACGAGTTCGCCACCAAGCCACACCTCACCTACGCCATCGAGGCAGGAATCGACAACATCTTCAACCATGTGGACCGCACCGACCACGGACTCCACCTCGGCACCACCACACCAGGCACCACCCTCTACGCCTCCTTCGCCATACGCTTTACACGCGGAGAACAAAGAAACCACAAAACAACGATACCCAGAAACAATGACGACACAGATTGATTAAAAAAGCTAAAGGTCGAAAGTCAAAGGTCAAAGGCGTAAAAAGTCTCCTAAAGAAATAGGCTAAATGTACTAAGTTTTAAAAATTTTGCCGATTTTGCCGATTTCTTTAGGAGATATACATCAGACCTTAGTCTTTAGACCTCAGACCTTAGACTTAAAAACTCAAAACATATTATTTCTGAAAAAATTATTCTAATTATTTTAATTTCTTTCCTAAAAAAAACGTATAAACTCAAATAAATTTTAATTTTTAACATACCAAAGTTTTTAATAAATTTAATTTAAAAAATCATTAAGTTATGAAAAAAATCAAGAACCTCCTGATAGCCATCATGGCTATCGCAGCAACAGCATGCTTCACAGCATGCAGCGACGACCAAGAAGAAAGCAACGTAGTACGCTACCAGAACGCAGTCAACAACACCGTCGCCTCAAACAAGCACAACAGCAAGGCCATCCTGCTCGTAGCCTTCGGCTCAACATGGCAACAGGCATACAACGCCTTCGACACCACCGTGGCAGCCTACAAAGAAGCATTCCCAGGCTATGACGTCTTCCTCTCCTTCTCGTCAGCCATTTGCATCAACCGCGCAGCAGCAGGCGAAAACGTGGCACCACGCCACTTCTACTCGCCCAACTACTGGCTCAAGGCATTCGCCAACTCCAACTACGACGAAATCATCATCCAGTCGCTCCAAGTCATACCAGGAGAAGAATACACACGCGTCATCAACTACATCAAAGACTTCGCCAACAATGCCGACGGCGACATCAGCGACACCTACCTCTCCAACGTCACCCTCAAGCTCGGAGTACCACTCCTCCAAGACGCACAGACCGACGTGCCAGCCGTAGCAGCAGCACTCAACACACTCTATGCCAACTACGCACAAAACTCCATCGTGGCATTCATGGGACACGGCAACCCCGACTCCTACGACACCTACAAAGCCAACCAGCGATACACACAGCTCGAACAAGCACTACAAGCCATCAACCCCCACTACTACGTAGGCACCGTTGACATGGCACACAACTTCAAGACCAACGTACACCAGCGAATGCAGCAAAACGGACACAACACGGGCACCGTCTATTGCCACCCACTCATGTCCATAGCAGGAGACCACGCACACAACGACATGGCAGGAGACGACGACGCATGGGACCAGCAGAAACAAACATACCACGCCAACCCGCAAGGCGAAGTCGAAGACACCTCATGGAAATGCTACTTCTCACGCCACGGCTACAACTGCAACGACCAGACACAAATCGTCAAGGGACTCCTCGAACTCCCATCCGTCCGACTCATCTGGATGAACCACACACGCGCAGCCATCATCGGCGAACCACTCGACTACTACCATTCCAAGAATCCAGAATGAAACGCGCGGAGCGTGAAGCGAGGAGCGTGAAGCGTGAAGCGTGAAGCGTGAAGCGAGGAGCGTGACCACCTTTAAACACCAAACATCCAAAAAAAAGTTTTTCAATTAAAGTGAGTGGCAGGGACTCGAAAGCGTTCGATGAGCCCTGCCACGTGTGTTTAGCCTCGTCCTTGCTCCATGCCGCCACGTCCCAATCCAAATGCTCAGCACCACAAAGTTTATGCAAAAACTACAATAGGGGACTACCTCATAGAACGAAGGCTCGTTCTATCCCAAACGAAGGCTTATTCTATCCCAAACGAAGGCTCATGCTATCCAAAGCGAAGGCTCGTTCTCTTTATTAAACCCTTACTCTGCTCCTTTCAAACTGAAAGTGAAATTCGATTTTTCTCCTCTCGTAGTGCACAGATTCTTCTATAGCAAAAAAGAGTTTCTCCTTCCACGAAGTGAATTGTCATATTTTCGGTTTGGATGATGTACATTTCATTAGTTTTTTGTAAATTTGCTACCTGAATAGAAAATCCGAAAGATGAAAGGACGAATCGATGTAGTGGGCATAGGTCCCGGAAGTGAGGACGACATCACTCCAGCAGTGGTGTCGGTGTTGCGTGATGCGGATGTGGTGGTGGGGTATCGCTATTATTTCCAGTTCATTCGGGCGTATATGTCTCCCGAATGCCAGTGTGTGGACACAGGGATGAAGCAGGAACGTGAGCGTGCCCAAGTAGCATTTGAATGGGCTGAGCAGGGCAAGAGGGTGGTGGTGGTGAGTAGTGGGGATGCTGGCATCTATGGCATGGCTCCTCTCGTTTGCGAGATGGCGAGCGAGAGGGAGGGGGACGTGGAGATAGGTGTGCGCCCAGGCATCAGTGCGTTCCAGAAGGCGGCTGCCCTGTTGGGTGCCCCCGTGGGACACGATTTTTGTGTCATTTCGCTGTCGGACTTGTTGACTCCATGGCAGCGGATTGAGCGTCGAATCCATGCGGCTGCGGAGGCGGACTTCGTGACTGCCATCTATAATCCAAGGAGTCGGGGACGCTATTGGCAATTGTATAGGTTGAAGGAAATCTTCTTGCAGTGGCGGGATGGGGATACGCCTGTGGGTTATGTACGTCAGGCGGGCAGGGAAGAGGAAAGGGTCTGTGTCACTACACTGAAGGATTTCGACCCTGAGGATGTGGATATGTTTACCGTGGTGCTGATAGGTAATTCGCAGAGCTATGTGTGGCATGGGAAAATGGTGACGCCGAGAGGGTATAGCCCCTCTCCAACTCCCCCCAAAGGGGGAGAGATACCATCCAGCCCCCCTCTTGCCCCTCCCAACCTCCCCAAGGGGAGGAGAAGCCGTCCAGCCCCCTCCAGCTCCCCCAAGGGGGAGAGAATAGCCATCCGGGTGACTACTCCCTCCCTCACAGGGAGGGCTGGGGTGGGTCTTGAGGCTGGGAGGGGGCCTGGGCAATCCATCATGATGGAGAGTTTTCGAAGGATTCGAAGTGAGTTGTCGAATCAGGAGGTACCACTGTGGAGGCTTTGGCCGATGATTCATGCCATCCATACGACGGCGGATTTCGAGATGGAAAACTTGCTTTATGCGGATGAGAATGCTGTTCCTATGATATATGAGGCGATGAAGGATGGAAGGGTGGGTTGTATCATTACGGACGTGACGATGGCAGCAAGTGGCATTCGCAGGGCGGCTTGTCAGCGCTACGGCATGGAGGTGAAATGTTATCTGCAAGATGAAAGGGTTGCGGATATGGCTGCCTCTCAGAATATCACCCGTTCGCAGGCGGGTATTCGCTTGGCGGTAGAGGAGCATCCCGATGCGTTGTTTGTGTTTGGCAATGCTCCAACTGCTTTGATGGAGTTGTGCGACTTGATGCACAAGGGAAGGGCTCATCCTGTGGGCATCGTGGCTGCTCCTGTGGGTTTTGTGCATGTGTGCGAATCGAAATATATGGTGAAGAGTTTTGTGCATGTCCCCAAACTAATCATTGAGGGCAGGAAGGGTGGCAGCAATATCGCCGCTACGCTGGTGAACAGCATCTTGTCGTGGGACGATGCTGAGGGAATGTGCCCGGGAAGGGATGTGTGAATAGGTAAATGAGGAATGAGGAATGAGGAATGAAGAACCTCAATTAAGTACAAAGTACAATTTACCAAGAACAATCAAGGATTTAAAGGATTTTCTATTACTAACGTCAGTTCGGTATAAGGAGTCGCTTCGCGAGAAATCTCACAAATCTTCTCAAATCTTACAAATATGAATGAGATTTTGACAGATTTTGAATAGATTTGTAGGATTTGGCTACGCCGAGCTAAAGGTTCTGCCTCGTAGAGGCACTACAAAAGAACATATTTTGTTATATCGAACTCACGTATTACTACGTTGTTCCTTGTCCTTTGTTCTTTGTACTTCTCTTCACGTTAAACTTAAAAACTTAACATAATGGTCGAACGTTTTATAGTGGTAGGTATGGACGACAGTCAACGGCCGTGGTTTGCTCCCGAAGTGATGGATGCCATTCGGGGGCATCGGGTGTTTTCGGGGGGACGAAGACTGTATGAGTCGGTGAGGGTCTTGTTGCCTGAGGACCACGTGTGGATTCCCATCGCTGCTCCTCTTTCTGATGTTTTCGAGGCATACGAGGGCTATGATGGGGAAATGGTGGTTTTCGCCTCGGGCGACCCTCTTTTTTTCGGCTTTGCCAATACGCTTCGGCGTGTGCTGCCCGATGCGCGGCTGGAGGTGTATCCTTCGTTCAATTGTTTACAGGTGCTGGCGCACAGGGCGGTTCTTCCGTATCAGGATATGAGGGTGGTGTCGCTGACGGGTCGGCCGTGGCACGAACTGGATGCTGCGCTGATTGGTGGCGAGGGGATGATTGGTGTGCTGACGGACACTGTGCATTCGCCTGCTGCGATTGCGAAGCGGATGCTCCGTTTTGGCTTTTCGGACTATGTGATGTGGGTGGGTGAGCGTTTGGGCAATGAGGTGTGTGAACGGGTTTCTCGGCTTTCGTTGGAGGAAGCGATGAACGGTGTGTTCGATAGTCCCAACTGTGTGATTCTGCATGGCTGTGCTCCTCGCTCTTCGTGGGGCATGGGGATTGCGGATGATCTGTTTGAGGGTTTGGTTGGCCGTCCCAGGATGATAACGAAGGCTGCTGTGCGTGTGCTGACGCTTGCTGCGTTGGAGTTGCGGTGGCGGTCGTGCTTGTGGGACATAGGTTTTTGCACTGGGAGTGTTTCGATTGAGGCTCGGCTGCTTTATCCTCGTCTGCGTGTGGTGGGGTTCGAATTGCGTTCGGAGTGTGGTCCGCTGCTGGAGAGGAATGCTGTGCGTTTCCATGCTCCTGGCATCCAGTCCTTCATTACTGACTTTGTGGATGCTGACGTGGATGCCCTGCGTGACGAGGAGGGACGTGTGGTCTGCCGCCCTGATGCCATCTTCGTGGGCGGTCATGGTGGCCGCTTGCGTGAGTTGATGGTGAAGGCTTTTGCTTGCCTGCTGGAGGGTGGCGTGATGGTTTTCAATTGTGTTGACCCTGCGAGTGTGTCGGATGTGCGCATACGGTGCGACAGCGAGGAGGTGTTTTGCAGCACTGCCTCGGAACTGGGGATGGAGTTGTGCTCGCCTGTCTGTGTGGCTGTGGACGACTACCACCCGATTCGAATTCTGAAGGCTCGGAAACAGGGAAAAGGGTCAGGGATTTGAGGGATTTTAAAAGGAATCTTAGAAAGTACAAAGGACAAAGAACAAAGTACAACGTGGAAACTGTGATAAGTACAAAGAAGTACATCCACGTTGTACCTTGTAAATTGTACTTTGTACTTAATGGAGGTTCTGAAAGTACAAAGGACAAAGAACAAAGTACAACGTGGAAACTGTGATAAGTACAAAGAAGTACATCCACGTTGTACCTTGTAAATTGTACTTTGTACTTAATTACGGTTCTTCATTCGGAGCGAAGTGCATCTGTGCCATCTGTGGTTCAAAAAAATCTCAGTTATTTGTAGTTGAAAATTTAGGATAAAAATGAAGATAGCAATTATCCCAGTGTCGGAGGAAGGAGGAAGGTTGGCTGAACGTATTTCTTCGCTGCTGGAGGAGGAAAACAAGATTATGAGGAGAAGTGAGGTTCGCCTGATTTTTCATCAATACGATGGTTTTGTCTTTGTTGGTGCCATGGGCATTTGTGTGCGTACGATTGCTCCTCTGATTCAAGACAAGCATGAAGACCCTGCTGTGGTTTGTATCGACAGCATGGGGAGGAATGTGGTGTCGGTGCTGAGTGGACATTTGGGCGGTGCCAACCGTCTGACGCTGCTCTTGGCTTCGCTCTTGGGTGCTTCTCCTGTGATAACGACGCAGTCGGATAATGCGGGGCTGTGGTCGCTCGACACGTTGGCAAGGCGTTTTCGATGGTCGTTGGTGCATGGGGAGGATATGAACAGGGTGATATTTGCTTTCGTCAACCGCAAGCCTGTTGCTCTGCTGCTGGATGTGCGCGACGTTGGAACGGACTATTTGGAAAGCAGTCTTCCGGCGCATGTTCGGATTGTGTCCTCTCTTGATGAGGTGGATGCGCGTTTCGAGGCGTTGATTGTTGTTTCGCCTTATCGGAGGGTTGAAGCTGGGGTGGCGGTGCCTGTTGCATGGGTGCAGTTTGTTCCTCGTGTGTTGACGTTTGGCATCGGTTTGGCCCACGAAGCGGAGCCTGCTGAGGAAATCATTGCCTCCATCCATGATGTGGTGGAGGGGAATGGGCTTTATGCTGTTGCTTGTGAGTATTGCTCTATCGACGTGAAGGCTGGGGAGCCTGTGTTTCAGATTCTCAAGGAGAGGTCGTCGGTGCGTTTCTATTCGGCTGATGAGTTGTGCAGGGTGACGGTACCATCTCCTTCGGAGGTTGTGGCAAAGCATGTGGGCACTTCTTCTGTGTGTGAAGCTGCTGCCATCTTGGGTGCGAATCATGGTCGCTTGTTGCTGCCGAAGCGGAAAGGGAAGGACTTCACGGTGGCTGTGGCTATTGACAGGCTGCATCTGCGGGAGGGACACATCGAGATTGTGGGTGCAGGCCCTGGCGACCCAGAACTTGTGTCGGTGCGTGGACGTGGTTTTCTGGAACGTGCAGATTTGATTCTCTATGCAGGTTCGTTGGTACCTCGTGAGCTCACTCTTTGTGCCAAGGCTGGTGCTACGGTGCGCTCGTCTGCTGATATGAACTTGGAGGAGCAATGCGCATTGATGAAGGATTTCTACGACAGGGGCAAATTGGTTGTTCGCTTGCATACTGGCGACCCTTGCATTTTCGGTGCCATAGAGGAGCAAATGGCGTTTTTTGATGCTCACGGCATGTCGTACCATATTACTCCTGGCATTTCGTCGTTCTTGGCTGCTGCTGCAGAACTGCGTTCGCAATTCACAATTCCAGGACGGTGCCAGACGATTATTCTCACTCGTGGCGAGGGCCGTACTCCGATGCCTGAGCGGGAACGCTTGCATCTACTGGCTCGTAGCCGAAGCACGATGTGCATTTTCTTGAGTGCTTCCATCGTGGACGATGTGCAGGCTCAGCTGCTTCTTGAATATCCGGCTGAAACACCTGTCGCTGCTTGTTACCATCTCACGTGGCCCGACCAGCGCATCTATCGTGGGCAGCTGAAGAATTTGGCAAGTATCGTCAAGGACCATCATCTCACTCTCACAACGATGATTGTGGTGGGTGAGGCTATTGACAACCGCTCTTCCACGTCGCTGCTTTATGACAAGAATTTCAGCCATTTGTATAGGAATGAAGCCTCACCCCAACCCCTCTCCAAAGGGCGAGGGGAGTAGAATGATACTCTCCGCGAAAACTTAAATACTTAAAAACTCATCAACTCAAAAACTAATAGATGATACTTGTTCTTGGTGGAACAACGGAAGGCAGGAAGGCGGTCGAAGTGCTGGATGAAGCAGGCAAGCCGTTTTACTACTCCACTCGTGGTGGGGAACAGCGCATCGAATCGGTGTGCGCCCATCGGATGGTGGGTGCGATGGATGCTGCGGAGATGTCAGACTTTTGTGTGAAGCATGACATTCGTTTGCTGGTGGATGCTGCCCATCCTTTTGCTGAAGTTGTGCATGGGAATGTTGCTAAGGTGTCGGAGGCTTTGGGTATTCCTGCCATACGCTTCGAGCGACATTATCCTGTGCGCGATGCTTCTATTGTTTGGTGTAAGGATTATAGGGATGCCATTGCCCGTCTTGAGGATGCGGGAATCCATCGCTTGCTGGCTCTGACTGGTGTTCAGACAATCGGTAGATTGAAGGCGTTTTGGTCGCGGCATGAGTGTTGGTTCCGCATTCTTCCTCGTAGTTCTTCGATGGAGTTGGCTGTGCGTGAAGGATTCCCTGCCGACCATTTGCTATGCGAGGAGCCTAAACTGGAACAGGGCGAAGGGGGTTGGGAGGTGTTGAATCCTGATGCTATTTTGACGAAAGAAAGTGGGATAAGCGGTGGTTTTCAAGAGAAGGTTGACGAGGCACGGCGACTGGACATTAGTGTGTTTGCGATTCAACGTCCTCCCATTTCTGGGATTTTCTCTTTGTGCAATGGTCCCTATGGCTTGAGATGGCATGTGCAGCGGTTCCTACCCGATTTCTTTGACCTTCGCATAGGTATTACGACGGGAACGTGTGCTACTGCTGCTGCCATTGCTGCGCTGACGCATGAATCATCGGTGTTGGTTCGCATTCCCGACGGCGAGGATATTCCTGTGGAGATTCATCGGGTGGAGGGCTGTTCTGCATGTGTGTTGAAAGATGCTGGCGACGACCCCGATGTGACTGATGGGCTGGAGATATGGGCTGAGGTTCTTCTTTTCCCTGATTCTGTTGGGGAAGAGGGTGGGGAAGACCGCTCGTCGGCATACGGAGAACGCATCACGATAAGGGGTGGTGAAGGCATTGGCACTGTCACGCTGCCTGGACTGGGGCTTCCTGTCGGTTCTCCCGCCATCAATGCTGTTCCCCAACAAATGATTCGCAACAATATTCTTCCTTTACTGAAGGAGGACGAACGAGCTGAAGTGACGATTTCTGTGCCAAATGGTAGGGAAACGGCTGAACACACTTTCAATCCTCGGATAGGTGTGGTCGGTGGAATAAGTATCATCGGGACGAGTGGTATTGTCCATCCGTTTTCCAATGAAGCCCGGATTGAGAGTATCAGACGAGAAATGTCGGTGGGTGTGGCAATGGGGGCCGAGCGTGTTGTCATCAATAGCGGTGCTAAAAGTGAGCGTTTCCTACGCAACTATTATCCTTCTCTGCCTCCGCAGGCGTTTGTCCACTACGGCAATTTCATTGGAGATGCCATTCGCTTTGCTGACGAACTCGGAGTTCGTAAGTTAACACTTGGCGTGATGATAGGCAAGGCTGTGAAATTGGCTGAAGGACATCTGAACACTCATAGCCATGACGTTACGATGAATCGAGCGTTTCTTCTGGAAATGGCTGCTGAAGCTCATATACCTATTGAAAGGCTCTGTGGTCTTAACATGGCTCGGGAACTATGGGATTTGTTGTCTCCTTCCGAAATGCAACGCTTTGCACGTGTGCTTATTCGTCGTATTCACTCTTGCTGCGATGTGCTGCTACGGAATGGGCATCTTGACATTCTTCTCATCTCTGAAAGGGGGGAGGTGTTGGGAAGTTAAAAGTTAAAAGAGAAAAACCTCTATTAAGTACAAAGTACAAAGAACAATGTACAGGCTTAGGAATTTGTACTTTGTAAATTGTACTTTGTACTTCTCTTCACGCTTCACTCTTCACGTTAAACACTAAACATGTTAATCATGAATATAAAAATGAAAAAGGTTTTGATACTTTTATGTGGTATCATGGTGTGTTTCTCATGCCAACACACGAGCAAGCATTTACAGGTTGAGACCGATGGACAGGACTCTCTCAAGGCATCACTCTACGCTTCATACGCTAAGGGTTTCCGTGTGGAACAGCGGGAAGGATGGAGGTTGCTGGAGATTTGCGACCCTCAGATAGAAAGCAATTCGTCTTCCTTTCGCTTTGCTTTGGTCGAAGATGGGGTAGATGCAGAGGGCATCCCTGCTGACATGCCCAAGATACGTGTACCTATCAGGAGTGCTATTTGCACCACCACCCTTCAGTTGAGTGGCTTTCTCAAACTTCAGGCTCTTGATATTGTTTCGGGAGTGATGAGCGCAAAGCGACTTTTCTCGAAAGAACTCAAGCAACGACTGGATGATGGACGCATTGTGAAGATTGGAAAAGAAGGCAATTTCGATGTGGAACTCATTATGGCAAACCAACCGTCTGTCATATTGGTTTCTTTGTCAAAAAGAGGCGGTTTTGATGTTTTGGCAGAACTCGGCATCCCTCTCGTTCCCTACATGGGCTATCAGGAAACGTCTCCCCTGGCTCAGGCAGAATGGATAAAGATTGTTGGTCTCCTTCTTGGTAAGGAACATGAGGCAGATTCTCTTTTCTCTGTTGTGGAGAAGAATTACCTTGCTGCTCGTTCGCTTGTGGCTTCTGCTGATACCCTTCAACTCCCTTCTGTACTCTACGGTAAGCTTCATGGCGACAATTGGTATGCTATGGGTGGAGAAAGTTTCATTTCGCAGATTTGCCATGACGCTGGTGCTCGTTATTTCATGTCGGGAGATGAACGTTCGGGAGGTGTGAATCTCGATTTTGAGAATGTGTATTCGCAGGCAAACGATGTTGATTTCTGGATTGTGCAGAGTAAGGGACACAGTGCTATTACCTACAAATCCCTCTCGTCTGAGGATGAACGATACATGGATTTTCGACCATGGAAAGAACATCGCATTATTACTTGCGACATGGGAAATACGCCTTTCAATGAACTGTCGCCTATGGAGCCTGACACCATTTTGCTTGACTTCATCCATGCCTTTCATCCAAATATCTTAAAAGATTATCAACCAAAGTATTATAAAGTTCTGTAGAATGAATTTTCGATTTGTTGCCATTTGTTTACTTGTGGTATTTTTCTTTTTGCTGAACATTATTGTTGGCACTATCTTCATTCCTCTCTCTGAGGTGATAGATGTGCTGTTTTCATCGGGAGAAAATGCGTCACAAGTGTCTCAAAACATCCTTCTCAAATCACGTTTGCCACAAGCTGCCACCGCTCTGGCTGCTGGTGCGGGACTTTCCATCAGCGGATTGCAGATGCAGACAATCTTCCATAATCCCCTTGCCAGTCCGTCAGTACTTGGCATCAGTAATGGAGCATCGTTGGGCGTGGCGTTGGTTGTGCTCCTTTCAGGAAGCATTGGTGGAGTGGCTCTGAGCAGCATGGGATTGGCTGGAAATGCTCTTCTCATTGCCTCTGCCATCATTGGTTCTTTAGCTGTGATGATGCTTATTCTCGCCATCTCTCAACGTGTGAAGGGGAATGCAACATTGCTTATCATTGGTGTGATGGTGGGATATGTGGCAACTGCTATCATCGGTGTGCTGAAATATTTCTCAAACGAAGAAGACATACGAGCATACGTTGTGTGGGGATTGGGTAGCTTTTCACGTGTTAGTGCAGGGCAGGTGTGGCTCTTTGTTGGTATCATGTCCGTGCTTGTTCCTCTAAGTATGCTTCTGATAAAGACCATGAACATTCTTCTTTTGGGTGATAAATACGCGCAAAACTTGGGACTCAATATCTCTCAGGCTCGTATGCTGGTCATCAGTTGTTCGGGAGTGATGGTTGCGGTTGTCACTGCCTATTGCGGTCCCATCATGTTCCTTGGCTTGGCAGTGCCCCATTTGTGCCGTGCCCTTTGGCGCACTAACGACAATCGGGTTCTGATGCCAGCAACGGCTCTCACGGGAGCTGCTTTGGCTCTGATTTGCAACCTCATAGCTCGTATGCCAGGCTTCGAAGGAGCATTGCCTGTCAATTCTGTCACAGCACTCATTGGTGCTCCTATTGTGGCTTCAGTCCTTTTCCGTCACAAGACGGACATGATGTAAAATCTCGTTTATTCTTATACAACACATAATGCTTCAAGGTCACGGCGACGATATACAAAACGCAATGCTTCGGATGAATTTCAGTTCAAACGTATATCCTGCATTGCAACCCTCTGGGCTTAAACCTTATTTACAAATGCGTCTGGATAGCATAGACCACTATCCTCCTGCTGAACCCGTAGAGGAACAAAGATTGTGGGCAGAACACTTGCATGTGCCATTTAACTCTATTCTTCTGACGAATGGTGCTACAGAGGCCATTTACCTCGTAGCCACGTTGTTTAAACAACAACGAACTCGTGCTTTTCGTTCTGCCATCCTTATTCCAACATTCAGTGAGTACGAAGATGCTTGTCGTATGGCTGGGCATGAGTTACTGTTTTGTCAATCTCTCGATGAAGTACCTGACGATGTAAATGCACTCTGGCTTTGTAATCCCAACAATCCCACAGGAAGTGTCATACCCCTTTCTGTGCTCACGACTTGGGCTGTGCAACATCCTCATGCTTTACTTGTCGTTGATCAGTCATACGATGATTTTTGCTCTATGCCAATGCTTTCACCACAGGATGCAGCACTTTCGAATAACATCATTCAGCTTCATTCAATGACAAAACGCTTTGCCGTGCCTGGACTCCGTTTGGGCTACGTCATCTCCTCTCATCAGATCATCAGTGGCCTACGCTCACTGAAAATGCCTTGGTCTGTCAATGCACTTGCACTTGATGCCTGCCGATGGCTTCTCTTTCATCAACAACCCTTCTGTATGCAGGAATACCTTGATGAGACACAGCGTTTCCTAATTGATATTCAATCCATCGACGGCTTTAAGGCTATGCCAACTAACACACATTTCTTTTTGGTGAAATGTCATAAATGGAACAGTCTTGAACTGAAACAGATTCTTCTACAAAAATATGGAATTCTCATCCGTTCTTGTCACAATTTCCGAGGACTTGATGCTTCATACATCCGTTTGGCAACCCAATCTCGTTCTGAAAATGAGTTTCTTGTTGATTGTTTAAAACAAATGAGCATCAAGCGATAAGAGTGAAAAGTGAAAAATTGCTATCCAACAAGAACTCAAAAACATATAATCATAGAAACTAATTAACTCAATAAGGTATCCCTTTAAAATCCTTCACATCCCTGATAAACTTTTCATGTATCCCTTCTCCATACTTTTAGCCTGGTTATTAGACAAGATATTTGGCGACCCTTTTTGGCTGCCACATCCTGTTGTTCTTTTTGGAAAAGCAATCTCATTAGGAGAAAAGCATCTTAATCGTGGAACTCATCGTCGTTTGAAAGGCGGTTTACTTGCTGTCTCTCTCATTCTCGTTACATTCTTTGCAACTCATCTACTGATGCACTACTTGTTCTGCTTACATCCGTTGGTGTTTTATGCTACGGTAGTAGTAGGAGTGTTTTTTGGACTGGCTGGCACAACGCTTATTCGGGAGGTACGAGCCACTTTTAAGGCTGTGGACCATTCCTTGGCAGATGGTCGTCGTCAAGTGGCACGAATTGTAGGACGAGACACATCCCAGCTCTCTGAGCAAGAAATACGAAAAGCTGCACTTGAAACACTTGCTGAAAACCTAAGCGATGGAGTAGTTGCTCCGCTCTTTTGGCTCATCCTCTTGGGAGTCCCTGGCATGATGGCCTATAAGATGATAAACACCCTCGATTCAATGATAGCTTATCGCACCAAGCGTTACAGGGAGTTTGGTACATTTGCTGCGAGGATTGACGATGTGGCTAATTATTTGCCTGCCCGCCTAACAGCTTTCTTGATGGTGATGGTTGCTGGCAGACCTCATCTGCTTCGCTTTGTGTGTACCTATGGCAATCACCATGCTTCGCCCAATAGCGGTTATCCAGAAAGTGCTTTAGCTGGCATTCTCAATTGCCAATTTGGAGGCACTCACAGCTATTTTGGAGAAACCATTGTGAAACCTAAAATTGGTGACAATGAACGTCCCCTTACTACCTCCGACATGGAAACAGCTTGCCACATCAACCTCTTCACAGAAGCAGCTATGTTACTCATCGTCTTATTCGTCACTGCAGTCTAAGTTCAGAGGACTAAGATCTCATTTGACATTTGACTAAAAAAGCGCACAGGCTTCTACCCATGCGCTTCTCTAATCAAAGAATGAATATGTTGTTACTTATCAAGAGTTATTTGACCTCCTCGAAAACGACTTTAACTGACTATCAATGCGTTAGCACCGGATGTTGCATACATGTCGCAAAAACGGAAATAACCATTGAAAATCAACATGTTACAAAATCACTGCAAAGGTACAGATTTCTCCCCGAATAACCAAAAGAAAACACAGAAAAAATCACAAACTTGCCACATTTTCTCTATTTGGATTGGTCGTACATGGAATAGGGAAGGCATCTATCCCATAATTATAGTGTCTTTATTGATGACCATCATGAGTTTCTCGTTTACTTAGAATTGTACACGCTTATATTAAAAGTGCCTCGTTGATTCACATCAGCGAGACACATTCTAAAATCACTTTTCTTTTCTTACGCCTTTGAATGGAGTTCCGTCTTTTTTCCCATCCATAAACTGTCCATTGGGACCGCGTTTTGTCCAAATTCCAGTTTTGGGATTCAAGACTTGACTTCTCTGGCGTACCATACCGTTTCTGTGGCCATCGCCACTTGGGGGATTTGTTGCCATGTCTTTCCTTGCCCGTCCTTTTCGGGAATTAATATGGTTGCATGTTTCAGGCAACCGTTATACATTACTTATCTGAATAGTTTCATAAACCAGTCTATTAGTCTACGAATGTACCCTCTTCTATGTGGCATGTCATCATCAGAGTCAAGAAATAAGACCTCGTTCTCCTTAATATAATAATGTGAGCAGCATGGGAATTGATAGTTCCCTATAGAAGGTGAAAGACTTACTCTTTGACCATCAAATGTTAGAGTCCAGCCATACTTTCGGTTAAGAGGGTTTACGACCTTCTCTCCACAACCGCATGCACATAGATGGGCTGTTGTGTGGTACTTCATGGATATGTATAATACGCCCTCATCCAATTCGTTTGGTATGTTGTCCAAGAATTTTAACTTAAACTGTCGGGTCATCATAAATAATTTTATTCTTGTTCAATACAAACGCTAAATCGTAGGATATTGCAGAATTTTGATAGAACCCTAATGATTGTTTCCATCTGAATACCGATTCCATAGCAGCGAAAGCATTCAGTTCTGCTATCTGGATATTATCTCGATAGAGATCATCCTCCTTGACTTCATTTGTCGCATCAAAGGCGTCGTTAAGGTATTGGTAATGGTCTGGCTCACCATATGAGACGCGGATTATGCCTGAAAGACCACCTTCTCTAAGAGATACTCCTATTCCTGAATTCACAAACTTCTTGTTGTTCTGAATCAGAAAATGTGCTATTTCATTTCTTACGGCAGCTTTGTCGATGCACAAGAAGATGAAGTCCATTCCTAACAGGAAATCCTTGTTATTTGGATTGATGTTTTCTGGATGCGGGACAATAGCTTCATTCATGTTCCTATATACCTCAGTTAGGTACTGGACTTTTGGAATGTTTTTCTCCAGTATTTGTGATGGAGCAGCACCAGGTGCCCTAAAAGCATTGTGTTGCTTGAAGATGTCGGAGTCAAATAGATGAATCTCTTCAAGTGGTAACTTTGCAATAAAGTCAAGGATATATGACCCTGTGCCTCCCAAGCCGATAATGGCAACTTTCATTCCTTTGAACATGTCTGTCAAACCAGCAATATGTGCGCGTGACGAATTGATGTCCCAATAAACAAGTTTGCTATCTGCAGGCTTTATCAATTTCTGCTTTTTGAGTGCCCTACACGCTAATGGATCGGTGTTAACAGCTGGAGCAGTTATTATTCTCCAATAGTTGAGCACCTTGTCATAATAGGTCGGGTACATGCCTTTATCCGGATAACATGAAAAGCGATAATCACTGATAATGGTATCAAACAAAGGGTGTCGCATCTCCAAGATACCTAGTCCCTTTATAGGAGCACCATCCATTTCACACGGCTTACCACCAATGAAGTATGCGGTGTGGTCATTAGGTTTTAGAATCTTCTGATTCTTCCAATTCATAGGAAATACAAGTATTCCTGCCTTTACCTCCTTCGACTCAGTTAGGTAAGGTACGCAGTCGGCAACAAAATTGCCGCTGCGCACATCAAAGCTGATTCCCTCATCTTGGATTTTCTGCAAATCCTCATTAAGACTGATGAGAGATGGCAACATCGAATTCCATTCCATTTGTGACATAAACGACTTTACCTTTAGACATTAATCCTTCTTCATTTTCTGATGGTCCTTTACTGTATGTCATTGAATACACACGATTAGGGTCGTAGTCCTTCCCATAAGCGAGAGAGGCAACTTTTTCGTATGAGATAGTAGGCTGGTCATACTTGAAAGCTTCTGAATTCACATAGATGGTGCATTCGTGCTCATGACCTTTCTTTCGGGTAATGAACTTGTCCATTCCCGGAGAAGACAGGTCAACGTCTTCACCTCTATTAATAAGAGCCTCTCTCCAGTTACCTGGCAAATCCAGATATATATCTTCATCATCAGGAACTTGTCCAAGCCTTCTGATGTCGGCCTCATTAATAATAGGCGTGGGCCAGTTGTAGGGCTTTCCACCATTGATTTTAAACTTGTAGGACTTTTTGTTTTCATTGGGCTTGTGTTTTCCTACGTTACCCTGATTGCCTTCTTGTTCAGCGAAGGGCTTTGAATTAATCTCTGTCATAATTTTATTTTAAACTAAAATATTTAATTATTTATGGTTAAGTCGGACATAATCCTCCTTGTTCCGCTGCAAAGGTATAATAAAAATCTAAATATACCAAGCAAATCTAGTGAAATTTAACATAAAAATCTTAAAATATCAAATTTTTCTTGTTTAATTTAGATTTTCTCACTATATTTGCAACGTCATTAAGCTACAACAACCACCATTTTATGGATACAATAGGCAAACTATTAAAGCAATACCGTGAGATTAATAAGCTTACGTTAAGGCAAGTTGAAGAGAAAACAGGTATTTCAAACGCATATCTGAGTCAGCTAGAGAACGATAAAATTGCCCATCCTTCAGCAAATACTCTCTACAAACTTTCTCAGACATATGATGTTGAGTTGGAAACTTTGCTTTCTGCTGGTGGTGTTATCGAAAAGAAAGAGCAAAGCACCCCTAAACACAAGATTCTTCAGTCTGTTGCAGCTTCTGCTGGTACAGCATTGACTGATGAAGAAGAAAAAGAACTCTTAAACTATCTCAACTTTATAAGGCAACGGGATAAATAATGGCTATAGTTTTAGAAGAATCAACAAAACAAGACATCAAGAAGTGGTCACATGATTTACTTGTGTCAAGTCGTTGTATTGATACAGTCCCAACTCCCGCAGATAAATTAGCAGCTTTTATAAACCTAAAAGTATCGCCACAGGATTTATCTATAGTTACACCTATATATATAAATAGAGATTCCTCTATTCTTAAAAAACTGCTTGGTCAACTGCGAGGGCTTCTTGTTCGAGAGGCTAGAATAATATATTTAGATAGGTCTTGTAATTTAGAAAGACAGAGGTTTACACTATTACATGAGGTTGGACATAATCTTCCATGGCAGGTGGCTATAGCCTCTATGCATGCAGACGATGATTTTACGCTAAGCCCAGAGACAAAGGAACAGTTTGAGGCAGAGGCAAGTTATTTTGCCTCTGAAACAATGTTCCAAGGAGACAAGTTTGCTGAGATGGTAAAAGACGAACCGTTGACAATACAGACAGCAATAAAGGTTTCTCCATTCTTTGGTGCTTCAATTCATGCAACTCTTCGTAGACTTGTTGAGTTTTCGCCAGTACGATGTGCGTTACTTGTGATGAAAGATCCTACGCCTACCAAGGCAACTCTTAGAGATTTATTTCATTCTCAATCATTTTTGTCTGATATCGGGAGCATCGAGTTTGGAGAGAATTTAGAGAGTGTAAAATATCCGTTTGTGGAATCATATGTTAGACGTGAGAATACTGGTTATGGAAAGTTTCTCGCCCTTGTTAATGAGAGTTCTATCGAGTTGAGGTATGAGTATTTTTTCAATGGTTATAATGGTTTTGTGTTATTCTACCCGTTATAGAACTATCCTAATCAGATACTTTTAATCGTCCATAAACAGTACTATAGAAAAAGTGACACACGTCTTACTAAATATCCGTGAATTGCGGATGACTTGCAGAAGAACGTCTAAAAAGGGTGATGGTGTATACCTTTCATTACCCAAATCTGCCATCATTGGAAATTATAAGTCATGAGCCGTAATCAAACAACATTATATTTCTGTCAATCTGAACACTTTTTTTATCCAGGTCATTGTACTTTACGTCCCATAGATAAACAAAGAGAATATTCCCCAAATCGATATTCAACCCATTTTAAAGTGCGATTTTTGTAGTTTTCTCGCAAAAATCACACTTAAATCGAATTTTTGTATGTTTTTGCTTGATGTATGGATGTCCCCATGCTCGTCTTTGCCGCTTGGCTTGTCCAAGAACCTTATGAGGGTGAGTTCCCGAACCTGTTCCCGAACTTATTGCGGTTGTCTCCGAACTTCTCTCCGAACTTTTCTCCGAACCAAACACATCTTTCTCTGAACTTTCATTGCTTCCATAATAAATGGGGATTGTCACTAAGAATATCAAATGGTCGTCGACCATTTCAAATGATATTTCAAATACACATTATATATAATACACGCATGAATTTTGTCATTAATTCATCAAAAGATTGACCTTTTAATCAAAATCTGGCTTATTTATGGAGTTTTTTGAGCATATCAGCATTTGTTTCGATTAATTTTTGTATCTTTGCCATCAAACAATTGATAATCTATCATGGCAAAGTTAAATCGTATAAGAGTCGTTCTCGCTGAACGTGACCTGAACAATAAGTGGCTGTCCTGTATAAAGCAACAGAACCAGCAGAGGTGATAGAATCTGTTCATGTTAATGAAATTGTGAAATGATAACACGTAAAGAAGTACGAGTAAAAAAAACACAGATTCTTTAACATGAGAATAAGAAACGAGTTAAGTTTTAACATAAAATGAAACATAAAGATACAAGATGACGAACGGAACATATACAGGTCAGACAGACTGGCGCGTTGGAGGCGTGTCCAAGGCGTATCGTAGCGAGGTCGTTCCGTTGTCGTTCGAAGGTCGAAACAAGGACGTAGATAGACGTAGGATGCCTTACT
>DGSN01000062.1 GCA_002393575.1 Prevotellaceae bacterium UBA4361 | reverse complement strand
TTCCAGAGATGGGAAAGTTTAATTAGTGAAAGCGAAAGCAATTTTGATGTCGTCCGTGAAAAAAATGCTGGAAATACTTTTTTACTTTCAAGAATTGATGTATCTTTGCTACCGAAACCGAGCCTCACCCCCAACCCCTCTCCAAAGGGCGAGGGGAGTGGAAAGTGAAAAATCCCAATTAAGTACAAAGAACAAAAGACAAGGAACAACTTGGTAAATTAAAAATTAAAAGTTAAAAATTAAAAATGCCATCCGGCTCAATCGCTTCACGCTTCACGCTTCACACTTCACACTTCACGTTGAACTTAAGAACTCAAGAACTTAAAAACTTAAATAAAACTTACGTATTATGAAAAAGATTTACATGATTGCATTGATGGCTGTGGCATCTATGACAGCATACGCACAGCAGAACCTCACCCTGAGTACATACAACGGCACCAACCTGACTCGCTTCGACGGGAAAGAGTGCAATGTGAACGTGAGCCGCTACGTGTTCAACGGATGGAACACCGTTTCCCTGCCATTCGCAATGAGCGAGGACGAACTCAACGAGACTTTCGGAGCCAACTGCAAGTTGGAGAAGCTCGCTGGCGTAGAAGAATCGGGCAGTGCGCTCGTACTCAATTTCCAGGACGTGAAGAAGACAGGTTTGGAAGCAAACGTCCCTTATCTGCTCTACTACACAGGCGAGAACGGCGTGAAGCAAATCAAGAAGACCGCTACGATTGAGAACGCTAACTCTGCATTGAGCTTCACCACCAATCATGGAGAAACCGTGACGATGGCTGGTGCAAACACCCACGTGAAAGGCGTTGGCTACTATGGCATCCTCGCAGTTGACAACGCAGAGGCACAGTTCGTTCAGGTGGACGAGAGCAAGAGCGGATTCTACGCAACCCGTTGCTACGTGCAGTTGTCTTCGGGCAATAGCCGTCAGATTGTTACCCGTCACATCGGAGCAGGCGAGTTGAGCAGCATCCAGACAGTTGCCAACGCAAACGAATCCGTCGATGTATTCAACCTTTCAGGCGTGAGAGTTGCCCGCAACCTCCGTGCTTCTGATGTCAACAAACTGAACCCTGGCATCTACGTAGTGAAAGGTCAGAAAATCACGGTGAAGTAAGCTTTGCCTTTGGCTATTTTTCAACCACGAATTACTCGAATTAAACGAATTTCTGATTTTAATTTTATCGAATTTCTCTTATTATAAAATGCCTGCATTTTTATTCGTGAAATTTGATGAAATGATACTTAAAATAAAATTCGTTTAATTCGAGTAATTCGTGGTTGATAATCATCCTAACTTTTTTTGTAACTTAACTAACTATAATATTCATGAGAAAAGACTATGCTTTAGTGCTGATGGCTGCCATGCTGATGGGGCAGTCAGCTTTGGCACAAACTACTGGCAAGGCTCAGACAAAGCCTTACGTTTCCGACGTGTGGAAAGCCGACCAGGGCGACGGCACATACAAGAACCCCGTCCTCTATGCCGACTATAGCGACCCCGACGTCATCCGCGTGGGCGAAGACTACTACCTCACCGCGTCGAGCTTCAATTGCTCCCCAGGACTGCCTATCCTCCACTCCAAAGACCTGGTGAACTGGACCATCCTGTCCTACGCACTGCCCGAAGGAGTGGGGCACAAAGACGACAAGCCTGGGCATGGTAACTATGTGTGGGCACCAAGCATTCGCTATCATAACGGGGAATTCTACATTTATTGGGGCGACCCCGACCAAGGCATTTTCATGGTGAAGGCAAAGAAGGCAGAAGGACCGTGGAGTGAACCAGTGTTGGTGAAAGCTGGCAAGGGATTGATAGATACCTGTCCATTGTGGGATGAAGATGGCCGTTGCTATTTGGGTCATGCCTTGGCAGGCAGTCGAGCAGGACTGAAGAGCGTGCTCCTCGTGTGCGAATTGAACGCAGAGGGAACAAAAGTCATCTCACCAAGCCGCATCGTGTTCGACGGCCACGAAGATCAACCCACCTGCGAAGGAGCAAAGCTCTACAAGCGCGGAGGCTACTACTACATCTTCCACCCAGCAGGCGGAGTGCCAACAGGATGGCAGACCGTGCAACGTGCCAAGAACATCTACGGACCCTACGAAACGAAAATCGTCATGGCACAAGGCAAGTCGCCTGTCAATGGTCCTCATCAAGGTGGATGGGTCGATACACCATCAGGCGAAGACTGGTTCATGCACTTCCAGGACGTAGGAGCCTATGGACGCATCGTGCATTTGCAGCCGATGAAGTGGGTGAAAGACTGGCCTGTGATTGGTGTGGATAAGGATGGCGACGGCTGTGGAGACCCCGTGCTGACATACAAGAAGCCTAACGTGGGTAAGACCTATCCCGTTTGCACACCGCAGGAAAGCGATGAGTTCGACAGCGTCGAGCTGGCAAAGCAATGGCAATGGCAAGCAGATGGAAATATGAAATGGTCGTTCTGCAATGCCAACAAGGGCGTGCTCCGACTCTATTCCTACCCCGTGGCAGCCGACTACAAGAACCTCTGGGACGTGAACAACCTACTTCTTCAGAAGCCTACTGCACCTAATTTCACGGCAACCATGAAGACCACCTTCGTGCCATCCGAAAAGTATAAAGGCGAACGCACAGGACTCGTCGTCCTCGGCATGGACTACGCAGCGCTCGTGGTGGAGAACACCGACCAAGGGCTCGTGCTGAAACAAGTGGAATGCAAGAAAGCAGACAAGGGAAACCCCGAAACTGAGAACGCCAGCGTGAAGCTGAAGAACGGAACCGTCTATCTGCGCGTGAAATACAGCACCGACGGCTCGAAAATCAAAGGAAGTGAAGGAGGACACGACCTCGTGGTGAAATGTGAGTTCACTTACAGCCTCGACGGTAAGAAGTGGCAAAACCTCGGCAAAGAATTCCAAGCACGCGAAGGCAAGTGGATTGGCTGCAAGACTGGCACCTTCTGCACGCGTCCATCCATCACCACCAACGACGGAGGTTGGGCAGACGTGGATTGGTTCCGAGTGACACGCTAAATCTTCCGATGGATTCGGGAAAAATGATAGTAATGGAATCATAAAAATAGGAGCAGGCAAGGATTTGTCGGCTCCTTTTTTAGTTTGAGAATAAAACGCTGATAAATCTTTTAAAAACAAGACTCTGCATTATCTGCATTAACAAGCTTAACGATAGCTATAATGATTAATTTGGGAATGAGAAGTGAGGAATGTGAATTGGATTTCTAAGTTCTAACTTTATTTCAAATTCCAGTTGAAGTCAAGGGCAGGGGAGAGATTAAAAAAAATTAAGCGAAAAATGGTAAAAAAACGAGAAAAGTGTGACGAATGGGTATAAATTGCGTTGGTTTTTTAAACATTTTTGAGGGATGAGCGTTGTTTTTGGTAGAATTTTTATATTTTTGCCACGTTTTTGGACTGGAACGTGAAATTTTTTTAACTAAACTAATATTAATAACAAAAAACTAAGTCAATTATGCATGGTAATTCTAAGGCAATGCGGGCGGTGCTGACGTTGGTGTTTGCACTCTTTGCATTGGGTATCTCTGCCCAGACTGTGACTGGTACCGTGAAGGACTCACAGGGTGAGCCGGTGATGCAGGCAACAGTGTTGGAGAAGGGAACAAGCAATGGTACAGTTACTGATTTTGACGGTAACTTCAGCTTGAAGACTCAGACCAAGTCGCCTCAGCTGGTGATTTCGTTCATCGGAATGAAGACGCAGACAATCAGCGTGGCAGGTAAGAGCAAGATTTCGGTGGTCCTTGAGGACGAGGCTCACAGCCTGAACGACGTGGTCGTCATCGGTTACGGTACGGTCCGCAAGAAGGACTTGACGGGTTCTGTCGCAACGGTGACGGGTCAGGACATCGTGAAGGTGCCTGTTCCAAGTGTGTCGGAGGCATTGAGCGGTAAGTTGGCAGGTGTGCGCGTCACGACTACCGACGGTTCGCCCGACGCTGAGGTGCTGATTCGTGTGCGTGGTGGTGGTTCCATCACGGGTGATAACTCTCCGCTCTATGTGGTGGATGGTTTCCAGACTTCGAGCATCAGCGACATTTCGCCTAACGACATCGAGGACATCACGGTGCTGAAGGATGCTTCTTCTACGGCTATCTACGGTTCGCAGGGTGCTAATGGTGTAATCCTCATCACGACGAAGAACGCGAAGGCTGGTAGGACTCAGATTAATTACAATGGCTATCTTCAGACCAAGAAGATTGCTAAGCGTTTGAAAGCGATGAATGCTTACGACTATGTGATGTCGAACTACGAGTATGCGCTCCTTCGAGGTAGCAGTAACTTGTCATCGTTCGAGCAGAACTTTGGTGTCTATGACGACCTCTATCTTTATAAGAGTGTTGAGGCAATCGACTGGCAGGAGGATATGTTCGGTGCGAACGTGCTTTCTCATAGCCACAACTTGTCGCTCACGGGTGGTACGGAGAAGACGAAGTTCTCGCTCTCTGGCACTTACGACTACAATGGCGGTCTGATGGAGAACAACGACTTCTCGCGCTATGCTTTCATGTTCAAGTTGAACCATGACATCAACAAGAACTTGAAGTTCTCGATGAAGGCTAATGTGGGTGACCAGAAGGTGAATGGTCAGGGTACTCAGGGTGGTACTTACAAGATTCGTACTTCGCAGGCCATCACTTCAGTTGCTACTCATGGCCTCTCTGGATTTGTTGACCCAGACATTGCAAGCATGAGTGATGAAGAGTATCAGGAATACTTGCAGAACAACATGAGCCTCTCTGAGCAGGCACAGCGTTACTGGCGCAGACGTAACAACCGCAAGTTCGGTTTCAGTGCTGCACTCGACTGGACCATCATCAAGGGCTTAAAGGCTCATGCTGAGGGTGGTTATGACTATGGTTTCAACGAAACGAAGAACTGGTGGGGTTCCACTACGACGAATGCTTCTTACGTGGGTGGTATGCCGCTGGCTGAGTGGACGAAGCAGAACCAGCGCACGGTGCGCGAGAGCGTGAACATCTCTTACGATAAGAAGTTTGGTGAAGACCACAAACTGAATGTGATGGTGGGTCAGGAATTCCGCAAGCAGATGACTGACCAGAACTATATGTACGGCACAAGGTATTCGGAGGCAAGAACGCCTGAGAACGTGTTTGCGAACTTCGGACTGGGCGATGGTGTGACAACCATCAGCAGTAATGTGTCGGCTGACGATGTGCTGAATTCTTACTTCGGCCGTATCAATTATTCGTTCAAGGACCGCTATTTGGTTACGCTCACGTTCCGCGAGGATGGTAGCTCGAAGTTTGCCGACGGTCACCGCTGGGGTTTCTTCCCTGCTGCTGCCTTGGCTTGGCGTATCATCGATGAGCCTTGGATGGAGGGTGCGAAGGGCTGGTTGTCGAACTTGAAGCTTCGTCTCTCTTACGGTAAGGTGGGTAACAACCGCATCGCAAGTAGCACTTACCAGCAGCTTTACATGGCTAACAGTGGTTCGAAGCGCTATGGTGTGGGTGAATCCCAGAACAACGACTATGCTTCGTCGGCTGTGCTTGCCAACCCTTTCATCACATGGGAGAAGAGAACGACTCGTAACATCGGTCTCGACTTCGGTTTCTTGAATGAGCGCATCAACGGTAGCATCGAATACTACTGGAACAACACGAGCGACCTTTTGATTCAGCACAACATCACGGCTCCTGGCTACACGAGCGTTTATGAGAACTGTGGTGAAACGAGCAACAAGGGTTGGGAATTCTCGCTGAATGCTGCTATCTTCACGAAGAAGAACTTCACGCTGAATGCTAACTTCAACATTGGCTTCGACAAGTCGAACGTGAAGGAGATTGCCGAGGGCATGAAGGAAATGACGTTTGCTTCGGGATGGGCTGGTACTGACAACCGCAACCAGCAGGACTACATTGTTCGCGTGGGCGACCCTATCGGTTTGGTATATGGCTGGAAGACTGCTGGCTACTACACGACGAATGATTTCGAAAGCTATGATGCTGCTACGAATACTTACAAGCTGAAGGATGGTGTTGCAACGACGGCTCTGCTCGGTGGTGCTATCGGCATTCGTCCTGGTACTATCAAGTTGCAGGATATCAATGAGGACGGTGTGGTTGATGCAAAGGATATCACGGTGATTGGTGACACCAACCCTAAGTTCTCGGGTGGTTTCGGTCTGTCGGGTACTGTTTATGACTTCGACTTCAATGCCAACTTCACTTTCACTGTGGGCAACGACCTCTACAATGCCAACAAGATTGCTTCTACTCAGCAGTATCGTTCGGGTACTTATCCTAACATGCTGAACATCATGAACCAGAGCAACTCTTATTCTTACATGAACCCTGAGACGGGTGAGTTGCTGACCAGCTTGGAAGACCTTGCGAAGTGGAACGAGGGTCCTCGCCAGAAGGAATACTGGAGCCCTTATTCGTTCGGTTCGGCTGTGGTTCTGCCTACAGACTGGGCAATGGAGAAGGCTTCTTTCCTCCGCTTGCAGAGCTTGACGATTGGTTACACTTTGCCAAAGAGCTTCACAAAGAAGTTTGGTGTGGACCGTCTGCGCTTCTATGTGACGGGTTCGAACCTCTTCGTGATTACCAACTACTCGGGCTATGACCCAGAGGTGAGCTCTTACGCTCGCAATAGCAGCTATTCGGGTTTGACTCCTGGTATCGACTATTCTTCTTATCCAAAGAGCCGCTCTTTCACCTTCGGTGTTAACCTCACGCTCTAATAAGTTAAAAATTAAAAGTTAAAAACTTTGGTGAGTTAAAAATTAAAAATTAAAAATTAAAATGTCAATGAGTTTCAACTTATTAACTTTTAACTATTAACTTTCTAAGACTTTTAACTCTTAAAGACTTAAAAACTTAAAAACTCACAATATGAAGTTCATCAATAAATATATAGTAATAGCAACCGTAGGCGTAGTTGGTCTGAGTGCTTGTGCTGATAAGTTGGATGTTTCGTCTCCATCTCAGGAAGATGCCAATTTCGTCTATTCGAGTACGGAAAACACGCTGTTGGCTCTCAACGGTGTGTATAACTTGTTTGGACAGGACTCTTATACGTCGCGTATGTCCAACGTTTGGATGCAGAACACAGACGTGGAAGCGAGCGCACCAAGTGCTGGTGTGCCAAGTAGCGACCGTCGTGCTGTTTGGTCGCTCCAGTCGTCTGCCATTGTTGGTTTCAACGATGTGTATGCTGCCTGGAACCATAACCTTCAGGCGATTGACCGTGCTAACCAGGTGATTACAGGTATCGACAACAGTGCTATTGGCAATGAGTCGGAAATGCAGCAGATGAAGGGTGAGGCTATCTTCCTGAAGGCTTACCGCTACTATCTGATGTGCAATTTCTGGGGCGATGTGCCTTATTATGAGGTGCCAGCTGCTTGGGGACAGGTTCTCGACAAGCCTCGTACCGACAAGTTTGTCATCTATAGCCGTTTGCTCCAGCAAATGGTGAACATTGAGCCTGCTATGAAGTTCTCGGATGTGAACACGGGTGGCATTGAGCGCATCACTCGCGACTTTGCCATCGGTATGATTGCCCGCATCGCTCTCTTCCGTGCTGGCTATGCCAAGACGGTGAATAACGAAATGAAGCGTGCTGACGACTACTTGGATGTGAATGCTGACTCGCTGTCTGTCACTTACACCGACTTGGCTGGCAACACAGTGACGGCTCACACTTATCAGGACTACTATCAGATGGCTAAGAACTATGCTCAGAAGCTGATTAACCTGAAGCCAAGAAACTTGAATTCTGACTATAATCAGGCTTTCCTCAACGAGAACCAGTACACTGTGGTGAACAATGGCGAGGTGCTCTACGAGGTGGCATTTGTTGAAAGCTTTGGTGGCGATGTGGGCTGGTGCTTCGGTGTGACGAACACGGGTGCTTGCGCTAAGGGTAACACCACGAACCAGGTGGGTCTCACTCCGTCTTACTACATGTCGTTTGCCGATGGCGACCAGCGTCGTGATGTTTGCTGCGCAACATGGATGCACGACAACGATACGATTGGCGTGAACAGCGTGACAGGTATCAGCGTTGGTAAGTGGGACCGTGCCCTTGCAACGAAGGAGCTGGGTAAGGAGTCTTCGAAGGGTACGGGTATCAACTTCCCTCTCATGCGCTACTCCGATGTGCTCTTGATGTTGGCAGAGGCTGAGAACGAGCTCAATGGTCCAACAGCTGTGGCACAGAATGCGCTGAAGGCAGTGCGTGCTCGTGCTTTCGCTGGTCAGGCTAACTATGCAGAGCAGGTTGACAACTATGTTGCTACTGTTTCTACGAGCAAGGATGCGTTCTTCAACGCCATCGTTGACGAGCGTGCTTGGGAGTTTGGTGGTGAAGGTCTGCGTCGTTTCGACCTCATTCGCTGGAACCTCTATGCCAAGAAGATTGAAGAGGCTATGCGCACCATGCTTGTTTGGGGTATTGCTCAGAACCCAGACTTGATGATGGATGAAAGCGTAAAGGCTGCTTATCCAGATGTTACCAAGTATGCAAACTGGGCAAACTACCTCTACTACAAGTTGGGACCTACGGCGAACAATACCAAGAGCCGCATCACTTGGCTCAACACGAAGTACAAGTTAGCTGAAGATGCAGATGTCAGCGGATGGTATCGTCTGAACTGGGGTTCTTCGATGCTCAAGCGCGTGCGTACATATATTTATAAAGGCACTTCCTACACGGCTTGCACAAAGACAACAGATGCTTCTACGGGTATCAAGACATACGTGCTGGGTGAAGGTGCTTCTGCTTTGACGGTAACGGTGAATCCAGATGAGGATTCCAACATCACTCGTCACGACGAATACCAGGCAAGCGATTATGCAACTCGCATCTATCGTGGCTATTCCAACGGTGCGTTGACTGGCGACGGCATTGTTCCATTCTATCTCCCAATCAGTACTACGACACTCAACTCAAGTGAAGCCCTCAGCAACGAGGGTTACGGAATCCTTGCCAACAGTGCTGGTGAAGGCATCAATGTTGTTGTTGGTATAGTAGAAAATGAAAACTATTAAATCCATAAGAAAAAACATGAAAAAGGTAAATAAATATTTGTGGCTTTTCATTGCCTCGGTGCTTGTTGGAGGGGTGTTCTCTGCATGTAGTGATGACGAGGATTTGGCAAAAGCCGATGCATTGTTCCGCCCTATCATCAATACCGATGAGGATGTTGTTATTGGTTTGACATCGGAGAATGTGCCATACGTTACGGTGTCATGGGACAAGTTCAAGGATGCTAACCAGTATGAAGTGACGCTTCGCTCGACCGATGGTTTGGATGAGCGTGTTGTCAGCGTTGACACCAACTACGTTCGTTTCGACAACTTGAAGTACGACACCGACTACAACATTGGTGTGAAGTCGAGAAACACAGTGACAGGTTTGCAGTCGAAGGATTACACATTCTCCATCACTTCTGCCGACTTTCCAACGAGCCTTTACAACATTTCCACTTCCGACATCATTGATACACAGGTGCGTGTGAAGTGGAGCAATGGAGTGGTTTACGATTCGCTTCAGATTGTGAAGGACAGCGATGGCTCTTACGTGAAATCTGTTGTACTGAGCGAAGATGACAAAGCAGCTTGCTCGAAGATTGTGACGGGATTGGAGCCAAAGACAGCTTACCGTGTGCTCGCTTACTCGAATGACAACTATCAGGGCAAGAAGCGTTTCACGACGGTTGCTGCTGAAAGCTATGACGGCGTTGTGGTTGACCTCCGTGGCTTGAGTGAAAGCGAGAGCCTGAAGTGGATCAATACCGACAATATCGACTCTTTGGTAAGAGAAAATCCTGACCAGAACATCAATATCGTGCTTCAGGGTGGCATGAACTATCGTTTGGAAACTGTGAAATTGCCTTCTACCAAGGGAACGATTAAGTTTGTGACAGGTCTCTCTCTTTCTGGCAAGGCAATTTGGAATGTAACTGGTAACTTCGACCTCCCTTCTGGTGTTGACATTGCTGGTGTTACATTTGAGAAGATTGACTTCACAGACGATGAGTCAAAGCCTCGCTCAAGCGGCAACTTTGGTGGTACTTACCTCTTCAACCCTCAGAGCGATGCCAAGATGCACACACTCACACTCCAGAGCTGTGAGGTTCGCTACAAGCGTGGTGTGCTTCGCATTCGTTCAACCAATGAGGTGGATAATGTCATTATCGACGATTGCATCTTCGAGTATATCGGTGGCTATGGCATCACAAACGTAGATAATGGTGATGCTTCCATCCACAACATCAAGGTTTCGAACTCTACCTTTGCTAACTGCGTTCGTATGTTCGTCAACACGAAGAACAAGTCGGGTGGTTGCACTCAGAGCGTAGATATTCAGAACTGTACCTTCGTTTACTTCTCTCAGCCAAGCCGTGGTATCATCGAATTGCAGGATGATGACATCCCTGGCGGCATCACGATGAAGAACTGCCTCTTCGGACCTGCTGGCGAACTCTACACGAAGGGTGACGTTGGCGAAGGAGCTACGGGTATCAAGGGCTGGACAGGTGCTGTTGCACCATCTGCAAGCGACATCTACTACACCAGCGACTTCGTGAAGCGCATGAAGGCTGATGGAACCGATGTTGACAACTACATCGAAGGCACTGTTCTCAGCACAGATGTTACAGGCACATTCTTGAACCCTCAGCCAGGTGTGGATGCTGAAGGCAATGCGACTCTCGACCCAAGCGACTTCACACTTATCAGCGATGAGGCAAACAAGGCAAAGGCTGGTGACCCTCGCTGGCTGAAGTAATCCATCGAACGTATTGAAATCTGTGGAACCCGACACAAAGGGTTTCCACAGATTTTTTGTTTATAATAAACCTATTCCATTGTTATGAAAAGGAAAATTCTTTTTAGTCTTGCATTTGTCGTTTCCTTCTTTTCTCTTTCTTTGCTCCATGCCCAACAGCTGGCTTTTCCTGGTGCAGAAGGCTTCGGACGCTTCACTACGGGTGGACGAGGCGGTACGGTCTATCATGTCACGACACTCGAAGACACCAACACCAAGGGCTCTTTCCGCTATGCCTGCAACCAGAGTGGCACACGAACCATCGTGTTCGACGTGTCGGGAACCATTCATCTGAAAAGCGAACTCACTATCCGCAATGCCAATGTGACGATAGCAGGACAGACTGCTCCAGGTGATGGCATTTGCATTGCCGATTATCCGTTTGTCATTTCATGCAGGAACATCATCATCCGATACATCCGTTTCCGTTTGGGCAACAAGAACGTGGCTTATCACGAAGGTGACGGACTGGGTGGCATGGACTCACAGAACATCATCATCGACCATTGTTCCGTCAGCTGGAGCATCGACGAGTGTCTCTCGGTCTATGGTTCCAAGAACCTCACCGTGCAGTGGTGCATTGCTTCGCAGAGTCTGAAGAATGCAGGACACTCCAAGGGAGCACACGGCTATGGAGGCAACTGGGGCGGTTCGGGCGCATCCTATCATCACAACCTCATTGCGCACAACGAATCGCGCACACCTCGCCTCGGTCCTCGTCCAAGCACACAGACCGACGAACGCATGGACTTCCGTAACAACGTCATCTACAATTGGGCTGGCAATGGTTGCTACGGAGGTGAAGGCATGAATGTGAACATGGTGAACAACTACTACAAGGTAGGTCCTGCCACAGAGAAGCGCAACACCACCATCCAGCGCCGCATTGCAGCAGTGGGTATTCGTACATCTGAATACACACACCACAACACCGCCAACCCTAATCAATGGGATTTGATGTGGCACGTGTGGGGAAAGTATTACGTGAATGGAAATGTCAACAGCAAGTACAGCAATGTGACGAAGGACAACTGGACTTACGGCATGTATAATCAAATCGACAACGGTTCGGTTGACAACACCTACACTCAAGCCACCAAGGACACCATGAAGGTGGATGTGCCTATTAAATACGAGGCTGTCACCACGCATACTGCAGAGCAAGCCTACGAGCGCGTGCTGAGCTATGTGGGTGCTTCCCTCCATCGTGACTGGGTAGATGAGCAGATGGTCAACGACACGCGTCGTGGCACAGCTACCAGCACTGGCTCTGGGAATTATCCAGGCATCATCAATTCTCAGGATGACAACAAACCCGCCAATGCTCCTGCTGATTGGTCGGCTTGGCCTGAACTCAAAACCTACGACGTGCAGACCGATACGGACGGTGACGGTATGCCTGACACTTGGGAGAGCAGTCATGGACTCAATCCGAACGATGCAAACGATGGTAAACTGGTGGCAGAGGATGGTTACACCAATCTCGAAATCTATATGAACAGCATTGTTGCCGACATCACCGCAGCCCAAAACGAAGGTGGAACGGTCATGAGCGGTACGCAGACGATGGACGGAGGAGGTGAACCCATCACGCCCAGCGACGACACGCCCACGGAAGTGAAGGATTACACGCTATCATCTTCAACTTACGTGGACTCCAACCCTACCAGTACATGGAACTTCGACGATGGATTCAGCATCACCAACGAAAAGGACAAGGCTTATGCAGCAGGAACGAATGGCACGATGAAGTTCACACGCAACATGCAGTTTGTCATTCGCATCCCCGATGGCATTGCCATCACGAAAGCCACCTTCACGGGCTATTGCAATGGCGACGGCCAGACGGGTTATCTGAAGGAACTCAATGGCATCACTTACGAGGCTGACGTCTATCCTTATCCAGCACGTGATGCGGCAGTCAATTCTGCCACCCACACCATCGAGTTCGCTGTTCCTGTCACAAGTGAACTCTCCTTCACTCCTTCGGGCGACAATCAGGCTTGCTACGCCATCACCCTTACGGGCGGTTCACTTGATACGGGAATCTCCTCGCTCCATTCCGACACTCGGTCTGACCATCGCATCTACAACCTTGCAGGACAAGTTGTCACCATTCCTTCGCGTGGCATCTACATTCGCGATGGAAAGAAATTCATCGTTACACAATAATCATTTTATCAGTGTACAAAACCTATGAAACTTAAATTCATCCTCTGTTCTACATTCTTCATTCTTCATTCCTCATTCTTCACTTTAAACGCTCAGCCCTATAAGGATGCGTCCTTGTCTGCTGCCGAACGAGCTGCCGACCTCTGTTCGCGTCTCACACTCGAAGAGAAGGCAAGGCTCATGCGCAACGATTCTCCTGCCATCAAGCGTCTGGGCATACCTCAGTTCAACTGGTGGAACGAAGCATTGCATGGAGTGGGGCGCAATGGCTATGCCACCGTGTTCCCCATCACGATGGGCATGGCTGCTTCCTTCGATGATGCACTTGTCCACAAGGTTTATACAGCGGTGAGCGATGAAGCCCGTGCCAAGGCTGCCTTGGCGACCAAAAGCGGAGTGGTGAAGATGTATCAGAGCCTGTCTTTCTGGACACCGAATATCAACATCTTCCGCGACCCGCGTTGGGGACGTGGACAGGAAACCTACGGTGAAGACCCTTATCTCACTTCTCGCATGGGATTGGCTGTGGTACGCGGACTCCAAGGACCTTCCGACAGCAAGTATCGCAAACTCCTTGCCTGTGCCAAGCACTTTGCCATTCATAGTGGACCTGAATGGAACCGCCATCAGTTCAATGTCACCGACCTCTCTCCTCGCGACCTCTACGAAACTTATCTGCCAGCCTTCAAGTCGCTTGTGCAGGAAGGACAAGTGGCAGAAGTGATGTGTGCCTATCAGCGTTGGGATGGTGACCCTTGCTGTGGCAGCAACCGTCTGCTTCAGCAAATTCTCCGCGATGAGTGGGGATTCAAGGGACTGGTGGTGAGTGACTGCGGAGCCATCAGCGACTTCTGGAAACCTGGCTGTCACGAAGTGGTCAATACGCGCGATGAGGCTTCAGCCAAGGCTGTCATCAGCGGCACCGATGTGGAGTGTGGTAGCGACTATCGCTCTCTGCCCGATGCCGTTCGTGCTGGACTGATTAGTGAAGAGCAAATCAACGTGAGTGTGCGCCGTTTGCTTCAAGCGCGTTTCGAACTGGGCGATTTCGACCCAGCCGACCAAGTGGAGTGGACCAAAATCTCCCCTTCAGTCATCGCTTCGAAAGGACACAAGCAGTTGGCACTCGACATGGCACGCGAAACGATGGTGCTCTTGCAGAACGACGGTGTGCTTCCGCTTCAGAAGTCGGGACAGAAGATTGTGGTGATGGGACCGAATGCAGCTGATTCCACCATGCTCTGGGGTAACTACAACGGAACGCCAACATCCACCGTCTCTATCCTGCAAGGCATTCAGCAGAAGTCGCAGGACGTGAAGTTCGTGGCTGGCTGTGGCTATGTGCGAAACACCGTTCTCGAAGGTCGTTTCAATCGCATTCGCCAGGCTGATGGTTCTCAGGGCATGAAGGCAACGTATTGGAACACCGAGAAGCCCGAAGGCACACCAGCAGCGGAAGTGAGAATGACGGCACCGATTGCCTTGGTGAATGGTGGCAACACAGCCTTTGCACAAGGTGTGAACCTGGAGCATTTCAGTGCGTGCTATCAAGGCACCTTCCATGCCGACAAGACCGAAACCATCACGCTCGACGTGAACTTTGAGGAACACGCCTGCATCATTTTCGATGGCGACACCCTCGTCAACCGATGGAACAATCACGGCCCTCGCAAATACACCTACGACCTGAAGGTGGAGGCAGGAAAGGACTATCCTGTGCAAATCGACTACACACAGACCACAGGACTTGCCCTCATCGAAATCGACATCTACCACGTCGGCGATGCCAGCATTGAGCAGACACTCCAGCAGTGTGCCGATGCCGATGTAATAGTGTTCGTGGGAGGCATCTCGCCACGTCTCGAAGGCGAAGAAATGAAGGTGAACGCCCCAGGTTTCAAGGGAGGCGACCGCACCAGCATCGAGTTGCCACAAGTGCAGCGCGACATGATGGCTCGTCTGCATCAGATGGGCAAGCGCGTGGTCTATGTCAACTGTTCGGGTAGTGCCATCGCACTCGTTCCAGAAAGTCAGAACTGCAATGCCATCGTGCAGGCATGGTATGGCGGCGAATCGGGAGGAACGGCTCTTGCCGATGTGCTCTTTGGCGACTACAACCCTTCGGGCAAGCTCCCAATCACCTTCTATCGTTCCACCGACGACCTGCCCGACTTCCTCGACTACTCCATGCAGAACCGCACCTATCGCTACTTCAAGGGCACACCGCTCTTCGCTTTCGGCCACGGACTCAGCTACACCACCTTCCGTCTCGGTAAGGCAAAGTACAACAAGCGTCGCGACACGCTCACCCTGCCAGTCACCAACACAGGCAAGCGTGAAGGTTCCGAAGTGGTACAGCTCTACGTGCGTTGCCTCGACGATGTCGGCGGACCTCAGAAGTCCCTTCGTGGATTCGCTCGTGTCCATCTCCTGCCTGGCGAAACCAAGACCGTCACCATCGACGTTTCTGAGTCCACCTTCGAGCATTTCGACACAAGCACCAACACCATGCGCATCATGCCTGGTAACTACCAGTTGCTTTATGGTACCAGCTCATCCGATGCCGACTTGCAGACTCTCTCTGTGAAGCGCAAATGATTTTTTCTAATTACGCAGTGTTCAAGGGAACGGTGATTTCTGTTTTTCATTGTTTCAAAGCAAAATTCTTTTTTTGATTATACAGTATCATTCCTTTGCTTAAAGTGAAATGCTGAGCTCTCGGTGTTGTTCAAGCGAGCTCTCACTTGAACAGCAACGAGGGCTCGCTGATTAAGTAACAAGCTCTCGTGTTACTAGTTGAATCAAAAGGAATGCTTCTGTAAGTTCCTTTATGTGCATCGGTAAATCCCCTTAAACGCTGCATTAAAAGCATTTTATGTTCCTTTTATATCTATGTCTCCATTTCACTATTTCACTACTGCAAGGCGACATCAGATCTTTCAACAGAACTGAAGTAATTATCTTGATATTGTCATAGTCATATTTCTATACGCGTTTTTTGACGTTAATTTGAAAAGATGGATGAATAGGGTTTTTCCTACTATGTTATAGGAAAAATCCGTTTCACAAGTGTTGTTTTAAGACTAAATTTGCAGTATGATTATTGCCGAAAGTGAGTAAGATATTCATCTAACAAGTCAAATGTATTCACCTTATAAGAAAGAAGTCCTATACCATGTTTAATTCAAAGCACCAATAATCAGTTTTAGAATGATGACTATAGCATTCCTTTCGGATGGTATGTGCAAGACTTTTTGATACGTGAACATGAATAGGAAAAAGGAAATAGAATAATTTAATAAAAATGATAATATGATTATGAAAGCGAGATTTCTTACATTGATTGTGTTTGCATTTGTTGCGGTGAGTATTTCTGCACAAACTTCTCAGGGGAGTCGTTCTCAAGAAGTAAGGCATGTTCAACCTATGCGATGGGTATGCCCAGAGGTTGAGAAATATCAAAGTCTTCTTTATTCACTTCGAAATGATGATTATAAAGTTTACGCAAATAACATTAAAGATAAAATAGAGTTGTTCTCTGACCCAGAACAGCCAACGGATAAGTATCTTGTTACTCAGGCAGTATTCAATATTGAGAATCCTTTGTTTAGTCCTGATAATTTATTTAACCACATCTCAACTTGGATAAGGGCTAAGAAAAAGGATTGGGCTAATAATTTAATAATAGATGTAAAAGAACAAAAAATTACTTCTACAACAAGTGTACATGTTGCTAGTCACGCTACTTTTTTAGACGTATTCAAGGTTTCTGTTTCTCCAATCCTTGTAATTCAACTTTTAGAGGACAATCGATTAATCGTTGCATTTTCGGCAAACAGTTACAAAATCAATGCTTACGATAGTCATAACAAACTAGTTCGCTCGTTAAATGATAAAATATATAGAGTGTTTCCTTTTGTGCAGAATTCTTCGTATAAAAATACTTATGCAAAAGCTTATGTTGCTACATATCTGTACTTTTGGAATTTTATTTCAGACCTTCGATATGAACTTAACACCCATTTTGTCCAAGACTCAAAAAAACTGAACCAATGGTATTATGAGCACTCATCAGATTCACTTAGAGCAAAATATGGTGAGCCAACTAAGGTTATTGCTGACCAAACAACTACGCCTGATATAAATAAAGAGTTGCGTTTCTATGAAAATGCTCAAAAATTCATATTTATGGGGAAGACCATTGATTTTAAAGATATCATTAGCTGTGAGATAGTTGTTGATCCGAAATTTATACCAGGCCGCACTACGTCTTACGGGCTTGGTTTCTCTCTATTCGGCATTGGAATTGGAGGAGCTGACTCTTATACGATTCCAGACAAGACTATTCATAACTATGTAGTCAATGTGAAGATTGACAATATGGGAACACCTCTTATTTATATCGCAACAGGACAAAGTGAACAAAAGGCCAATGAGATTGCAGCAGTTTTTGAATATATATTACGCCACCAACAAGGAAATAAGGCTGTTAGAAATAGAAATTCAGGTTCTGTTGGTAAAAGAACAAAACGATAATATTGTACTCTAATAATATATAATGATTCCTAACATGTTAAGACTTGGTATTTGTTTTAGAAGTTGGGTTTTCTTGTTTACTTGTCTGTCTTTTTTGTATGGATGTAAGGGTGAACCCACGAAGAAAACTCCAGAGCAGTTGTTTGAGGAGTGCGCATCCGGTGTTGTGTTAATCTATAACGAATCCTATTATTCACTGACTCTGCCAACAGGACAGACAATGTACATGACTGGACTTGATGAAAATGGTGATATTGTAAACGTAACAACAGATGAAGCTTTCATCAAGCAAAATTGCAACCGTATGTTCGGCACAGGTTTCTTCATTGATAGCAAGGGTGACATTATGACGAATAGGCATGTAGTGGATGTTTCAGTGAATGAGTTTGAAACCCAAGAAAAAATTGTGGCATCCTTGCGTCGCGAGCGTCAGTCTTACCTTGACTCTATGGAATTGGCAAGGCGGGCTTATGCAGAACTGGAGGAAAAGAAGGAAGAATGTTATAGTCAAGATTTCTTTGGTAACATCTATGTGTCTAATCAAGAACTGCTTCAGCATATAAACGGAGTTATGGCTATTGTTGAGGAAAAATTTAATGGATGGCAGGAACTATGTAACTATATATCAGCCAATGAAAATCCAAGAGCTATTAAAGTTAAGACATATTCAAAATTGGGTATAGCTTATAATAATACTCATGTTGATGACTTTGATGATTTTCTGGAGCGTAATCCTTGTGTCATTCGCAAGATTTCAAGGCATGAGAATGCAGACTTGGCAATCATTCAACTAAAGAAGAAACAAACGCCAGAAAATGTTCATGTGTTTGATATTTCAGGAATGGTTGAGAAGGAGAAGAAGTCAAAATCTTTAGGCGATTATTTTAATCAGTTTTTCTTAGGCGAAACGCCAATGGAAGTGGTTGATGCAGATGAATTGAAGATGGATCAGCAACTTTATATGATAGGCTATAATCATGGTATTGCTCTTGCTCAGACACGAGACGGTATTAAAGCTCAGATGACAAGTGGAAAGATAACCCAACTACCAGATGGCGAAAGGTTGCTTTATAGTATTCCTACTATGCAGGGCTCTTCTGGAAGTCCTGTGCTGGATGAAGATGGATGTTTAAGAGGTGTGAATTTTGCAAAGGCGACCCTCAATGACGACTTCAACTTTGGCATACCAATGAATTTAATCAAGAACTTTTTAATGGAGTAATAATATGGAGCAGAAGATGCGATGTCCTTATTGTGGCGAAGAAATCTTAGCCGTTGCAAAGAAGTGTAGGCACTGTGGCGAGTGGCTTGATAAACAAAATGAACCATTGATGCCTATTGAGTCGGGTCATGTGGTTGCTCATAAGATTGGTTTGAAGAAATGGATGATTGTTACTCCTATCATCTTTTTTGCAATCATTATTGGCAGTTATCTTTATATAGCTAATCATCAGAGCAAAGCAAACAAAGATGTCTTAGTTAAAAAGTCCGACCCTGTTATAAACTTTGCTGAATCTGAAAATAATGTGCCTGAAGAAGATTACCAGAAAGTTGAGAACACAATCCCTATTCAAACAGAGCAAGAAGACATACAGAGTCAGAATATTACTAACACCAATACCGAAGATGATAATTCAGAAGAGTTGTTAATCCTTGGAGAAAATTATGAGAAGGGAATTGGTGTTGAAGAAAACCATGAGACGGCCTTCTACTATTATGAGAAAGCTGCTAAAACAGGAAATCCTTCTGCTCTTAACAAATTAGGTAACATGTATGCACAAGGAAAAGGCTGTACGAAGGATGTCATTAAGGCTGCAAGTTGTTATTTGACTGCTGCTGAAATGGGCAATAAATACGCTCAACATAACATAGCTTTTTGTTATTGGGATGGTGTCGGAGTCGAGAGGAATCGAGAAACAGCGGTGATGTGGATGCGGCGTTCTGCATCACAAGGATATGAGAAGGCAAAAAAAGCATTAAAAATAATGGGATTTGAATGATTATGGAAGAAACTAAGCGATGCCCTTATTGTGGCGAAGAAATACTCGCGGTTGCTAAAAAATGTAAGCATTGTGGCGAGTGGCTGGAACTGGTAGAACAAGAAAAGAAGAAGAAAGCTTGTCCTATTTGCGGTGAGCTGGTGGATGCAGATAAAGAAATCTGTCCACTATGTAATGAACGTACTCATTTTTTGGATGACGTTTCGGATATTAATATGCCTCATCAGCACGTTGATATAAACGATGGTTCATATCTGTATTGCAAAACTTGCAAAGAAAAAATAAGTGCTGATGCAATTACATGTCCCAAATGTGGTGATGATGATCCTTTTTATTTTAAGGATATAATGAAAACACGGAAAAAGACTAATATTGGATGTTCTGCCATGTTTAGCATCGCATTCCTTCTTACCTTGGTATTTCAATGTACAGGTTCTAAGAATGGAATGTTATACTGGAGCCGAAGCGAGGGTATGATCTTTTTTGCAGTTTTATTATTAATTTTTATTATTGGTAAAGGTTATTCATATCTTAATACCCAAGAGCATCAAAAGAATATGGATAATATTTTTATGAATAAAAATGATTCTCAAGCACATCATATATGGATAAATAAGCTGGATGAACAGAAATAAGCGTTTCAAAATATAGGTGTTCGCAACAATATCAAGTGAACACCTATAAAACCATTATACAAAATATTTCCTTCAATAGCTTCCTATCTTATATTCAAACGATGAAAAAGTTAATGGCAATGATTCTTTGTGTGTTGTGCTTTTTGCCATTGAATGTAACTATTACAAAAAAGTAATGTAAATAGATTATCCGCAAAGATACCACTATTATAAAGACCGTAGCGCAGTCTCATAAATAAGTTTTAAGTGAAGTGCGAAGAGAAGTACAAAGGGTATAGTACACCTTCACACTTCACGTTAAACTTGGTCAATTGTCCTTAGACTCTTTCAGTCTTTTTTCACACACAAAATGTTGTCAATAACGATTTCTTTGTCAGAAATCCAACCGAAATAATCCAAATCAGGGTATTCACCAAAGACATACGACAATTTGTTGTAAGGCTGGCGAATGCCTTTTTCATTCTTCGAATACGTAATTCCTTTGTCGTCAACCACAAGGGAACTATCGTCGTTCTCTCCCGAGCCGTTTGTTTCAAGCACAATCTGTTGTCCTTTATATAAATAGACGGTGTCGCGTTCAAATGCAATCTCAACAATGATTTCTCCCGATATGTTGACAGAGGATGTAGGCTGAAAATTCTCATCATGCATCGTAACCAGCGTGACGTTATTGCCTGATAGACGCAATGGTCTCACGGTGATGGATTTGAAATACTCGTTGGGAGAACATGGCTTAAAGGAATACTGCTTGCCCAATTCCCAACTTGTTGGCATCTGCTTGCTGATACTTACCTTACGCACAGCCTTATTGAATGCGGCACTTGAGATGTATTCTGCTGGGACATCATCTTGTGCAGGAGGGTAATATTCATGGAACGCCCCATTCCGTAGGGTGATGTATTCCGTCGCTTCAATCAAGTGGAAGTTTAGGTTGTTGTTTTCATCTGCTATAGCCACATGACCAGCAGGGATTGTTGACCGTGCTTTTGATTTGAGGGATTTTTGGCTATAGGATTTGAGATGGGTGGTAAAAACATACCCCTCATCCACCGATGGATTCACTTGTGCGGAAATCATGTTCCATTGAATCATGGCGACAAGTAGGAAAATAAATGTTCTTTTCATTGTGTTGTTTTTTATAATAGACTAAATATCCATGTAAGAAGAGTCGCTTACCTTCGTGCTGCAAAAGAGAGCAACTGATATTCATCTAAGGCGTGGCAAAGGTAAAAATAAACAATGAGATGTTCACACATCGTTTACCTGTTTTTTAGCATCTACATATCAGATAAACGGCGAAAGCGAGTTGAACGATGATGATGGCAGGAATGCCATACTTGAATTTCTTGTGCAGCGTCTTGTGGTGCCACACTTTCATGCCCAACCAAGCTCCGATGCTGCCGCCAATCACAGCCAAGGTCAAGAGTGCGGGTTCCGAAATGCGCCATTTCGACTTCTTCGCCTTCCATTTGTCGATGCCGTATGTGAAGAAAGTTGCCACGTTGGTGACGGCAAGGTAAATCAGAATGATATGTAATAAGTATTGTTCGTTCATGGATGAGTTTTTGAGTTTTTAAGTTCAACGTGAAGCGTGAAGTGTGAAGCGTGAAGCGATTGAGCTGGATAGCAATTTTTCACTTTTCACTTTTCACTCTCCTCGCTTCACGCTCCACACTTCACGCTTCACGTTAATTTTTTGCAAAGATAGAACAAATCAATGTCTCTCCTTTCTCTTTCGTATATAAATCGATGAACTCTTGTGCCAATTCTCTCGGATTTATTGTATCTTTGTAGCCGTAACATTTAAACAACGAAAGAAGATGGCAACAACCACAAGACATAATGCACAACCCATTAGCTACTATTGGAACTTGGTGAAAGACATGGGCGACAGTCAAAAACTGGAACTTGTCACCATGCTTATCGACAGTGTAAAGCCCGTTGTGGAAAAGACAGAGGTGGCTGAAGATGAGGAATACTCTCTTCGCCCATTCACCGTGGAGGAATTGAACGCAAGAATCGACCAAGCCGAGGCTCAGATTGCCGCAGGCTTAGTTGTATCCCATGAAGATATGATGCGCGAATGGGAAGAAGAACTTGCTCGTGAAGAACAGGAAGAACACGAAATAGCCAAGGCGATATGAAAGTTAAATGGACCGAACGTGCGCTTGGCATGAGAAAGAACCGAATCTACTCCCATCCTATTTGTCAGATGGTAATAGATTCGGTTCTTTGTTTTAGTGTTTCCTTATTTCTGAATCGACACGGCATCCCAACCGTAGTCCTGGAAGCAGGTGATGGAGAGCTTGTTGCGCTTCACGTAGTCGGCAATGCCTTCGGCTCTCACCTTGTCGCGCTCTTGTTCTGAGCAAAGCTTGCGGTAGAGGCTGTAGTTGATGCCGAAAATCTTCTTTGCGCTTGCCACATTGCCTGCACCATCTTCCACTCGTTCAAACTTCGTCACCTGAGCTGTCTTGCCCACTTGCTTCACGTGCATAAGTCCTGGGTCGTTGCCTCCCGAAACGGTTTTCAGTGTGTCGCCCACCTGCTTGTAGTTGAACACCCAGAAGTCGCCCCACACGAGGATGTCGTTCGAGTTTGTCTCGTCGGTCTTCACGATGGTCACCTGCGGAATGCAGATGTCGCCTTGCGAATACTGTGCTCCAATGGAGTCAATCAGGTAGGTATAGACAGCAGCAATGTGTGGTTCCCTGCCTGGGTATTTGAAAGGAGGAAGCGTGTTGAATGTATCTACCACTACTTCCGTTTCGTTGTCAGCCACTATCACCTTGTCGCCCTTGTTCATGCAACTGGTGAAGATGCTGCCAAGCAAGATGGCAGCAAGCAATCCGATTTGTGTTTTTTTCTGTGTCATTTTTTTATTGAGTTTCTAAGTTTTTAATCAGGGATTTTAAGGATTTATAGGGATTTTTTCCTCCAGCCCCTCCCAACCTCCCCAAGGGGAGGGGAAGCCGTCCGGATGGTTATTCTCTCCCCCTTGGGGGAGCCGGTGGGGGCTGGGTGACTACTCCCTCCCTCACAGGGAGGGTTGGGGTGGGTCTATTTTTCACTTTTCATTTTTCACTTTTCACTTTTCACTTTCTTATTTCCCCTCGTACCACTCTTTCAGCACATAGAAAGCCTTTTTCTTCTCGCCCTTGTCGGAGAAGAGTCCCTTCCTGTTGTAGTAGTCCTGAATGCCATTGAGGACACGTCGAGGCGAACGGAAGTCCTTCAGAATCCACGGCGTGGTGCCAGCCAGTCCGTCAATCTTGTCAATCATGGCGCAGTTCTCTTGGTACAGGTTTTCTTGGAATTCCTCCGTCCATCGTTGGTTCTTTGCTCCGTGCAAACCATACTTCGCTCCACCGCCAAATTCACTGATGATGACAGGTTTGTCGTATGGAATTTCCCATGTCATCTTAGGCGCATCGTTCACGTCGCGATACCAACCGATGTACTGGTTGAACGACACCACGTCCACGTATTCGTTCATGTTGTCCTGCAAGCGGTTTTTGTAGTTGGAAGCTGAAGTCACTTCCATTGCCATCGAAATCAGTCGGGTGTTGTCGAGGCTTCGGGCATGTTGAGCCAAACGGCTGAGGAACTGGTCGCGCTCGGCGGAATGTGGTGTCTCGTTGGCAATCGACCAAATGATGACATTGGCACGGTTTTGGTCGCGTTCAATCATGTCGGTCAGTTGACGCTGTGCATTCGCGTATGTCTGTGGGTTAGTCCATGCAATCGTCCAATAGACTGGGATTTCGGACCACACGAGGATTCCCATTCGTTCAGCCTCGCGCACAGCATATTCGTTGTGAGGATAGTGAGCCAGGCGCACGAAGTTGCAGCCCAGTTCCTTTGCCCACGAGAGGAGCGTATGGGCATCTGCGGTGCTGTTGGCGCGTCCACCTCCGTATGGTTTCTCTTCGTGGATGCTGATGCCTTTCAGGAAGATAGGTTTTCCGTTCAGCAGGATTTGCTTGCCACGAGTCTCGATGGTGCGGAATCCGATGGAATCGACCAAAATGTCATCTTTCAGACCAAGCTCCACGCGGTAGCGCTTTGGCTGTTCGGGCGACCAGAGCTTCAGGTTCTTTGCTTTGAATGTCAGCGTTGCAGTGCCTTCGGCTGTGGTGGCAATTTGCTGTTTCACCTTCAGTTCTGGAATGTTCAAGGTGACGATTTGTCCTGCCTCAGCTTTGTTCAATTTGGCTTGGAAACTGATTTGTCGAATCGCCTTCTTGCTGCTTGATGTCTTTTCAAGACTCAACTTATAGTTTTCCACATACGTCGGTGCCACACTGACGAGCAGCACGTCGCGGGTGATGCCGCCATAGTTCCACCAGTCGAAAATCTGTGTAGGCACATCCTCTGCATGGCGTTTGTTATCCACTTTCACGATGACGGTGTTCTCTCCGTCCTTCAGCAGTTCTGTCACGTCGAAGTTGAACGGTGTGAAACCGCCCACGTGATGCCCCGCTTTCTGTCCGTTCACATACACGTGGGCATCGTAGTTGACTGCGCCAAAATAGAGCAAAGTGCGACGAGCGTTCGTTGGATGATAATTGAAGGTTCGTTTGAACCACACTGAACCTTCGTAGAAGAACAAACGAGCGTCCTGCGTGTTCCAGTCGCCAGGAACTTGCATCGTTGGAGCCTTATCGAAGTCGTATTCAATGAGGTCTTCAGGCTTTTGTGGCTTGGCATTGCGGAAGAATCCCCACTGCGTTGGCTTCATGCGGTAGTCGTAGTATCCTTCTTCCTGCACGTCGATGATGTAGTTCCATTGTCCGTTTAGCGAAAAGGTTTCTCGTGCCATGACGTTTGCCACTTGTGGCACTTCCCCTGCTGTTGCTGCCATGATGCCGAGGCACCAGAGGAGCACGATGGTCATTGTTTTTTTCATATAGCAATTAGTTTTTGGTTGAATCTTGTTTGCAAAGTTACGAAAAAGGAAAGAGATTCGCCTTGCTGCTACGCACAATTATGAGCAATTTATTTTGAAATGACTGCTATTTGCATTAACTTTGCAGTATGTATCACCTTAATCAATAGAAATATGAAACTGGCAGAGGCATTGAGCATCCGCAAGGATTTGCAAAAGAGAATAGAGCAGCTGAAGAGCCGTTTGCTCAACAACGTGAAGGTGCAGGAGGGTGATGAGCCTGCTGAACGACCTGCTGAACTGATAGCTGAATTGGACCGCTGTCTTGTTCAGTTGCAAGAACTGATTTACAAAATCAACGTGACCAATCTGCACACGGTCTATGAAGGGCGTACCCTCACGGAGATGATGGCTGAGCGCGATGTGCTGAAGATTCGGATTCAGACGCTGAGGGAGGTGTTCCAGAGTGCTTCGCAGATGCAGGACCGCTATTCGCGCACGGAAATCAAGATGGTGACAACGGTCGATGTGAAGGCTTTGGGACAACAGGTTGACCAACTCAGTGCCGAGTTGAGAAAACTCGATGTGGCTATTCAGACTGTGAATTTCACAACGGAGTTATTAAATGAAGAACCTTAGAAAGTACAAAGTACAAAGGACATGCGTGTACCTTGTATTTTGTACTTCCCCATTGTACCTTGTAATTTGTACTTTGTACTTTCTAAGGTTCTTCATTTACAAAAGGGTAGTAGCGGACGATATAGGGTGAACTAAAACCTTGGTTAGCTGTGTCGGGACAGCGGCATTTTCTTTTACGGTGCATTGTCCAGCACATCTTTTTCGAATGCACGACGCATGGAGCATTTTGCACTACCATTAGTTGACTATATCCGAAGTGAGGGTGGGAAGAGGGATTCTTTTTTTAATGAAGAATGAAAAAATGAAGAATGAAAAAATGAAGAATGAAAAAAATGTAGAATGAAGAATGAAAATTACACATTCCATGAGCGGTGTAAAATACATTCTTCATTCTTCATTCTACATTCTTCATTTTTTCCAGCTCTTTTTAACATTTTTTACATTGGACTTTTTCATTGTTCTTTCGTGTTCTATATGAGTGACAGATTATTTTCATATTCAGCAGAACAATGACCATAGAACAATTTGAACATCATATTTGTGTGTTACGCCCCGTGTTGCTAAGTATCGGAATCAGCTATTTTGGCGTTGAGGACGATGCCGAGGATGCTGTGCAGGAAGCGATGCTTCGGCTGTGGGTGGTGAGGGACAGGTTGCAACCTCCCTACCAACCCATTGCTATTCGCATTGCCCGAAATTGCTACACCGACATGCTGCGCCGCAGAAAGTTGGGGACGCTGGCAATGGATGGAACATTGGTGGAGCGTACTGAACCGTCGGACACGGGCAATCCGCACACGCAGATGGTGGAACAGGAGAATGCCGAGTGGCTTTGGCACCGCATGGAGAACATGCCCGAAGCTCAGCGACGCATCTTCCAGGCGTTCTATGAAGACGGACTTTCTGCTGACGAGATTGCGCGCATCGTTGGCATCAAGGTTCACAGCGTGAGGACGGTGCTGGCTGCTGCAAGAAAGCAACTCATCGCTGCGCTGAAAATGAGAAGTGACAAATAATGGTGGAACACAAAAAAACGGTCTTTTACGATGAAAAAGAACAATGTTGACGAATTGATAAGCCGACTGATGTCGGGCGAAACGACACCCGATGAAGAGCAACGCTTGCAACAGTTGTTGCGCTCGCAATCCTCGTTGTCGGCTGAAGAGAAGGCTGTCCTTCAGTTTCTGGACGCAGCCTTTCAGGGACGACCTCTGACTGAACGCATCGCTGATGCCGAGGCGATTCTCCCTGCTGTGGAAGAACAAGAAAAGCGAGTCGGCAAGCAGAGAGGGTGGGGATTCAAGCAGGTGGCTGCTGCTGTGCTGCTCATGCTGTGTCTTTCGGGCATCAGTTACGCTGCCATCCAGTGGCTTTCGCCAAGACAGGAAAAGCCTGTTGCGGAAGTGGGGAACCAGACGAAAGCGATGGCGGAAAAGGTGGATAACGAAGAAGACAGCGTAGTCACTTACAACAACGTGCGCTTCGACCGCATTTTGGAAGACGTTGGGAAATACTACAACAGGAACATTGTGGTGGAAGACAGTGCCACGGCTGCGCTTCGATTCTATCTGAAGTGGAACCAAAACCAAGCGCTGTCATTCTTCATTGAGACGGTGGAGGAATTGGAAAAGGTGAAAGTAACGGAACGAAACGACACGCTGTTTGTGTCTTCCATCAATGCCAACGATTGAGCCATGAAAGCTGGATATATCTTTTTGGTCTGTTGCCTGCTTGCGCTGGCAGCAAAGGCTCAGCGTGTGTCGCACGACTTCCGCAATGTGTCGCTGGCAGAAGCATTGACAACACTGGCAGAGAGAAGCACGGAATATGACATTACGTTCCTCTATAGCGACTTGGAAAACATCATGGTCAGTCGTTCGGTTCGCAACATGGACGTGTTGGCTGCGGTGAAGGCTGTCTGCAAGGGACAAGACGTGAAGGTGAAGCGGAAGGACCGATGTGTCTTCGTGACGCTGAAGGAGAAGGATGAGCCGTTTGCGCTTTATGGAAAAGTGTATGACAACAAGACTCGCAATGAAGTGCCAGGCACCTTGGTCGAACTGCTTACGATGGACAGCATCGTCGTGTCTCGCCGTGTGGCTCGGTCGATGATGATTAGCGACAAGGACACCTTCTATCATTCCGACTTTAGCTTCGATGTTCCCCGCCGTGATGCTTCCTACATCCTTCGTGCCTCCAAGCCTTCTTATCGTACATCCACAATGGCTGTCAGCATCGGAAAGATTGGAGCGCGTGAATTTAGTCGTGAGTTGCCTCCGCTGCTCATCCGCGACAATTCCATCATGCTGAAGGAAGTGGTGGTGTCGGCATCGAAGGTGATGTTCTATTACAAGGGCGACACCGTTGTCTATAATGCCGATGCGTTCGTCCTGGCAGAAGGTTCCATGCTCGATGCACTCGTGAAGCAGTTGCCAGGGGTGGAACTCAAGAGCAATGGCGACATCTACCACAATGGCAAGCTCGTGCAGAACCTCTTGCTCAACGGGAAGGATTTCTTCCGCAGCGACCGAAAGGCATTGCTGGAGAATCTGCCCACCTACATGGTGAAGGAGGTGCAGGTGTATAACAAGCGTGGTGAACGGAGTGAGTTTCTCAACACCGACATTCCGAACGATGTGGAATATGTGATGGATGTGAAACTGAAGAAGGAATATAGCATTGGCTACATTGCCAATGTGGAAGGAGGAACAGGGTTTGCCAAAGACCACGACACGCCTTATTTGGGGCGACTCTTCGCCTTGCGTTTCACCGACCATTCCCGCATCGGTATCTATGCCAATGTCAACAACCTGAACGATGAGCGTCGGCCTGGTGAGTCGGACTCATGGAAGCCGTCCGACCTGAAAGAAGGCACGCTCCGACAGGAAACGGTTGGCTTCACCTACAGCGTAGATGCCCGCAACAAGAAATGGGAGATAGGTGGCGACACGCAGTTCTCGCATTCGGTGCTTGATAACGTGCAGACCACGCAGCGCACGAACTTCCTCTCCACGGGCGACACGCATGAACGCATCCTGCAATCGGCTAAGAACAAGAATCTGCAACTGGACACTGGGCATAATTTCAAAATGAAAAGCGATTATTTCACCTTCACTTTCCGTCCTGGTTTCCAGTATCGTCGCTTCGACAACACGAGTGGCATGGACAATCAGACGCGAGGTGATACGCTCATCAATAGTTTCTCCTCGAAGCGACTGAGCAAGGGATGGGACTGGATGACGGGATTCAAGGCAAACTCCAACATTCGCTTCAGCAAGAACTCTGTCGATAATATCTGGATAGATGTCTTTTTATTGAATCGGAATCGCAAGGAGGACTTGTTCAATCGCTACTCGCTCCTGTATGCCAAAGACAAGGTGCAGGACTATGCCGACCAATACTACAAGAATCATCCCGACCATCATCTGGAAACGGAAGGACGCATCGCCTATTCCACTCGTTTGAATCAGAACCTATGGGGCGAAATCATCTACCAATTGAAGCATCAGTACGACAATCGCAATTCGCATCTGTATCGGCTCGACCGATTGCAAGACTACGAACAGGGAGAACTGGGATGCTTGCCTTCCGTGGCTGAATACGAATTGGGCATCGATTGGAACAACAGTTTTGAGAGCCGTTCCTCCAACACCGACCATATTGCAACATGGGAGATGAACTGGAATAAGCGAACGGACAAAGGTAAATGGTGGGCACAGTGTCGCTTCCCTTTCACACTGCGCCATGCCCGACTGGACTATCAGAGAGGTGCAGTTGACACCACGCTGGTTCGCAACACTTTCCTCGTGGGAAGCAACAACACCTTCCTTCAGTGGGATAGTTCCGACCGCAAGTATCGCTTCTATGTGCAGTATTGGCTCGACAACCGTTCGCCCGACTTGATGAACATGGTCAACATCCACGATGATACAGACCCACTTAATATCAAAGAGGGAAGCCGTGGGCTGAAAAATAGTTTTGCACATCGCTATGAATTCTCAGTGGATTATAACCATCACGACCGATGGGGTATCAGCTTTGGCAACGAAGGAGGTGTCACCACCAATGCCATTGCAATGGGCTACACATACGATGCTGCTACGGGTGTACGCACGTATCGGGCTGCTAACGTGAATGGCAACTGGAATATGCTTACGGGCGTAAACTTCAATTTGCGTCTTCCGCATCTTCGTGTGGGAAACATGATTCACTACAGCTTTGTGCAGAATGTGGACTTGGTGGGTGTGAAGAAAACTACAGACATGGCTCGCAGTGTGGTTCGGACGAATGGCATCAATGAGGTTTTCAACTTGAGACATTCCTTCGGTCAGCAACAAATCCAAGCGAAGTTCAACGGAAATTGGCGCAGGATGACTTCCGACCGCACCGACTTCACGAATCTCCATGTTCGCGACTTCACCTATAGTCTGTCGGGTGTGTTCACACTTCCGTGGCAGTTCCAGATTTCCACCGACCTCGGTTTGTTCAGTCGTCGTGGCTATGGTTCTTCAGAGCTCAACACCGACGACCTCGTGTGGAATGCCCGCCTGTCCAAGTCCTTCCTCAAAGGCAACCTCGTTTTCATGCTCGATGCCTTCGACATCCTTGGCAATCTGAGCAGCATCAGCTACAGCATCAATGGTCAGGGACGCACAGAAATTCGTCGCAATGTTCTTCCGCGATACGCTCTTCTCCACATCCAGTATCGTCTGAACAAGCGACCCAAGAAGAAATAATTAAGTTAGTTAGCAATAAAATTGCAAACTCCCCACTGCATCGTGATGATGCGGTGGGGAGTGGTATGTGATGGGTTGCTTAATTAAAGGGAATTGATTACTTCAGCGTTAAGTCCAGTATATTTTTCAATCAATTCTACAGCCATACCGTCGGCTTTCATTCGGCGGGCTGTTTTCACAGTGTGTTCGTAAATGGGATTCTCGGTTTCTTCGGCTGTGTCTATGACAGATTCCCATGCTGACCAATCCGTTTCACTAAGATATTGTTTTACGAGTTGACGAAGTGTTGGAATGTCGTTTATTGCGGTATCATAGAGCGTGGCAGAAACAACGTTGGCATAATCATGGACTAATACGTGACGCATGCCTTGAACAACTTTCCACGGTATTTCTGGATGAGCATTCTTGAAAGCTTTGGTAAGCATGTAAGCAGCTTCGCCTACTATTTCTATATTCTTCATCACTGAATAATAGGTACGCTTGTCAGCCACAAGCTTATCGTAGTCGTATCCTTCAATAAGCATTGTTACATTGTCAGAATACTCAATGATGTCCTGAAGTCGTCCTTTATCTCTCGCTCTTTCTCTCATAAATCAACTTTTTATCACGGTTTGCACTTTCTGCTGCATACGGACGAAGTGAACCTTCTTCTACCAAATCTATTTCACGCCCGAGTAATTCCTTTAAATCCATATACATGCCTCCCAAAGTGAAAAGCGTGAAAGGCTTGCCTGAGCGGTCTGGCACGATAAGTATGTCCACGTCGCTCTGTGGTGTTTCTTCACCACGTGCAAACGAGCCAAAGAGCCAAGCCTTCAAGACGGGTTGAGTCTTGAAATAATCAGCAATGGTTTGTTGTATGACTTGGGTATTCATTAAATTTCAATTTGCATCCTTACATGTGCAAAGTTATAAAAAAACTCTATACTTGTATGCAAATGAGCTTTCTTTTTTCACTTTTTCTGCTTCATCCTCTTGTCGCTCCACTTCTGTAGGCGTTTGTATTCCTTCTTGGTGATGCGCATGAAACTGCCGTGCTGCGGACGTGCCACGCCGATGATGTTCTGTGGAGAATGGAAATTGCGCATGAAGCGGTCGGCTTGGCAGATGCGGTAGTTGCGAGGCTTGGACGAGTATTCGATGTAGGCAATGCGCCAAGTGTCTTCGCCTGCGAGTTGGAAGGCTGAGACACCTTCGCATTTCTTCTTTCCTTCGAAGTTCACGTAGTCGTCTTCTACGGGCTCACTCCACGGACCAGTGAGCGATGGGGCTGTGGCAGTGAAGAGTCCTGGCGTACCTCCTTCTTTCTTAATCATCATGTGCCAAAGGTTGTCGGCTGGCACCCAGTTGATGTCGGCATCGATGGTGGCGTAGCCCCAATCGAAGAGTAGGCGAGGCTGCGTGAGCGTGGTGAAGTCGGCATCGGCGTAGGAATAGTACATGCGGTCGTAAGGCTCTTCACTGCGGTTCCAAAGGGAGAAATAGACGAAGTAGCCGCCACGATGTCCGTCGGGCCACACGTAGTTTGGATCCCACACGGCTTGTGGTGCCCACACGCGGTTGATGGTGCTCCAGTCCTTATACACGCTTTCTGCTTCGGGATTGCTGAAGATGGACGTGCCCTTGCGGAAGTCGAAGGTGCGCGACTGCCAATGGATGAGGTCCTTGCTGGTGAGGAGGTTGATGCCGTAGTTGTCCCATGTTTCCTTCTTGCCTAATCGGTCGCGCGAACGGTTGCTGGCATCCATGTCGGTAGTGAGCATGATGAAGCCCTTGTCGTTGTGCATACGAGCAATGTAGGCATCGCGTGTGCGTCCTTCGATGGTAGCCACTTCTGCATCGCTGAAGATGGAGTCGCCATCGATGAGGTCGTGGAAATGAACGCCGTCGGGACTGATGGCGTATGCCGTCCATGCCACTCCACCATTCATGTGGCAGTAGAGATAATGGTCACCTTTCTGCAAGTTCTGCGCTCCCAGAGAAATGAAGAATGAAAAATGAAGAATGAAGAATGAGGAACGAAGAATGGAGATTGATTTTTTCATTAGAGTGGGAGAAAATGATGAATTGTCGCTTCGCTTATAAGAAGAATAGAAAAAGAAGAATGAAGAATGAAAGGTACTCATACAATGAGCAGAGTAAAATTCATTCTTCATTCTTCATTTTTCACTCTTCATTTCTTTAGTCAATGATGAGGCATTCACCTGTCATGTCGGCTGGCTGTTCGAGTCCCATGATGTGGAGGATGGAAGGAGCCACGTCGGCAAGGCGACCATTCTTCACCTTTGCACTGTTGTTGTTCGTCACGTAGATGAACGGAACAGGGTTGAGGGAGTGAGCCGTGTTTGGAGTGCCGTCAGGGTTGATGGCGTTGTCGGCATTGCCGTGGTCGGCAATGATGATAGCTTCGTAGTCGTTTGCCTTAGCGGTTTCGATGACATCGTGAACGCACTGGTCGATGGCAACGACAGCCTTGGCGATGGCGTTATAGACTCCTGTGTGTCCAATCATGTCGCCATTTGCGAAGTTCACCACGATGAAGTCGTATTGCTGAGTGTTGATGGCAGCCACGAGTTTGTTCTTCACTTCGAATGCGCTCATGTCGGGCTTGAGGTCGTAGGTAGGCACCTTTGGAGAAGCCACGAGGATGCGGTCCTCACCTGGGAATGGAGCTTCGCGACCACCATTGAAGAAGAAGGTGACGTGAGCGTATTTCTCTGTCTCGGCTGTGTGGAGCTGGCGCTTGCCGTTGGCAGAGAGGTATTCGCCGAGCGTGTTCTCCACGTTCTCCTTAGGGAAGAGGATGTGAACACCCGTGAACGATGCGTCGTAAGGAGTCATGCAGTAGTATTGGAGTCCTGGGATGGTCTTCATGCCCTGTTCCTCCATGTCCTTCTGAGTGAGGACGATGGTGAGTTCCTTGGCGCGGTCGTTACGGTAGTTGAAGAAGATGACAACATCGCCTTCCTTGATGCGTCCATCCACGTTGGCATTCACCAGTGGCTCCATGAATTCGTCGGTGTTCTTGTGAGCCTCAGAGTCAGTGTCGTAACAGCTCTGCACACCTTCCACCATGTCAGTCACTTGGCGACCCTTGCCTTCCACGAGTTGGTCGTATGCCACCTTGATGCGGTCCCAACGCTTGTCGCGGTCCATTGCATAGAAGCGGCCAATGATGCTGGCAATGTGACCAGTCGATTGGTTGCAGTGCTCCTGCAAGTCGTGGATGAATCCTTTACCGCTCTTTGGGTCAGTGTCGCGTCCGTCCATGAAACAGTGAACGAACGTGTTGTCTATGCCATATTCCTTGGCAATGTCGAGAAGCTTGTAGAGGTGGTCGAGCGAAGAGTGAACGCCGCCGCTCGAAGTGAGACCCATGAGGTGGATGCTCTTGTTGTTCTTCTTTGCGTATTCGTATGCGCTCACGATTTCTGGATTCTTCATGATGCTGCCGTCCTTGCAGGCACGGTTGATTTTCACCAAGTCCTGATAGACGATGCGTCCTGCGCCGATATTGAGGTGACCCACTTCGGAGTTGCCCATCTGTCCGTCTGGCAGACCTACGTCCTCACCGCTGGCATCGAGCTGAGAGTGTGGACTGACTGCATTGAGATAATCAAGATAAGGGGTTGGAGTGCGGAAGATGACATCGCCTTCACCCTTGTTGCCGATTCCCCATCCATCGAGAATCATGAGTAATGCTTTCTTTGCCATAAAAAGATTTACTGATTTACTTATTTAAAGATTTACTGATTTAGCAATTAACCTTAACTTTAACCTTAACCCTAACCTTAACTTTTCCATTCGGTTCATCAACCTTAACCCTAACCGCCATCCTGATGGAAAGTTATGGTTATGGTTATCGTTAAGGTTGAAGTTCAGGTTATGGTTGAAAAATATGTTGCAAAGTTACCTCTTTTTCTTGGAATTACCTTGCTTCCTCGTAGATTTCTTTCGTTAGCGAGCGGTCGAGTTTGACGTAATTGCCGATGGGTTCGCCTTTTGTGATGTGGAGATTGCGAACGAGTGCGTCAATGTCGGGGTTCTCGATGCCGAGTTCCTTGAGCGTGATTGGCAAGCCGAGCGAATGCCAGAACTGGCGCAAGCGGGCAATACCTTCGGCAATGATTTCTTCGTCCGTCTTTCCTTCTGCAGAAACGTGCAGAACACGAAGGGCAAGTTGCTTAGCGCGATGAGGGTTGATGCGCGACACCACCGTGAGCCATGCAGGGAACACCACGGCAAGACCAGCGCCATGTGTCACTCCGTAGAGCGAACTGAGTTCGTGCTCCATGAAGTGAGAAGCCCAGTCCTCCACGCGGCCTGTTCCGCAGATGCCGTTGTGCGCCAACATGCCAGCCCACATGATGTTGGCACGTGCGTCGTAGTCGCTTGGGTTGGCAATTACCTTCGGTGCCTCCTCCATGATGGAAAGCAGCACTCCCTCAGCAATGCGGTCAGTGATGCCCGTCTCGGTGGTGTTGGTGAAGTAACGCTCGAAGATGTGAACCATCATGTCGCAGATGCCGCTTGCCGTCTGGTAAGCAGGCAGTGTGAAAGTCAACTCAGGGTTGAGAATGGAGAATTGAGGGCGCAAGTGCTCAGGGCAGCGAAGTGAGATTTTCTGCTTCGTGGCAATGTTGGTGATGACGGTGTTGCCCGAACCTTCACTGCCAGCAGCAGGAATCGTGAGGACAACGCCCACGGGCAGAGCCTTCTGCACGGTGGCTTTCCCTGTATAGAAGTCCCAGAAGTCGCCATCGTAGAGCGCACCAGCAGCAATGGCTTTGGCTGTGTCGATGGTCGAACCGCCGCCAACAGGCAGGATGAAGTCGAAGTTCTCGGCATGAACCATTTCGATGCCGATGCGCACGAGGTCGTCCTCAGGATTAGGCTTCACACCGCCCAATTCGCCGAAAGGCATGTTCTCGTCGGTGAGGGCTGTGCGAACTCGGTCGAGCAATCCGCTGCGAACCACGGAACCGCCTCCGTACACGATGAGCACGCGCGTTGCTCCGTTTTCTTTACAGAGTTTTCCTACTTGATTTTCTGTGCCACGCCCAAAGATGAAATTCGTTGGACTGCAAAAAACGAAATTTTCCATATTGTGAGAATTTTAAAATTGATACATGAACTTCGAATAAAAGAACAGGAGAAAGATGTGGATTCCTCTCGGTTACAAAGATATTGAAAAAAGCTGAGAGGAATTGCCATTATTTTAAAAAAAGTGTTTACATTTGTCATCTACCTAACAATTTGGCACATTTGTAATTATTAAATCAACGTTTGAAACTATGAAGCTGAAGACTTTTCTTATTCAAGTATTATGGTTAGCATTGACGATATGTGCACAAGCACAGAATGCTGATGGAACATTCACCGTAGCGACTATGAACGTGGATGGTTTGCCACCGAAAATCCTCTTCGTGTCTATCAATGAGGGTGGACCACAGGAAACAGGTACAGAACGCATGAGTGAGTTGATAGCTCAAAAAGGATGGGACTTTTTCGGCGTTTCCGAGGACTTCAACTACAATTCGTCGCTACTCAAATATCTTGGTGATTACAGTTATGGCAAAGACCGCGGAAAGATCAATGCCAATAACATGATGGGACTGACGAAATTCAATACCGATGGTCTCAATTTGTTTTGGAAGACAGCCAAATGTTCTGTAGCAAATGAGTCGATAGTAGCTTGGAATCAGTCGCATGGCAACTTGAAAGACGGTGCAGACGAGAATATCGACAAGGGCTATCGTTACTACACAGTGACCTTCAGTCAACCTATCAATGGGCACAGCGTCGCGCTCGATGTCTATATTCTTCACATGGATGCAGAAACAGGAGAAGCTGACAATGCTGCCAGAGCCAGTCAGTTGACACAGCTTGCCAATGCCATACTCGGTACGAACAATGCACGCCCTATCATCGTGATGGGTGACACCAACTGTCGATACACGCGCGATGAACTGAAACGCCTGTTCTTTGATGCACTCTCCGCTGATAACCGATTCACGGTCAACGATCCTTGGGTAGATGTGGAGCGTGGCGGCATCCAACCGAAATGGGGTGACGGGGCTCTCATGACCGATGCCTACGGACAGCAGCGTGGCGAGGTAGTGGACAAACTTTTCTACATCAACAATAGCGATGCGGGCTATGTCATTCAAGCCAACAGTTATCTGCACGATACCAGCTTCACATACGCTGACGGCACCCCTATCTCAGACCATTTCCCTGTGGTCGTCAATTTCAGTGTGAAAGATGCTCTCAACGTCAACGAAACTCGTTACCTGCGCAATGTGGCTACAGGACGTTTTCTGAACGTTGGAAAATATTGGGACACACATGCCACTTTGGGAGAATGGGGCACAAAGATTCTCTTGAACGAGTTGCCCGATGCTACCTACCGTCTTGGCACCACGCTGGGCAGCATGTCGCATAACGATAACGACCCATATATGGACACAGAATCGACCTCGGCTGGCACATGGAAAGTGAACGCATCGGGCAACGCTGCATCACTCACTTATGAGGTGAATGGAACTACATACGCATTGGCCGACGAGAATAATGCCGACGCTGTGGCTACTTGCACGACCTATTCAGGAACAACCGACCAACAATGGGAGGTGCTGACACGAGAGAACTTGCTTGACGAAATGCGATATGCCACAGAGCAGAATCCTTACGACGCTACGTTCCTCCTTCCTGCTGCACGTATAGGCCGTAACGACTGCGAGAATCTGTGTTGGTCGGTGGAGAAAACCAATGCCAACTACAACCTTCAGAGTGATTTTGGTTGGGAAACCAGCAACTGTAATGCTGAGTTCTATGCATGGGATGGCAGTGAGAAATCTGCTTATGATACTTATCAGGTAATCAATGTGCCTAATGGCATCTATACCTTGAAGTGTCAGGGCTTTTTCAGGGATGGAAATCACGACACCAGCTCGCACAATGTGAACGCAGTTCTTTATGCCAACAGTTTCTCCACTCCATTGTGTTCCATTCTCGATGGAGCGCAGAGTGAATCCCTTGGAGAAGGTTATCGGAATGCTGCTGGTTGGATACCTGACAATCAGACGGGTGCTTCGCGCTATTTCACAAGAGGACTGTATCAAGTCACACTCGACAACATAGAAGTGACCGACGGAAAACTGCGCCTTGGCGTCAAGAAGACCACAACCGACGCACTTGAGTCATGGAGCTGTTTCGATAACTTCCAACTCATTTATCATGGTCGCAACGACTGGGCACTGGGTGATGTGAACATGGATGGATTGGTGAATATAAGCGACGTCGTTTCGTTGGTCAATTATATCCTTGGGCAGAGTCCATACCCATTCAACCTTCAAGCTGCCGACACTTCAGCCGACAACGCCATCAACATTTCGGATGTTGTCAGCCTTGTGAACATCATTCTTCAGTAAATATAATTATAAAGACTTTCATTAAATGATAAAGACTTCATTACAAATCGGAGACGTATATGCTCTCCAAGAAAGGGAAACAGAGAAATGGTTCACTTTCCAAATCATTCAGATAAATAAAGAATGGGCTGCGCATGTAGATTTGGACTATTGGAGTGAGAAGATGCCAGAAGAAGGAGACCTTGACAAGATGTCTTACCTTCGGCTTAATTACTATTCCTATAATAACTATATCCATTATCGTTGGTCGCTTATCGAGTTCTTTCCATCCCGTGCGAAACTGATAGGAAACATGCCTGTCAGACCACTCGGGGAGTGCAGTAACTCTGGACCTTGGACTTATGGACACGAACATAAATGGACGGAAAAGTGGAATCTGCTCCCCAAAGACCAAGTCGTTGCATACAAGGAAGCAGCCTCTGAACGCAATCAAACTATAATCATTGGAGGTAAGGAGTTTTCGAAGAACTTAAACGGAAGTCTCCTTGATGATACCCTCTGCTTTGTCACAGACTATTCTGTGTTTGACAAATTACCCAGATTATCACGTATCCATGTTACCCAAGAGCATCCTCAACTGATACCTTTCTTGGAACGCAGATATTTGATAAGAGAATTGGTTTGGGAAAATTGTGTTCGTGAAGAATTGGACCTGAGCCACACCCATCTTGAAGAATTGGAAATCAGTGGAGAAAACCTTCAAACCATTTATTTGCCGCCAAGTATTGAAAGGGTTATTCTACGAGGAAAATTATCACCGAATCTTCGCATCAATTCTCCTAAGGATGGCTATTACTTGGATCTTCGAGTTGAAATGCAAAACGATTTCCTGCCAGATTTAGGTTTAAGCAGGTTGATGAACTTGCGGCTTTCGAATATACAAGAGTTTAGTCTGCAAGGCATATCATCACGCTTCCCTGGTCTATTATGGTTGGATTTAATAGGGAAACCTGGCTATATCCACGACATTGCCGAAATAGGCGAACTTCACGAATTGGAGACACTGAGAATGGACGACCTGTTCGGATTCTCGGCAGAAGAATTCCCTCTTCCAAATAATCTTCCCAAACTGAATTACCTTTGTTTAGAGAGCATTCCTGCTGACGTTGGGAAAAAGATTAAGATACTCTATAAGGGCAATGTTCAGAATTTGATTGTAAAGAAACTGCGCTCCGATGAATGGCTTCGAGAGAATCGGAACAACCCACTACGCCGTTGGGATGGAAGCGAGTTTGTGCCAAAGTCGAAATATACCAAAGCGGTGGCATTGTGGAAAGACACTCGCCTTCGCATCTTGAAAGAAGCGAAGCAGCCAGAAATTGCCATGTCTATTGTAAAAAGCATAGCTCTTGATTATGCTGAAGGATTCAACAAACTCGACAAGAGAACGTCATTCATTGATACTGAAGAACGCGAAGACATCATGAATGCTTTCGAACAGATACTTGATGAAGCAGGGCTTTCGGAACATAAAAATGAGATTATGGAGGTAGTCGATGAAAATCGGAGTTGGTAACCCTATATGAGATAATCAAGAAATTTCTAATCGGATATTTACCAATTTATCGTTATCAATTAGCTCTCCTTAAAAATAATTATTGGTTTCTGCTAAAAATGCCGAAGGCATGACAGACCACAGGCAGGCGGTGAAGTGCGAAGCACGGAACCCCTGCTAAGCGATGCCCTATAACAGAACCCCAAGGGGGTGACGGGTATGTTTGCCATTTATCCGTCGTACCTACCGGCACTCTGTTTACCTTGCACCACATAGCAAGGGTTCCGCTACGCTTCACCACCTGCCTGTGTTCTGTCGTCCTTTCAGGACTTACCAAGCCCTACATTGATATAAAAACTGCCAGCCTTCTTCTTTACAGCACTTGAATGGTTTCACAATCAATTTTACCAGAGAACAATAAAAAAAGAAAACAACCGACGAACGCTGCAAATCTTCAGCGTTCGTCGGTTCTTTTTGTTAGTTCCCTCACTCGCAGGTTGGGGATAGATTTATTTCTTCTTTGTCAACTTGAAGGTAATTGGCAAATTGAAACTTGTTTTGACGGGTTTGCCCGAGACGGTACCAGGAATCCAGCGAGGCATGTTTTTCACGACTCGGTAGCCTTCTTTTGCCATGAGTTTCAGCAGAGCTTCCTCCTTTGCTTTTTGTTCGCTTTCTGGCAGAGCGAGGAATTTCTTCGAGTAAGGTTTGGTTCCCTGTGCTTTGATGCAAGAGATGTCGGAGATGGTGCCATCTTCATTCACGTAGAACTTCATGATGACGCGTCCTTCGAAATCAAATCTGTCTGCTTCGCTTGGATAGTGTATGTTTTTGGATAGGTATTCGAGCAGTCTCTGAGTCCCACCGAAAAATTCAGGCTGTTTAATGTCTAATTCCTTTATCTTTCCCTCCTTTTTCAGTTGCTCAATGCGGTCCATCAGTTTCGAGAAGTTGATGGTGGCAAAGTCCACCATGCCATCGGGACTGATGAGGTAGAAGGTTGGAATCCATTCCAGATGGTAATCCTTTGCCACTTTCGATTCCTTCCATTTCTTCGTCTCTAAGAACACCATGCCGTGCATGTCTTCCTTTTCCCTGTATTCCTTAAAAGTGGTTGAGTCCTTGTCGAACGACACATAGAAAGGGCTGATGTTGAGCGACTTGCAGTCTTTCTGAATCTTCTGCACGAAGTCGGGTGCCACCTTCCTACAGTCAGGACACCAACCCGCATAGAAATAGACTGCCATGTAATTGCCCGTCATCTTCTGGAATTGATGCAGCCCATATTTACTTCCGTCTTTTCCATCGAGCGGAATAATCGGAGCAGGAGTACCAGGCTTCAGCAGATTCTTTTCGTAGATGGAATCGTTGTCTTGAGCCGAGGCTCCGATGGTGCAAAGGAGTGCCACGAGAGCAAGTAGGATTTTTTTCATAAGTTTTGTAGATGTGTTTATGATGATTGGTAGGAAAAAGCAAGCGATTGATGCATTTCGCTGACAAAGTTACCGAAAAAATCTTGTAACTTACAAGCCTTTTTCGAGAATTAACTCAAATCGACCTTATTTTTAAGATGATACGGAGACAGTCCTGTGTCTTCAGAGAGTCAGCCTCGATGTTCTTCATGCGCATCCATGCGTAGGAATGTCATGGCGTAGTGGATAGTAATATAGTAATCATTAAAAAATTAGTTGGTACGTTTTTTTTAGGAAAGAAATTAAAATAATTAGAATAATTTTTTCAGAAATAATTGTTTTTTTGTTTTAAACAACACCTAATTTTTGGAGTAATTATGATAATTATTCTAATTTCTTTCCTAAAGAATAATGTCATTTATACCAAGTTATTATTTCATTGTTCCATAATAAAAGGAGGCAGGATAATGCTCCTGTCTCCTTCGTCTTTTCAAATCATCTAATCTCTATTCTATGTTGTCATGTCTCGGATGGCGAGAACCTTAGTCGTCGATATACATCAGCTTGCTCCTCATTTTTCTCCGTTTTTCTTCTCGGCTTGTTACGACATACGCCCTTATTTGCGACAAATCGGGCTCTACCCCCTGAAATCTGTCGCAAAAGAGTGAAAAAAGGGGAGTGAGAAGCGCGAAAAAAGGAATTGACAGAATCATTTTTTCGATTGTACTAAAATGTTGAGCCCTCGTTGTGATTCAAGCGAGGGCTCGTTTGAACAACAACGAGGGCTCGTTATCGAAATAACGAGCCCTCGCTTATTTAGTTGAAAATAAAAAATGAGGCGGTAATGTTGAAAACTCCTCGCGTGTTGTCCTTTCTATTGGTTTTCCGAAACCGAAATGTTGAAGCCGATGGCATTCACGGCATCGAGTACAGCCTGTGTGTCGTGCTTTCCTTCCACGTAGGCAATGCCTTTTGTCAAGTCCACTTCCACCTTTTCCACGCCTTCAACACCACTGATGGCTTTTTCCACGCTTGCCTTGCAGTGGTTACAACTCATGCCCTTCACGGTATAGACCATCGTGGAAGGAACAGCCACTGTTTGTTCTTCTTCGTGGTGATGATGCTCATGCTCGTGCTCATGGCTGAGGTGGTGAGAGTGGCGGAAACGAGCTGTGAAGGCATTCACAAGCAGAAGGAGGAAGACGGCAATGAATATCCAGTTCCACACGCTGAGGCAGTGTCCGCAGTGGGCTGCTTCCGTGAAACTTCCGCTCACGGCGAACCAATCTTGAGGCAGGAGGTAGTCGATGCCGAGGCCGAAGGCGATGGCACCAATCACGATGGAAGTGATGTAGAAGCGAAGTGTGCGACGACCGAAGGCTTTTCCGATGACGAGGATGCTGGCGCTGTTGACGGCAGGACCTGCCATGAGCAGAACGAGGGCTGCTCCTGGTGTGAGTCCCTTTGCCATGAGTGACACGGCAATAGGAATAGAACCCGTGGCGCATACGTACATTGGGATGGCAACGGCAAGGACAATCAGCATGTTGAGCAATTTGTATTCATGCAGGGCGGCAAGCCATTCGTTTGGTACAGCCACGGTGATGAGTGCGGCGATGAGCAGACCGATGACGAGCCATTTGCCCACGTCCTGAAACATATCCACGAAACCATAACGGAGGGCACCCACGAATTTGTCCTTCAACGAATGGTAGTGATGCTCGTGTTCGCATCCGCATTCACATTCACATCCGCATTCACAGTTATCCTCATCAGAGTGACAACTCCCCTCGCCCTTTGGAGAGGGGTTGGGGGTGAGACCTTCATATTCACCTTTCTTTGCTGCTTCGGCAGAAATCTGCTCGTCCTCCTTGGCATAGCGATTCACCAACCAACCGCCAAACATGGCAGTGAAGAGTGCTGCGATGGGGCGGACGATGGCGAATGGCAAGCCCATCAGTGAGTAGGTGGCTGCAATGGAATCGACACCCGTTTGCGGAGTGGCGATAAGGAAACTGGTGCAAGCACCATGACTGGCTCCTTCCTTGCGCAACGAGACGCTGGTGGGGATGACTCCGCAGGAGCAGAGTGGGAGAGGAATGCCAAGCAGTGCTGCCTTCACCACGCTCTTCATGTTGCGCGGAGCCAGATGGCGGGAGTAGATGCTACGGGGAACAAACGTGTGCAAGATGCCTGCCACGAAGAATCCCAACAGGAGGTATGGTGCCATTTCTGCAACCATCATAATCAGTGCGTTCCAATACGCTTCAATCCATTCAATCATAGTCTCTATTCTGTTTTTTTTGATTTCGAGCGCAAAGGTATGGAGTTTTTCATGCAACTTGGTTGCAAAAGTTTGTTTTGCCTTTTGTGGTCTTTATTTTTTACCTTATTTTTGCAAAGAATTATCTGTTTTAAAGTCAAAGGTCTAAGGTCAAAAGTAATCTCAGACCTTAGACCTTTGACTTTTGACCTTAGACCCAATAAATCAGTTTGTAATGAATAGTCACAAAAAAGAATACCTATTATTATTAGACGACCACGGCATTCGCCCTACGGCTAACCGCATCCTCGTGGCTGAAGCACTCGACAGGGCTGGCCGTCCTGTGTCGCTTCTTGAATTGGAAGATGCACTGCTCACGATGGACAAGTCGAGCATTTCCCGTTGCCTGTCCCTCTTCCGCGAGCACCACCTTGTTCATTCGCTCGAAGACGGTAGCGATGCTGTGCGCTATGAACTGTGCCACAGCCGTTCACACCATGAGAATGACGACCAGCATGTGCATTTCTATTGCGAGAAATGCCATCGCACCTTCTGCTTGCACGATACGCCAATCCCATCCGTTGAGTTGCCCGATGACTACGTGGCTCTATCGGTCAACTACATGGTGAAAGGCATCTGTGCAGCCTGCAAGAACAAAAAGTGAAAAACAACAACGGAAAAAACGGAAAAGAACGGAAAAACAGAAAAAAGTTTTTTTCATCCGATGATTCTTAAAAGGTTCCGATATTTCCGTTGTGAAAAAGTGATACTTTAGCTCTGTGAATACATAATTTTCCGTTTTTCCGAAAAATTTCCGTTATTTCTGTTGTTAAAACTTAAAATATCATGAAACTAAGAAACTTTTTACTGACTATTACTTTGCTGGCAGTGGTGTCGGCAAAGGCACAAATCACGAACGGGGGAAGTGTCGTGGCTGACGAAGGCGCTTGGTGCTGGTTTGCAGACCCTCGTGCCATGCACTACACGAGTGCTGACGGCAGTATCAATGCTGCTTACATCGGTTACATCGACGTTCACGGTGCTATCAAGGCAACGCAGATGGACTTCGTCAACAACAAGCGGAGCGACGTGTTGGTGCGCAGTGTGTTCCAACCCGATGACCACAACAACCCCACTTTCCTCACGTTGCCCGACAAGCGCATCATGATTTTCTACACGCGCCACACCGACGAAGCGAAGTTCTACTATCGCATTTCCACGAAACCAGGCGACATCACCAGTCTTGGTGACGAGAAGGTCATCAATGTGGCGAACAACACCACGTATCCTTCGCCGTTCATCCTCAGCGACGACCCCGACCACATCTACCTCTGCTGGCGAGGCATTGGTTGGCACCCAACCATCGGAAAACTCTCTATGCCCGATGCCAACGACGATTGCCACTTCGAGTGGGGACCTTTCCAAATGGTGCAAAGTACAGGCGCACGACCATACGCCAAGTACCAAAGCAATGGCAAGGACAAAATCTATGTGAGCTACACCACGGGACATCCCGATAATGAATACCCCAACTGGCTCTATTTCAACGTGATTGAAATCAATGCCAAGAAGAACAGCGATGGCACTTATTCTTCCACACCAAAGCTTTGCGACCTGAAAGGCAATGTACTTTCCACCATTGCCAACGGAAAATTCAATGTCAACAAGACTGATTCCTACAAGTCGTCTTACCCTAATACGATTATTGATGCTCCTACGAATTACCGCGACTGGGTTTGGCAAATCACGCTTGACGAGAACGAAAACCCCGTGGTGGCGATGGTGCGCATCTCGTACGACAAGAACACGCATCAGTATTACTATGCGCATTGGAACGGTTCGTCTTGGAAAATGACAGACCTTGCAAATGGAGGAGGTTGGTTCCATTCTTCCAATACAGAAAAGTGCTACAGTGGTGGTATGGCTATTGACCCTGACCATGTGGAGGACATCTATCTCTCCATCCCTACGGTTGGAACCCACGGTACAGTCTATGAAATCTGGAAATACACGGTGAACAGCAGTGGTAACATCACCGCAAAGGTGCCTATCACGCAGAACTCCGAGAAGAATAATGTTCGTCCGTTCGTCCTGCCAGGCTCTAAGGACAGTCCGCTTCGTCTTTGCTGGATGAATGGCGACTACTACTATTGGATAGTTGATATAGAATATCCAAAGGGTTACCCTACGTCCATTCGTACCTCTTACGCCTTCCCTGTTGATGCTACAGCACAGACAAATGCCATTGCTTCTACCACAGAAAGCACCAACTTCACCACCACCTCAGCATCGAAAACACTCTCCGTAGGGAGCAAGGCTGGAGCAACGACATGGACCGTCATCGCAAATTGGTCGATTGATGCCAACAACTATGCTGGTACGCTGCTCAAGATGGGAAACCTTACTTACGGACTCGATAAAGAGAGTGAGAAGCCTTATGCTAAGGTGGGTAATACAACCTTCTCCAGTCAAAATAGGCTGGGTACTTCGGACGACCACAAATATTATGGTAGGCGTACGGATGGAAATACCTACAGAACCAAACTTGCTGACTACTTCACTGCTTTCACTTACGATGGCACCACCCTCACCATCTACCGCAATGGTTGGATTGACCAGAAGATGGAAGTGTCTGGACTCAGTCTGCAAGATGCAATAATTGGCGGTTTCATCGGAAGTTTGAATGCTTGTGAAGTCTATGCAGAGTGCCTCACGCAGGGATCTGTTCGCACTGCTCAAGACATTTTATACTTGAACAAAGACTCATGGGTGTTGAATCGAATAGCATTGCCAACGGTCACTTGGTCCGACTTAGTTCTTCCAACGAAGATGGGCGAAGCTACCATCACTTGGGAATCCAGTCACGAACCAGTGCTCAGTGCAACAGGTGTGGTGAATCAGTCGAAAGTGACCAGAGCTGATGGACGCGAAGTCACCTTGACCGCCACCGTTGGCAATCAGAAGAAATACTTCAAGGTGCGCGTCATGCCACGCGACTTGCCAAAGAACCTGCTCTATTCGAAGGATAACATCGACATGACGAAGAACACCGCTTCGGGCTTCTCTACCAACACTACCGTCACGGCTCCTTCGGAAATGCTTGACAGCCTCCGCAGCTATACATTCCTGCTGAAGGTCAACGCCTCGGCATTTGGCAACAATCCTCGCTTCTACGACTTCGGTTCAGGCTCAGGCAACAGTCTCTTCCTCCGTGCCAAACCGCTGTCCGTTGGGTTCAAGTACAATGGTGGCACCACCACACTGATGAACTCTTCCACCACACTTTCCACGAACAAGGAATACAGTCTGGCGGTGACTTACAGTGCTGACACCAAGACCACGACGCTCTATGTGGATGGCGAGGTGAACCTGCGTGGCACCGACATCGCCTACGAAGCTTACCAGCTCTACCAAGTGGCAAAGGACACTCGCAACTACATCGGTCGCACACAGTGGTGGGATGGTGCCTATGCTAATGACAATGTGGATTATCAAGGCAAGATGGACGGCTTCCGCCTCTACAACACTTGTCTCTCTCGTCAGGAAATCTGTGAGTTGCAAGGACTTGACTATTCCGAGACACAAGCTCCTTCCGAGCTTCAGAATCCTGACTTCGAGGCTTCTTACACCAAGATGAACGGTTCGGGTGTCAGTTCCGACCGTGCCATCTATCAGCCAGAAGGATGGAGCATCGACTACACAAGCCGCAATGAGAACGACCTCTCCGCGCTCAAGAGTGGTGACCTTTACTATAGCAATTTCTTTGCATCCTTGGCAAAGCCAGCGAATGGAGGAAAGCAAAGCTATTGGATTCGTCAGAACTGGGGTACATCTACCATCACGCTCCATCAGACCATCTGCCTCCCTGCTGGTAAGTATCGCCTCACAGCCGACGTGTGGAAATCGGGCTTGGGCGGTGACATCAGTGTCAACGTGGTTGGCGAGTCGGGCACCTTGGCATCGAGTCCTTCCCTCGAAAACAAAGAAGCATGGCAGAAGGTGGATTTCACCTTCGACACCGATGGTTCCAATATCACCGTCAACCTCTCTGCCATTCATAACACGAATGGCAATGTCAAAATCATTGGTTTCGACAACATCTCCATCACGCCAACCGAAGAAGATGGTTTCCTCTTAGGTGATGCTAACTGTGATGGTGCAGTCGATATTTCCGATGTTGTCCTCGCGGTCAATCACATCCTTGGCGCAGGTGCCGTGAAGAGCGAAACCAACACCGACACCAACCGCGACGAATCCATCGACATCTCCGACATCGTTGCCATCGTGAACATCATCCTCGGCATGTAGGATGAAATGAAGAATGAGTCAACAAATGAACACAAATTTGCTCAAATATATTATTTGTGATCCATTTGTGTTCATTTGTTGACTCGTTTTTAAGGAAAAAGTAGATTTATGTTGCTTAAAAGGTGTACCTTTGTATTCATTTTTGGAATTATTGACAAAAAAGAAGAATGATTATGAGATATACCATACTCTCCATCCTGCTCTTCATTGTTACTATGAATGCATTGGCACAAGACAAATCTCATCGGGCGGATGAATTGCGTGACATGGCATTTCGGAAAGTCATGCCCACTTCTCCGTCCAGACTGTCGGACCGAGCCAATGTTAAGGACGATGACATCCCGTCTTACGATTTCTGTGAGACAAATGCTGACGGGGTGATGCTTTATTACCGTTATGTGGAGCAGGATTACTGCGAATTGGTGGCAGGTCCTGAACAATATAAGGGAGTGGTTCGGATTCCTGCAAGGGTTGGGGTAGGGCAGACAGCTGTGGTTGGCGTGGGCAACTTGGCTTTCTATAATTGCGATGGATTGACTGAAGTTGTTCTTCCCCATACGATGTTGTATTTGGAATCTGCTTCGTTTTATGGTAACGAGGATTTGCGGAAGGTGGTGCTCAACGAGAACCTGATTGCTATTGGTTGGAATGCATTCGAGGGTTGCAGGGAATTGTCTTCCATCAACATTCCTCAGTCTTTGGAATATATTGGATATGAGGCTTTTTATAATTGTCCTAACATGGTCACTCCTCTCTACAATGACAAGTATTTCTTCTATTATCCCATGCTGAACTACGAGTCCGAGGGAAAAACTTACGTGATTCCAGAGGGCATAGAGGTAATCAATGAGGGTGCATTTATTTTCACCATGTTGCACGAAGTGGTGATTCCCAATTCTTTGAAGATCATATCTGACTATGCGTTCGATGGCAGCCAAGTTCAAAGGGTGAATATTCCGAATTCGGTAGATAGTATTGGGGATCATGCGTTTAGTCAGGCACGATTAGAGGAGGTGTTTGTTCCTGCTTCAGTAAAGTCTTTCGGCGAAGGCGTGTTCTACGCTGACTTTTTTCTGAAGAAGGCTGTCTTGGAGAATCCTTTAGACAGTATTCCTTTTGAGACTTTTGCCAACTGCTATATGCTGGAGGAGGTGTCGTATCCGAAAACAGTGCATACACTGGGTGACCATTCGTTTCATGGCTGTGCGTCACTCACTCATTTACCCGACCTTTCCAACATCGATAGTTTGGGAGTTCATGTGTTCGATGGATGCCGTATGTTGGAGTCGGTTTCGCTTCCTGCTTCCATTACCTATATTCCAAACAATGCTTTTAGTATGTGTGGGAGCCTCAAGGAAGTCAATTTGCCAGAAAGTATCGAAAGCATTGGTAAGATGGCGTTCTATCAAAATTCTTCTTTGGAAAGCATCAACATACCAAAGTCTGTTAAGACGATTGGTTATCAGGCTTTTAGCTTTTGCGGAAAGCTGAATCATATAGAATTTTCCGAAGGGTTGGTTTCCATTGGTGAGGATGCTTTTTCTCAATCGGGACAGTTGGAGACTGTCTCTTTGCCCCAAAGCCTTGAGCATATAGGTAAGGGAGCTTTAGCTTATGGATACAAGCTGAAGGATGTCTATGTGAAATGGCAAGAGCCTCTTGTGCTTCAATATGACATCTTCGATAGCTATCAGCACACGCTCGGCATGACCTTGCATGTGCCTGCTGGAACAGCTGAACGCTATGCATCAGCTCCTTATTGGTCAGATTTCACGAACATTGTAGAGGATGTCAGCGCCATCAATGCTGTCGAAGACGACATGCGTTTTTCACAGAGTTCTCGCCCTGTGAAGATACTCGTAGATGGCAAAATTCTTATTGTCAGCAAGTCGTTAGGAACCATTCTGACAGATGGAAGAAATGTAGAATGAAGAATTAAGAATGTAGAATGAAGAATGAAGAATTTAGAGTGAAGAATGATAATTACTCTTCATAGCTCCACGCTTCACTCTTCACGCTAACTCACATTCTTCATTCTACATTCTTCATTCTTCATTATATTACCCTTGCGTCTTCACAATCCATTGACGGAAGAAGGGGTTATTCATATTGCGAAAATTTTCGTTGCGAAATTTTTCGCAAAGGTATGAAACTAATTTCAACTACCAAAGAATCAGGGAGAAGAACACGTATGCAATCGACTGAAACTTATTTTCTTCAAGTTTAAAAACTTATGATTATCCGCTTGGTCAAGTGATTGAGACGCTGAAAGCGTCATCGCTCAGTAACTGAGGTGTGCAAAGCACCCTCGGATAGATGGCAATGAGTATATCGACCCTTGCGGGGTCGCCCACAAACACGGTTGGGGCACTCATTCAGAGTGCATATAGCCATCATCTGCATCCTCCGCAGGTCGTTCCGACCTACGGTTACTGAGCGAAAACCCTTCTCAGGGTTTATTGCACTAATATGCGGATCGTCATTTAAAACTTTATTATTATTCGAATAAAACCCAACGGAGAACCTTTCCGTACAAACGGAGAACTTCTCCGTGTCAACGGAAAGGCTTTCCACACAAACGGAAAAGCCTTCCATATAGTTTCTTTTCCAATCGCAGCAAGAATGGTTCTTTTGGCATGGATTTTTGGTGAGTTGCTCTAAAAGTTTTTCAAAGTAAACCAAGTCGTTATTTGAGGTAAATACAGATGATTACAAAAAAAATCTTGCTTTTATTTCTTAAAATAAAATAAAAGTTGTAGTTTTGCAAATGTCTATACCCACGCCGTGCCATCGAATGGACATTTTGTGTTTTCGAGGCTTTGCGGTGGGGTGGGGACACTACATAATGAAAAGCGTCACTATCGCTTTGTCAATTGGTCGTTTGGAACGTAGCAAATTTCAAAATGCAGTCAATGACATGGTATGAGGTGGATGCTACGGGTATGCATGAATTGTATCCCGAGGTGTGCAATGAGGATATATTTTATCCTCACGCACACTTTTCGGATACGTGCAACATACGGCGTGGGCAGACACTCTATTCGTCAACTGCATGGGCAATTGCTACGGCCTCAAACGACAGACGAGTAGAGGTGGAAGCCCACGTTTTTTGTTGCGTAGTTATGATATAATAAACCATTTAAAGCCTTATTGGGTTTCTGGGGGCACTATTTTTATTATGGCTACATTTTTTAAATACAGACAAATAGGTGGGAAAAAAAACAATAGCTACCTAAAAGACATCATTGAGAATGAGGAGTTGTATTGCTCTTTGTATGATAAACTCAACGATCCATTGGAATTATATTTCTGTTCAGAAGAAAAAATAAGCAATCGTGATATTAACAGAATAATAGGAAGTAAAAAACGTCGTTATCTTTGTTCCTTTTCGGGAGAAAAAACAGCATATCATGATAATATTATGTGGGCTATGTATGCAAATAATCATGATGGATGTTGCATTGAATTTGAGATAATTGATGAAAATGTTCCTAAAAAAGTAAAATATAACACAAAGATACCTAAATATGACAAACAAAAAGATAAGTCTATTGATAGTTTTATAGACAACAAATTATTCTATCATAAAACTCTGCCTTGGAAACATGAAGATGAATGGCGTGTTTGCATTAATAGTGTAGAAAGACCCAAATTAAAAATACGTATTAGGAAAATTGTTTTTGGTGCTAAAGTTCCAACGAGACGATATAATTATTGGAAAGATTTTATACAGAGTAAGCTTGGAAATGAAATTAAGATTTATAAGATGAAACCAGAAAATCTTGATTTTGGAAATGGAAAATATGTAAAAATAGAAGAATAAAAATATCTTGAAACTCATATAGTATTTTATGAATAAACTATTCTGACTTATGAAACGAAAATTATTATCAATGGCTATGCTGCTGTGGAGCACGATGATGTTTGCGCAGTTCAGCGGTTCAGGTACTGGCACGGAGTCTGACCCGTATCTGATTTACAATGAGAATCAGTTGGCACAGGTTGCCAATTTCTTGGGGCAGGAGGGCGTAGTGTTCAAACTGCAAAAGGACTTGGATATTTCCAACTACATTGCAGAAAACAATCCAAACCAGGGTTGGACACCGATTGGTGTGGAGTCTGCGCCTTTCCAAGGCAAATTCTATGGCAATGGACATACCATTAGTGGTGTGTTCATCAACCGTAGTTCTACGAATCATGTTGGTTTCTGGGGATATATCTCTGGAGCTACGATTAGCAATTTAACCCTTACGGGCACATCCATCAGTGGTGCTGACGGTGTTGGAGGTATCACGGGTTATGCCACGAATTCAAGTGTCAGTAACTGTTCTGTCTCTTTGACTGCTTCCGAAAGTCTGAAAGGCTCTAACAGTTGTGGCGGTATTGTTGGTATAGCAGAAAATTCTGTTTCTATCGACGACTGTGCTTTTGAGGGAAATGTGAAGGGAGCATCAAACTATATCGGAGGTGTTGCTGGCGATGCGACAGGAACTACAATTAACAATTGTTCGGTAGTTGGTAATGTAGATGGCAATGGAAACAGTAGTGCTACTGCAATGGGTGGTATTGCTGGTCGTATCAGTGCAACGAAAATCAAGAATTCCACCATCACAGGCAATGTCTCGAATACAAACTGTGTGGGTGGAATCGTTGGGCGTGTTCGAAACACTTGCTTGATTACCAATGTCAGTTGCATTGGCGATGTCTCAGGTATAGAGATGGTTGCAGGTGTTGCAGGTGCTTTGGAAGCCAGTGCGAGTGTTACGTTTGAGAAAGCCTTCTCCAAAGGAAAAATCACCAACACGGGAGATTACACAGGTGGTATTGTGGGTAAAAGCGATGGTCCTCGTATTGCTGGGATGACGGATTGCAGCCACTTTGGAGATATTACTGGTCAAAACTATGTTGGTGGACTTGTCGGACAGATTGTAGGTAAACAGGAAGCTCGTCCTGTGTACATTACAAACCAAAGTAGTTCATCATCATCAGGTGGAACAAGTTATTCCAATACAACAATTGAAAAAGGAACTCAAGTGGCAGTACCTATCAACAATTGTACAGCTATCGGAAATATCAATGGAAAGGAATACGTAGGTGGACTCGTTGGTAAGGACGAACCTTCCTATACTTATGTTTATGTCTCTTCTTCAGGAGGAAAAACAATATATGGTTCCACATGTAATCTATGGAGAAATGGAGTACATAAAGGAAAGGTAACTCCAGCTGCCCCTCGTGATCGTCTCGACCTAACCACCTCCTCCATCACCAACAGCTATTACAGTGGTTTTATTACAGGTACTTCTCATGTGGGAGGATTGGTTGGTTACAAACAGGATGGAAATATCTCTCATTGTTACACAAATGCCACGATTAGCGGTGTTTCCAATATCGGAGGACTGGTGGGAGATGTTTTAGGATATGTTGACAATAATGGTATTAATGATAATCTCACCATCAAATCCAACGTCGCCATCAACACCTCCATTAGTGCATCCAGTTCTAATTTGGGGCGTATCTATGGCAAGAAGGAAAACGACTATGTGACGATTGGTGCTTTGGCTTCAGCTGAAGGCAATCGCGCCTTGACACAAACGAGCGTGATGCTGAGTGGAGTGGCACAAGTGGTGAACGATGACTTGCAGAATGGTACGAGTGTTGGTCCTTCGATGCTGAAGCTGAAAGCCAACTATGTGTCGTGGGGCTGGAACTTCGATGACAACTGGAACATTCTCGAAACGGAGTGCTTCCCTTACAAGAAATATCAGGCTGCGCCGCCAGTGATTGAGTCCGACCTGGTTTCCCAAGCCACAAGTATTAGCGGTAGTAGTTTGGATGGTGGAACGGTCTATCTCTACTACAAAGACCATGACGCTGTTAGCACTACCTGCAATGGCAACGCATGGCAATTCTCGACCGAGGCTTTGCAGAGTGGTGCGCAAGTGCAACTCTATGCCGACATCGAGGGAATGACTCCTTCTTATCTCACTTCTGCTGTAGTGAAATACCCTGGTAGTGGTACGGAGGAAGACCCTTACCGCATCTACACCGCCGAGGATTTGCAGGGCGCTTGCAATTCAGGCTACTATAAGTTGATGAACGACATCGACCTTTCTGCTTGGATTAACGAGAACTCTCCAACGAAGGGTTGGCCTGCCATCGGTCGCAACAGCACGGTTGCCACTTACATTGATGGCGACGGACACAAGGTGACAGGCTTGTGGATTAACACGACGGAGGGTTACAATGGTCTTTTCAGCAACTACTCGGCAGGCTACATCAAGAACCTCACCGTGGAAGTGGCTGCAGGCAAGAAAGTGAAAGGTGGCGACTATACAGGTGTGCTCATCGGCAGAATGTATAATGGACAAATCATCAACTGCTCCGTGAAGGGCGACGTGGAAGGAACCGACTATGCCAGTGTCTTGACTGGTTATATAGGAAATGGAAAGATAGAGAATTGTGTGGTGAACGGCAATGCTAGTGGTACGAAGCACGTAGGTGGCTTGAGTGCCTTTGCAGAGAATGCCACTCTCAAGGACAACCGATTTGAAGGAAAGATTACGAGTCAGGCTGCTTCTGCCTACGTAGGTGGTTTGGCTGGACATGCCAAGAATGTCACCACCACCAATTGCAGCACTTCAGAAACCATCTCATCCGTTGGTAATAATTCATTCGTGGGTGGATTCTTCGGAAAGTCAGAAACAGGTAGCATCACGAAGTGCTATGCTGAGGTGAACATCACCGCCAACGGAACGAATGACTATGTAGGTGGACTGATTGGACATGCTTCCACTCCAGTTTCTCAGTGCTACACAACTGGAAATGTGACAGCATCGGGCGATGATTCCTATACGGCTGGTCTTGTGGCTTACACCACAGCTGCTGTGGATAACTGCTACAGCACAGCCAATGCCAATGGTACACTCTACACGGCTGGTCTTGTGGGTTACACCTTCAGCACTGTGGATAAGTGCTATGCCAAGGGCGACATCACGGGAGTTATGTATGGTGCAGGTGTTGTGGGCGAAATGGATGGCGCAGCAGCTGCCACCACCAACTGCGTAGCTGTGAACAACACCATCACACTCTCTGCTCAGTCCTCTTGGGGATGCCGTGTGATTGGTGGTTTCAAGAACGGATGCAGCGAGCCTGACCTTTCGAACTTTGCCTTGAACACCATGCAGGTGTCGCTGAATGGCGTGCCACAGAGAAAGACAGATGACAACATCGAAGGTATTGCCAAGACCAATGCCGAACTCATGCACTCGGCACTCTATGAAGGCATTTCCTGGAACATGACAGAAATTTGGAGCATCGACGAAGGACAAATCTATCCTTATCTGCTTTGGGAAGTGGAGGTGAACCCTGTTACGGAAATCACATTAGACAACAAATCACTAATCATAGCCGTGGGTAACTCTTCCTCAATCACTGCAACTGTCATGCCTCTTGGTGCCACCAACAAGCGTTTGGCTTGGACTTCTGCCAACACAGCCATTGCCACCGTGGAGAACGGCGTGGTGACTGCTGTGGGAGTTGGTGAGACAACCATCACTGCCACTTCCACCGATGGCAGTAACATATCTGCAACATGCACAGTTACTGTTGTTGCCAACCACGATGATGCCATTGCAGAACTCCAGACATTGGTCAACAAGGCTCAGTCGTACTACGACAATAGCACCGAGGGTGAGGACATCGGGCAGTATGCCAGCGGTTCGCGTGCAGCTCTTCTTGCTGTCATCCGCGATGTAAATGAGCAAATCAGTAGCACCATGAGCGAGACTGCCATTGCTGTTTGCACACAGTCCATCACAGATGCTATCAACGAATTCAAGAGCAAGGAGGTGACAGCAGGCGAGGACACCGACATCACGCAGTATGACAATGTGCTCTACATTGAGAACGTAGAGTGCGGTCCAGGTAATCAACTGACTGTTTCCCTCAAGATGAACAACCAGATTGCAGCTTCGGGATTCCAGTGCGACCTCTATCTTCCAAACGGTGTGACGGTGGCAACCGACGAGGATGGCTTCTACCAGATTGCTCTCAGCACGGCTCGCACCACTGCCACCAAGACCAACATGTTCGACTCTGTGCTGCAAGGCGACGGCTCCATCCGCATCCTTTGCAACTCCACCAAGAACTACGCATTCAGTGGAAATGAAGGCGAAGTGGCAACTATCGTTCTGAACATCGATGCCAACATGGAGGAAGGTGACTACCCTGTCATCCTGAAGAACATTGAAATTGCTAACAAGAACAACCCTACTGCTCCAGCCACGGTGAACTATGTAAAGAGTACGCTCACGGTGTTTAGTTTCATCTTGGGTGATGCTAACGGAAGCAGAAGTGTAACCGTTTCCGACCTCACTATGACTGCCAGCGAAATCTTGGGTGGCGCACCTGAAGGCTTCGTATTCAAAGCTGCCGACGTGACGATGGACAACAAGATTACGGTGAGTGACCTCACGGGTATTGCCAACATCATCCTCTATGGTTCGGTGAATGGTGCAAACGTGAAGTCGATGGTTGCTGCCGCTCCACAGGTAGCTCTCCGTATGCCAAGCGTGACGATAGCAAGAGGTGAAACCACAGAGGTGGAGGTGTTTGTGAAAAATGAAAACTGCCAAATAGCTGCCTATCAGTTCGACTTGCAACTGCCAGAAGGCGTGAGGGTGGTGGATGCCGCTTGGAACAGCGCTCGTCTGCATGGCACTCCAATCTTCGACGGAGCTGAAATGAATGGTGCTTACCGTGTACTCTGTGCTTCCACAGATGGAGAAACATTTGCAGGCAATGATGGTGCTATCGTGACACTGACTTTAGCAGCGAGCGAAACTGCACAAAGTGGCGATGCCTTCATCAAGAACATCGAACTCTCCGAAGGTGGTAAGGCTTACATGGCAGCAAATGCATGGTCTGCCATCAATGTGGTGGATGCCACAGCCATCAACAGCATTGATGCAGACAAGAACCCTGTCGATGTGTTCGACATGAGCGGACGCAAGCTGAAGAGCCATGCCAACAACGCCGACTTGAAGAACCTGCCTCGTGGCAGCTACATCATTGGTGGAAAGAAAATCGTGAAATAAAAAAACAGTAAGAAAATGAAACAGACAATTTGGTTCGCAATGATACTGTTCTGCATGGAGGCTTCGAGCCTCCATGCCCAGAACACTGATGTGTCAACGCTTGACAATACGATTTACATTGAAAGTCAGACAGTGGAGGCAGGTAGCCAAACCACGCTGTCAGTGAAACTGAAGAACACCCTTTCTGTTCGCGATTTCCAATTCAATCTCTATCTGCCCGAAGGTATGAGCTTTGCGATGGACGATGACGGTTGGTGTTTGGCGGAACTGACTCCTGCTCGTCTCACAGGTATGAAAACTTTTGAGACGGCTGTGCAGGAAGATGGTTCGCTGTTGGTGCTCTGCTATTCTCTGCGCAATTATGTTTTCAGTGGAACGGATGGTGAGGTCTGTACCATCACCATCAATGTGGAAGAAAATGTGAAGCCAGGGAACCATACGGCCAGCATTAAGAACATTGAACTGACTGAATCATCATCCAACTCAATCACGCTGGATGCTGTCGATTTCACCCTGACTGTGGAAGGGGAAACACTTTCAGCTCCTCTTGCTCTCTCGTGTGACCAAAAGGGCTCGGTGGCTGTGAATGGTGTGGTTGTCACGGCAGACAACAAGGCTGTTGATGTGGCTTCAAATGCACCTTCTACGTTTGTTTTCACTCCGAATGAAGGAAACAAGTTGGCTATGGTGAAGCTGAACGGCATAGATGTGACGGAACAAGTGGTGGACAACTCCCTCACGCTGACTGTTCCCGAAGGCTCTTACATGATGGTGGCGTTCGACTCATCGGCAGGCACAGGTTCTTCGCTCGATGTTAATCAGGACGGTTCTGTGGATATTTCAGATGTCGTTTTCCTCGTCAATTACATCTTGAATCACTGACAAGTGAATCAGGGATTTGAGGGATTAAAAGGGATTCTTTTGTAAGTTAAAAATTAAAAAAGTCAAAGACGTAAAAAGTCTCCTGAAGAAATAGGCTAAATGTACTAAATTTTAATAATTTAGCCGATTTCTTTAGGAGATATACCTTAGACCTTCGACGTTTATGTCTATAGTTGAAGCTGAAAAAGGCAACAAAAAACCGCAGCGTCCGTTGGGATGCTGCGGTTCGTTTTTTCGGCTTTTGGTAAGTGTGATTACTTACGAAGACCGAGAGCCTTGACGATGGCACGGTAGCGCTCGATGTCCTTATTCTTGAGGTAAGTAAGGAGGCGACGACGCTGACCTACGAGATGTACAAGAGCTCGGTTAGTGCTATAATCTTTGTGATTGGCCTTCATGTGCTCGGTCAAACGGCTAATACGGTATGAAAACAATGCAATCTGGCTTTCGCATGAGCCAGTATCAGTGTTAGACTTTCCGTACTTGCTAAAGATTTCTTGCTTCTTAGCTGAATCTAAGTACATAATGATGATATAAATTAATGATTAAAGAATAGTGCCCCAACTCGAAAAGAGCCGAAAGCGGATGCAAAGGTACAACATTTTTCTGAACTGACCATCAAAAAGAGTTAAAAATTAAAAGTTAAAAATTAAAAATGGCAGTATGATGGCTCATTTAACTGAAAACTTTTAACTTTTAATTTTCAACTTTTAACTTTACAACAGGTTCATGGCTTTCAGAAATTGTCGTTGTTGCTTGTTGGGTTTCTCCACGCGTCGTATGCTCCAGTCGGATGTGTTGACACGGAGACCAGCTTCACGTAGGTAGCTGTCGTAGTCGATGTCGTCGGTCGTATCCACCAAGCGACGGATGTCTGTCATGGGTTGACCTGCTATGTCGGCTGCCTCTGCCCAAAACTCTTCTTCCGTGAATCCACGTTGCAACTGTTTGTAATACTTCTGGTACAAGCGGCGCATCACGTCGTCGAGTGAGTGTTGCTGATGGGTTTTGCGACGGATGTCGATGTCCATGAGAAGACCGATGATGGGGCCTTTGAAGTAGTAGTTTACTCTCACGTCGCGCCCATTTGCATCATCGTTCATGAAGTTGAGCCAAATGTCGTAACTGCTTTGTCGCAGACTGGCATGGCGTTGTCCTTCGTAAGGCGCGTAGAGGCTGAAGTAGGTGGAGAGCAATTCCAAAGCTTCTTCGGGTGTGGCGATGCCTGCATTGCGCAACAGGCGGAACTCATAGTAGCAGGTGAGTCCTTCGCTTACCCAGAGCATCGGGGTGATTGCCTCCTGGTTGTAGTCGATGGGCCACAGTTCTGCGGGACGGATGCACTTCACGTTGTAGAGGTGAAAGTATTCGTGTGCGGTGAAAGCCAGGAATTTCACATGTGAGCGGCGCGATGAGAAACGATATGTGCCGTCGGTGTAACAAGCCTGAGAATTGAGGTGCTCCAGTCCGCCACCACCTTCTCCCATGTGGATGAGGCAGTAGTTGTGGTAGGGCACGTCGCCCATCAGTTGAGTCGTGGCACTGACAATCCGTTTAAAGTCGTCTTCGAAGCCAATTTCCTCGATTCCATCGGGAGTTTCTATGGCAAATGTGTAGGGGTGACCTTCGTGCTCAAACTCCTTCACGTAGTGGTTTCCCAACAGAAATGGTGAGTCGTAGAGCGTGTCGAAGTCCTTGGCTGTAAACGTATGCCTGTCCTTGGCATCGGGCAGTAATCCCGTGGAGATATGTTGCCACGAAGTAGGCATTTGGAAAGAAACCGTGACGGGATGGTTGATTTCTCCATCGACGTGCATGAACACGCCTGCTGGGGCAATGAATGCAGCGGAACCATCCACCCGACTCGACCCCACGTCTCTATGGTTGGCGTAGATGCGGTAAGTGATGATTGCCTCTGGGCTGTTTGTCATGTCGATGCGCCAACGGTTCAAGCCGTCCTTGCGCCAAGTGAGTCGGTTCCCTTTCGTGTCCTTGGCGGCAAAATCGCACAGGTGCTTCGGATAGTTCAGCATTTCGTAATAGCCAGGAGTCCACAGGGGCATGTTGAGCACCAATTCGTTGGTGTTTGTCTCGCTCTTGTTCGTGTAAGTCAGTTCCACATTGAGATAGTGTGCAGCCGTGTCTAAATCAATGCTGTAGTTCAAGTCGTATTTCCCTTGAGCCATAGCACTGTTTCCCATCCACTGAAGCAGCAGGATGGTTAAAACGCTTTGAATACAAATCTTTCTACTCATAATTAAGTTTTTGAGTTATTATGTTTTTGAGTTTTAGGTCTAAAGTCTAAGGAAGACATCCGGATAGGAGGCCTTTGACCTTCTCTTCACGCTTCACTCTTCCCACTCAACACTAAACTCTAAACACAAAATTTAGTTAGTTAAAGGTGTTTCGACTGCAAAGATAATCAAAAACTTCCGACAAATACATCATCGTTTCGTGTTTTTCAAGAGTCCGTTCTTGAGAACGTATGATTCGCTTTCGTTTCCACTGCTCCGACGAACGTTCGTTTTGCTCTTGTCGAAGGTTCGACAGGCTTTCGTTGAACGTTCGTTGGGGTGCGTTTGAGCGTTCGTTCCGTAAGACCTTCCCAAACCAAGACCAGAGACCCACCCCAGCCCAAGACCCACCCCAGCCCGAGACCCACCCCAGCCCTCCCTGTGAGGGAGGGAGTAGTCACCTGGATGGCTATTCTCTCCCCTCACAGAACAGTTGGAGGTGTCTATTCTCCCTCCCTCACAGGGAGGGTTGGGGAGGGTCTATAGCTGGAGGGAGCTGGAGGAGCCTATCAAAAAAGAACCGCTCGAGCGTGTGCCCAAGCGGTTCTTCTGAGATATATTAGCAATGTGGATTACCAGAGTCCGTCATTCCATTCGTCGCGTTCCTCCTTGACCAAGTCGTTTTCAGGGTCGCCTGCTGGCTTATCTGTAATAGATGGAATGGTGGTGTAGAGAATCAAATCACTTTCGAAATAGGAAAGTGTTGGTGAAATATATTCTTTTTTCATTGTAGTCTTTGTTTTTTTAGAGTTGATAATAGTTTTAGTTCATTCGTTCGGATGTTACTTCACGAATACTTTCTTCACTTCGCCATTGCTCATCTTCACGATGTTCAAGCCCTTCTGCACGCCAGCAAGTTTCTGACCAGCTGCGTTGTAGCGGATGATGGCTGTTGCGTTGCTGTCGTTGTGTGCAGTGATGCCAGTGCTTTCGTCGAGTACGATGTTCAGCGACTTAGCAGCTGAGTTCACGTTTGCAGGGATGTAAGCACGGAATGGCTTCATGGTGCGTGTGCCTTCGAACGTGAAGAAGGCTACTTTTCCGTCTTGGCTCTGGAGTACATAGCCGCCGTTTGTTGCCTCTGTACCAGCGTAAGATGCTGTGAGGAGACCGTTCTGAACGGCATCGGCAGAACCTGCTACGCTAACATCGCTTGCCTCGAATGTGTATGTGCCTGCAGCACCTTCGAGCAATACTGGATGACCTGCTTTCACGCTTGTCACTTCTTCACCTGTGATGTTGTTACCGCTAATAGCTACCAAGTTGTAAGCTTTCAGTCCGCTTGGAACGGCTGCGTCGAATGGAACTACGGTTGTGCTGAAACCAGCCGCGCTCATTGTCACAGTCTGCTTAGCTGAAGCGGCAGTGAATGATTCTGCATACTTGTAAGGCTTGTTGTCAACGATGGCGAAGTCAGCGCATGTACCGTCAACGATTACGTTCGTTCCTGTTACATCAGCTCTATTTGCCAAAATCACAGCATTTGGATTTGCCGCCTCCAATTTCACAGCACCTGTCACGCCTGTTGCATTATAGAGGTTGGCATTTTCGTCGGCGAGCGCATCAACAACAGATGGCTTTACAAGACCAGAACCTTGGATGTTGTAATCAAATTCTGCCTCGTTCTTATAAAGAATCATACTGGTTACAACCGGATTACCATAATTAGCACCCTTGATACAATGCAGATGGGCAAATCCCCTGTCTGCAACCATCTTTGCAAGGTCAATAGTATATACATTACCTTCTATGGTTTGATATCTTTCTTTTGCCCAAGTGATAGCACCGTTATTAGCATTGATATCCATCATATTTGATGAAGCCTCGTCTGGACTATCTTGTCCACCATCCGTCAAACGATTGAAGCAGAAACGAGGTGCGCCTGAAGCAACGGTTACAATCAGTTTGTCATATTTAGAAAGGTCTGCATAGTTTTTAAAGTAAACATTTCCATCACCATAAGGAAGACCTGATGCTTCGTTGAGTACACAAGCACCATAAACATTCTCCTGTTCAATTGTAGCGTCAGCACCAGGACCACTCCAACCATGGAACAAAGCAGCTGTTAAATTAGTTTCATGTCCATTGGTTGCTGTAATCAAGTTGGCAGTTATTGTTATCTTCTCAATTGTAACTTCTCCTGGCTGCTCATAATTGTAAGTAATACTTGCAATAGATCCAAGGTCATCCCAACCTGTATTCAAACCAGTGATATTATATGCTGAATTCCACCAACCAGTATCATTTACTTTAGTACCATCAGAACGAATAATATTGCATGATTCATTAAGATTACGTGCAGCACCTGTAGAAATACTTGTAACGCTTGAGAAATCTACAGGAGAATCAAATTCTATTTTAATCGTACCAGAACCTGTTATCGTAATCAATCCAGTAGTTTCGTCAACTGTTACATCACCGTTTGCTGTGAAATCACTTGGGTAGATGTAAGCCTTACCAGTATCGTCAAATTCAAGTTCGAAAGGCTTGTAAAGATACACATTAGTAATCTTTACTTTTCCTTTATTTCCCCAACCGGCAAAGCAAATCCTGTTGATGTTTTTTACTTGATCCGCATTCAGTCCAAGCTCTTCCCAAGTTAAAGAACGAGCACCATAACCTCCAAGTGTTATTATAGATGCAGCATTTTGAAGGTCTCCATTTGCATAAACGAGAACGCGATAACCGTATTTGTCTGTTTCGTCCCATTCCACATCTTCTGCTGTGAAATTTAAAGAAGTGTATGCGGAAAGGTCACCGCTAAGGCCTTGAACGCCAACACTATTGCTCCAACTGCCTGTCCATGTTAAGATGGAGTTTTCTGAATCCCATTGTGCATTTCCTGCTAAGTCTCCAAAGCCAGAAGGGAATAATTTTGTGGCATGCACGCTGACTGCTCCCACCAGAAGCAATAGCGAAAGTAAAATTTTTTTCATTTGCATAAAGAGTTAATTGATTGGTTAATAATGATATTTAAATGCTTGATTATTTCGATTCAAGGATGTTGTTTTGACTTTCTCGGCGACAAAGATAAGGAATAAGTGGCACACATAATAAAAATAATGTAACAAGAAATTTTGGTTTTGTTACATTTTTGTTTTCTCCCGATGAATTCGCCCTTTTTTCTTCCTGTTGCATTTTTCTTTTGCCCTTTGATTGGCAAATCGGTTTTTATTCCTTACATTTGCAAAAGGAACAATAATAAGTTAATAATTAAAAGTTAAAAAGTAAAAATGCCAATAGGCGGCGAACTTTTGACTTACCCAAAATTCTTCATTCTTCATTTTTCATTCTACATTTAACTTATGGCAACAGTTGACGACAAGAAAATCATCTTCTCGATGGTGGGTGTGAGCAAAACCATTCAGCAGAACCAGAAGCAGGTGCTGAAAAACATCTACCTCTCTTTCTTCTATGGAGCAAAAATTGGTATCATCGGTTTGAATGGTGCTGGAAAATCCACACTGATGAAAATCATTGCTGGACTCGACACGCAATACCAGGGACAGGTGGTGTTTTCCCCAGGGTATTCCGTAGGCTACCTGCCGCAGGACCCTTACCTCGACCCGACGAAGACCGTACGGGAAATCGTGCAGGAGGGAGTGCAGCACATTGTGGATGCGCTCAACGAATACGAGGACATCAATCAGAAGTTCGCATTGCCTGAATACTACGAGGATGCTGACAAGATGGATCAGCTCTTCGCTCGGCAAGCGGAATTGCAGAACATCATCGACTCCACCGATGCGTGGAACCTCGACAACCAGTTGGAGCGCGCAATGGATGCACTGCGCTGTCCTGAAGGCGACCAGCTCACGGAACACCTCAGCGGTGGTGAGCGTCGTCGTGTGGCTCTCTGTCGTTTGCTGCTTCAGAAACCCGACGTGCTGCTGCTCGATGAACCTACCAACCACCTCGACGCGGAATCCATCGACTGGCTCGAACAGCACTTGCAGCAGTATGAGGGAACGGTCATCGCTGTCACACACGACCGCTATTTCCTCGACCATGTGGCTGGTTGGATTCTCGAACTCGACCGTGGCGAAGGCATTCCGTGGAAGGGAAACTACAGCAGTTGGCTGGAACAGAAAACGCTTCGATTAGCTCAGGAGGAGAAGGCGGAAAGCAAGCGGCGCAAGACCTTGCAACGCGAGTTGGAGTGGGTGCGCATGGCTCCGAAGGCACGTCAAGCCAAGGGCAAGGCACGTCTGAACAGTTACGACAAACTCATCAACGAGACCGTGAAGGAGAAGGAGGAGAAGTTGGAAATCTTCATTCCGAACGGTCCGCGTCTTGGTAACAAGGTGATTGAGGCACAGCACGTGGCAAAAGCTTTTGGCGACAAGTTGCTCTTCGACGACCTCAACTTCGTTCTTCCTCCAAACGGCATCGTCGGCGTGATTGGTCCGAATGGTGCAGGAAAGACTACGCTTTTCCGTCTGATTATGGGATTGGAAAAGCCTGATAGCGGTACGTTCGAAGTGGGCGAGACCGTGAAACTTGCATACGTTGATCAGCAGCACACGAGCATCGACCCCAACAAGAGTGTGTACGATGTGATTTCGGGAGGCAATGAACTTATCCGCATGGGTGGACGCGATGTCAATGCCCGTGCCTATCTCTCTCGCTTCAACTTTGCAGGAGTGGATCAGCAGAAACTCTGCGGTGTGCTTTCGGGTGGTGAGCGCAATCGCCTCCAGTTGGCAATGGCGCTGAAGGAAGAAGGCAATGTGTTGTTACTCGATGAGCCGACCAACGACATCGACGTGAATACACTTCGTGCGCTCGAAGAAGGTTTGGACGACTTCGCTGGTTGTGCCGTCATCATCAGTCACGACCGCTGGTTCCTCGACCGCATCTGTACGCACATTCTTGCTTTCGAAGGCGATTCCAACGTGTTCTTCTTCGAAGGTTCCTACTCGGAGTACGAGCAGAACAAGCTCAAACGCTTGGGACGCGAAGAACCTACCCGTGTGAAATACCGCAAACTGATGGACTAAACTTATGATAAATGAAGAATGAAGAATGAGGAATGAAGAATGAAAAATACCTTCCATGAGCAGAGTAAAATACATTCTTCATTCCTCATTCTTCATTCTACATTTATTTAAGCCGATGCACTCCGCTGGGGGCTGGTGCTGGAGCGTTCGCAGGGTTGGGCACCATCATTGGCGGTTGCATCTGCTTTTCGCGCGAACCTATAATCAATGATTTGAGTAGATAACCGAAATCGATTCCCCCGATTTCGGTTTTTGATTTTCCTACCTTGATGTAAGGACGAATAATCGGGTCGGTCTCCCACCGCCCCGTGAGCGGACTGAAGTAACGATGCACTCCCACCTCCGTGCGGAAACGTGAACTGAACTGCACGTTGGCGAATCCACCGAAAGAAGTGGTGTTCATATACGGATACATGGCAGGTCCCACAAGAGGCGTGTGTCCGTAGTAGTTGCCAAAGGCATGGAGCGAAATGTGAGAATTGACACGATAGCCGATGCTACCGCCTACGCCAAACTGTTTCTGCAAGGAGAATTGTCCTGGCATCCAGTATTTGTTCGCCATGCCCGACACTTCTATGGTCAGCCTATCGCCCACGTTCTGATGAAGCGACACGCGGCCCGATTCCATGTCCATCATGCCTGGCATGGTGGCGAACGAACCGCTGGCATCCACGAATGCGCCTTTCCACAAATGCAGTGAAGGAGCGTGATTCAAGGACGGTGCTGAGGCATCGCGCAAGAGATTCAGTTGTGATTTCTCTGAATCCAATGCTTTCCGATTCAGCATGATTGATGCCTTGTCCATCTCCATCGCTTCGGGCAAGGAAGCGATGGAGTCCAGCTGTTGCAGTTCTTCGTACTGAGTTTCCTTTGCGTCCATGCCCTTCGTTTCCTTTCCTTGCACGTCAACCTGTGCAAAGAGGTTCGATGTCGTGAGGCACATTGCCAGCACCAGCGCATATTTCTGAACTTTCTGCATCGCTCGTTCCTTTTATCAATACGATGCGCAAAAATACACAAAATAATTCACAAATCATTTCTTTTTGGGAAAAGAATGATGCACCTGTTAGTTTTTCAGGATGCCTGAGTCTGAATCGGAGTGGTTGATGCGCTTTGCTGGAGAATCGTATTTGCGACCGTGGGAGAGCCGATAAGTGAAGGTGAGCTTGAGGAGATTGCCAAAGTCGCTGGAGCGGGACGTGAACTGCTTGTGGACGAACTGGTTGACGATGATGGTGCGATTCTGCAAGGCATGAGGACTGAAGCAGCCTTGGCAAGAGAGGGAAAGACTGATTGCCTTGTGCTTGTAGGTGGAAGAAAGGGTGAGGTCGGAACCGTTGATGCCGTTCGATTCGCCTTCCAAGAACCGATAGCCATTGTCGAAAAAGGCATCGAAGGAGAACCGACCGACGTAGGCTTGCAGCATGGCTTGGTAGTTGCAGGCTGTGTAGCAATGGGTGTAGTTGTCGCCGAAGTTCCACATGCGCGACAGCATGATGCTGAACGAAGCGATGAGGTGCTTGGGAATGATAACGTAATTGGTGTAGTTGCTCAGGTAGAAGAACTTGATGCTGCCTTGGTTGGCTCGTGTGAACACAAACTGATTGTCGTTGTTGCGGTAGATTTTCTGCATGTAGGCATGGTGGTTGTCACGAAAGAATGCAGAGAAGGAGTTGCCGAGACGTGGCGATTGGTAGTCGAGCGAAAGGGTGTGCTCCGTTTGGCGACAGGGACGACTGTCGGGATTGCCCAAGTTGATTTCCCTTTCGTTCTGCATCACCGACACGTCGCTTGTTGCAGCGAGGATGGAGAGGTAAGGCTTCAGCGAGAAGTCGTAGTTCAAGGACCAAGAGTCGGAGAGTGGATAGGAGAGGCTCAGTTTGGAACGCAAAAACGGATTGTTGCGCTGATAGTTTCCTTGGTGATAGTGCTGATGACTCATTCCCACTTCTGCCGTGTATTGAATTTTTGCCAATTCGCCTTGCAGTTGTGCAAAGGCATTCACTTCTCCGCGGCGAATGCCTGTCTGCGCAGAGGTTGCCCCCGAATAGCGATTGTCGGTGTATTTCTGATTCCATTGTGCGCCAACGGTCAGGGTGAAGGGACGAAGCCGATGCTCGTAGAGGGCTTCCGATTGGAGCGAATAGGCAGAGCCGTCGGCATGGTAGGCATAGTCGTTGTAGGAGTAGTCGTAGTCGGAACCGATGTAGGTGCCGACGGCGTTGAGCGTGAGCGACTGCTTCGGAGAAAGGCGACGGAAATAGTAGAGGTCGAGAGCAGGCGAAGCGGATTGGTCGGGAGCGTTGATGTTGGCATGATAAAGGCTGTCTGGAGTCGAAATCTCCCGATGAATTCGCGATTTTTTCAAGTTGGAGAGCGAACCGCGTAGTGCCATTTGAAACACACGAAGCGAGTCTCTCAGACTGTAATGCAACTGGAGTTTGTGCCCCATCTGCTGCGAATGATGAGAGAGGTCGCGACGATGCACACGATAAGTGGAGCCATCCGTCAAGAGATAGTCGGCAGAATCCTCGTTCCGAGTGCCCTTGAGGTCGAAATAGGAAAGTTTGTAGTCGATGCCCCATTCACTTTTCCTTGTGTTGTATTTTCCATAGACGGCATCGCTGTTCATGAGTGCTGTGACAGACTGGGCAATGCGTGTACCTATCACATAGCCACTCGTGGCGCGGCGTGTGATGATGTTGACAACAAAACCGAGGTCGTTGCCATAGCGCACACCTGGGTGGTCGATGTATTCCACGCGCAGCACCGACGAAAGGTTGAGCGAAAGCAGGTCGTTGCTTGTGGCGACAACGTCGTTGATGCGCACTTGTACGCCTCCCATCGTTGGAGGGGCAGTGATGGTCTGTGCCACTTCATCTACACGCAGAAAGGGCATGGCTAATTTGGACAGGAGGCCGAAGCCCGAGGTGGAACTATCCAACTGCTGGGTTGTTGGGAAAAAGATTTTGCGGTCGGATTTCTCCACCATTCGGGCAGACTCCACGGTCACTTCGTCGAGTTGAATACTCTTTTCCGTTTGTGCGCGAAGAGTGAAAAACGACAAGTGAAAAGCGAAAACTAAGAGAAGTTTCATCAATAATTTATTCATAACAAAAAACTTTTGATGTTGCAAAAGTCGGGAAAACTCCGTCCTTCGATGCAAACAAAGACTGATAAGAAACTGACATTTCGCTGACATCATGAAGTTTCGGACATATTTGCTAACGAATTTCTTGGTGAATTCGCCGTTTTGCTGTATTTTTGCAGAGTTATGTACGTTTTCTCTTTTCACTTTAACTCATAATTATATGTCACCCCGTTCTGCAATTATTGTTTTCTGTTTGCTTCTCTCGTCTGCCTTGCTTACGGGCTTTGGCAGCTATCAGTTGACGGCTCACAACGTGCAGTTGGACCTGAACCAAGCTCTCCAAGAAGCTTTGGCGCAACAGCAGGGCAAGCAGATTGTGGCAACCGACACGATTCGGGATTTCCGCAACTGCATTTCCATCAGCGAACTGAAGGACCAAGCCTGTCTGTCGTTCAACATGACAGACGACGAGCATGTGGATGTGAGTTGGAGTGTGAAACGGAATGTAGCAACCATCTTTGCGCTGTCCAACCAGAAGTATTCGTTGGGTCTGACAGCCGTTGCGGTGCTATGGGCATTGTTCTCGGCTCGTTATTTCCGCAAGCGTGAGGCCTTGATGTTGGCTCAGCACTTTGTGACGATAGGCAACCTGCGATTCGACCCCGAACAACGACGTTTCCTCAGCGGAACGAAGGAGGTGAAATTCACTCCGATGCAACTGCAACTGATGGAAATGTTCTTCGCTGAAGACAACCACAGTCTGAACCAGTCGGACATTTGCCAAGCATTGTGGCCAAAGAAAGACGATGCCAACGAATCGCTCTACACACTGATTCGCCGACTGAAAGCAGTGATACACGAAAGCACTGACCTCGACATTGAGGCGGAGCGAGGACGGGGATACAGGTTGATTAAAATGAAGAATTAAGAATGAAGAATTAAGAATGTATTTTACTCTGCTCATGTAATTTCCATTCCTCATTCTTCATTCTTAATTCTTCATTCTTCATTCCTCATTCTTCATTCTAAATTTTTAATTACAACGATATGAAACTCATTTCATGGAATGTGAACGGGCTACGTGCCTGTGTGGGCAAGGGATTCGAGAAGGTGTTTCTCGACTTCGATGCCGATTTCTTCTGCTTGCAGGAAACCAAGATGCAGGCAGGGCAGCTCGACCTGGAGTTTCCTGGTTATCGTTCCTACTGGAACTATGCCGAGAAGAAAGGCTATTCGGGCACTGCTATTTATACTAAACACGAACCGCTGAGTGTGCAGTATGGCATGGGGGTGGAGGAACACGACCACGAAGGGCGCGTCATCACCCTCGAAATGCCTGAGTTCTATCTCGTGACGGTCTATACCCCTAATTCGCAAACCGCTGACAAGCGAAAAGACCCGAAGCGGCTGCCTTACCGCATGACGTGGGAAGATGCATTCCGCCAGTTTCTCATGCAGCTCGATGAGAAGAAACCCGTCATCGTGTGTGGCGATATGAACGTGGCGCACGAGGAAATCGACTTGAAGAACCCCAAGACGAACCAGTTCAGTGCAGGCTTCACCGACGAGGAACGAGAGAAGATGACAACCCTGCTGAATGCGGGATTCACCGACACTTTTCGCTATTTCTACCCCGACATGGAGAACATCTATTCGTGGTGGAGCTACCGAATGCAGGCACGTGAGCGGAATGCAGGGTGGCGCATCGACTATTTCCTTGCCTCCCAACGCTTCTGCGACCGACTGCAGGATGCCAAGATTCACACGGAGATTATGGGAAGTGACCATTGCCCTGTGGAGCTGGAAATCAAATGACAATTCAATTCAGTATAAAACTACAAAAAGATGATGAAAAAGAAAACATTCATTTCGAGAATCGTGATGGCATTGGCTGTCATCATTCTCGCGTCGTGCGGAACGACAAGCACGGTTCCTATCACGGGACGCAAGCACAAACTCTTGGTCGATGATGCCCAGATGCTCAGTCTGAGTAGTCAGGAATACACGTCCTACATGAAGTCTGCCAAGGCAAGTACCGATGCCACCAAGACGGCACAAGTGAAGCGCGTAGGTCAGCGCCTCGCCTCGGCTGTGGAAACCTACCTGCGCAACAATGGCTATGCCGCTGAGTTAAACAACTTCAAGTGGGAATTCAACTTGGTGCAGGACAAGAGTGCCAATGCCTTCTGTATGCCTGGCGGCAAAATCGTTGTGTATGAAGGCATTCTGCCTCTCACTCAGACCGACGAAGGACTTGCCATCGTGCTTGGGCACGAAATCGCTCACGCAGTGGCTAAGCACAGTGCGGAGCAGATGAGCAAAGAAGTACGTGCCCAGTATGGAGGTCAGATTCTCAGCGGAGTGCTCGCTGCCACTGGAGTCAGTGCCAATGCCACCAACACGGTGACTACGCTCTACGGACTGGGTAGCAGCCTCGGACAGTTGCACTATTCACGCAGCAACGAGAGCGAAGCCGACTGGATGGGACTCGTGTTCGCGGCTATGGCAGGCTACGACCCTAACTATGCCATCACCTTCTGGCAGCGCATGGCGCAGAGTTCTCAAAGTTCCACTCCTGCCTTCTTGTCGTCGCACCCAAGCGATGCACAGCGCATCAGCGACATTCAGAAGCACCTGCCTGAAGCTCTGCAATACTATCGTCAAGCCACAGGAAATGGTGCGGCTACAACGACAACCACTAAGACCACTTCGAAGAAAGCTTCGAAATCTTCCTCCAAGAAAACCTCAGGAAAAGGATATAGCTTCTCAACGAAATAGTAAGCCTCATCTCCACACCAGACTCCTCCAGCTCCCCTGTGAGGGAGAATAGGGCGAGGGGAGTAGATACTCAAGCAAATAAAAGAGGATGCATGTGGATGCACCCTCTTTTCCTTATATATCAATAGGTATGAACATCGACGGACAAAACATTTTCCTGCGTGCCATCAGGAATGAGCACAAGGCTTCGGACACGGACGGCTATCCGTTCAACCTGCCTGTGGTGCGCGAATTGGGCACGTTGGAATTTCACAAGAGTGTGACCTACATAGTGGGTGACAACGGTTCGGGCAAATCGACCTTGCTGGAAGCGATGGCTGTGCTCTTGGGCTTGAATCCCGAAGGAGGTAGCAAGAACTTCAGGTTCAGTACCATGCCCACTCATTCGCGCTTGCATGAGGAACTGCGTGCCATCCGTGCCGATGTGAGTTACAGAAATGCGTTTTTCTTTCGTGCGGAGAGTTTCTACAATGTGGCTTCGGAGGTGGATAGGATGGACGCTGGTTTGCTGAAGAGCTATGGAGGCGTGAGTCTTCACCAACAATCGCATGGAGAGAGCTTTGTGTCGCTTTTCAATCATCGTCTGAAAAGCCGTGGGCTCTACATCTTCGACGAGCCTGAAGCTGCACTCTCGTACCTCAACCAACTGCGGTTCCTGATTTGGATGAAAGAAGCCGTGGCGGTAGGTTCCCAAATCATCATCGCCACGCATTCGCCCGTCATCCTCGCTTATCCCGATGCCGAAATCTTGGTGGTGGAGGACGGAAAACTGAGGAACACCACCTACGAAGATTGCTACATCTACAAGGACATGAAGTCTTTCATCCTGAACAAGGACGGGATTGTGAAGGAGCTTTTAAATGAAGAATGAGGAATGAGGAGGGCTTCGGCAAAAGCGAAGCGAATAGTGGCTGGTGAATGAAAAAGTTTTTTTTCATAATAAGAGTGGGATTCCAAATGGATTTTGTAATTTTGCAAATAATAAATGAAATGTTAGAAACCATTTTAAATAAAAAGAGACATGAAAAAGAATGTTTTATTTATCTTCCTCTTTTCTATTGTTGCCATCTTGGCTAACGCACAATGTAGATATTGTAATTCCTATGAGGATTACGTAGAGGGGCGTTGGCAGCTATTAGACACCATCTACTGCAAAAGCCACAGTAGGAGTCATCAGGTTTGGGTGGGAGGCAGTGACTACACGCTGACTACAGGGGACAAAGCTACTGATAAAATTTTGAAAAATGATGCTTTTGCTGTGATGCAGGGCGATACGCTTTATGTGAACTTCCGAAACTTGCGATACGAAAAGGCTCGTTTTGGTAATGGATATGCTAAGGCAAGACGTATTGGTCGTGACAGCCTTGTTGTTGTCGGCAGAATTAATGGAAGTGAAGCTGAGGAAATGGGTAATTTGGGCTATGCGTTCGGTATTACAGGTGCATACATATCTTCCAAAAAACAAGTTCAACAACAGGTGTGCTACTTGATTTCTCATGGTGCAGACAACAAAGGGCATATTGCCATTCGCTTGATGGATAATAGTCTGATGGACAAGATGTTTGCAAACCGTAAAGATTTGTATGACGAATACCATGCTGAAAAAAACATATCTAAACGCCTATTGGCAACACATGTGCTTCCTATCCTCGAAAAAGGAGGCTTTTTCATTAGATGAAATGAACAAAGAGAATTAAAGGGGCGCTTCAGTAAATCCGCTGCCCCATTTTAGCGGACACCAAAGAACGAAATAAAGAAGAGTGAAGAATGAGGAATGAAGAATTGCTTCGGCAAAAGCGAAGCGCACGGTGATTGGGGATGAAGAGGGGCTTGGCTTTGCTTGTGCTGAGGCTTTCTTTCGATTGGACTGAAAAGACGAGGGCTCGTTGTTTTTCAAGCGAGCCCTCGTTTGAGTTACAACGAGGGCTCGCTGTCGTATCAGCGAGCCCTCGCGCGTTTAGTTGAATCGAAAGATTTGTTTAGCTAATCTGGGAACCAGGTTTGACGTTGTGCTCTACGGTGGTGACGCTGATAGTACCGTCCCAATCCTCGGCGGAGAGAATCATGCCTTCGCTGACGAGACCGTTCTTGAATTCACGCGGTGTGAGGTTGGCAACAAAGAGCACTTGCTTGCCAACAAGCTGGTCTGGTTCGTACCATTGACTGATGCCGCTGACGATGGTGCGCTTGTTGAGTCCGTCGTCGATGAGGAACTTGAGGAGCTTCTTCATCTTTGGTACGCGCTCACATTCGAGGACGGTTCCCACACGGATGTCGAGCTTCTGGAAGTCGTCGAAACTGATGGTTTCCTTGATTGGGTTTGCCTTTGCGTTGGCAGCGAGGTTCGCCTTGCGAGTAGCTTCCAGTTTGTCGAGCTGGAACTGGATGACATCGTCCTCAATCTTTTCGAAGAGGAGCGATGGTTTGGCGAGCTGCTTGCCTGCAGGAAGGAGGGTGGTGCTGCCAAGGTCTTCCCAACGGAAGGTGTCCATGTTGAGCATTTCGCGGAGTTTCTTCGATGAGAATGGGAGGAATGGTTCGAAGGCAATGGCGAGGTTTGCCGTGAGCTGGAGGGAGATGTAGATGATGGTCTTCACACGCTCAGGGTCGGTCTTGATGACTTTCCAAGGCTCTTCGTCGGCAATGTATTTGTTGCCGATACGTGCGAGGTTCATGGCTTCCTTCTGTGCATCGCGGAACTTGAAGTTGTCGAGCAACTTCTCCACGTTCTGCTTCACGTCCTTGAATTCGTCGAGCGTTGCCTTGTCGATGTCGGTGAGTTCGCCACATTCAGGCACGATGCCGTTGTAGTACTTCTGCGTGAGTTGGAGGGCACGGTTGACGAAGTTGCCATAGACAGCTACGAGTTCGTTGTTGTTGCGTGCCTGGAAGTCCTTCCAAGTGAAGTCGTTGTCCTTCGTCTCTGGTGCGTTGGCTGTGAGGACATAGCGAAGCACATCCTGCTTGCCAGGGAGTTCTTCGAGATATTCGTTGAGCCAAACGGCATGGTTGCGGGAGGTGGAAATCTTGTCGCCTTCGAGGTTGAGGAATTCGTTCGATGGCACATTGTCAGGCAGGTTGTAGTCGCCGTGTGCCTTGAGCATGGATGGGAAGACGATGCAGTGGAAGACGATGTTGTCTTTGCCGATGAAGTGGATGAGTCGGCTTTCAGGGTCTTGCCACCACTGCTGCCATGTGCCCAGTTCGGGATGAGCGTCGCAGAGTTCCTTTGTATTGGATATGTAGCCGATAGGTGCATCGAACCACACGTAGAGCACTTTGCCTTCTGCTCCTTCTACGGGCACAGGGATGCCCCAGTCGAGGTCGCGAGTCACGGCGCGTGGTCGCAGACCTCCGTCGAGCCACGACTTGCACTGGCCATACACGTTTGGTCGCCATTCCTTGTGCTCTTCGAGAATCCACTTTTCGAGCCAAGGCTGGTAGTCGTTGAGTGGCAAGTACCAGTGCTTGGTGAGTCGCTTCACGAGCGGATTGCCAGTGGCAGCGTTATAAGGATTGATGAGTTCATCGGGCGAGAGTGTGGCACCGCATTTCTCGCATTGGTCACCGTATGCTTCGGGTGCATGGCAACGAGGACATTCGCCTCGGATGTTGCGGTCGGTGAGGAACTGGTGCTCTGCTTCGTCGTAGTATTGCTCGCTTTCCAGTTCCACGAACTTGCCTTCGTCGTAGAGTTTGCGGAAGAAATCGGCTGCAAACTTGTGGTGAATGGCGGAGGTGGTGCGGCTATAGACATCGAACGAGATGCCGAAGTCGGCAAAGGATTTCTTGATGAGGTTGTGATAGCGGTCCACGACGTCCTGTGGGGTGCATCCTTCTTTCTTGGCACGGATGGTGACAGGCACACCGTGCTCGTCGCTTCCGCCGATGAAGAGTACGCTTTCGCCTTTCAAGCGGAGATAGCGTGCGTAGATGTCGGCTGGCACATAGACACCAGCGAGGTGTCCGATGTGGACAGGACCATTGGCGTAGGGGAGAGCCGATGTGATAAGCGTTCTTTTGAATTTGTTTTCCATTAAGTGTATGTTGTTTTTTTTGATTGTTTTCGGGGTGCAAAGTTAGTCAAAATCAAGAAGATAATCAACGATTGACACTTAATTCTTCGTGTGGAAAATGAAAATGGGAGGGGAAATCCCTATCTGGTTTAGGGAAAAATTCCCTTCGTTTTAGGAATAATACCCGAAAAGTTTGTTTAAACTGTTGTAATTTTGCAGCGTCAAAAAAACACAAAGAGCAAGAAAGACCGCTCTGGAGGGGTGAAGGACAGTAGCCCCAGGACGTGGGAAAAGCTCTTTGCTGAGAGACGGCAAAAAGATGTTGAATGATAAAAAAGGACAAGAATATGAAGACCAAGACTTTACTCGCAACAGTGCTCATCGTTATGGCATCTGTAACTGCAAAGGCACAGCCAATGAGCTATTATGCAATGCGTGACAACGCTCGTTTCCTCACCGACCGCATGGCTTACACCCTCGGACTGACGGACCGACTCATTGACGACCTCTATATGATTAACTACGACTATATCTACGCAGTGAACGAATATCTGGATGACATTGCATTCGGTTATCACTACGATGACTACATGGCAATCCTTGCTGCTCGCGATGCTGCTATCCGTTTGCTCCTCACTCCTTACCAGTGGTCTCGCTTCGTTGGCTACGACTACTTCTACCGTCCAATCTACTTCCAGAACGCAAGATGGTGGTTCGGAGTGTATGACTACTACCCTCGCACGACTCACTTCTACTTTGGTGTACCTCGCCACTATGCCAATTACCGCGGAGGTCACTACTTCGCAGGTATGCGCCCAGCACGTGGACACGTGGGTCCAGGTCACGGATTTGGTCCTCACGCTGGCAGAATCGGCGATGGATTCAGGGGTAACGACCATGTTCACAATGGACATCGTGGCTATGCTGGCGGCAACAATCACGGCTATCACTTCGAGAACAACAACCGTGGCGGAAATCGTGGTGGCAATGTGGGTCATGACCGCAACAACCATGAGGGCAACCACAACAATGGTGGCTACAATGGCAGCTACAACGGTGGCGGCATGAACAACGGTGGCAATCATGGCAATGTGCGTGGAGACAACTACGGTGGCGGCATGAACCGTGGCGGTGTGAACAACGGAAGTGTTCGCGGTGGTACTCGTTCAAACTTCAGCAGTGGTAGCGGCACTCGCACCACTGCCGTAAGCGAGCCACGCACCATTGAGGTTCGCAACAACTATGGCAGTTCGCGCGGCAACATGGGTTCTTCGCACGACCCTGGCAACATTCGCTCCGTCGGTGGTGGCAGCAGCCGTGCAGGTGGATTCAGCAGTGCAGGCTCTTCCAGCCGTTCTTCGTCTGTAAGTCGCGGCATGGGCGGTGGCAACCGTGGTGGCAATGGCGGTGCGGTTCGTGGTGCTGGTCGTCGATAAATAAGAATAAGGTGAAAAAGATTGGTTCAGGATAACATATTGAAAATGAGAATAGACTCAGTGAAACAGCCTCTCTATCACAGACCTAAACCTAAAACGAATGATAAAGAGTTATTTAGTTAGATGATTAGAAAATGAAGAAGAACTGATAAGAAAAACTCTCTTTCTACATATTTTAATTTATTGGTTCTTAAGCGGTGTCCCCTCGTGAGAAGGGCACCGCTTTTTTTGAGTTGTGAACTTATCCGTTGAAGGTTTCTTTCGAGATGCTTTGCGTGATGAAGAATGCAATGGCATAAAGAACTGTGAGCACCATGAACAAGGTGGTGTAAGGCATTTGGAGCTGGTTGATAATGAGGTTTGAAAGTTGGTTTCCGCTCAATCCTGCCCATGCCCATGCGCTCAATGCCAGTCCGTGGATGGTGCTGATTTTGTCCATTCCGAATTTGCTCTGCAACAAGGTTGGCAAGGTGGAGAAACCACCGCCGTAGCCAGCGTTGATGACGCAAAGCATGACAATTATGACGACCATCGACATGTAGATGCTTCCAAACAGCATGGCTATGCAGGAGGATGCGAAGATAATCTTGTAGATTTTTTCCTTCACGGGAGTCAAGTCGGAAAGGGTGGAATAGCCAAAGCGTCCAGCCGTGTTGAAGAAGGCTGTCAATGATGAGAGAGCTGCAATGGCTGAAATGCCTACAGCCTGCCCAATGGATTTTTCGAATGAAATCAGGGCAAGACCACAAGTGATGTTCAGATAGAACACGAACCAGATTTTCAGATAGGTGGCATTTCGGATGACATGGTAATAATCGGTCAAGTTCCATTTGATGTTAGGCTCCACCCAGTGCTTTGGCTTATGAATCAGCGCTGCTGCGAGTATCATGGCAAATGCGCTGATGCCAGCCATGATGCCCAATGTGGTGACAACTCCATGCGTTGCATTGCACCATTCGATGAACGGGGAGAACACCACCTTGGAAAGTCCGAATCCGCTGATGGCAATGCCTGTTGCAAGTCCCTTGTGCCTTGAGAACCAGAGCATTAGTGTTTTGACAGGACTTAGGTAGCCTATGCCAAGACCAATGCCCATCAAGCAACCATACGACAGCATGATACCCAGGACGGATTTGTGCCAAATGGACAGAATGGAGCCCAGCAAGCCGAAGCAAAAACAGAAGCAAGACAGGAGTGATGCGAACTTGACGTTCTTCTCGACGAATCGTCCTCCGAATGCTGCCGACATTCCGAGGAAAAAGATGGCAAGTGAAAAAGCGAACTCGATGGCAGACACAGAACAGCCGATTTCGGTTGCTATGTCGCCCTTGAGCAATGACCAGCAGTAAACACTTCCGATGCAGACATGAATCAGCAAGGCTGGTATGGCTGCTCTAACCCATTTGTTTTCAAAACTCATTCTTTTGTTACCTTTTATATAATTAATACTGGAACGGTGTCCCCTCCCTCCCAGAAGAGACATCGCTTTTTTGAATTATTGCGTGAATGGAAAATCTCTCTAAGATATTTGACTTACTCTTTCTCTCATAGCAGAGCCAACGCTTCGTTCTCGTGCTGCTCCATGATTTCTCGTTCGCCAGGCCCCTTGTCGTTGATTCCGCAGAGGTGAAGCACACCGTGGATGATGACGCGATGCAGTTCCTGCTCGTAAGGCGAATGGAAACGCTCGGAGGAGGTGGCAAACTGTTCGGAATTGGTGCGAACGGTGTCGAGCGAAATGAAGAGGTCGCCCGAAATCACGTCGCCTTCAGAATCATCGAAGGTGATGATGTCGGTGTAGTAATCGTGCTGCAAATACTGGCGGTTCACCTCCAGAATCTTCTCGTCGTCGCAGAAGATATAGGCGATGCTGCCCACTTTCTTGCCATGCAGTGCAGCCACCTTCTTAATCCAAGCTGATACGTCGCGACGCCGGATGTTTGGCACCTTTACGTTTTCAGAGTAATAGGAAATCATTGCTATGGAGATTGTTAAGTTGTTTTCAATTGAATTGACATTATTGCTTCATACGCAGCACTTTCAAGCCTGCTTGGTAGATGTCCGTTTCGGGATTGACAATCTGGTAGTATTCCGACATGTCCCAAAGGTCGCGAGCCAATAGTCCCTTCAGCGTGAGCTTCACTTGTGGAAGTGTGGCTTGCAGGTCTTCTTCCTTGTAATCAATCTTTGCCTTCTTCGTTTCCATGAGGAGGTGGTCAATCATGTCCTGTGGCACTTCGAACTTACTGCTGAATTCCTCGAATGATTTGTATGCCTTCTTCAGCGACTTGCGATGCTTGTCCATGTACTTCAGGCTGGTGTTGAGGATGCAGCTCTTGGCAGACATCTGACGATAGAGCAAGGAGTATTGCATGGTGTCGAGCGGAACATAGACATCGGGCATGATGCCGCCACCGCCATAGACCGTGCGCTGCTTGTGGTTGGTCTTGTACTTGAGGGAGTCGGGGAAGAGGGTCTTGAAGAGGGAATCTTCGCGGATATAGACAGAATCACGTTCTGATTCAGGAAGGGTGTCACCACGAAGGAAGCGATTGAAGTCGGCGGTGAGTTCGCCACTCTTCAGGCGCTGGTTGATGTCGTCGTCGTATTCCTTCTTTCCTCCCATCTTGTATGGCTTCTGAATGCAACGGCCCGAAGGAGAATAATAATGCGCTGTGGTGAGACGTATCACCGACTTGTCGGGCAATTCGAACGGACGCTGCACGAGTCCTTTGGAGAATGTGCGACGACCTACAATCGTACCGTGGTCGTTGTCTTGAATGGCTCCCGACACAATTTCGGCGGCAGAGGCTGTGTAGCTATCCACGAGCACCACCACTTCCAAGTCTTTCAGCGTTCCGTGTCCGTTGGCACGATACTCCTGTCGCTGGATGGCGCGACCGTCGGTATAGACAATCATCTCGCCCGAAGGAAGAAACTCGTTGCTCACCTCCACGGCACTCTGCAAATAGCCTCCGCCATTGCCCTGAAGGTCGAGCACAAGGCGAGTCATGCCTTTTTCCTTCATGGCATTGACTACTGTCATAAACTCGTCGTGTGTGGTTTGCCCGAAACTGCTCAGTTTCACGTAACCCGTCGTGCTGTCAATCATGTATGAAGCATCGAGAGTGTGAACTGGAATCTTGTCACGAACAATGACAAACTCATTGATGCCTTTCACGCCTTGGCGAATAATGCCCAGGCGAACTTTGCTGCCTTTCGGTCCGCGGAGACGGCGCATGATTTCATCGCGACTCATCTTCACGCCAGCAATGGCTGTGTCGTTCACCAGCACGATGCGGTCGCCGGCGATGATGCCTTTGCGCTCGGATGGTCCTCCCGACACGGGCTGAATCACCACCAGCGTGTCCTCAATCATGTTGAACTGCACACCGATGCCTTCAAAACTTCCATTGAGGTTTTCCACGGAGCGCTCCACATCCTTAGCCTTGATATAAGTGGAGTGGGGGTCGAGTTGTTTGAGCATTCCTTCTATAGCGCTATCGACAACCTTGTCTTCCGAAAGGCTATCTACATAGAAATGGCTGATGAAAAACTCTGCTGCTTGCACCTTGCGCACCATTTCGGGATTGATGGTGAAGGTTTGCGCTTGCGTGGCAAGCAACGAGAAAATGGCAACAATGGCCAGCAAAAATCGTTTCATGGGAGAAAATCTTTTACATCTTTGCCATACGAGAGCAATTCGCGCACGACGGAACTGCTGATGGCTGAATACTGAGGTTCTGTAATCAATAGAATCGTTTCAATTCCTGTGAGTTGGCGGTTCACGTCGGCAAGTGTTCGCTCAAACTCAAAATCCTGAGCTGTGCGCACACCACGCACCATCACGGTGGCACCGATGCTCTCGGCAAAGTCGGTGGTCAGTCCTTCGTAGGAAGCCACTTTCACGCGAGGCTCATTGGCATACACTTTCTGAATCTGAGCCATTCGTTCCTCAAGTGAGAACATCGACTTCTTGCCAGCATTCACACCGATGGCAATCACCACTTCGTCAGCCAACGGAAGGATACGATCGACGATGGACTTATGCCCAAGCGTGAAGGGGTCGAAACTGCCAGGAAACAAACATTTCATTTTTCTACTTCTTTTCTATCTTGTTTTCAATCAAACGACTTCTTCCTCTTCGTCCTCTGGTCGGTCTTCCTCGATGACCAGATTCTCGATGATGAAGTTCTGGCGGTCCATCGTGTTCTTGCCCATGTAGTATTCCAAGAGTTCCTTCACCTGGTCGGTCTTGCGCAGAGTCACCTGTTCAAGACGAATGTCGGGACCGATGAAATCCCTGAATTCATCGGGAGAAATTTCCCCAAGTCCTTTGAATCGAGTGATTTCAGGTTCGGGCGAAAGGTCGGAAATGGCATTCAGTCGGTCCTCCTCTGTATAGCAGTACATGGTGAGCCAGTCGCCTTTGTCGTCGGGATGAGTTGCCTCCCATTTCTTCAGCACTTCCTTCTTAATTTTGCGCTTGCGCTGACGCACACGGAAGAGCGGAGTTTGCAGAATATACACATGGCCCTTTCGGATGAGTTCTGGGAAGAATTGCAAGAAAAAGGTAATCATCAGCAGGCGGATGTGCATGCCATCTACATCGGCATCGGTGGCAACAATCACTTTGTTGTATCGCAATCCGTCGATACCGTCTTCAATGTTGAGAGCCGACTGGAGAAGGTTGAATTCCTCGTTCTCATACACCACTTTCTTCGTCAGTCCGAAGGTGTTGAGCGGTTTGCCTCTCAGCGAGAACACAGCCTGCGTGTTCACGTCGCGGCTCTTCGTGATGCTTCCGCTGGCAGAGTCGCCCTCAGTGATGAAGATGCAACTTTCCTCCTTGCGGTCGCCTCGTGCATCGTTGAGGTGGATGCGGCAGTCGCGCAACTTTCGGTTGTGGAGATTGGCTTTCTTGGCACGTTCACGAGCCAACTTCGTCACGCCAGCAATCGCCTTGCGGTCGCGCTCGTTGTCCTTGATTTTCTGTTCGATGATTTCAGCCACATCGGGGTTGCGATGCAGGTAGTTGTCCACTTCGTTCTTGATGAAATCACCCACAAACTTGTTCACCGAAATGCCACCGTTGGGTTCCATTGTCAGCGAACCGAGTTTGATTTTCGTCTGACTCTCAAACTGAGGCTCTTCCACATTGATGGCGATGGCAGCAATGATACCACTGCGGATGTCGGAGTATTCGTAGTTTTTCTGATAGAACTCCTTGATGGTGCGGGCAATGTGCTCCTTGAATGCGCTTTGGTGCGTACCGCCTTGGATGGTGTGCTGACCATTCACAAAGGAATGATACTCCTCACCATACTGCTGGTTGGTGTGCGTGAAAGCTATTTCTATGTCGTCGCCCTTCAGGTGTATGATGGGATAGAGAGCCTCCGTGTCCATCGTGTCGGTCAGGAGGTCCTTGAGTCCGTTGCGGCTGATGATGCGTCGGCTGTTGTAGTAGATTTCCAACCCCGTGTTGAGGTAAGTGTAATTGCGAAGCATCGTTTCCACAAACTCGGGTTGGAACTTATAGTTGAGAAACAGCGTGTTGTCGGGTTCGAAGAAGATGAAAGTGCCAGATTCCTCTTCGCTTGGCAGCGTCTCGTCGCTAATCAGCTGTCCTTTCTCGAACTTGGCGATGCGAACCTGACCATCGCGAAAACTGCGCACTTCGAAGTGGCTACTCAGCGCATTCACAGCCTTCGTGCCCACGCCGTTCAGACCGACACTCTTCTTGAATGCCTTTGAGTCGTACTTGCCACCCGTGTTGAGCATCGACACAGCCTCAATCATCTTACCCTGCGGAATGCCGCGGCCATAGTCGCGTACCGACACGCGCAAATCGTCCTCAATGTCGATTTCGATGCGCTTGCCAGCATTCATCTTGAACTCGTCGATAGAGTTGTCCACGATTTCTTTCAGTAACACATAGATTCCGTCTTCCGCATGGGAACCATCCCCCAGTCGTCCGATATACATGCCTGGACGAGTGCGCACATGATCCATATCCGAGAGATGTCGGATATTCTCATCAGTGTATTCCGCAAGTGGCTCGGAGGTGTTAAACTCTAATTCTTCTGACACTGTTATTCCTTAATCGTTGTTATGATTCTCCTGATGAAATGGGCAAAAACGGCTAAATTTTAATAAGTACATTTCGTCTATTTCTTTAGGAGACTTTTTTCGTTTTCCTTCTTCGTTAGTTGAGTGCTTTCTTGTAGCAGCGACGACGCTTGTGGATTCTTGGGTCGAAGAATTGCCACTGGCTCTGCACCTTGTCGTTATGCTCCAGTTCCACATTTGTTTCTACCCACTTGTAGCCACCGTTGATGTAGTAAGGCAACAAGTCGTAGAAGAAGATGGCATTCACGCCCTTGCGCTGCCACTCGGGGAGAACAGCAATGAGCATCATCTCGATGTGGTCGGAATGCTTCCATTTCAATGCCTTCAGCAAGTGATACCATCCCATTGGGAAGAGCTTGCCCTTAGCCTTTTGCAGAGCCTCCACAATGCTTGGCATCGTGATACCCACGCCAATCAGTTTGCCATCCTTGTCAACCACAGTAGATACCAGCTTCGGGTCGATGAAATTCAGGTACAGACTCACGTATTGGTCAATCTGCTTCTTCGACAACTCTGAATAGCCGAAGAGCGGTTTGAAAGCCTCGTTGATGACGCTGAAGATTTCCTGTCCGAAGGCATCGCGAAGCTGACGGGCAGTCTTGAATTTCCGAATGCTCACACCATAACGTTGCATCACCATCTCTGCTACCTTAATCAGGCGCTCTGGCACCTCCTTTGGCACATACATCTTCATCTCAATCCAGTCGGCATCCTTTTCCAGTCCTAACGCCTCCAAGTGCTCCTTGTAGTAAGGATAATGATAGGCAGTCGCCATTGTGCCCAACTCGTCGAAACCTTCCGTCAGCAAGCCCTCTGGGTCCATGTCGGTGAAGCCTAATGGCCCTTGCAGCGTGGTCATGCCATGCTCCCGTCCCCAGTTCTCAACGGCTTCAATCAAAGCCTTGCTCACAGCACGGTCGTCGATGAAATCCACCCATCCAAAGCGCACAGACTTCAGGTTCCACGTCTTGTTCGCCTTGCGATTGATGATGCCCACGATGCGTCCCACCACCTTGCCGTCGCGCAAAGCCAGGAAAGGCTGGAAATCACAAAATTCGGTGGCTGCATTATTGCTCGACAACGTGTTTGCCAAGTCGAGATACAAGTCGGGCACAGCATACGGATTGCCCTTATAAAGTTCGTAGTTGAACTCGATGAAGCGCTTGAGGTCTTTCTTCGAATTAACTTTCTTGATGATGATTTCAGACATGATGGAAATATCAAATTGATGATTACAAGCTTATCAGTTTCACTAACGAAACATCTGCGAGAACAGAACGCGTCGTCCGAGTGAAAAACCTCGCTTCACGTCTGTTTTCGCTACTTTGAATGCAAAGATACGCAAAAAACTTCGATTTCAACCGAAAAACAACGCTTTTTACTCCTCTTTTTTATGACCATGACATTTTTTTCAATTTATTTTTGCACAAATCATTAAAAATTCCTAATTTTGACACCTAATTTGTCACTTAATCTATTCAAATGTGAAATGTCATGCTTTTCATCACAATTGGTGAACAGCAGGCATTCTTCAGCTGACGAGAAATACAAAACAATCTAATAAACATCATCATTATGCGTATTTTCAAGACTTTTATTGCTGCAGCAGCACTCTTCGCAGGGCTCACGGCCAATGCCCAGACCTGTCCAGGCTGCGCAGAAGCACAGGAACTTGGCTACAAGCCATATCCTCATTGGTTTATTCAAGTTCAAGGTGGAGTAGGTACCACATTCACTAACCGCAAGTTCACCGACCTCATTTCCCCAACAGCAAGCGTAGGCTTCGGTCGCTGGTTCGCACCAGCAGTGGGTGCGCGTCTGCACGTCAACGCATGGGAGTCGAAAGGCGGATTCAAGTCTATCGAGAACACATACAAGTTCAAGTATGTGAACACCAACATCGACCTCCTCGTGAACCTCAACAACCTCTTTGCCAAGAAAAACTTCCACCGTCTCAACTTCATCCTCGTGGGTGGTCTTGGTCTGAACTATGCTTGGGGCAACGATGACCTCATCGCCATCAAGAACCTCCCAGCAGAAAGCACATCCAACGCATGGGGCAAGGGACAGACTCGCGAGAGCCTCCTCAGCCACAACCTCCGTGCAGGCTTGTTGATTGACTACAACGTAGCAAAGCATTTCTCCATCGGTCTTGAAGTGGATGCCAACAGCCTCGACGACCGTTTCAACAGCAAGTACAACGATTCTGATGACTGGATGGTTACAGCACAGCTCTCACTCACTTACAAGTTCGGTTTCAAGAAGTGCAACCGTCAGCCAGCTCCAGAGCCAGTTGTTGTACGCGAAGAGCCAAAGCCAGAACCAAAGCCAGTGGTAGTGCCAAAGCCAGAACCAAAGCCAGAGCCAGTAGTGGTGAAAGAAGAGCCTCTCAAGGAAACCATCTTCTACCTCATCCGCGAGTCCAATGTTGACCCTAAGCCAATCCTCGAAAAGTGTGCAGCATGGGCAAAGAAATATCCTAACAAGACGCTCACCGTTCAGGGCTATGCCGACAAGGGCACAGGTAATCCAAAGATTAACGTAGGCTATGCTAAGTCGCGTGCTGACAAGGTAGCAGCAGGTCTCCAGGCACTCGGTGTTGAGAAGAGCCGCATCACCGTTTCTTCTTACGGCGACACCGTCCAGCCATTCGCTGAGAACGACAAGAACCGTTGCGTCATCATCGAAGGCAAGTAATTTTCCTGAAACATACACATACAAAAAGCGAAGGATTCAACATGAACGAATCCTTCGCTTTTTTATTCGTGAAATATGATTATTAATTTTTTTATAATCGTTTAATTCGTTTAATTCGTGAAATTCGTGGTTTTAATTACTCATTGAACGTGAAGTCCGTCTTTACGACTCCATCGCCGTAAATCGTCTTGAAGTCGTCGCGCATGGAGATGACATGGTAGCCCGAACTCCACCATTGCTGTCCGAGATTGAGCGCCTTCTCGCGGTTGGCATGGTCGCGTGCTTCATCGTCAGCAATCAGCATAAAGGCAGCAGACTTCAGAGGATTGCTGAGGCAGTAGTTGTGCATGGATGTATCACCACCACTGTTGCCGAACGACAAGACAGGAACCTTACCTATCTCCTGCGAAATTTGCAGCACCTTGTTGGTCTTCAGATTCTTGATAATCAGTTCGTCCGTGCGGATGAGGTCCTCTTCCTTGCCCATCGTGTAGTTCACGCCAGCCTCTTCGCCCTGCTTACGAGAACGTAGCTTCACGTCCATACCGATGACGCGATTTGGCTCAATGCCGATGGCATCAACCAGCGCACGGCAGAGGAAACGGTCGGAACCCGACACAACATAAAACGTAAAGCCGTTCGCCTTCAAATAGTCGAACACCTGCAACATAGGCTTGTAGAAACCCTCGCCGTATGTCATGCCACTGAATCCGTTGGCAGGCTTGGCAGCATACGCCTTGACGTAAGCGTCAAACTCAGCAAGCGTCATGCCAGCATACGCCTTAGCCGCAGCGTAGGCATGTTTCATGTCGAAATGAGCAGGTAACGCTTTGCCGTAGCGTACAAAGTCGCGGATGTCCTGAGCAGCCTCCTTCACATCGTCTGGAGCAATGTTCTTATACGTAGGGTCGTCCAGCACACGATACTCCAGCAAATTGTATTCAAAATAAGTTGGATAGAGTTCAGCCACGAACGTACCGTCCATGTCGAACGTGGCAATGCGGTCTTCCTCCTTGATGTAATTAGCGGAGTTACGGTCAGTCACGTCTTTCACGTAAGCTTGCAGGGCTGTCAGTGCCTCACACTGGTTCCACAATGTGAAATAGTTTTTCTCGGGCGTTTTCTCGCTTTCTTCGCTGCTACATCCGCTAAGGATTGCGACGAAGACAATGATAAATGGAAATAACAGTTTTTTCATTGTAAATGTATTGTTATATTTGTTTTCTGTTTGTCACTTTGAACAATGCCATTAGCTCGAAATGACAGTGCAAAGTTAGTGTTTTTCGTGCACATACGCAATAACATGTAAAAATGAGTAAGGCGTTCTACAAGGAAAACCTCCTTATTGCCTGAAGTGTAAGAAGGGATTAACTGAAGCGTTCCTTGGGATTTAACTAGTTGCCGAGGGCTCGTTATCGTTCAAGCGAGGGCTCGTCGTGGCTCAAACGAGGGCTCGCTTGAAAAACGCCGAGGGCTCGACGGTTCAGTACAATCAAATGATTGGTTCTGTTGAAGCAAAGGGGAAAGCCAGTAAAGTCGAAGAAGAGTACCTGTGAAATATAAGAATTTCGGTGGTTTTGTTAAATAACTAAAATTATTAGTTGAAATAAAAGATTTTTTAGTTGTATGTGAAAAGTTTTTAGTTATATTTGCGGACGAAACAACAATAACTGGTAAAGTATATGAAAAAACTAACACGGAAGGAGGAGGAAATCATGAACCTCTTTTGGGACTACGGAGCCATGTTTGTGCGTGAGTTGTTGGAGAAATATGAGGAGCCTCGACCACACTTCAACACGCTCTCTACGATGATTCGGATTTTGGAGTCGAACGGATTTCTGAGCCATCGGGCTTACGGGAAATCGTATCAGTATTTCCCTGTGGTGAGTCGTGAGGAATATCAGAAGGGTACGCTCTTTGGAGTGATTAAGAATTATTTTAACAATTCTTATCTGAGTGCGGTTTCTTCGTTGGTGAAGGAGGAGAAAATCTCAATTGAGGAATTGAAGGAACTGATTTCGGAATTGGAAAAGGAAGGCAATGCTCAGTGATGCGTTGTGCTTAGGAACAATGAAATAATAACTTGGTATAAATGACATGACTCGTTTTCGGAAAGAAATTAGAATGAAGATAATAAAAGTCCCACAGAAATGATGGAAATGACAGAAAGGCTCCGCATGGTGCTGAGTAAAAATTGGCTACACCGAGAAATTTTCCGTTCTTTCCGTTCTTTCCGTGGGACATTAAAAACTTACTACGTGAAGATAATAAAAGTCCCACGGAAATGACGGAAATGACAGAAAGGCTCCGCATGGTGCTGAGTAAAAATTGGCTACACCGAGAAAATTTCCGTTCTTTCCGTGGGACATTAAAAACTTACTACGTGAAGATAATAAAAGTCCCACGGAAATGACGGAAATGACAGAAAGGCTCCGCATGGTGCTGAGTAAAAATTTGGCTACACCGAGCTAAAATTTCCATTCTTTCCGTTCTTTCCGTGGGACATAAAAAACTAAAACAATAATTATCATAATTACTCCAAAAAATGAGAGAAGAGTTGTTTAAAACAAAAAACATTTTATTTCTGAAATTTTTATTCTAATTATTTAATTTCTTTCCTAAAGAAATTGTACCAACTTATTTTTTAACGATTACTTAATCGACTCGGAATAATGGAAACGCTGCTGGTTTATATCGGGAAAGTGGCTGTCTTGCTGGCTGTCCTCTGTTTGTTCTTCCGTTGCTTGTTGGCAAAGGAGGCTTGGCATCGGTTTAACCGTGTGATGCTGTGGGTCAATGTGGTGCTGGCTTTTGCTCTGCCGTTTTGTGTGGTTACGACTGAGAAAATGGTCTATTTGAAAGAAGTGGTTCAAGTGGTGGAGGCAAATGACGCGGTGGGCTTGACAGAGGAACGGATGGCTGCGTCTGTGGAGAATGCGAACGAAATCGTTTCGCTTCTCTTTGGCATCTATGTGGTGGGTGTTTGTGTTGTTTTGGGTTGGACTTTGGTTTCCATTGTGGGTGTTTGTCGCATCATCCGGCGTGGTGAAAGGAAGAACTTGGATGAGGGTGTTACGCTGGTCGTGGTGGAGAAGCAGATGGAACCGTTCAGCTGGATGCGCTTTGTTGTGGTGTCTCGCAAGGACTATGAGACGGGAAATCGTGCTATCCTCTTGCACGAACAGGCTCACGTGCGCATGTTCCATTCCGTCGATGTGCTGCTTATCAATTTGGTTTGTGCCTTGCAGTGGTTTAACCCTGCTGCTTGGCTCATGCGGAAGAATCTAAAGGAGATACATGAATTTGAGGCGGATGCTGCTACGCTGCAAAGTGGCATTTCGCTGAAAAATTATCAAGACTTACTCATAAAAAAGGCTGTCGGCACGAGCGGCCACTCCATTGCCAACAGCCTGAATCACAGTTCACTAAAAAATCGTTTAACTATGATGTACTTAAAGAAATCATGCATGAAAAGTGCGCTGAAAGCACTCTATGCGCTCCCTATTGTGGGAATCAGTATGGCTGCAACAGCCAAAACCATCGTCGTATATGAGTACGACAAGTCGGAAACCAGCATCACTTCCCTTTCTGAGGACAAAGTTATGCAAAATTCTGCAGTTGTGCAAACAAAGCAGGAGGAAAGCGTGTCTTTGCCAGAAGTGGAGCAGAAAGAAATTGAGAAGGTGGCAAGAAATGGCGTTGAGGTAGTGAAAGACACGGTGCCAGACAGTGTGGTGATGAAAGTGTCAGACCACGTCACGGTAGTACAGGTGAAGAAGGAAATGTCAGTTTCTGATGCCTTGAGTGCCATTACTCAGGATGATGCACTTGCCACAGATGTAGCGAAAGAGTTTGTGAAGAAATTGCCTGGTGCCACGTTGGACTCGGAGGAGGGCTTGAAAATCAATGGCAAGAAAGTGAAGAAAATCGTGCTTGATGGACAACAGGTGATGGATGATGAAACGCTGGAGAAGGTGAGGCAGAATTTGAAAACGACAGTGGAAACAGTTTCTGATACCACTTCAGGTTTGTTTATCATCATCGATGGAAAGACTGCGAAAATTCAAGATTTCATACAACTTGCAATAGACAAAAAGGTTGGCGACATGCAAGTGTATAAAGGTGCAAGTGCTACGGATGAATTTGGCGAAAAGGGCAAAAACGGCGTGCTTGTCGTCAAAACCAAGCAATGAGGGTATGTTTCTCCTTTTGGATAAAGAGAAAACCCCCTGGAGAGAATGCAGTTAGATATGATACTGCAAATAAATTAGTTTATGAAAAAAAGGTAATACCGGTAGGCCTTGTTGCGGCTCGTGAGAGTTGTGACAAGGTTTTTCTGTGCGGCTCAATCGCCGAAGTCGAAGGAGAGTTGACCATCGCCAAGGAGGTTGAAGCTGCGGCGATGGTAGGGGGTGGTGCCATGCTCCTTGATGCCTTGGCGGTGCTCCTTGGTGGGGTAGCCTGCATTGTGGTTCCAACCATAGTAAGGATATTGCTCGTGGAGTTCCTTCATGTAGTCGTCGCGGTAGGTCTTGGCGAGGATGGAGGCGGCTGCGATGGAGAGGTATTTGCCATCGCCTTTCACGATGGTGGCATGGGGCAGGGGATGACGTTGCTCGGCACTGTCTGGGTTTTCATAGTAGGTGTAGAATCGGTTGCCGTCGATGATGAGGGCTTCGGGACGAACGGAAAGGGCATCGATGGCTCGGTGCATGGCTGTGATGCTGGCACGGAGGATGTTCATCTGGTCGATTTCGGGTGCAGTCACAATGCCCAATGCCCAGGCTATGGCATCGCGCTGGATTTCCTCGCGGAGTGCATAGCGTTGGTTGGCTGTGAGTTGCTTGGAGTCGTTCAGACGTGGGTTCTCGTAGTCTTTCGGCAGGATGACGGCGGCTGCATAGACGCTACCAGCAAGACAACCTCGCCCTGCTTCGTCGCATCCTGCTTCGATGAGTTCTTTATGATAAAAAGGTAATAACATAAAAGTGAAAAGTGAGAAGTGAAAAGTGAGAAGTGAAAAGTGAGAAGTGGAAAGTGAAAAGTGGAAAGTGAAAAATGAAAAGTGAAAAATGATAAGGAAGTGGTTTTTCCGAATGGCATTTTTCACTTTTCACTTTTCGTTTTTCACTTTATTACGCTTGTTTGTGGATTTTTCAGACCTTTGCCACTCTTGTAAAATGCTTTGGCTGTGCCGAAACGGAGATAGAAATCGATGCGGACAGGCAAATGGTTTTGGTCGTCTGTGACGTAGAAACGAAGCATTTCTTTGTCGGCGTCTTTTACATCGTAATCGAGCAAGGAGAACACCAAACAGCGATATTTCACGTCGTTGTTTGCCTCAAAGACTTCTTTCCCTTTATAAATAAGCGTTTGTTTCTCCACTTTCTTCCCTGTTACCATAGGAAAATGGATGCGTTGCCCTATCTTGTAGCTGGAGGGGTCGAAGGAACGCGCCACGTTGAGGATGCTCAGCATGTCGTAGTTGCATTCTTCGGTTTCGTGCTGGGTTTTCAGGAGTTCTCCTTCGTGGGTGAGGAAGTGCTGATTGACATGGCTCTTGCCGTTGGGGTAGGAGTACCACACTTCGTCCACGGTGTAGCGTTTGCCTTCCAACGCTCCCTTGCGGAAGTAGAGGGGAACGAGTTCGGGTGTCATCTGACTGATGAGCGTATCCTTCATTGGGAAAATGGCATTGAGTCGCTTGCTGCCTTGGAAGAGCAAGTCGGTACGCAGGGATTCCTGTCCCTTGTAAGTGGTTTTCCTTACGGAGTAGTTGGCTGTTCCTGCTTTCACCCAGATGAATTTCCAGTTGAAATAGAGGTCGTAGGTCAGGGTTTCTCCAGCTTGGAATGCTTTGTTCTCTCGTGTACACTGTGCCTGCGTTTGTGGCATGGAAAGCATGAAGCTGACACAGGTCAGAAGGAGTGCGGAGATGACTCTGAAAGCGTTGCGAGATGGATGGAAATGTGTCATAATTAGTAAGGTTTATGGTTTAAGTTATAGTGGGGGATAGAGGGGATAGAATGGTATAGAAGGGATAGAGGGGATAGAGGGGATAGAGGGTGTAGAATGGTTGTACCTCTCTTTAGTTCTCATTAGTATGTGTCAGGGAATGCTGACCGATTGACGTTTCTGTTCGATTGTGCTTTGCTGCCACCGTTCTTGGTGCGCTCTGCATTTCGGTTCTTGATGGTCTTTTCCTTGTCAGGCTTCTGTTGCGTAATCTTGAGCGGCTTCTGCTTGGCAAGTGGTGTGGAAAGCGGATTCCATGTCTGTGTCACTTCCCACTGCGCACGCAGATTCAACGCACCAGGGTAGTAGTAAGTCTCTTCGGCTTGGGTTTGCGAGTCGTAGTCACCTGTGGTCCACACGCCATCGCCATTGCGGTCGTAGAACATGCGGAGATAGTATGTGCCAGGCTGCAAGAAGTAGAAGTCGGCCTTGCCGTTCTTCACTTTCGTTTCCTTCACCACCTTGTCTGACGTGTTCATCAACTGCACGATAGCTGTGGTATCGGTGTTTTGCAAGCTGACGAACAATGTGCTGAATTCTTCGAGCGGCTTCACGGAGATGGTCTTCTTCATGCCGTCCCAGCGTTGGCTGTAGATGCTGACGATGGCACCTGTGTCTGCCATGAGTTCGTATTTCGTGCCAGGTGTCCACTCGGCATAGAAACGCAGGGCATTTACCTTGCCAGGAATGCGGCGCAGCACGAATGGACGCTCTTCCTTGAGAGAGTCGATGATTTCGGAGAAATGGAACATGGAACGGTAGAACGTGTCGATGGGCACATCGAAGGAAATTTCCACGTTCTGGTCGGGATTGAGCGAGGTTTTCATGCTCTTTGCTTCGAGGAATTTCTCTGGCATCGGTGGCACGACGATGTCCTCGTCAGCTTCCTTCTTTTTCTTCTTCTTTTTCTTGGACTTTGAGTCTTTGTCGTTGTCTGTTTTCTCTGTGTCTTCAAGAGTTTCCTGTGCATTGGCGATTTCAGGTTCCTCTGCTACTTCTGCGTGTTCCTCTTCTTCCTTGTCCTCGTCCTCGCGCTTTTCTTCCTCGTGCTTCTTCCTTCGCTGTTCCTTCTTGTACTCTTTGATGTACTCCTTGCGGTATTCTTCGTATTCGTCAGCCTTGCGCTTCTGAGTCTTTTCGTAAGACACTTTCGAGAACAGGTGCAGCGTGTCGGTGTGAGAAACGAGTTGTCCCAGCGTGTCGGTCATGTTGAAGGTCATGACAAACGACAGCGTGTCGTTGTTGTAGATAAGTGAGTCGCGAACCCAATAGGTGATGGTGTCGTTCTTCGGAGTCTTGTCAATGACAAAAGCACTGTCAGCATTGAAGTTCAGTCCTTCGATGCGAGGCAACGAATCGTCGGGAGCCGTGAAAAAGAGGGTGAATTTCTCCAGTTGAGGTCGTTCGCTCTTGAGAAAAGCACGATTCTGCCCAGCCTCTTGGAAGGCGAGCATCATGATGTCGTCGGGGTAAAAATGCATGTAGGGAATCGTGTCAACCTTGAGGAAGTGGATGGAGTCGTGCCACAGCGTGTCGTAGCGAATGTCGGGTTTGCACGACGATTGCACGACGCGATGCGAGTAAGCTATCATTTCGGCTTTCTGGCTGAAACGATAGTCGAAATCCACGTCTTTCAAGGCAAACACTCGGTAGCGTTGGTTCTTGTTCAGACCTTTGATGAAGAAATGACCACGGCTGTCTGTGCGCGAAATGCGTTCGAGAGGCTTGGTACGGAAAACACTGTCGGGCAGTGCCTTTCCTGCTTCAGCATCGCTTACCGTGGTGTCAGCATCCAACGAGTAAAGACCAACTACGACGCCTTTGATAGGCTCCAAGTCCTGTGCGTTCAGCACATAGCCCGACACCTGAAATGTGTCGATGGATTCGCCTGTTGAGAAGGTGAACGCATAGTCGCCCATAGGGTTCCCTTCGTTGTTGTCCTCAATGGCATCAGCGAAGTCGATGGTGTAAGTGGTGTTGGGAATGAGCGTGTCTTCCAGCTCAATGGTGATACGCTTGCCCGTACTGCTGATTTCGGGCATGTTGAGTTGAGGTGGAGAAACCACCACTTTCTCAATGGGATTGTCGAGTTTGATGTTTTCGTCAAACTCAAGGACGATTTTCTTTGCCTTCGATTTCGTGGCAGCAAACTTAGGAGACGTGCGGACAATCTTCGGAGGCGTTTCGTCGTAAGGGCCACCATCGGGTGTGCCGATATTGGCACACGCAACAAGAATCACCAAACCCACCAGCACCAGAACCAACACATGGAGGGAGTGGATGGCATTCGTCACAGACTTGAGCATCATCTGGAGTGTCTTGAGCATCTGTGGAACCTGATTCATCTGTTCAATCAATGGATGGCAAATATATCCGACGGGAAGAGCTGCGGTGCAGTCCTTCCCATCGTGTTCTTGTTAGTTCATCTTCAGCAAATCCTCGATGTATTCGCGGCTGTTCGACAATCGAGGCACTTTGTGTTGGCCGCCCAACTTGCCTTTGCTCTTGAGCCAATCGTCGAAGAGACCAGGACGAGCCTCGATGATTTCGAGTGGCTGAAGCGTAATGTTCTTGTGGCGCTTGGCCTCGTAGTCCGAGTTGATGGCTTGAAGCGAACGGTCGAGGATTTGGGCGAATTCATCGACAGAATCGGGGCGTTTTGCGAACTCCATAATCCATTGGTGACGGCACTTGGCATGGTCGTCCATGAAGATAGGAGCTGCCGTGTATTCCTTCACCTGAGCACCCGTGGCGATGCAAGCCTGTTCCAATCCCTTTTCGGCGTTATCCACAATCAGTTCTTCGCCGAAGGCATTGATGAAATGCTTGGTGCGTCCCGTGATGACAAACTTGTACGGGTTCTTCTGCGTGAACTTCACTGTGTCGCCAATGATGTAGCGCCAGAGTCCGCAGTTTGTGCTGATGACCATTGCGTAGTTGACTCCTGTTTCCACGTCCCAAAGCGGAACGATGTGTGGGTCTTGTTTGCCAAATTCATCCATCGGAATGAATTCGTAGAACACGCCGTAGTCAATCATCAGGAGCAAGTTCGGGTCGTTGAGGTCGTTCTGGATGCCGAAGAATCCCTCCGAGGCATTGTATGTCTCCTCGTAGTGCATGTTCGGATTCAGGATGATTCGCTTGTATTGGTTGCGGTAAGGCTTGAACGATACGCCGCCGTGGTAGAACACCTCCAGGTTTGGCCAGATTTCGTCGATGGTCTGCTTGCCTGAAATTTCCAACATGCGGTCGAGTACCGACAGCATCCACGAAGGCACACCACTCAGGTTCGTCACATTCTCGTTCATAGCAACGCGGGCAATGCGGTCGCGCTTTTCCTCGAAGTCGGGCAGGAGAGCGATTTCCTTCGACGGAATGCGGCTGAGATTCACAGGCTTTGGCACATTCTCTATGAGGATTGCGCTGAGGTCGCCCACGATGGAGTGAGGCGTGTTGAGGTTCGGAGCGTGGCTTCCGCCGAGGATGAGGCTCTTTCCTTTGAAGATGCGCGACGATGGGTTTTGCTCCAGGTAGCAAGCGATGGAGTCGCGTGCTCCTTGATAGTGTATTTTCCAAAGACCGTCGTGGCTTACAGGAATGAACTTGCTCTTGTCGTTGGTCGTTCCCGACGATTTGGCAAAGAAGCGCACCTGTCCTGGCCAAAGCACATCTTCTTCTCCTTCGCGCATTCGCTGGATGAAGTGCTTCAGTTCCTCGTAGGTGTTGATGCCCTGTTGTGCTGCAAAGTCCTCGTATGTTTTAATCTTATCAAAACGATATTTTCTTCCCCATTCCGTGAAAGCAGCCTTCGAAACGAGTTGATGCATCACGTCCATCTGAATTTCTTCAGCGTTCGTGGCATACCTCTCCAGCGCTTTCATTCGAGGTCTGAAATATACTTTGTTGACGAATTTAGTTCTTACGTCCATGTTGTCGTTAATTTGGGTGCAAATGTAGAGAAAAAACCATCATGAGCAAAATCGTTTAAGATAGTTTATCATTCTACCCTGCAATCAGACATGGTTTTAACAATTTTGTAACACCATTCCTCTCATTCTCATTGTTCCTTCGGCTGTTCGTTGCGTTTTGACCTTGCTTCGATGAGCGTGTTCACAAAAGCCGCATTGCGACGGATGTGCTTGTATGCCTGTCGAGCCGCATTCTGATGGCTTTCCTTTTTCGAATAGCCTTCGCCAGTGCCGCAATAAACACCCTCGATGGTGACTTTCGACACGAACTTCGGCGTGTTGCGGTCTTGCAGGATTTTCTGAGAAACGATGTCAAACTTAAAATCAAACTGGTATTTCTGGCACCACTCAATGAGTTTGCTCTTGTAGTTTTCCTCTGTCTTCGACACCTCCTCGATGCTGATGTGCTTTGCAAACACCACGTCGTTGGCAAAGCGCATGCAGTAGTCGTATCCCCTGTCCAAATAGATGGCACCGAAAAAGGCTTCAAAGGCATTCCCGTTCATGTAGCTGTTGTGGGCAGAAGTGGCGCGTCCGCTGTAGAGCACCAGTTTGTCAAGCCCAATCTGCACAGCAAGCTTGTTGAGCGTGTCGCGACGAACAAGTTTGCTGCGAAGAGTTGTGAGGAAGCCTTCCTGCTTGTTGGGATAGCGTTGGTAGAGGATGTCGGCAACCACAGCACCCAGCATCGCATCGCCCAGATACTCCAGTCGCTCATTGTTGATATGCTTTGCCCCTTTCTCATGGAGCGTAAGCGACTTGTGCATCAGCGCCGTCTGGTAGAGCGTAATGTTGTGTGGTAAGAACCCCAGTATGCTTTTGAGTTGCAAAAAAGGCTCCTTTTCCTTTTGGAAGAGGAGCCTGGCTGAGTCTATTAGATTTTGAAACACCTTTATTTAACGAGTTAAAGTATTGGGTTGGGGAATTCTGGAAGGGATTCACTCTTCGTGAGTCCCTTTTCCCCGTTTCAAAACTGTAATCTTATTTGTATTTCTTGAAGATAGCACACGCATTGTGTCCACCAAAACCAAAGGTGTTGCTGAGAGCAGCACGTACCTCGCGCTCCTGAGCCTGATTGAATGTGAAGTTGAGGTTGTAGTCGATTTCCTCGTCTTTGTCTTCAGGGTCGTGGTTGATGGTTGGAGGAACAATGTCATTCTTCACAGAAAGCACACTGATCATAGCCTCAACAGCTCCGGCAGCGCCCAGCATGTGGCCTGTCATCGACTTGGTCGAGCTGATATTGAGTTTGTAAGCATAGTCGCCGAACACATCCTTGATGGCCTTTGCCTCGCTGATGTCGCCAACGTGAGTCGAAGTGCCATGCATGTTGATGTAGTCAATGTCTTCTGGCTTCATGCCTGCATCCTTCAGTGCGCGCTCCATCACGAGCTTTGCGCCCAAGCCTTCTGGGTGAGTGGCTGTGATGTGGTAAGCGTCAGCCGACTGACCGCAGCCTGCCACCTCAGCATAAATCTTTGCACCGCGAGCCAAAGCGTGCTCCAATTCCTCCAGCACGAGAACCACCGCACCTTCGCCCATCACAAAACCATCGCGGCTTGCGCTCATTGGACGGCTGGCAGTCTGTGGCGAATCATTGCGAGTGGAGAGAGCCTTCATCGCATTGAAACCACCTACACCTGAAGGGAAGATGGCAGCCTCCGAACCACCCGTGAGGATGGCATTTGCCTTGCCTAGACGGATGAGGTTGAACGCATCGGCAATGGCATTCGTTGAAGATGCGCAAGCAGAGGTTGTTGTGTAGTTTGGTCCGTGGAATCCATACTCAATGGAAATGAGTCCAGATGCTATGTCAGCAATCATCTTTGGAATAAAAAACGGATTGTACTTAGGACCAAGTGTGGCACCGTTTACGGCATAGTTGCCAGCTTCTTCCTCAAAGGTGTGAATACCACCAATACCCACACCAAGCACAACACCAATCTCGTTCTTGTCAACAGTCTCGAGATTCATGCCCGAGTCAGCCACTGCCATCTTTGCAGCAACCAGGGCATACTGGGTGTAGAGATCCATCTTACGAGCCTCTTTGCGGTCGATATATGCAGATGAGTCGAATCCCTTCACCTCGCATGCAAACTGAGTTTTGAACTGTGATGCGTCGAAATGAGTAATAGGACCAGCGCCACTAACACCTTTCTTCACGTTTTCCCATGTCTCCTCGATGTTGAGACCAAGTGGGGTAACGCCTCCGAGTCCTGTTACAACAACTCTTTTCAATTCCATTTAAGTTTCTGAGTTTTTAAGTTTCTAAGTTTTGAGTTTTAATAAAGAAAAGGTGACAAGTAAGTGAAAAGTTAAAAGTGAAAAGTGAAGAATGCCATCCAGATGATGGTTTTCGTTTTCCTTTTCGTTGATTATTTTTAACTTCTAACTATTAACTTTTAATTTACTAAGACTCTAAACTATAAACGTTTTTTTCACTGTTCTTTTAAAAAGAAAAATTACGAATTACGAACAACGCAAAACGGAAAGACGCAACAAATTCATTCGTCGCCCCCTTTTTCTGCCCGTCAGTCGTCAATCGTAATTCGCAATTTTCTATTCCTTATTATTTTGCGTGCTCTTCGATATAAGAGATTGCATCACCAACTGTAGAAATCTTCTCAGCCTCGTCGTCTGGAATGCTGATACCGAAAGACTTCTCGAACTCCATAATCAACTCTACAGTATCAAGAGAGTCAGCACCAAGGTCGTTAGTGAAGCTTGCTTCTGGCTTAACTTCTGCTTCGTCAACACCCAGTTTATCTACGATGATAGACTTTACTTTTGATTCAATTTCAGACATAATCTTAATTTTTTGATGTGTTAATAATTTTATTTTCTATCACTAATAATCATTTTTGTTTTCACGAAAAGACTGCGAGAGTCCAGCGTCTCACATGCTCGTTTTTCGACACATTTCGCCCCTTTCGCTCGCAATTCGTGTGCAAAGGTAATAATTTTCCGACAACGAGCATAAAGTTTTCATTAAAAAAGCGAAAAAATTGCACACGGTGAAGAAAATGTGTGCATAAATCACTCCTTTTTTGTTAATCATGCGCGTTTTTGCAACACCGACTTCGCAAAATAACGTGAAGCGTGAAGCGTTTAGTGTTTAACGTGAAGCGTGAAGTGTTTAACGTGAAGTGTGAAGCGTGAAGCGTGAAGCGATTTGACCGGATGGCATTTTTCACTTCTCACTTTTCACTTTTCACTTTCCACTTTCCACTTTTCACTTCTCACTTCTCACTATTCCCCTCTTCCGCTGCGTTTTCTCTCCAAGTGGTCGAGGATAATCTTGCGGATGCGCATACTCTTTGGAGTCACCTCCACGTATTCATCCTCCTTGATGTATTCCAAAGCCTCTTCCAGTGACAGCACCACTGGCGGAATGATACGTGCCTTCTCGTCCGTACCCGAAGCACGCACGTTCGTGAGCTGCTTCGTCTTCGTCACGTTGATGACCAAGTCGTTCTCATGCACGTGTTCACCTACCACCTGACCAGCATACACCTTATCCTGCGGGAAGATGAAGAACTTGCCACGGTCCTGCAAGTGGTCGATGGCGAAGGCAACAGCCGTGCCCGTGTCCATCGAAATCATCGAACCGTTCGTGCGACGCTGCATGTCGCCCTTGTACGGCTGGTAGTTCTTGTAGCGGTGCGCCATGATTGCCTCGCCCTGGCTGGCAGTCAGCACATTCGTGCGCAGACCGATGATGCCGCGCGAAGGAATCTCGAATTCAATGTTCACACGGTCGCCCTGTGCCTCCATCGACACCATCTCACCCTTGCGGCGCGTAATCATGTCAATCATTTTCGACGAGAACTCCTCAGGCACGTTGATGGTGAGTTCCTCGATAGGCTCACACTTCTGTCCGTTGATTTCCTTGTAAATCACCTGTGGTTGTCCCACCTGCAACTCGTAACCCTCGCGGCGCATCGTTTCCACCAGCACAGAGAGGTGGAGCACACCGCGTCCACTCACAATCCAGCTGTCCGTGCTGCCTTCCTTCTGCTCCACGCGCAGAGCCAGGTTCTTCTCCAGTTCGCGAGCCAGGCGGTCGCCGATGTGACGGCTCGTGCAGAACTTGCCTTCCTTGCCGAAGAACGGAGAGTTGTTGATGGTGAAGAGCATCGACATCGTTGGTTCGTCGATGCTGATGGTTGGCAGTGCCTCAGGCTCCTCAAAGTCGCAGATGGTGTCGCCAATCTCGAAGTTCGTCAAACCTATCACTGCACAAATATCTCCGCTGCTCACCTCCGTCGTGGCACGGTGTCCCATGCCCTCGAACGTGTGCAGTTCCTTGATTTTCGTCTTTTCCTGACTGCCGTCGCGATGGCAAATCGTCACGTTCATACCGCTTTTCAGCGTACCGCGATGCACGCGTCCCACGGCGATGCGTCCCGTGTAAGTGCTGTAGTCCAAAGAGGTGATGAGCATCTGTGCCGTTCCCTCCAGTCGCTGAGGTGCAGGAATCGTGTTCAGAATCACGTCCATCAGATAGTCGATGTTGTCCGTAGGCTTCTTCCAGTCCTCGCTCATCCATCCCTGCTTTGCCGAACCATACACCACAGGGAAGTCCAGCTGGTCCTCCGTAGCATTGAGGTTGAACATCAGGTCGAACACCATCTCATACACTTCCTCTGGTCGGCAGTTAGGCTTATCCACCTTGTTCACCACCACCACAGGCTTCAGGCCGATTTCCAGCGCCTTCTGAAGCACGAAGCGAGTCTGTGGCATAGGTCCTTCGAAAGCATCCACCAGCAGGATGCAGCCGTCTGCCATGTTGAGCACACGCTCCACCTCGCCACCGAAGTCGCTGTGTCCTGGAGTGTCAATCACATTGATTTTCACACCCTTGTAGTTGATACTGACATTCTTCGAAAGAATCGTTATGCCTCGTTCGCGTTCCAGTTCGTTGTTATCCAGAATCAAATCTCCTGTCTGCTGGTTCTCTCTGAACAAATGACCAGCCATAAGCATCTTATCGACCAGCGTAGTCTTTCCGTGGTCAACGTGTGCAATGATTGCGATGTTTCTGATGTCCTGCATTTTTTACCTTATTATATTAATACGACAAAGGACTAAGGTCTGAGGTCTAAGGTCGCCTTTGACCTTTGACTTTTGACTTTTGACCTATTTCGGCATCGTGCCAAGAATGATGCAGCCGATGTCCCTTTTCTGAGAAATCGGCTGCAAAGTTAGTGTAAAATTTTGATTTAATTCGTGTTAGATGCCATAAAATAGCGAATTGCCATTTGATGAAGAATAAAAATACTGAAATCAATAAGGCTGAAACGACAAAGCATAACTTGTTGCGATTTTATCCACTCATCTGTTTTTTAACCACGAACCTTTAGCTCGGCGTAGCCAATTGCACGAATTAAACGAATTTTTGATTTCGATTTTATCGAATTTCTCTAATTCAAAAACGCATGCATTTTTATTCGTGGAATAGAATTAGATAACTCTTGAAAATTCGTTTAATTGGCTTCGCCGAGCTTAAGGTTCGTGCAATTCGTGGTTGATAATCATCCCATGTTGTCTTTTTATGGTTGCTTGAGGGGATTGTCAGAATCGCATGAATGGATTGGCTGAAGCGTTAATTTGATTCTACTAAATCGACGAGGGCTCGTTTGCGTTCAAGCGAGGGCTCGTCGTGAATGAAACGAGGGCTCGCTTGAATTACAACGAAGGCTCGGCATTTTAGTGGAAACGAAAGAATGGTTTAGTAGAAGCGAAGAAGAGGGGCGGTAGATTCGAAGCTTGTAATGTTATCGACTGTGTACTTAGCAGGGGGGGCGTGCTTGGCACTTCACCGCTTGCCTGTGTTCTTTCATGCCTTTGGCATTTTTAGCGGACACCCATAGAGAGTTGCTCTTTGGGGAGGGCTTTGCTCTCGTGGGCTATTCACAAAACAAAAAATGATTATCCGCAATCAGCCGATTACGTCCCGAAGGGACAATGAGCAGTTAGCCTGGGGCAACGCCCTAGGTGGCAGACAGTATGACAAACGCCCTGCAAGGGCAAAAGCGTTACTCTTTTTTTGTGCTTTTGCCCTTGCAGGGCGTGGATAATGCTCATAACAAACCCAGGGCGTTGCCCTGCGCTATGTGCTTATTGGCCTTTCAGGCCGTTGTCGGATTCAAACGGATAATCGTAAAACAAAATCCATCTGCACAGTGCTTTGCGCAGATGGATTGAAACATGTACGTTGTGTCGTGATGGACGATGCTATTGCAATATCTTGTTGACGATGGCGACCACATCCGAAATGTCGATGATCCCACTGTGGTCCATGTCGCCGTAGCGGTAGAGACCTCTGAGGTTGACTTGTGTGTCGCTGCCGAGGATGTGGTTGACGGTCATGACGACATCGGAAATATCGACGCTCTTGTCCATGTTCACGTCGCCCATCTCATATTCGTAGTTGAGGTAGCAGTCGAGGAGCAGGTACTCGTCGTAGCCCTGGCTCTTGCGCTGGAAGTTGATGAGGTAGTTGCCAGCACGGTCGATGCGGAAGGTGAGTTCGCGGAGTGGGCAGGAACTGAGGTCGGCATGGAAGTTTCCTTCGGCGTTAGGCGTGGCTGTGTAGTTGTCGCTTTCCGCCACGATGTTTCCTTCCGTGTCGAGAATCTGGACGCTGAAAACTGGCGTTGCCTTCCATGCGGCATTGGCGAAGGAGAGGACGTAGTTGCCTTTCGAGAGCGTCAGCGGATAGTCGGGCAGGGTGCCGTAGGTGGCACTGGTGTTGCGCCAGTAGAGTGCCTTGCCCTGATAGCCCGTGAAGCCTTCGAAGGTGCGCGGACCGAGGTCGTAGCGGTTCGGGTAGGAGTGGATGTCGGTGCCGTCGGTGGCAATCCATCCTTCTGGCATGTAGCCTGTGGAGGTGGCGGTGAGGTCGAGTTCGTAATCCACGCTTGCGTCCTTGAAGATAGGGCTGACGATGACGTCGTGGTCGGGCAGGATGAACGTTCCGTCGGCATTGATGACGAGGTCGTCGTTGTAGGTGCGCCATCCCTCGAAGGTGCAGAAGTCGGCTGGAGAGGCAGAGAGTGTGACCTGAGTACCAGCTTCGGCAGCTGTGACGGAAGCGATGGCGGTGCCTCGTTTGCTTGGTGACACGACAAGCACATGAGAGAGCTGCACAGGCTGGAGGACGCAGGAACTGAGCAGGAGTTCGTTCCACCAAGGGTCGCAATGGAACTGGATGCGGTAGTTGCCGTAGGAAGGCAGGGAGAAGATGAATTCTTCGGTGGTTGAACCCGAAAGGTCCGCTGTCTTGCTTCCTTCGGCATTGATGGTGGTGCTGAACTTGTCGGATTCAGCAACGACGCTGCCGTTGGCATCGAGGATGCGGACGGCGTATTTAGGCTGTCCCTTCCAGGCAATCATGTTGAACGACAGTTTGTAGTCGCCACGAGCAAGCGTGAGTGGATAGTCGGCTTGTGCGCCGTAGGTAAGCGTTCCTTCGATGTTTTCGTTGGCGTTGCGCCAATAGATGGCTTTGCTGAAGTCGCCTGTGAACCCTTCGAAGGTGCGTGGACCGCTGGTGTAGCGGGTTGGGTAGGCGTGTTCCTCGTTGCCGTCGTTGGCTATCCAGCCTGGAGGCAGAGAACCGTCGCTGACGTTGGTGAGGTCGAGATTGTATGCCGTGCTGCTTGGGTCGAGTGGGGAATAGGTGACGCAGTCGATGGTGAATGCCTTGCCAGCCGTGTTCTGGATGATGACGGTGTTTTCGCCGTTCTTCAGAGGGACTTGCACCACGGCTTCCTTCCATTCGTTGGTGGCAGTGGTTTCGACGGTGGCGTTGAGGCTCGTGCCGTTCACTTGCAGGGGGATTGGGAAGGAGGTGCCCGACGTGCTGTTGGTGTAGCGCACACGGATGGCATAGTCGCCAGCGTGCTTGATGTTGGGTTTGTCGCGAAGTGCGGCAGAGGTGTTCGTGCCCATTTCCACCATACCCATGCCTGAATGTCCTCGGTAGCTTTGCGCCTGATTGTACTGGTGTGTGATGAGTCGTCCCACGTTCTTGTAGTCGATGTCTTCGGCTTCGTGGATGAGGTCGCCTATGTAGTCGGCTGGCTGTTGAGGAAGGTTGGCTGAGAGACTGGTGTGGCGATTCACATTGGTCTTTTTGTTCGTGCCGTTTCCTGCGCAGTTGATGGTCAGCTCCACGGGACCGAGGTGTGTGACATTCAGTGTGTACGTGCCGTTCGAAGCATTCCACGACTCGCTTGGCGTGTTGGCTTGTGCGTTCACCCGCTTGGTGAAGCTGTAGCTTGGCTTGGATGTGGCACCACGAATGATAATCTGGTCGGTGACGAGGGTGGTGGTGTCGTTGCGGTAGTTGTTGAGATAGACATCGATGTGGTCGGCATACTCGTTGATGACGCCGTTGCTCAACTTGCCGTACACGAGTCCGAGCTGGTTGCATGTGTTGTAGAGAAGCGGTATTTCGGCAGATGCCGTTGTTTGCGAGCGGAAGTAGGAGAAAGGATAATAGGTGATGAGCTGGTTGTTGTGGCGAGCCACGAAGAGGTCGCCTGTGCTCACTTCGGGATAGAGCCGGTTGAATTCATTCACCTTGCTCCCTTCGCTCGTCCATCGGTTGGCATAGTCGGTGCGCTTCACCTGCACGGGGATGCTCTGGGCGAGGTTGTCGTAGAGGTCGATGACGACGGGGATGGGCTGGTAGCGACCCGTCTTCTTGAAGAAGCAGAGGTTGTCCATGAACTGCCCGTTGCCTCGGTTGAAGGTGTCGTTCTGCTTGTAGAGTCCGTCGTAGAGGTTGGCTGGTGCAGCATACTTGGTGGCATCGTTGCTCCAGTTGTCGTTGTTGATGATGACGACTTTGTTGCGGGCAATGACTTCCTGGCGGGAAGGGATATAGACGGTGCCGTCGATGACTTTGCGGAAGAGGTCGAGCCAACCGTTGTCGAAGGTTGGTAAGGTTCCCCAGTTGCGGTGTCGGTAGCCATCGACAGTGGTTTGGCTCAGTTCGCGGAAGTCCTCCGTCCAGATGAGTTCGGGACCGTCCCACACGGCACCGCCGTTGATGGCAGTCTGCTCCAGCACGGTGCCATAGCCGCAGGCAGCGGGGTATTTCTTGCCACTGTTACTGCCGAGGAGTGCATCGAGCGCACCGTTCCATCCGCAGTTGTCGTAGCGCACGCCGTAGTTCGTGGCAAGACCCGAGATGAACGGAGCGAGGGTGACGCTCTCGTTGTTGTACCAGCAGGAGGAAGTGGTGTATTTGTAGAGCCAGAGGCAGGATTCGGGATATGCCTTGCAAGCGTTGAGTAGGGCGTTGTTGCGCTTCATCATGCCGACAGGGTTGAGTCCGTGCGACCAGATGTTTCCGCAGAAGCTGATGATGAGCACACCGCCGTACTTGTGGTGCATTGGCACGAGATTGGCGAAGAGTTGCAGACGCGATGCCTGTGTGCTCGAACTCTTGTCGTTCGCCTCGTCGAATCCCCAGAACTGCTCGGCATAGTTCCATCCGAGGAAGTTGGGGTAGTGGGTGAAGAAGTATTCGAAGGTGGCGAGGTCGTCATCCTGGATGTGGGTGTGTCCTCCGCTGGCAGGCTGGCAGGTGAACCACACGTTGTTGGCACAGCACACGGATGCCCACGACTTGTAGGTGAGGACAGCGTTCTGTGGCATCTTGTAGATGTTGAGGTTCGTGTCGTACTGGCACGACAGGGAGAGGTTGAAGCAGACGTAAGGCTTCACATCGTCGGGGATGAGGTCGATGATGCTTTGCGGGTTGGCGTTGTTCCACACGTCGATGTGGATGAGCCAGAGTGGATGCTGCGGGTCGATGGGACGACGCGATTGTGCCCGTAGGCTTGCTGCATGGACGATGAGTGCCATGAGCAATACGAGGATGGTTCGGATGGTTCTCATAAGGTGGATAGTGCTATTGGATTGAAATGTGTTTTCGTGTTTGGAATCATGGAAAAAAGTCCCTTGCGTTCAATGGACGAATGGCAAGGGACTTTTCCCTTTCTTCTTATCGTATCATCATCTTCTGGGTGATGCAACGACCGTTGGCGTCGGTCTGCTTCATGAGGATGACACCCTGTTGAGGACGAGCCAGACGTTGGCCGTCGAGCGAATAGTATTCGGTGGTGACGGCATGGAATGTGGCATCGTTGGCGATGATGTCGATGGCATCGGAACTGCTGTCGGTGTGGATGCGACATTCGAGCAGGAGATATTCGTCGAAACCGCCGCTCTTGCGTTCGAAGTTGATGAGGTAATTGCCAGCTTCGGTGATGGTGAACGGCAATTCGTAGAGCTTGGCTGAACGGAGGTTGGCAGCGGTGTTGCCGTTGGCATTTGGCGTGGCGGTGTGCGTTTCGCTTTCTGCCACGATGGTGCCGTTGCTCTGCTGAATCTGTGCGCTGAAGGTAGGAGCAGCCTTCCATGCAGCCATTGCGTAGAACAGCTTGTAGTTGCCTGACTGGAGGTAGAGGTGGTAGTTGCTCTGCTTGCCGTAGGTGGCACGGGTGTTGCGCCAGTAGAGGGCAGCACTTTGATAACCGCCGAAACCGATGAAGGTGCGAGCACCCGACGTGTAGGAGTTAGGGTAGGAGTGCTCGTCTGTGCCGTCGAGGGCTATCCATCCCTTCGGGAAGGTGCCTGTGTTCACGCCGTTGAAACTGAGTTCATACACGCTGGTCATGTCGGTGAAGATTGGTTTCACCGTCACGTCGCGCTCTGGCATGGTGAATGTGCCCTCTTCGCTGATGGTGACATTGCCGTGGATGACATCCCATCCGCTGAAGACGTAGCCCTCGTTCGGAGTGGCAGTGAGCATCACTTCGGTACCTGCTTCGCACACAATTGGGTTCACGCTCGATGTGCCGCCTTCGGTCTCTGCATCCACGATGTTCACGTGGTAGAGATAGCAGGAGTTGATTTCGGCATGGGCGATGTGGATGTCAGCGGCTGGGTCGCTGCTGAAGCGCACCGTGTAGTCGCCGTCGGTGGCAACGCTGAAGTAGAAGAGGGTTGGGCTTTCCGTGCTGCTGTTCGTGGCAACCACCTTGCCTTCAGCATCGAGTAGATTCACCTGCACGTTGGCAGCTGGAGAATCCTCCTGCGTCTGATAGGAGAACTTGTAGTCGCCTTCCTTGAGCGTCACTTGGTAGTCGTTGCCAGACACCTGTGTGCTGTCGAGCGCAAAGACGGTGGTGTGCTGGTCCACTGGGGAATAGGTGACGCAGTCGATGGTGAAGTTCACGGCGGCTGTGTTCTGCATGATGAAGGCATTGCCACCTTCCTTCAGTTCGGCATCGAGCGTAGCTTCACGCCATTCGTTGGCGTTGGTCTTGTAAATCAGCACGCTCTTGCGAGTGCCGTTCGTGCGGGTGGTGATGTTGAAGTTTCTGCCCGATGTGTTGACGTAGCGGATGCGAATGGTGTATGCGCCTGGGTGCTTCACGTAGATGGAGTCGCGGAGTGAAGCTGTGGAGTTGGTACCCATCTCCACCATGCCCATTGCGGAGTGTCCGCGGTAGTTGCGTGCCTGGTTGTACTGATGCGTGATGACGCGTCCCACACTCTTGAAGTCCATGTCCTCGGCTTCGTGGATGAGGTCGCCGTAGTAGTCGGCTGGCTGCACAGGCAGGTCGAGCGACAGGCTGCTGTTGCTGTTCGTGTCAGTGCGCTTGTCAGTACCCTTGCCAGCGCATTGGATGGCGAGTTCCACGGGTCCGAGGTGCTGGATGGTGAGGGTGTAAGTACCTGTCTCAGCGTCCCATGCCTCGGTCGGTGTGGTGGCTTTGGCTGCTACGCGCTTCTTGAATGTGTAGGTGGGTTGACTCGTTGCACCGCGAATGATGAGTCGGTCGGTGACAAGGGTGGTGGTGTCGGAACGGAAATTGTTGAGATAGACATCGATGTGGTCGGCATATTCGTTGATGACACCGTTGCCGAACTTTCCATACACCAGTCCGAGCGTGTCGCAAGTGTTGTAGAGCAAAGGAATCTCTGCCGAAGCTGTTGTTGCCTTGCGGAAGTAGGAGAAAGGATAGTAGGTGATGAGAGAGTTGTTGTGGCGGGACACGAAGAGGTCGCCCGTACTGATTTCAGGGTAGAGCTTGTTGAACTGAGCCACCTTGCGTGCCTGTGAAGGCCATGTTGATGCGTATGCCGTGCGCTTCACCTGCGTTGGGATGGTCTTGGCAAGACTGTCGTAGAGGTCGATGACCACAGGGATGGCTTGGTAGCGTCCTGTCTTTTTGAAGTAGGTGAGGTTGTCCATGAACTGCCCGTTGCCACGGTTGAAGTGGTCGTTCTGCTTGTAGAGTCCGTCGTAGAGGTCGCCTGGGGTGGCATACTTGTTCTGGTCGTTGCCCGAATTGTCGTTGTTGATGATGACCACCTTGTTGCGGCCAATCACCTCCTTGCGGGTAGGGATGTAGATGCTTCCGTCGATGACCTTGCGGAAGAGGTCGAGCCAGCCGTTGTCGAAGGTGGTGTAAGTGCCCCAGTTGCGGCGCTCGTAACCGTTCACGTTGGTGCGGTTGAGTTCTCTGAAGTCTTCTGTCCAGATGAGTTCGGGACCGTCCCACACAGCACCACCGTTGATGGCAGTCTGCTCCAGCACCGTTCCGTAGCCGCTGGCAGCAGGGTATTTCCGTCCGTGTCCTTCACCCAAGAGTGCACCGAGCGCACCGTTCCATCCGCAGTTGTCGTAGCGCACCCCGTAGTTCGTGGCAAGTCCAGAGATGAATGGCGCCAATGTCACACTCTCATTATTATAAAAGCACGACGAGGTGGTGTATTTGTAGAGCCAGAGGCAGGCTTCAGGATATTTCTTGCAGGCGTTGAGCAACTGGTTGTTACGCTTCATCATGCCGATGGGGTTGAGTCCGTGCGACCAGATGTTTCCGCAGAAGCTGATGATGAGCACACCACCATACTTGTGGTGCATTGGCACGAGATTTGCAAAGAGTTGCAGACGCGATGCCTGTGTGCTCGAACTTTCATCGTTCGCCTCGTCAAATCCCCAGAACTGCTCGGCGTAGTTCCAGCCAAGGAAATTGGGGTAGTGCTTGAAGAAGTATTCAAAGGTGGAGAGGTCGTCATCCTGAATGTGGGTGTGTCCTCCACTCGCTGGCTGGCAGGTGAACCAGACATTGTTCGCGCAGCACACCGATGCCCACGACTTGTAGGTGAGCACAGCGTTCTGAGGCATCTTGTAGATGTCCAAGTCCGTGTCATATTGGCAAGACAGCGAGAGGTTGAAGCAGACGTATGGTCTTACATCCTCAGGAATCAGGTTGATGATTTTCTGCGGGTCGGCATTGTTCCACACGTCGATGTGGATCAGCCAAAGTGGGTGTTGTGAGTCGATGGGGCGGCGCGACTGTGCCTGAACCGCCGTGATGCCCATCAGGAGCACCAGGAATGTGAGAAAGGAGACAAGGTATTTTTTCATAAGAACAATCAGTTGATACAAAAGGATTATTGTTATTGGTAGGAAATCCATCATGTTGATAATGCCCACCTATGATGAAGGATAGGAATGATGGGAAAGAGAAACCCACCTCTCACAAAGGAGGTGAGGGGTGGGTCCATGCGTCGAGTATCTATTCCCTGCCCTCACGGGGAGGGACAGGGAAAAGAGTTTTCTTATTTTACAATCTTCTTAGTGATGCTTCTGCCGTTAGCGTCAAACATCTTCACGATGTTGATACCCTTCTGTGCAGTAGCTGTGCGAACACCGCTCACTGTGTAGAATTCCTTGCGGACAGCGTTCATTTCCACGTCAGCCTTCAGGTTCTCGATGCCTGTTGCATAGTCGAAGCCTGGGAGTGGAGCCACGAAGAAGAGGCGTGCGTTGCCAACCTGAGAAGTACCCGTCCAGAAGTCAGTTGGATTACCTGTTGAATCCATTGCCTTGCCAGATACATACTCTTCGTGAACACCGAAGGTGAGACTACCTTCCTTCACCTGGATGTCGCTGATGACACCCACTGGGCTTGAACCGCTACCTGCTGCACGGTAAGGACGAACACTCTGAGCTGCGTCGCCGTCGCCCTGTGCGTAAGAGTACATATCCCAAACGCCAGTCTCGTCGTTCTGAGCGTTGTAGCCATAGCCGTTGATTGCCTTGCAGTTGTCAGGAGTACGAGTGTCGAGTTCCACTGCATAGATACCTACTGGCAGGTCTTCGAGTGTCTGCGACATGTCGTAGTTGTTGTTACCGTAGCTGTTGATACCGCTTGAAGTTACGTATTCGATAGCTGTAGGAGCAGAACCACCGAAGCCAGGAGTGTTACCAGTGATAGTCCAGCCTGGGAAGCCGTCCTTACCAAATTCGCGATAGAACTTAGGGTTCTGGATTGCACCTGTCAGTTCGATACCCTTCGTTACGAGAGAGTCTGCATTGAGGTTGTCATATACTTCAGTCATCAAACCGTCAGAGAATTCGCCGTTGACGATGAGTTCGTAGATGCGCAACTTGTTAGCGTGGTTGAGAGCCTTAGCCACTTCGCGGTCGTCGGTTGTTGCGTTGAAGGCAGCGTTGATTTCTTCTTCAGCAGCTGTGCCGATATTTCCAGCAGTCTGGGTAGCCTTGTAGAGACCCCAAGTGAGGAGGTCGGAGCAACCCTTCACCTTGCTCAGCTGAGCAGCAGCGTTGGTGAGCTTAGGAGCTACTTCTGCAAGCACGTCGTCAGCCAAGTCGCTTGGGTTGGTCGAGCCATACTGGTTCATGATACCGCTGGCAGTCTGGTAAGCCTCGGTGTTCTCATACTTCGTACCAGTGAGTTCCGACATGGCAAGTTCTGCCTCGTCCTTTGCAATGTTGAAGTCGTCAATATTCTTCACGCGAGCTGTGAGCGCAGCAGCGATAGCCTGGAGCTTGTCGATTTCTGCCTGTACCTGAGAAGGAGCGGTGAAGCCACCTGCTTCAGCGGTTGCAATCTCGTTGACGAGAGCGGTCTTCGTGTCGCCGTTGTAAACAGCGTCCTCAGCAGTAGCCAACACAGCCTTTGCTGCTTCGAGAGCCACGTTCAACTGCTGCTTGTAGTATGCAGCCTTCGATGGCATGGTAATCACCTTCACGTTAGCGAGCAAGTATTCCTGCCACTGTGCCTCAGCAGCAGTGAAGCGCAGAACGTAGTAACCTGGAGTTGCAGTGGTGAAGTCCTTCACGCAGCTTACCGAACCCGTCACCTTACCTGTTGCACCGTTCACGTTTGGAGCAGCGAGGATGTCTGTGAACTGAGCGTAAACATTGCCGTTGAGGTCTTCGAGAGTGAATGTGAATGTAGGTTCGCCCTTCCAAGCAGCCATCAAGAAGCTAATCTGATACTTGCGAGCGTCGAGCTTCAGGGCAATGCCTTCTGGCATGTTAGGGTCAACCACACCACCTTCGAGCATATAGTCCTTCACCTGTTCGCCATATGTAGCATAACCTTCGTTCGTGCCACGACTACCCCAATACATAGCCTTGTTGAAGTCGCCGCTGAAGCCTTCGTACAGACGTGTACCACCGCCACCAGGGTTGCCACCCCAGTTGTAGTTGTACTGGCTGCCATCGTCGTTGAAGCCGTAGAGGTGGAAACCAGCCTCGTTGTATGTGGTCCATCCTTCTGGCACACCACCAGTCATTTCGTTGTCGAAGTCTGAAGCATACACCACTTCCGATTCGCTAGTGTCGCTGTCAACACCCACCTGGAACGACACTTCCTGGTCTTCCGTGCAAGTCTCGCCGTAAGTGCTCTGAACACCGCTTACCTGGACGATGTACTCACCGTCAGCCAATGGTGAACCAGTTCCGCAGATGATACCCATGCCGTCGCTGGTCACGTTCATAAACTTCGTTAAGTCGGTTGACTTACCATTGCTGTAGAGAACAACAGAAGCAGTCGAGAGGTCGATTGGCTTGTTGTAGTAGAAATATACGTTTGCCACGTCCGAAGCCTTCAGCTCGAATGATTCGTTCTCAGGAATCGTGCGAACGAGTTCAGGAGCCTCCCAAGCAGAAGGGATTTCCTCGATGGTTTCGTCCCAGTCAGCGATTTCGCCTGTGAATGGGAGCACCTTCATTTCGCTTTCAATGTCAGCAGAAGGACGCTTCTCTGTGGTGTAGAGAATTGGGCAGTCCTCAGCAGGCGTGAAGCTCACCTCGATGACGTCTGTTTCTTCCAATACCATTTCGTCGGAAACGAAAGCATAGAGATAACCGTCTGCCTTACCTTCCAAGAATTCAGGATTGAATGTCTGGTCGCCTACCTTCAGTGTCACCTGCGATGGGTCGAGCACCAGTGTACCGCCAGCCGTCTTTGCCAAAGAAGCGATGTTGGTAGGGTAGCCGAAGTCGATGCGAACGGCATAGTCGTTGAACGACGTACCTGCAATCGTTGCCTTCTCCAGCACGATGTCGTCGATGCTGTAGAGACCAGGGTTATACATGTTGATGGTGATGAAATACTGGTCAGCAAAAGCCGTCATGCCGTCCGAGTAGAAAATCGTGTCACCAGCCTCAGTGATTTCCTTCACGTTCTTGCTGTACTTCTCGAAGTACTTGTCTTGCAGCGCCTTGTTGGTAAAGAACGTCACGTTTCTGATGTGACGCCATTCGCCCGTCATGCCGCTCGTGTAGTTGTAGTAGTATTCAGCACCCGATGGAGCCACCGTTGGAGCTTCCACCTGCTCGAAACCGATAGAGAGCGAGTTTTTAATAGAGGTGTTGCCCTTTGTACCGTCCGAAGCCTCATACTGAGGGTCAGCCTTCACCCAGTAGGACACACGGTAGCTGGTGTTGTCCTCCAACTGGATGTTACGGATTTTGAAACCACGGTCCCAAGGGTTGCCCTTGAAGATGTTCGTGTTATCCACTTCCAGAGCATATTCGCCCGAGTGAGCGTCTGTGCCCTGTTCATTCCACATGTCATCAGCCTGGAGGTTGATGTGGTCAGCAAAGAAACCAGCGAACTGGGTAGAGTCCTTCGTTGTATAGACTCCCTTAGGTTCGTCACTTTCAAAGCCAATCTTCAGGATTTGCTGTGCACTGGCACTCAGTCCAGCTGCTGCAAACACTGCCAAGAGTAATGATTTCTTGTTCATAAGCTTTTTGATTTTGAATTAGTTAATATTTAATGTAAGTTTTTGAGTTCTTGAGTTCTTGAGTTTTTAAGTTTTCGTTTGTTTCCTAAAGATACTTTAGTACATTTTGCCAATTTCTTTAGGAGACCTCTTCTAACTTAAACGCCGGATGGCATTTTTCACTTTTCATTTTTCACTTTTCACTTTCATCGAGAATTCGGATGCAAAATTATTTTTTCGGAAAAACAAAAGCAAATTTTTTACCATTTTTTTTGTAACACATATCTTTTAAATTGTAACATATTTGTGAAACGTGCTGATTGTGAGCGGTTTGCAAATCATCCGCATGATGATTAGAAAAATAAAAAACTTTGATTTTTTTTGTTGGAATTGTCGGTTTGCCGTATCTTTGCCACGGAAAACAACATTTATGACGATGAAAAGCAAATACACCATTTTGGCAATCGTACTCTTCTTGTGCTGTTGCCATGCCAAGGCGGAAGACGGCAGCCGCCTCTGGCTGAGAACCCCCGCAAATGCTCAGAAGGAGCAACCCAAAGTGAAAACCATCGGCAAGAAAGACCCTACACTCCGTCTTGCCACCACCGAAATGCAGCACTACTGGAAAGGAAAAAACATCGTCCTTGCCGTGGTGAAAAACGGAAAAACCCACGATGGATTCGACATTTTTGACGATGGAAGCAGCGTTCATGTCGAGTCTGCCACTTCCCTCGGCGTACTCTATGGTGCCTACACCCTCCTGCGGATGCAAGCCACGGGACAAACCCTCCACGGCACCCTCAGCGAGACTCCTGCCTACGACATCCGCATCCTCAACCATTGGGACAACCCGAACGGCACCGTCGAACGCGGATTTGCAGGACGCAGCATCTTCTGGCACGACGCAGCTAACGCCAAAGCTAAAGCCAACGCCACCGTCGATGCCATCACCTCCGCTTCCCCAGCTTGGAACGAAGCCACCACCAATGCCAAAGCCAATGCCAACGTCCAACGCTGGAAAGCTTACGCTCGTGCCAACGCCTCCATCGGCATCAACGCCACCGTACTCAACAACGTCAATGCCAAACCCCTCATGCTCGGTGAGGAGAAGTTGCAAGAGACCAAGCGCATCGCCGACGTACTCCGTCCTTACGGCATCAAGGTCTATCTCAGCGTCAACTTTGCTTCGCCCAAAGCCATCGGAGGACTCTCCACCGCCGACCCGCTCGACCCACAAGTGCGACAGTGGTGGAAACAGAAGGCAGATGACATCTACCGCCTGATTCCCGACTTCGGCGGCTTCCTCGTCAAGGCAAATTCCGAGGGTGAACCTGGACCGATGGACTATGGACGCACCCACGTGGATGGTGCCAACATGCTCGCCGAGGCACTCGCAGCTCATGGCGGCATCGTCATGTGGCGAGCATTCGTTTATTCAGCCAAGGAAGGCAGCGACCGAGCTGCACAGGCGGTCGAGGAGTTCATGCCTTACGACGGACAGTTTGCCGACAATGTCATCATCCAAATCAAGAACGGACCGGTTGACTTCCAGCCACGCGAACCCATCTCGCCTCTCCTCCTCGCCATGAAGCAGACACAAACCATGATTGAGGTGCAAATCACTCAGGAATACCTCGGCGAGAGCATCCACAGCGTCTTCCTCGCACCGATGTGGAAGGAGTGTTTCGACATCGCAAAAACTCCCGATGGATTCGCCAATTTTGCACGACGAACCGACTCCCGAAAGACTGCCTTCGCGGGTGTCGCCAACATCGGCGACTCGCGCAACTGGTGCGGCAGCGACATGGCGCAAGCCAACTGGTACGCCTTCGGCCGTCTCGCCTGGAACCCCGACCTGAGCAGTGAGCAGATTGCTCGCGAGTTCCTCATGCAGACCTTCTCCACCGACCCCGATTTCCTCACACCCATGACACGCGTCCTCTGCCAGTCGCACGAAGCCTGTGTCCACTATATGATGCCGCTCGGACTTCACCACATCTTTGCTGGCAACCACCACTACGGACCCGAACCGTGGTACGCACCCAAGGGAGTACGCGCCGACTGGCTACCACCTTATTATCACAAGGCGGACTCTCTCGGACTGGGCTTCGACCGCACCGTCGAGACGGGCAGCGGAGCCACACGCCAATACCCGCCTTCACTCTTTTCACAGTATAACGACATCCACCAATGCCCCGAAAACCTCATCCTCTGGTTCCATCACGTCCCTTGGAAACACACCATGCGCAGTGGCAAGACACTCTGGGACACCCTCTGCCTCACCTACGAGCAGGGAGTCCGCGAGGCGGAGGCACAGGCAGACACTTGGCGGCAGATGAAACCATTCGTCGATGCGGAGCGATGGGCAGACCTCATGAAACGCTACGACCGTCAGGCACGCGATGCCTGGTGGTGGCGCGATGCCTGTGTACTCTATTTCCAAACCTTCTCCCATCTCCCTCTGCCCGACGGATTCCGACCTGCCAAGTTCCAACTCGAACAACTCATGCGCTACCATCTCAACATGGACAACTACACCGCCGCCGACATGGACAAGCTGCCATGACGCCACGGCGCATTAGGATTGCGCGAATCGCGATAGGGGATAGCGAGGTTTCCGATTGGGGATTTACTGATTCGCGATTGGGGATTTACTGAATTATTTTTTTTACTCAACTAAATGGACGAGGGCTCGTTATCGACATAGCGAGCCCTCGTTGTTGTTCAAGCGAGGGCTCGTTTGAATTTTGCCGAGGGCTCGGCGATTTAGAAAAGGGGAAAGCGCGGTTGGGTGGAATGGGATGGGAGGTTCGGTGCGGTAGCAGGAACGGGTCGGTGCGTCCGAAGGCTGGGTTGTCGTTTTCGCCATTCTCCTTTTGTTTTGAAAGGATGGACGGACGTATGGCTGAGAAGGGAAAAAATACGATGGATTCGTCCTATAAGTAAGTGGATGTTACAAAATCGAAATAAGTAATGACAGGATTCGGGGAAATGTTACAAATCAAAAAATGCGTGTTACAAATCGTGAAATGAGTTTGGAATTTACTTTGTAATTTTGCATCGGAATCCATACGCCTTGTGGCGAGGGGTTCGCAAAGCGTGTATGACCTAACTACAGCGGAGAGAGAAATTCCAAAAAATCATAAAATCTTAATCAACATGAATCTTTGCAAAAGAAAACGCAAATCGACACTGTGGGCGACGGCTGCCTTCGTGATTGCTTTCGGAAGCGGGATGAGTTCGTGCAGCGACGGTTACACCCTCGGCAAGGAGGACCCCGACTGGCTGGGCGCGAGCATCTACGACTACCTGAAGGACAACGGTAGCTATACCAACACGGTGCGGCTCATCGACGACTTGGGCTATGCGCCTGTGCTCTCGAAGACGGGTAGCAAGACGCTCTTCGTTGCCGATGACGACGCTTTCGCCCGCTTCTTCCAAAGCAACAAGTGGGGCGTGAGCAGTTATGAGGGGCTGAGCCTCGCACAGAAGAAGATGCTCCTGTATGGCAGCATGATTAACAACTCGTGCCAGGTGGCTTACCTGTCGAGTTCGGAAGGACCGACGGAGGGCGACTGTATGCGCAGGCTGACGAGCCAGTCGGAATATGACTCCATCCCGCTCATGGCTCCTTCGCAGATGCCTGAGACTCCGTACTGGCAGTATTACCGCGACCAGAACAAGACGATTCCGCTGATGATGGACGCGACGACTCCGCCGATGATTCACTTCATCGAGTCGTTCCTCAACAACCAGCTCATCACAAACAGCGACGTGGACTTCCTGTTCAACAACCGCCGTCAGCGTCAGCCTGGCGACGCGGACGTGAACGGCGTGGTGATGGAGGAGCAGAACATCAAGTGCTCGAACGGCTTTGTGCACAAGATGGCTGAGGTGGTGACTCCGCTCCAGAACATGGCAGAGCTGATTCGCACGACAAAGAACGCGCAGGGCTACTCGAAGTTGCTGGACCGCTACTGTGCTCCTTATTATGCGGGCGACGTGGTGACGCGCGAGTACAACCGACTCAACGGCACGAACGTGGATTCGGTGTTCCAGAAGTGCTACTTCTCGCTGCGTTCGCACGGCGGCACGGCGATTGAGCTGACTCCGCAGGAGGGTCCCGTGAACGGCAAGCTGAAGTTCGACCCAGGGTGGAACCAGTTCTATTCGCAGACGAATGCGGGCATTGCGACGAACGTGGCATTGCAGGAGAACATGGGTGTGATGATTGTGCCAAGCGACGAGGCGCTGAACCGCTACTGGAACGAGGGTGCTGGCAAGGCGCTGAAGGACAGGTACGGCACATGGGAGAACGTGCCTGACGAGGTGGTTGAGAAGATGCTCAACGTGAGTATGCTCAATTCCTTTGTCAATTCCGTTCCGAGCAAGTTCAACACCGTGCTCAACGACGCGAACGACGAGCTGGGCATCAAGGTGGAGGACGTGGACAGCGTGGCGATTGCGTGCAACGGTGCGGTGTATTTCACGAACAAGGTGTTCAACCCTGTGGCATATATCTCGGTGTCGTTCCCTGCCTTGGTGAACAAGGAGACGATGGGTATCATCTACTGGGCCATCGAGCAGTTGGGCTTCGACGTGTATCTGAATTCGCAGAACTCCTTCTATAGTTTCTTCATCCCTTCGAACAACGCACTCTTGGAGTATATCGACCCATGCTCGTTCGGCAAGGCGAACACGCAGCTGTTCCGCTTCCACTACAAGGCTGACGCGCAGACTGAGCGCGAGAAGGTGTGGGCATCGATTTGGAACTACGACGTGGAGACGGGCGAGGTGACCGACTCCATCACGGAGGCAAGCTACACCCAGATTACCAACCGCTTGGAGGACATCCTGAACAGCCACATCGTCATTGGCGATGTGGAGGATGGCAACACCTTCTACAAGACGAAGGGCGGCGGCATGGTGAAGGTGAACCATGTGTCGGCTCGCGACCACGGCATGACCGTGGAGGGCAGCGACCAGCGCACGAAGGGTACGACGGTGCCTGTGGCTCAGTTCTTCGACGAGAGCTTGGAAGGCAACGGCCGCACATACGTGCTCGACGAGGAACCGTTGCTGAGTACACGAAAGACCGTGGCAGACATCTTGTCGGAGCATGAGGAGTTCTCGGCGTTCTATGGCTTGATGCAGGGTAGTTCGTTCTTCGAGACGACCCACGTGGTCGGTTCCGACCGTCATGCTTGTGGCGGCACGAATGTGAACTTGTTCAACACGTTCAACTACTCGGTGTTCGTGCCATCGAATGATGCCATCGCGAAACTCACTGCCGAGGGCAAGTTGCCAACCTGGGAGCAGGTGGACGAAGCCGAAGAGGAAGAGGTGGCAGACAGTCTGACGACGGTGATTGAGAACTTCATCCGCTACCACATCATGGACAACTCCATCTACATCGGCATGGGTGCTGACAACGCGAACTACGAGACGGCTGCCTACGAAATCGTGGAGGACAACTTGAGTTACCACAAGCTGGATGTGAGCTACGACAACAGCGGCATCAGCATCGTGGACGAAAGCGGTGCGAAGCACAGTGTGCAGACGGGCAGCGGACTGTATAACCTGATGGCGCGCGAATACCAGTATGACAGTGGCAGTGCGCCAAGTGCGCAGAACATCTACACGAGTTCGTATGCCGTGGTGCATCAGATTGACGGCGCATTGGACTACCATCGGAAGTGAAATGAAAAGTGAAAAGACCCACCCCAACCCTCCCTGTGAGGGAGGGAGAAAGGAACAATAAAATAATAACTTGGTATAAATGACATGAGTTTTCCTAAAAATCGTACCAACTTATTTTTTTACGATTACTAAATAAGAAGTTCTTATGAAACTACATAAATTATTCCTACTTGTGAGTCTGCTGGCTGGTGGCTGCATGAATGGTGTGGCACAGACGGCAGGAACGATGATTCACGGAACGGTGGAAGACGACATGGAGCCGCTGATGATGGCGAACGTGGTGGAGATTGACGACCAGCAGCGTATCGTCGCTCATGCGGTGACAGACATCAACGGTAACTTCTCGTTCAAGATTGTGAATCCAAAGCATAGGCTCCGTGTGTCGTACATCGGCTACAACACACAAACCATTCCTATCAAGGGAACGGTGTATAAAATCCGCATGAGAACCAGCACGCAACTGAAGGAAGTGGTCGTCACTTCGAAGAAAACCGTGCAGTCGAGCGGTCTGGCAATTCCTGAAAGAGAACTTTCGATTGCCCATCAGACGATTGACGCGAAGGAATTCGAGGGTCTGGGTGTGACGTCGGTTGACGAAGCTTTGCAGGGACGTATTGCCGGTCTCGACATCGTTGCCAACTCGGGTAACCTGGGTGCTGGTTCGCAGATGCGCTTGCGTGGTGTGAGCACCATCAACGGAAATGCCAACCCGCTCATCGTGGTAAACGGCAATATCTTCGAGACGGACAACAACAATAATTTCGACTATGCCAACGCAAGCGAAGACCAGTGGTCGGAACTGCTGAACGTGAACCCCGACGATATTGCATCGATTACGGTGCTGAAGGATGCAGCTGGTACTGCCATCTGGGGTTCGCAGGGTGCGAATGGTGTCATCGAAATCAAGACGAAGCGCGGTCAGCGAGGTAAGACCCGCGTGAGCTATTCGTACCGCGCGACGCTGACGCACCAGCCTAAGGGTATGCGTATGCTGAATGGCGACCAGTACACGATGCTGATGAAGGAGGCGTACTACAACCCAAGCCTGTCGGACGCGGCGAGCAACATTGTGGAGTTCAACTACGACCCTTCGTTCTCGGAATACGAGATGTATAACAACAACACCGACTGGCGCAAGGAAGTCATCAAGAACGGTCTGCTGCAAAAGCACTACGTGACGATTTCGGGTGGTGGTGAGAAAGCCAACTTCCGTGTGTCGGGCGGTTGGGACACGCAGACGGGTACGGTGCTGAAGCAGCGTCTGAACCGCTTCACCACGCGCGTGGCTCTCGACTACTTCGTCAGCAACCGCATCAAGGTGGTGACGGACTTCAACATGACTTATACGAAGAATGAGAAGAACGCTGGCAACCTCTTGGGCATTGCTTATCAGAAGATGCCTAACCTCTCGGTGTATGAGCAGGATGCGATGGGCAACGACTTGGCTGACTATTACCATATCCTGCCAAATGTGAGCAACGAGCTTCGCAGCGACCAGCTCTCGCTTGCCAACCCTGTGGCTTTGGCATACCAGGCGAAGAACAAGGATTCGGAGTATGCTATCCAGCCTGAGTTCCAGCTGCACTACGAACTGCTCGGTACGGACGACGAGTCGCACCGACTGAAGTATGAAGGCAAGATTCTCTTTAGTATCAATAATAGGTATAACGACAGCTTCTATCCTTCGAGCCTCGTGACTACGGGTTGGTCGGCAAGCGACAACAACAAGAGCACCAGCAACTCGTCGAAGAGTACGGCTGTGACGACGACGCACCGACTCACGTTCACGCCTCACTTCAAGAATGCCGACCATTCGTTCATGGCGATGGGTCAGTTCCAGTTGACGAGCGGAACGTCGAAGGGTGCATCGAGCGGCATTTACAACCTGCCTACGGGTACTATCGAATCGACCACGGCTGACGGTATCGTGAACAGCCTGGGCACGAGTGCAGGCCAGTGGCGCAGCGTGTATATGACCTTCTCTGCTCACTATGCCTTCAAGGGCAGGTACATTGCCGACTTCAGTGTGCGCCGCGACGGTACGACGAAATTTGGTGACAGCAGACGATGGGGTACGTTCCCAGCTGTTTCGTTCCGCTGGAATGCGAGCGACGAGCCGTTCATGAAGAACATCCCTTGGCTGTCGATGCTCTCCATTCGTCCAGGCTGGGGAAAGGTGGGTAGCCCTCCAGGAGGCGAGTACCTTTACTTCTCGAAGTATTCGAACACGGCTGCGTACAACGAGAACCCTTCGATTTACCAGAGTAACATCCGTCTGAACATGTTGCAGTGGGAAGACCAGGAAACGTGGAACATCGGTTTCGACTTGGGATTCTTCCAGAACCGTCTGACTGCTGACTTCAACCTCTATACGAACAACAAGACGCGACTGCTGATGTATAACCGCGCCATTCCTTCGTCGTCGGGTTTTGCGAACCTGAGTGTGCAGAACAATGGACGGATGCGCAACAACGGTTGGGAAGTGAATATCAACGCCCGCGACATCGTGAAGGCTGGCAAGTTCAGCATCAGTGGTAACTTGAGCTTTGCGAACAACAAGAACGAGATTCTGGAGATGGACCCAACCATCCTGGAGAGTCTGAACGGCGAATTCAACCACAACAACGGTAGCTACTTGACCCGTGTGCAGTTGCACAACCCATTCGGAAGTATCTATGGTTTCCGCTACAAGGGTGTGTACCAGTATTCGAAGTACTCGGATGTGGAAGTGCCAGGAGTGAGCGGTCCGAATGCACCAGTGGCTCGCGATGCAGAGGGCAACGTGGTGATTGACAAGTATGGGCTGACGGTGCCAATGGTGTTCAGCTACGACAACAACACGAACTCTGCCATCTATGAGTTCAAGGGTGGCGATGCGATTTATGAGGATGTGAACCATGACGGTAACATCAACGAATTGGACATTGTGTATCTCGGCAGTTCGTTGCCAAAGTTCCATGGTGGATTTGGTATCAAGTTCAACTATGGCAGATGGCAACTCAACTCGCAGTTCGCTTTCCGTGTGGGCAACAAGATTGTGAACGCTGCCCGTATGAATGCTGAGTCGATGTACACGAACAAGAACCAATCGACGGCGGTGAACTGGCGTTGGCGTGTGGAAGGCGACGTGGCTGAGATTCCTCGTGCCCTCTACAAGAGCGGCTACAACTGGTTGGGCAGTGACCGCTTCGTGGAGAAGGGTGACTTCCTCCGCTTGAACTACATGCAGCTGAGTTATTCGTTCGACCCTAAGAAGCTGAAGCCATTGGGCCTCTCTGCATTGAGCTTCTACCTCAGTGCGAACCAAATCTTCACGCTCACCAGCTACTCAGGTGCTTCGCCTGAAGTGGGCTACGGCGGCTACGGTGTGACAACGGATAATGCGCAAACCCCTCCTGCCAAGAGTTATACACTCGGTATCACAGTTCAGTTCTAACACATAATAAGGAATGAAGAATGAAGAATGAAGAATGAAGAATGCGTGTCATTCCCCTCTTCTTGTTTTTCATCTTCACGTCCTTACAACAATAAAAACAGAGTAATATGAAACTAAATATGAAACAGAAGATAAGAAACGGATGGAAGGTGCTGCTTGCATTCTTCGTTCTGAATTCTTCATTCTTCCTTTTTACTTCTTGCGACGACTTCCTGAGCATTGTTCCTCTGAACGACATCGTGCTTGAGAACTATTGGACGGAAGAGGCTGACGTGAACAGCGTGGTGAACAGTTGCTATGCACAACTCGAAACGCAGGACTGCCTGAAGCGTATGCTGGTGTGGGGCGAAGTGCGAAGCGACAACTTCACGAACGGTACGGGAACGGGTAACGACCTCAACCAAATCATCAAGGAGAACATTCTGGAAACAAACAGTTTCACTACATGGCAGTGCTTCTACCAGTGCATCAACCGCTGCAACACGGTCATCCACTATGCACCTGGTGTTCACGCCATCGACCCTAACTACACGGAAGCAGAGATGAAGGCACACATTGCCGAGGTGTCGGCTTTGCGCGACCTCTGCTACTTCTACCTGATTCGTGCGTTCCGCGATGTGCCTTACTCTACACAGCCTTCTATCGATGACACGAAAGACTTCATGCTTCCTGCCACGAAATTCGACGTGGTGCTTGACAGTCTCATTGCCGACCTCGAATCGGTGAAGCAGGATGCTGTCCGCTCCTACGGCGAGGAATCGGTGGAGAACAAATGCCGCATCACTCGCTGGGGCATCTATGCGATGCTGGCGGACATGTACCTGTGGAAGGGTGAATACCAGAAGACCATCGACTACTGCGACCTCATCATCGACGAGAAGATTCGCGAGTATGAAGAGGACTACGAGGAAGATCCGACTGGCATGACTGTGGAACTCTATGGAAAGTACCCTCTCATCAGCGAGGCTCCTAACAACTCCACCTACGCGGGCAATGCCTACGACGAAATCTTTGGCGAAGGCAATTCGTTTGAGAGCATCTTCGAATTGAACTTTGTGCAGAACCAGTCAACGACAAACGGATTGGTTGCCGACTTCTTCGGTGGCAGCAGAAACTCGGCTGGACAACTCTCAGCACCAAGTTATCTCTTCACCGATGCATACGCAGGACTGAACGACTACTTCTCGAAGACTGACAGCCGCTATTTGGAATATATGTCGGAATCGAACAGTAGGATTCTCGTGAAAAAATACGTGAATGAAAGTGTGCGTTTCCGTTCCACGACCACCACGGGTGGTATGCCTGTTGTGACGAGTTCGACTCGTTCTCAGGACTATGCCAACTGGATTGTATATCGCTTCACCGATGTCATCCTGATGCGCGCTGAAGCAGAAGTGGAACTGGCTGGTAACATGGAGAAGGGTGCATCGGCTTCGGAAGAGCAGCTGGACCGCTATCGCCGTGCGTTTGCCGGAGTGAGTGCCGTTTGGCGACGTGCCAACCTGAAGCGCGTGGCAACGACCGACACGCTCGTGTTCGACGACTATGCTTCTTCTCGCATGGACATGGAGAACCTGGTGTTCGACGAGCGTCAGCGTGAACTGATGTTCGAGGGCAAGCGTTGGTTCGACCTCGTTCGTATGTGTCGCCGCGACGGTGAGAACAACCGCATGATACAGAAGGTGAGTCCTAAGTTTGTGGATAACACCGCTGCCATCAAGATTCGCCTTGCCATCAAGGATTACCTGTATTTCCCATACAACCGCAGCGAGCTCAAGGCGAACCCTCTCCTCCAGCAGAACCCTGCCTACGAAACCGACAAAACATCATTGAACATGTAATCTCCTAAAATAAACAATGGCATACATTATGAAAAAGAATGTAATACATAAGATGAGAAGCGGAATGATGCTGCTGCTTACGCTTTTCGCTTTTCACTTTTCACTTTTCACTTTCTACTCCTGCTCGGACGAACCAGCAGCCGAAAACTACTACGTGTTCGATGGTGAGATGGTTTCAGATTTCTTGGTGAATCGTCAGGAAACCTTCAGCGACTTCATCGCGATTCTCAACCGCAGTGGCATGTATGGCATGATGGCAACCTACGGCACTTACACCTGTTTAGCTCCCACGAACGATGCAGTGCAGCTCTACCTGAAGGAGCATGGCAAGGCATCGGTGGATGAACTGACGAAGGCTGAGTGCGACACGATTGCCTGGAACCACATCATCAAATACGCGTATTTCACGACCGACTTGAGCGATGGCAACATCCCTTCTGCCAACCTCAACGACCGCTACCTCACCTTCTCAACCGATTCTGATGCCGTGACGGGTGTGGCTGCGTACTATATCAACAAGAACTCAAAACTGATTGCCAGAGACGACTCCGTGGAGAACGGTGTGGTTCACACGCTCGACCATGTGATTCAGCCTAACTCGCAGTATCTGCCAGAACTGATGGCAGAGGACAGCACAATCAGCCTCTTCAATGCTGCTCTCAACTTGACGGGCATGTGCGACTCCCTGTATGAGTACATCGACAATACCTATTCGTGCGGCGCAGACTCTGTGAACAAGGGTATGCCTATCAGTACGGGTGGTGCTACCTATACGATGTACTACGTGGGTATCAGAATGAAACGCTACACGGCTTTCGTGGAAAAGGACGAAGTGTATCAGAAAGCGGGCATCAACAACCTCGACGACCTCAAGGCTTACGCCAAGCAGGTGTACGACGAGGTCTATCCAGAAGATGCAGGCAAATATGACGACGACTGGACGAACCGCAAGAATCCGCTCAACCGTTTCGTTTCCTACCACCTCCTGCCTTACTATGGTGCTTACAACGACTGGACGGTGTATGGCGAAGTGAAAACCACTTGTGCGCATACCGACCTCATCGACTGCACCGACTGGTACACGACGCTGATGCCTGGTACTATCATGAAGATGAGTACTCCTGCCGACGGTCTGTTCATCAACCGCAAGGGTGTTTCCAACCGCTACAGCGTGAAAGGCGTGCGTGTTTGGGCTCCATCCGAAGTGGGCAACATCGACCAGCAGGCGCTGAACGGCATTTACCACTACATCGACGACATCCTCACCTACAATGTGCAGACTCGCGACGTGGTGTTCAACGACCGTATTCGTATCGACGCTGTGACCATCACGCCTGAATTCATGAACTGCGGTGCTCGCGGCAACATGAACCAGGCAACGGGCTTCAAGGTGATTGAAGGATGGGACTTCCACGGACACACACCCGACTTGAGCCTTCGTCAGCGTGGCATTTGGATGATGACTTATCAGGATGCCGTTGACTTGGTGGGACAGTTCGACATCTCCTTCAAGCTCCCTCCTGTGCCAGAAAACACCTACGAAGTTCGCTTTGCCTACGGTTCAGGCGAAATGCGTGGTGTGGTTCAGATTTACTTCGGCGAGAAGGACAACATGCAGCCAATGGGTATTCCAATCGACCTCCGTGTGTGGGGTGCTGACCCTACCATCGGTTGGGTGGCAGACGTGGAAGGCGATGAAGAAGCCAACCAAGCTATCGACAAGGCCATGCACAACCGTGGCTACATGAAGGACATGGACTCGTGGTCGCAGGGTGGTGTGAATGTGCTCCGCGCCCAGAGCGGAAAGCTTCGCAAGATTCTCACTACGCAGACGCTGCATCCTGACCGCGAATACTGGGTGCGCTTCAAGCTCGTGTTGGAGAATCCAAAGGCTGAGTTCCCAATCAACTACTTCGAACTTTGTCCAAAGAGCGTTTATGCCGGTCTCACAGCCGAGGATACTCACTAAGTTTTAAATGAAGAATGAAGAATGAAAGAATGAAGAATGTGATTCACTCTTATGGCATTTTCTTCTTTCGTTCTCCAGCCTTCATCTAACAAGAACCGATAAAAACAAAGATATACATTATGAAACAACATGTAATACATAAGATTAGGAATGGACTGACGATGGTGTTGACATGCTTCATTCTCCATTCTTCATTCTTTATTTTCACGTCCTGTTCCGACACTTGGGACGACCACTACGATCCAGCACTTGCAGCATCGGACAAGACGCTGTTGCAGCTGGTGGAGTCGGACGCACAGTTGAGCGATTTCCTCAAGGTGCTGAAGGTGACGCATGTGTATAACTACGCCAAGCGCACGAACATCACATACGCCGACCTGCTCAATGCCGACCAGTCGCTCACTGTTTGGGCACCTAAGAACAGCACGTTCAACGTGGATTCGCTGCTCCGTGAGTGCCAGACTGCCAAAGGCGACTCGATGGTGGCTCGCCACTTCGTGATGAACCACATTTCTCACAACCTCTACAACATGGGTGCGAGTGCCAATGGTGAGAACGTGCTTCTGCTCAACGACAAGCAAACACCGATTACTGCCGAACGCATCAAGAACGCCAGCATCGTGGGTGGCTCCTTCAACCTGCCTGCGAAGAACGGTCTGCTCCATGTGATTGACGACGATGTGCGCTATTCATATAATGTGTATGAAGGCATCACCACCATCAACGACTATCTCCACTTGGGCCGCTACCTGAAGTCGTTCGAAAAGCAGGAACTCGACGAAGACCGAAGCGTGCAGAGCGGACTCGTGGATGGACAGAAGGTGTATAGCGACTCTGTGATGGTGCTTTCCAACATCCTCTATCGCTCCTTCGGCAACATCAACCATGAGGACTCCAATTACATCGCCCTCATTCCGAGCAAGGAGGTATGGGAACCTGTCTATCAGGAAGCCCTCAAGTATTTCAACTACGGCAGCGAGAACAAAGCCGACTCCATTCAGAACTACTGGGTGAATCGCCTGTTGATGCAAGATCTCTTCTACAACCGCAATTTGCAGCACCTGAACGACTCCATTTTCTCCACTTCCTACAGCAAATACCTCGACCCTGAGTACCATGTGTATTACAAGCCGTTGAGCGAAGGCGGTCTGCTTTCGTCTGCCTACGTGAAGGACACGCTCGAAAGTAGCAATGGCGTGTTCTACAACCTCAAGGCATGGCCTTTCAAGAAGGAGCAGATTTACTTCTGGCCTGTGAAAGTGGAGGGTGAAATGCAGTCGCGTATCTTGGAGAACACAGACTGCACACTGGAGTTCCGCAGTGCAGGCAATGCCGACTCCATTTCCAGCCAGGCATACATGCGTATCAACCCTCGCACCAGTTCTTCCAACTGGACGGTGACATACGAAGTGCCAAACACCTTGTCGGGCACTTACGACATCTGTGCCGTTTGTCTGCCAAAGACTGTCTATAACACGGCTTCGCGCGACTTCAAGCCAAACAAATTCACGGCAACGCTTTTCTACACCGACGAGAAGGGCGATGTGCAGGAACTGGCTTTCTCGGATGCTGTTTCGAACAACCCATACGTAGTCGATACAGTCAAGATAGGAACCTTCTCCTTCCCAGTCTGCAACTATGCACAGACGAACGTCACGGTGCGTCTCCGCTTGGAGTGTAGCATCACCCGTCGTGAGACCAGCTATTCGCGTGACACCTATCTCGACTGCATCTATCTTAAACCATCTAAAGAAGAGGAGGAATAAGACATGAATAAAAGAGTAATCCTATTTCTTTCGATAATTGCCAGCTGTCAATTGTCAGACACTTTCGCACAGGAAGAAGCCACTCCTCAGAAGAAGCCTGTCGTTGAGCGCCCAAGTGTGCCAACGAAGGAAATCAGCGGTACTGTCATCGATGCAGGAACGAAATTGCCTGCTGCCGGTGTGCGTATCACTGCGTACAACGATCGTCGCTATGCAGCGATGTCCGACGAGAATGGACAATATACCATCAAGATTCCAACCTACGCCACGGTTCTCTCCTTCGAGGCAGAAGGCTATTCGCTCGTTGAGCAGTCGATTGGTGGACAGAGCCAACTCCGCACACTCATGTATAGCGACAAGTTCAAGGACATCTACACGCCTTCCACTTCGGCGCAAAGCATGCGCACGGCGAAAGTCACCTATAACAACAACGACATTTCCATCGACAACCAGATTCAGTCGAACTTCGGCGGCGACCTCCGCACACTCACTCGTAGCGGTGTGCCAGGACAAGGCATTGCCATGTTCATGAATGGTATCAACTCCCTCAATGCCAATGCCCAGCCACTCGTCATCATCGACGGTGTGCCACAGGACATGCAACTCACCCGTCCTTCCCTCCACGACGGTTTCTTCAACAACCTCCTTGCCAACATCATGGTGGAGGACATCGAGAAGATTTCCGTGCTGAAGAACGGAACTGCCATCTACGGTGCCAAGGCTGCCAATGGTGTGGTAGTGATTGAAACCAAGCGTAACAAGTCGATGGCAACGCGTATCGACCTTAGCATTGGTGGCAGTTACGAACTCCTGCCAAAGGAAGTGGATATGATGAACGCAGAACAGTTCCGCGTGTATGCATCCGAACTCATCGGTACCACAGGAACCAAGTCCAACTCGTTCAAGTTCCTCAACACCGACCCTAATTACTACTATTACTCTCAGTTCCACAACAACACCGACTGGCGCAAGCAGGTCTATGACCAGGCATTCACCCAGAACTACAGCATCAACGTGCAGGGTGGTGACGATGTGGCAAACTACAACCTCTCCGTAGGCTATACCAAGGCAGACGCAACGCTCAAGAACACCGACTTCTCGCGTTTCAACATGCGCTTCAACACCGACATCAGTCTTTCGCGCAAGGCATCTGTCCGTTTCGATGCGAGCTACAGCGATGTCACCCGCGATATGCGTGACAACGGTATCAAGGACAATATCACCGATGGCATCATCTCCTCGCCAGCATTCCTCAGTCTCATCAAGGCTCCGTTCCTCTCCCCATTCGCATTCGATGCACAGGGACACGTGTCGAACTACATTGCTGAGGCTGACGACTATCTGAACGACGTACTCGCCAACAACAGCTATCGCACATCGCTTGCCAATCCTGTTGCCATTCTTCGCAATGGCGATGGCAACAACCGCAACAACTTCGGCAACCGCTCCATCACCCTCTCTGTGCGCCCTAAGTGGGACATCAACCGCTATTGGAGCGTCACTGAGCACTTCGCATTCAGCCTTGTCAATACCGACCAGAATTACTATCTCCCAACAAATGGCGTGCCAAGCTACGACGTGGCAGGCATCGGTCGTGTTGATAACTGCAGTGCGGCATTGGCAGGAAAGCAAACTGTCATTATGAGTGACACCTATTTCAATTGGAATCGTCGCTTCAATGCACATATCTTCGACGTTCGCGGTGGTTTGCGCTACCTCAACAGTGCCTACAAGCTCGACACCCAGATTGGTTACAACTCAGGTAATGACAAGACTCCAAACATGTCTTCTTCGCTTTCCTACAAGCAGACCGACGGAACAGAAGACAAGTACGTTGATATGACCTACTACGCACAAGCCAACTACAACTATGCTGAGCGTTTCTACTTCCTCGCAGCACTCTCTATGGACGGCTCCTCACGCTTCGGCGTCGATGCCAAGAACAGTGTGAAGATTGGCAAGTACGCTTGGGGATTCTTCCCATCCGTAGCCGCAGCCTGGGTCATCAGCAACGAGCCTTGGTATCGCCTCAAGGGTATCGACTTCCTCAAGCTCAATGTCGGTTTCGACATGCTGGGTAACGACGATGTCAATTCCCAAGTGTCACGCACCTATTTCGTGGCAGGTAAGATGTTCAACAGCATCTCTGGCAAGACACTCGGCAACATCGGCAACACCAAGCTCCAGTGGGAATCCACTTCCCGACTCACAGCTGGCATACAACTCGCCGCAGTGAACAACCGCATTCAGTTCGGTCTTAACTATTTCCGCAGCACCACCAGCAACCTCCTTTCCCTCAATGCCCTCTCTTACCTCACGGGTATGAACACCAATTGGACAAACGGTGGCAAGCTCTCGAACGAAGGATTCGATGCTAACTTCAACCTGCGTCTCATTGCAACGAAGAATTGGACATGGTCGCTCGGTGCCAGCATCGGTCACTACAAGAACAAAATCAAGGAATTGCCTAACAGTTCCAAGTCGTTCACAACCGAACTCTACGGAGCCACCATCATCAGTCAGGTGGGACAGCCTGCTGGCATGTTCTACGGCTACAAGACCAATGGCGTTTTCTCCACAACTGCCGAAGCAACCAACGCAAACGTCTATCAGATTTCGTCCACGGGACTTCGCCAGTATTTCCGTGCAGGCGACATGAAGTTTGTCGATACCAACGACGATGGCATCATCAACGATGCTGACCGACAAGTCATCGGCGACCCTAACCCTGACGCTTACGGAAACATCTTCACGAAGCTCACCTACAAGCACTTCACCCTCGACCTCGTGTTCAACTACTCTCTTGGTAACGACATCTACAACTACCAGCGCAGCATCCTCGAAGGTGGCAACAACTTCTACAACCAGACCACTGCCATGCTGCACCGTTGGACTTACGAAGGACAGAACACCGACATCCCTCATGCCACTTACGGCGACCAGATGGGCAACAGCCGATTCTCCGACCGTTGGATTGAGGATGGCAGCTATCTCCGCCTGAAGAACGTCACGCTTTCCTACGACATCCCAATCAGTAACACCTATCTGCAAGGTATTACCATCTGGGCAGCAGGAAACAACCTCTTCACCCTCACTCGCTATCTCGGCTCCGACCCAGAATTTGCACAGAGCAACACCGTGCTCGGACAGGGCATCGACCGCGGACTCCTCTCACTCGGACGCAATTTCTCACTCGGCGTGAAGATTAAACTCTAATTAGAATTAGTTTTTAAGTTTTTGAGTTTCTAAGTTTTTTAGTTTTCAACAAGAGATTCGATTGTTAACAACTCAGAAATCTCAGCCAAAACACAAGAACTTAAAAACTCAAAAACTTAAAAACTCAAAAACTCAATAATTATGATAATTATGAAGAATTATATATCAAGCAAATTGATGAGCAGAGTATCTACTCCCATCCCTCACAGGGAGGGGCTGGGGGTGGGTCTTCTACTCCTATTTTTCATTTCTCACTTTTCACTTTTCACTCTCTCTTCCTGCACAGAGCCTGAATCCAGTTTGGTGGAGTTCTACGAGGACAACAACCTCAACACACCAAACGACACGGTCTATTCCGTGCTCGGCATCGTCAACAAGATACAGAAACTGGCTGACCGCACCATCATCCTGGGCGAAATCCGTGGCGACCTCACCGAAGTCACAGAGAACGCATCCAACGACCTTCAGCAACTTGCCAATTTCACAGCCGATGCCAACAATGCCTACAACGAGGTGTCAGACTACTATGCCGTGATTCAGAACTGCAACTTCTTCCTCTCGCGAGTTGATACCATGCTCACCAAGCGAGGCGAGAAAGTCTTTGCACGCGAATATGCAGCAGTGAAGGCATTCCGTGCATGGACCTACCTCCAGCTTGCCATCCACTACGGCAGCGTGCCATTCGTCACACAGCCAATCCTCACTGAGAAAGAAGGCGACGTGAACCTCTACCCTAAGTACGACATCCAGCAGATTGCCGACTATTTCATCACCGACCTCGCACCATACGTCGATACCAAGACACCCGAGTGGGGTAACATGAACAGTCTCCCATCCACCAAGCTCTTCATCCCAGTGCGTGTCCTCTTGGGCGACCTCTGCCTGTGGAGCGGACGCTACCAGGAAGCAGCCAAGTATTATCACGACTACTTCACCGTCCTCAACAACGCTCGTCCTATTGGCATCAACCGCACCATGTGGACTGACCATGAGTTCACCATGCTGGCATCGGGTTATACATCTGCTTTCAACCGAAGTGGTGACGAAACACTCTCCTACATTCTGATGGAGACTTCCGAGTACAATGGCATTATCAGCCTTTTGCCCGATGTGTTCAACTCTACGGAAGACAACAACTATTACTTCCAAGCCACTTCGTCTGGCGCACTCAAGCAGCTCTCACGTGCTCAGCACTACACGATGGTCTATTCCGACCCATCTACGCAGATGATTGACACCATCAGTCCTCCAGACACACTCACCTACGTAAACGAGAACCTTCGTGGCGACCTCCGCCTCTATACCGTTCTCTCGCAGCGTGCTTCGGGTGCTACCAACACCAACTATTCCAGCATCCGACAGACCAACAGCAAGTTCTCAACCAGTGCTAACAGCAACAGAAACAGTGTGACACATCAGCTCATCCTGCCAACCGTCACCACCTACCGACTGGCTCCTGTCTATCTCCGCTATGCCGAAGCACTCAACCGTGCAGGCTATCCAGAGTCAGCATTCGCTGTGCTGAAGTGGGGTATCAACTACATCACCTTGGAGCGTGGCTACATCAGTGCAGCTGAGCAGGCACGTGCAGGCAGTCTCATCCAGTTCAGCCAATACTCCTTTACGCGTGAAAACACCTCTGGCATTCATTCCCGTGGATGTGGAGATGCTGATGCCGACACCACTTACATCATCCCTTCGTTGCCAACACGCAACGACTCCATCCTCTACGTGGAGAACCTCCTTGTTGATGAAATGGCACTCGAAGAGTCCTTCGAAGGTTTCCGCTTTGCCGACCTACAGCGCATCGCCCTCCACCGCAACGACCCTTCCTTCCTTGCCAACAAGGTAGCCCGTCGTTCTGGCAC
>DGSN01000049.1 GCA_002393575.1 Prevotellaceae bacterium UBA4361 | reverse complement strand
ATAGCTTCGGTGGAGTAGGTCCAGAGTCCGTCAACCAACTGGTTTTCCCATGTGTGGGAGCCTTGTGCAATAGGCTTGTTCTCAGGGTCGATGAGAACGGCCTTGATGCGGGTAGAGCCAAACTCGATACCGAGAATGGCTTTACCTGCTTCTATTACTTGTTTTGGTGTCATATTATTTCAGGGCTTTATTCAGCATGTAATACACTTCGTTGTTGCGGAGAGTCTGCTTGAAGTCTGCGATGTTGGTCTGCTTGTTAATCTTAACATACTCGATGCCAACCATTTCTGCGAAGTCCTCCCAATACTCTTCAGTGATGTCATAGGAGAATGCACTGTGGTGAGTACCACCAGCGAGAATCCATGCACCAGCACCGATTTCGAATGTAGGCTGTGGAACCCAGAGTGCAGATGCAACTGGGAGATGAGGCATTGGCTTAGGCTCGATGCACTCTACCTCCTGAGAAATGAGGCGGAAGCGGTTGCCAAGGTCAACAACAGTAGCCTTAATACCACGACCTGTCTTAGATGTGAACACGAGACGAGCAGTCTGCTGCTTGCGGATACCGATACCGAGGAAGTGAACTTCGAGTTTTGGCTTGTCGGTAGCGATGAGTGGGCATACTTCAAGCATGTGGCTCTGGAGGCAAGAAGAGCGATCGCCTGCGAAGTTGAGAGTGTAATCCTCGAGGAACGAGCAACCGATAGGCATACCCTGCTGGATAACCCACAATGTGCGATAGAGGCAAGCTGTCTTCCAGTCGCCTTCTGCACCGAAGCCGTAACCTTCTTCCATGAGGCGCTGAGAAGCAAGACCTGGAATCTGGTCGAAGCCTACGAAGTTTGGATCGTCGATATCAGCATCGCCAAGGTCATCGAAGTTGGTAGTGAAAGCAGTAGCACCTTCGTCCTTCAATACGCGGCGCAGAGCGATTTCTGCCTTTGCTGAATTGCGAACCTTCTCCCAGTACACTTCTTCACCCGACTCGTCAATCTTGATGGTGTATTCCTTCTTGTACTCTTCAACGAGGCATTCTACCTCTTCGTCAGTAACCTTCTTGTAGTACTCCATCAGAGAGCTAACAGGGTAGTAGTCAACGTGGTAACCCATGCGCTGCTCGAACTCTACGCGGTCGCCATCTGTAACGGCAACATTGTTCATATTCATACCGAACATGAGGCAGCGTACATTCTTTGCATCTGCAACACCTGCTGCAACACGTGCCCAAACTGCAATCTTCTTCTGAACGTCCTCGTTCTTCCAGTAGCCGCAAACCACCTTGCGAGCAACACGCATGCGAGTGCAGATGTGTCCGAACTCGATGTCGCCATGAGCACTCTGGTTGAGGTTCATGAAGTCCATGTCGATGGCATCCCAAGGAATTTCAGCATTGTACTGAGTGTGGAAGTGGAGGAGTGGCTTTTGCAAATCCTGCAAGCCCTTAATCCACATCTTTGCAGGGGAGAAAGTGTGCATCCAAGTGATGATACCAATACACTTGTCCTCGTTGTTGGCAGCCTTCATCACGGCTTCCACTTCATTGCTTGAGTTAGCAGTTCCTTTATATACTACCTTTACAGGGATATTGCCACTGTCGTTCAAGCCAGCAACCATTTCCTTAGAATGTGCATCTACTGCGATAACTGCATCGCCTCCGTAAAGCAACTGTGCACCGGTTACCCACCAAATCTCTAAATTTTCAAATGCCATAATTGTGATATTTTTAAAGTGTTAAAAAATAAGTTGTTAAATAAATATATTAAATGATTTGTTTAATGTTTCTGTCCCTTCTGTCCGTAGTAAGCATTAGGTCCATGCTTGCGCATGTAATGCTTTTCTACAAGGAGAGGATTCATCGTTGTTTCTGGGTTGACAACAAACGATACAAATGCCATCTTTGCACACTGCTCCATCACCTTAGCGTTATACACCGCATTGTCTGGACTTGTGCCCCAAGAGAAAGGACCGTGGTTCTTCACAAGCACACCAGGAGTGTGGTCTGGGTTGATGCCTTCGAAACGCTTCACGATGACATTTCCTGTTTCCAACTCATAGTTACCCTTCACTTCCTCCTCTGTCATGTCGGCAGTGCAAGGGATGTCCTTGTAGAAATAGTCGGCATGAGTGGTTCCGATATTAGGAATGTCTTTACCAGCCTGAGCCCAAGCGGTTGCATAAGTAGAGTGGGTGTGTACCACTCCCATGATGTTTGGAAATGCTTTGTAAAGAACAAGATGGGTTGGAGTATCTGAAGAAGGGTTGAGGTTGCCCTCAACGACTTTTCCTGTTTCGAGGTCAACAACTACCATGTCGCTTACTTTCATTTCGTCATAGCTTACGCCACTTGGCTTGATGACAACCAGTCCCTTTTCACGGTCAATACCAGAGACATTTCCCCAAGTGAAGATAACAAGGCCCTGCTTTACCAAGTCGAGGTTTGCCTTGAATACTTTTTGTTTGAGTTCTTCTAACATAGTGACAACTGTTTTTTATTTATTATATAGAAATATGTTTGTTTTTAAGAATTTTCGATAGCTAAAAGTGGATTCACTTGAAAGAGGGCTGCTCCGCGTTTCGATGTTTTCTTGTCTATTTTGTTCGTTTTGACCAAGAATCCCTGTTCCTGAACATTCCGACGATAGTTTCTTTTGTCGAGTTCCTTGCCGAGCACCACTTCATACACTCTTTGTAACTGCGTGAGTGTGAACAGTTTTGGAAGAAGGTTGGCAGCGATAGGCTCTTCCCAAATCAACGATTGAATCTTCTTCAGAGACTGGGAAACCATCCTGTCGTGGTCGAAAATAAGCTCTGGCAAAAGGTTCATATCAACCCATTCTGCCGTGTGCTGCGCTTTGCCTTTCTTGTATTTTGCCACATCGATGAGCGCAAAATACGTAATGGAAATGACACGCTCCCCTGGGTCACGGTTCACTTCGCCGAATGCCCCAAGTTGACGCATATAGACTTTGTCGAGTCCTGTGAATTCTGTTAACACACGCTTCGCAGCATCATCGATGCTTTCGTCTTTTTCAACGAAACCGCCAATTAAGGACCAATCCCCTTTGCCTGGATCATAAGGGCGCTTATGAATCAGCAACTTCAGAATGCCATCGCTATATCCAAAGATGGCACAGTCAACAGACACGTAAAACTTTGTTTGTTCGTTATAATAATTAGGCATGAAGCGTTGTGATATAATTTAAAAATGTTTGAAAAAGCAGAGATGTGGAAAAATGTTTCCCACATTCTCTGCTTAATAATGATTGTTTAGAAGAAATACCAATAGAATGCACCGCAAAGTGCGAGTACACCGAGAGTACCGATGATATCCCAAGTGTTCCAGCTTGAAGCAATCTGCTTGCGGTATTCTGGAGTAAAGGTGATGGCATCGACTTGTTCCTTCGAAGGACCCTTTGTGAAGCAAGATACTACTATCATCAAGAGAACGATGAATACGAGCAGCCAGCACTCGAATACGAGCCAGTTTGTCTGCCAGAACCATGCAGTGCTCTCCCAGAATGCACCTTCCATCACTTTGTTACCTGTATCTGTGATGATATTGGTAATGAGGCGGAGCATACCAATGAGGAAACCACCGATAAGACCCCATTCACCAGCCTTTGGACTGATTTTCTTTGACAAGATACCGAGGGTGAATACAGCAACCATTGCAGGAGCAAGCAACGACTGGATGCCCTGGAGATAGCTGTAGAGGTTACCCATGTTCATCATCACTGGCAACCAGAGCAAACCTAAGATAACCACAACCACAGTTGCAATACGACCTACCAATACGTAGTGGTCCTCACTCATACCTTTCTTCAATGGCTTGTAGAAGTCCTCTGTGAAGAGAGTAGCACAAGAATTGAAGAATGCTGCCAACGAAGTAACAAGGGCGCAGATGAAACCAATAGTTACGAAACCCTTGATACCAGCAGGAAGGATGCTCTTCACCATCATAGCGAAAGCACCGTCCGTGTCATGCTGGTTGGTAATATCCATCGAGATACCGAAATCTCCGTACTTGCCACTTGCAAGAGAGATAGCCACCATACCAGGGATGAGGAACATGAACACAGGGAGAAGCTTGAAGTAACCTGCTGCGATGGTACCACGACGAGCGCGCTTCATCACTTTAACATTCGACTCACCCTTCTGCTGACCGAGTACACGCTGAACGATGTGCTGGTCTGTACACCAGTACCAGAAACCGATGATAGAAGCACCGATGAATACAACGAAGCCTGGATATTCATGGTAGAGTGGGTCTGGCTGACCAGAAGCGTTGATGTCGCTCCAGTGGAACATGTGAGTAGTACCATAACCATCGTGCAATTCTCTACAGAAGCTCATCATGTTAGACCAACCTTCAGCAATGCTTCCACCGCCGAGCTGGTAGAGTCCAAGGAAGAGAACGAGGAATGCACCAATAATAAGAATAGGTGTCTGGATAGACGACATCGTCATCACACCCTTCATACCACCAATTACGGTGAAGATGGCAGTGATGGCAATCAGACCGAGGGCACCCCACCAGAAAGGAAGGCCAATCAGATATTCAAAGAAAATACCGCCTGTGAATGCCGTTACACTCACCTTCGTGAGAATATAAGCAATCAGGGTGATGATGGAGAGCCAAGAGCCTGTTGCCTTTGTATAGCGGAACTTCAAGAAGTCTGGCATAGTAATAATCTTGCCCATCTTGTTGTTCAAAAGCTGATAGAAAGGTACGAAGAGCCAACCGAGGATGAGAATCATCCATCCTTGCATTTCCCAGTGTGCCATACCAACACCGTCCTTTGCACCAGTACCTGCAAGACCTACGAGGTGCTCTGAACCGATATTGGCAGCGAAGATTGCCATACCAATAACATACCAAGGTTCGCCTTTACCAAACAGGTAGTCCTGTGAGTCGGCACCCTTCATCTTTTCTTTGTCTTTCTTCAGGGCACGATACACTGCCCATACTACGCAAACAATACCAACGGCCAAAACGAGCCAGTCGAGCCAAATAAATTCACGTGCGTTCCAATTCATTGTTTCTTGTTTTAGTTATTAGTTAAATTATAGTTGTTTTTTTACTTTTGTTTCTTCCACAATTTGGTCATGTCTTCCAAGGTCTTTCCCTTAGTCTCAGGAACAAGTCGCCAAACGAAGATTGCAGCAATGACACAGATGATGCCATATAAGCCGTATGTGAACCAGTGACCGAAATCATCGCCCTCTTTCAGATGCATATTGAACATCGGTACGAAGGTGGAGCTGACGATGAAGTTGAAAATCCACTGGAAAGCAACAGCAATGGCTACTGCTGCACCACGAATGGTGTTAGGGAAAATTTCAGCGATGAGCACCCAAGTGATAGGTCCCCAAGAGAACATGAACGAAGCGGAGTAGATGAGCAGGGATGCTGCTGTAAAGAATTCCATACCTGCGTGTCCGAATGATAATGCCACACCAAAGGCTCCAAGTGCCATGCCCAAAGAACCGTAAATGAGCAACGGCTTACGGCCCCATTTCTCTACCGTGAAGATAGCCACAAGAGTGAAGAGGATATTGATGACACCCATGAAGACTGTAATCATCATAGGATTGTCCATACCCATATCGCCAAAGATACGAGGAGCATAGTAGAGAACTGCATTGATACCGACAGCCTGCTGGAATACACTGAGCATGATGCCAATAAAGATACACATCGCACCATAGGACATCAGCTTCTCTGTCTTCACAACCATTGTGTCCTTGATGTCCTGAATGATTTGGGCAGCCTGTGCCGAACCATTAATCTTTGCAAGGATGCTTTCAGCCTTCTTGTCTTGTCCTATGCTGACGAGATAACGTGGCGTCTCAGGTACAAAGCATATTAAAAGAGCGAAAAGTCCTGCTGGAACAGCCTCACTTCCAAACATGTAACGCCAACCAGTTGTCACCGTCCACTGAGCGGCTGGGTTGATGGCTGCAAGTCCCTTACCCATTTCTTCTACTAAAGGCTGGATATGGTCGCCCAAGATGAAGAAATTCACGAAGTACACCACCAACTGACCGAATATGATGGCAAACTGGTTCCAAGACACCAGCATACCACGGATATTCGAAGGAGCCACTTCACCAATATACATAGGACAGATGGCAGAAGCCAGTCCCACTCCGATACCACCGATGATACGGTAGATGTTGAACATGATGAGCAGTGAATACGTAGGAACACCGTGTTCAAAGAACAAGAATTCAGGTTCCATGCTTCCCAAAGCAGAAACGAAGAACAGCAAACCTGCCACTATTAACGATTTCTTACGTCCCAGGTTGGTGGCAAGAAATCCTGAAAGCGCAGAACCGATTATACATCCTATCAGAGCGGAAGCAGATGTGAAACCATGCCATCCGTCTGTGTAGGAGAAATCTTTTGCCTCCATGAAGAAAGCCTGAAGACCTTTTTCTGCTCCAGAAATTACTGCGGTGTCGTAGCCGAAGAGCAAACCGCCCAATACGGCTACCATGACTATACCAATCAGGTAGCTTTTGCTACCATTCTCAGATTGACTCATAGTGATGATTATTTAATTGAGAACTTATAAGCTGCGTGGCTATAATATGGTTGTTCTGGAGTGAGAGTAGGCTGAACCCACTGTGGCTTGTTAGGAGAATCAGGATATTTCTGACTTTCCAAGCAGACACTCACGTGCTTTGGATAAAGCTTGCCAAATTTGCCAGGAACACCATTGCCTTGGAAATTACCTGTGTAAACCTGCACACCTGGTTCGTTGGTGAACATCTCCATGAAGATACCAGTCTTTGGAGAGTAAAGACTTGCACAAACTTGAGTGTCATCGCCCTTACCGTCTTTGTAAGTGTTCAAGCACCAGTTGTGGTCATAGCCTGTTGCATTCTTAATATAGACATACGATGTGTCCATCTTCTCACCGATAGCAGTAGGAGTGCGGAAATCCATAGGAGTACCTTCCACTGGTGCTATCTCGCCTGTAGTCATATAGGAAGCATCGCTTGGAGTGAAATAGTCAGCATTTACATAGAGTACCATGTCCATGCCTTCTTTTTCGAAATCACCATTCAGATTGTAATAGTTGTGGTTAGTCTGATTGATGATGGTTGGTTTGTCGGTTGTTGCTTCCCAAGTAATGTCAAGCGTATTGTCGTCTGTAACCTTATAAGTAGTGACTGCTTTCACAGTGCCTGGGAATCCGTTTTCACCATCAGGAGCCACAATCGTTAATTTCAATGTCTGAGCATCCACCTGTTCTGCATCGTAAACTTTATTCATCCAGCCAGTGTTGCCACCTCCATGCAAGCAGTGGGCAGCACCGTTGCCATTATCGTTCTGACGCAACTGATATTCTACGCCATCAATTGTGATTTTGCCATCTTTGATACGGTTTGCATAGCGTCCTACACTCGAACCGTAGTCTGATGGGGAATTCAATGTGTCAGCATACTGCTTAATGTTGTCGTAACCCAATACCACATCCGTAGGTTTGCCATCTCTGTCTGGCACAACAAGGCTTACAACTCGGCCACCATAATTGGTGATACATACCTCCATGCCATTGGCATTTTTCAGAACGTAAAGGCTCACTTTCTTGTCACCTTGAACAGCGTCGGAAATCGTCGTTTCAAAATCAGCAGGATTCAGACCAGATACAGTCAATTCCTGTTTTTCTTTCTGGGTGTTGCAGGAACAAAGCACAGCCACTGCAGTAGCAGTACTCACGAGAATGTTTTTCAAATTCTTCATAACGTTAGGTAATTAAAAATTATAATTTTTCTTTGTAATTTAATTCGAAATGAAAATCTCATCGGAGTTTTTTCAAATAATATGATGCCCAATTAAAACGTGTGTTTCTACAAAAATGGTTAGTATTTGTTGTAGTTTGCGGAATAATTAGACTTATTATTATATAACTACCCTGCAAATATAAGTGTTTTTTTAGCAATCACAAATTTCTAATTCATTTTTTTTCTAAAATAGCTCAATAATTGTTGCGTTTCATGGTAATAATCTTAAAACTGTAGTTTTTAAGTGTCATATCTACAAATAAAAAAGACTGGAATCAAATCATTTGAATCCAGTCCGAAAAACAATTATAATGCAATTCAGTTAGTTAGCCTGATTCTGATTTTGTCGAGATGACTTGTTAGCAAAGCTTACGAGCACCATCGCCAATCACTACGTCGATAACGATAGGTTCTTTGCCGTACTTAGCCTTGAATTCTCTCTTGGCTGTGTCAACAAAATTCTGGTAGAGCTCATTTGCAACGAGGTTGATTGTGCAACCACCGAAGCCACCGCCCATGATACGAGAACCTGTCACGCTGCAATCGCGAGCCACGTCGTTCAAGAAATCGAGCTCTTCGCAGCTAACCTCATAGTCCTTGCTCAGACCTTCATGAGTCTGGTACATCATTTCGCCAACCTTCTCATAGTCGCCTGCTTCAAGTGCATCGCAGACAGCAAGCACGCGGTCCTTTTCACCAAGAACGAACTTTGCACGCTTGTAATCTACTTCGCCTACTTCGTCCTTTACCTCTTCGAGGTCTTCCCAAGTAGTGTCACGCAGCGTTTCAATCTTACGGTCTGGGTGTTTAGCAGCTACAGCCTTAGCCACCTTCTCGCAAGAGTTGCGACGGTCGTTGTATGGAGAACCAACCAATTCGTGCTTCACGCAAGAGTTAATCAAGACGAGTCTGTAACCCTTTGGATTCCAAGGGAAATACTCGAATTCGCCCGAACGACAGTCAAGACGCATCAAGTTGCCTTTCTTGCCATGAACAGATGCAAACTGGTCCATGATACCGCAATTCACACCGATGTACTTGTGCTCTGTAGCCTGACCAACCTTTGCCAAAGTCATCTTGTCAATCTTGTTGTCACCGAACAAGTCGTTCAGCGCAAATGCATAGCAGCTTTCGAGAGCAGCAGATGAAGACATGCCTGCTCCGTTTGGAACATCCCCTGCAAATGCTGTGTCGAATCCTTCAACAGGAACACCCAGTGCCATCATTTCGCGAACAACACCGAAAATATAGCGGAAGTGACTTGCGCGAGGACCCTTCTCATCATCGATAGAGAATTCGTCATAGTCCTTCAAGTCGATAGAATATGCACGTACTTTGCGAGTTCCGTTAGGCTTGATTTCTGCTATCATGCCCTGAGTGACAGCTCCTGGAAAAACGAAACCACCATTGTAATCGGTGTGCTCACCAATCAGGTTAATACGACCAGGGGCTGCATAAATGGAACCTGTTTCACCATTGAAGTGCTTAATGAAACGACTTCTTACATCGTCAATTGTTAATTTCATAATTGTTAGTTATTTAAAAAGTTAGAGAATTGTTTTTAATTTATTTATTCAATGCCAATCTTTGAGCCCTTCCAGCAGAACCAAATAAGATAAGCATAATAGATGAACATCATGGCAATTGCTACTCCAACACCTGCTGTACCTACAACGGCACCCATCACTGGCATCAGCAAAGCAGCACCAATCACACCTGTATTGATGACTCCTGAAGCTGCCTTCGTGTGACGCCCCAACTTCTGAAGACCGAGATTGAATACGAGAGGCCACATCACTGAGTGGAACAAACCTGCTGCAAGCATGGCATAAACACCTGTCATTCCTGGCAGAACGAAAGATGCAGCGATGCATAATGCACCAAGTGCAATGCACCAAGAAAGCAGAGCTCGTGGCTGGAACTTAGCAAGAATACCTGCACCAACGAAACGACCTACCATCATGCCTCCCCAATAAAGTGAAAGAAGAGAGGTGGCCAACTGGGTTGCTTCAGCACCGCTGTAGCCAATCGACTGAATCTTGTAAGGGAGCATCGATGGAACACCAATTTCCACACCCATATACATGAAGATACCAAGAGCACCCAACCATACATGTGGATATTTGAAAACACTGCTCTTCTCCACGAGCTTCTCGCCAGCTTCCTCGCTCTGCTTGCCTTCGTCAATCTTTGGCAACTTCAAGAACACAAGAATCAAGCAGATTAAGAGAGTGAAGATACCAAGTCCGAGGAATGGACCAGGCACAGCCTCTGGCTTTGCTGCTTGTCCACGGATGATGACGTATGTGATGAACATTGGAGCCACAGTGGTAGCAACAGAGTTCAAAGCCTGACTCAGTGTCATGCGGAATGCACCCTTCTCAGGGCTACCAAGTACCATCACGTATGGGTTTGCAACATTCTGAAGCATCACAACACCCATGGCAACGAGACACATACAGCCGAGGAATACTGCATAGACATTGCCTCCCGAGCCGATAGCATTGGAAATACCCATCGAATTGATGATGAATCCGATACCTGCTACTGCAAGACCAAGAATCAAAGTTCCTTTATAGCCAATCTTGCTCATTAACAAAGCAAAAGGAATGGACAACAGGTAAGCGCCATAGAATGCTGAGTTTACGTATTGTCCTTGTTGAGCATTCAAGTTGAAGGCTTCAGAGCAGAATGCAATCATTGAGTTGTTCATCGTTGTGATAAATCCGATGAGGAAGCACACGATGAATACAACAACAAGTGCGAACGTGTAGTTCGTTTTTTGAGTTGGTTGAGACATTTTGATAAATTTTTAGTTAGTATTTGTTCTTTGTTTTATTTCACCACACCAAACTTATAAATAGTCGTCTGCTTATAAGTTTCGCCTGGATTCAAAACCACCGATGGGAAGTATGGACGGTTTGGACTGTCAGGGAAGTGCTGAGCTTCAAAGCAGATGGCACTTCTGCGTGGGAATGTGCTACCGTGCTGTCCTGGATAGCCATCAGCCCAGTTATCTGTATAGCACTGAACACCAGGTTCCGTTGTCCAGCATTCCATCGTTCTTCCAGAGTGTGGTTCCGTAATGCGAGCTGCAAACGAGAGTTCTCCAGGCTCTTTCTTGTTGAGTACCCAGCAGTGGTCATAGCCAGCACCGTTCTTGCACTGAATATTGTCGGCATCGATGTCGCGACCCACAGGCTTAGGAGTGGTGAAGTCGAAAGGAGTACCCTTTACGCTGTCAATTGTTCCGAGAGGAATGGACGTGTCGTCAATTGGCACATAGTGGTCTGCATTGATTTCGCAAATCAGGTCGTCAATCGTAGGAGTAGGATTGGCAATTCCAGCCAAAGCGAAGAAACCGTGGTTCGTCATGTTGACGATGGTTTTCTTGTCGGTGAAACCTACGTAGTCAATCACCAGTTCACATTCGTCAGTCCAAGTGTAAGTCACTTTCATGTCGAGTGTGCCAGGGAAACCTTCCTCCATGTCGGCAGCCACGTAGTGCAATTCTACTGCATTCTCAGCTTTCTGTTCAGCATCCCAAACGCGAGCGTGGAAGCCTGTTGGACCTCCGTGAAGAGCGTTAGGCCCATTGTTGATGGCGAGGCTGTATTCCTTGCCTTCGAGAGTGAACTTACCCTTGCAGATGCGGTTTCCGTAACGTCCGATAAGGGTAGAAAGAAATGGTTCTGGACTTGAGATAACATCGTCAATGTTGTCGTGACCTTGAATCACATTTGCAACTTTTCCATCTCGGTCTGGAACCATTATAGCTACGAGTGCTCCACCATAGTTTGTTACGGCAACTTCATAGCCCTTGCTGTTTTTCAGGATGTAAAGGTCGGTTTGCTTGCCATCTACCACTTTCTGGAAGTCCGCAGCCTTCAATCCCGACAAATTGTTTTGTTCTGTGCTCATTTTTATTCGTATTATTTAGTTGAAAGTTTACGTTTTGCGATTAGTGTTTAGTGTTTAACGTGAAGAGTGAGATGTGAGGAGTGAGGCGATTTTGCCGGATGGCATTTCTCACTTTTCACTTTCCTCTTTCCACTTTTTGTTCCGTTTTGAAGCAACAATTTCTTGCTCCAGCACAAAATCTATTGCAAATAAAACGATTTTTTTTGAATGAAACTAATATATTACTATTAAATTTTCAAAAAAAACTTTTTTTCACTCTTTTATTTGAATAAAATACGTACATTTGCACTCGATTTTGCGAGTGGCTTTCCACTACGGGTAGGTCCACTATACATTATTTATATATTGAATCAATCAAACTGATATATGGCGAAACATCTGAAAATCGACGATCTCACAAAGGGTAACATTTGGACAATCAGTGAAACAGAGTTGAATCAAATGCTTATTGAAGGCAAGAAGCATGAAGGGTGGGCAGAGAAGGAAACGCACTACATGAATATCATTCGTCCCGTTTTCGACATTGTCTATCTTGACCGAAAAGACGAGGCTCAAGTCCATCGACTCGAAAATGAGCATTACGACATCTTCTCAACTCCCAACGAGGGAGAGTTCAATGCCATTGCTATCCGCAAACATAAAATCAACAAAATCACAGATTTGACCCTTGAGAACATTGCCCATCTTCTCCCAGAAGAAGTGCTGGCTCTCATCGAAAAGAATCTGGGTACAGGCTGGAAGGGACTTCCTCTTGCTATTCAGGACATCATCGGATCGGCTTTTTTTGTAGATTGTGCTGAGCTTCCTGAGTATGCCATGCATCGAGCTGGTGGACTCATCGACCGCAGAAAAGAAGATGGGTACTCCGTTCTTGAGATTCCACGTGGCAACTGGATTGAAGGCATCTTCCTCAAACAAAAACCAAAGGTGGAAAAAGTTCGCTACTCGTCCCAGACAGACTTTGGCGATTCGAAAGATGACGACGATGATGACAGACTTGATGATTTGGATGACGACAATCTGGATGACGATGATGCAAGCTCCGATGAAAGCCTTGACGACGAAGAAGACGAGGAAATCGTAGAGGACGAAGACAATCCAAATCTGGAGGACATCGAATCACTGGATGTCATTGACGAAGATACCGACGAATAGTTAGTGAAAAGAGAAAAGCTTCGGTAAGTTAAAAATTAAAAGTTAAAAAATACGATGCCAATGAGCTGTAACCCTTTTACTTTTAACTTTCCAAATCGCTTCTCGTTAAACACTAACTTTAAACAATAAACACTCACGGGGCTGACATGGATTTGACAGCAAGATGAGGTGGTACGTAAGCATGCAGAGCGCTGATAACAGGCTCTTAAATCTCAGTTATCAAACAATTATCTGGCGAAAACACTTACGCTCTCGCTGCTTGATCGAAGCACAGTAGATCAGCTTTATCCCCTTGCCAGGCGAGGGGACGAGACATCGCCCTGAAAGCTATCCGTCCCGAAGCGTTCAGACCCGCGGTGTAGGAAAATCGGGAATAGTTCGAGTTGGCCTCGCGGCTCGGATGAAACTCTTAGAGGATAAGGCAGCGATTGGTGGTCCAGGTCTTGTTGCTGCACGAAAATCCAAGGCTGGAATAAGCATGTAGAAAGCGTATGGCTTCCTTGTTTGGACGAGGGTTCAATCCCCTCCAGCTCCACTCAGTTTTTTCAGGAAGGAAAGCGACTGGTTTTCAGTCGCTTTCCTTGTTTTTTATGAATAAATAGTTTGGGATGTATTGAATGTTTCATTCTTTATGCCTCTTCCTTTCGTATGCGTATGCATTTTAGCAATTTCATCCGGCTTATTTCGTAATGAAACTATATAGTTTCTCCTTCTTTTATCAGTCTTTTTGTACTGTTGAATTCAAGTGTGGGGTTCGTTGGAAAAAACGGGCGCTCGTTTTTGGGAAAACGGGCGCTCGTTTTACTTAAAATGGGCGCTCGTTTTATTTGAATTGTTGAATAGACGTGATGACTATGGCGAATTCTTCATGCAATGGTGTTATTGCTTATATATAAATATGTATAATTTGTGATGGTCTTTTGTGCGTTTCCTTTCAAAATTGAACGGAAGTGTAGTTGAATGCTGTGAATTTATTAGTGGAAGTGATGGGAAAAGTCTGCGATTGTTAGTTTTTGAATAAATATTCAGTGAAAATGTTTGCGGTATGATAAAAAAATGGTAACTTTGCAAAGTTTTACAAAAGAAGTGTATAAAAACTATCATTAGGATGTTGAACAGCACTGGCATTATTCTAAGCGTCGTGGGACGAGTGGTCGTCGAGAATTTTGATTCTTGTCGTGAGAATGTGTGTGCTTGTATATGAATTTCTCCATACATGATATAGAGCCTTTCTTGCGATAAGCAGGGAGGGCTTCTTTTTTATAACTTCTGTTGTCAAGTGGAAATAATAAAAAGAACGGAAATTGATATTTGGATGTGTAAGCCTCTGTTTGTTTTCGTCCATTGCATTCAAAAATTAAACTCATAGATATGAAACATCAGTTAAGAAGTGCAGTTTGCACAGAAGGTCGCCGCATGGCTGGAGCCCGCGCATTGTGGGTTGCCAACGGCATGAAACGAGAAATGTTTGGCAAACCTATCATTGCCATTGTCAATTCGTTCACCCAGTTTGTTCCAGGACACACGCACTTGCATGAGGCAGGGCAGATTGTGAAGGAAGAGATTGAGAAGCTGGGTTGCTATGCAGCGGAGTTCAATACGATAGCCATTGACGACGGCATCGCTATGGGACATGACGGTATGCTGTATTCGTTGCCAAGCCGTGACATCATTGCCGACTCTGTGGAATATATGTGCAATGCTCACAAGGCTGATGCAATGATATGTATTTCGAACTGCGACAAGATTACTCCAGGTATGTTGATGGCAGCTATGCGATTGAATATTCCTGCAGTATTCGTGAGTGGTGGTCCGATGGAGGCTGGTAAGTGGAAGGGTGAAAACCTCGACTTGGTAATTGCTATGGTAAAGGGTGCTGACAAGACGATTAGCGATGATGAACTGGCTGAGATTGAGAATCGTGCTTGTCCTGGATGCGGCTGCTGCTCGGGTATGTTCACAGCCAATTCTATGAATTCCTTGACGGAGGCCATCGGTTTATCGCTTCCTGGCAATGGAACGATTCTTGCCACTCATGTGAATCGTAAGGAACTGATGAAGCAAGCTGCACGCCAGATAGTGAAGAATGCGTTGGCTTATTATGAGGATGGAGACGAAAGTGTTCTTCCTCGCAACATTGCTACTCGTGATGCTTTCTTGAATGCCATGTCGCTCGACATTGCAATGGGTGGTTCTACAAATACGATTCTCCACCTTTTGGCTATCGCTCAAGAAGGAGGTGTAGATTTCAAGATGTCGGATATTGACCAATTGAGTCGCAAGGTGCCTTGCCTCTGCAAGTTAGCTCCAAATACGCAGAAGTACAGTGTGCAGGAATGTGGACGTGCAGGCGGAATTCTTGGAATTCTTGGTGAATTGGCAAAGGGCGGTTTGCTTCAGACGGACGTGAAGCGTGTGGATGGTGCAACGCTTGCTGAGGACATTGAGAAATACTCTATTCTGAAGGAGCAGATTGACCCAGAGGCTCAGCGCATTTATGAGAGTGCTCCTGCTGGTGTGTTCTGCAACCAACTGGGTGTGCAGGATTCAAAATGGGAAAGTTTTGACTGCGACCGTGCTAATGGTTGTATTCGCGACATTGAACATGCTTATACGAAGGATGGTGGTTTGGCTGTCCTCTTCGGAAATATCGCACAGGATGGATGTGTTGTGAAGACAGCAGGTGTGGATGAAAGCATTTGGCATTTCGAAGGACCTGCAAAGGTTTTTGATTCTCAGGAAGATGCTTGCGATGGAATCCTGGGAGGCAAGGTGCAGAAGGGCGATGTTGTTGTAATTACCCATGAAGGTCCTAAGGGTGGTCCAGGTATGCAGGAAATGCTATATCCTACAAGTTATTTGAAATCCATGCACATGGGTAAGGAATGCGCTCTTATCACGGATGGACGTTTCTCAGGTGGAACATCAGGTTTGTCTATTGGACACGTTTCTCCAGAAGCTGCATCGGGTGGAAACATAGGTAAGTTGGTAGATGGTGATATTATTGTGATTGATATTCCAAGCCGTTCCATCAATGTGAAACTCTCGGACGAAGAGTTGGCTGCACGTCCTCAGCAACCTTTGAAACGTAATCGAGTCATCAGCAAGGCGCTCAAGGCTTATGCACAGAGTGTGAGCTCGGCAGATAAGGGTGGTGTGAGAATCATTGAATAATGAAAAAATTGTTTAGTGTTTAAAATGAAGCGTGAAGCGATTTTGCCGAAAGGCTGTTATCGTTTTCGATATCGTTTCCGTTTATTTATAAGATAATCTGTATTTATGGCAGAAAGAATTTCAGGTGCAGAGGCATTGATGCGCTCTTTGGTGAACGAAGGTGTGGAGACACTGTTTGGTTACCCAGGCGGTGCTATCATGCCCGTGTATGATGCACTCTACGACTATCGAGATAGGCTCAACCACATTTTGGTTCGTCATGAGCAGGGTGCAGTGCATGCTGCACAGGGTTTTGCTCGTGTGAGCGGAAAGGTGGGTTGCGCTATTGTGACCAGTGGACCTGGTGCAACTAATACGGTGACGGGTATTGCTGATGCGATGATAGACTCCACTCCGATGGTTGTGATTTGTGGTCAGGTGGGAACGTCCCTCTTGGGTACTGACGCATTTCAGGAGGTCGATGTGGTGGGTGTCACTTCACCAATTTCCAAATGGAGCTACCAGATACGCCGTGCCGAGGATGTGGCATGGGCTGTGTCGCGTGCGTTCTATATAGCAAAGAGTGGTCGCCCTGGTCCTGTGGTGCTCGACTTTGCCAAGAATGCTCAGACTGCAATGGTAGATTATGAACCTGCCAAAGTGGATTTCATCCGTTCATATCAACCTGTACCAGCCTTGAATCAAGAGGTCATCAAACAGGCAGCCAAGATGATTAATGAGTCGGTGAAACCTTTCGTGCTGGTTGGACAAGGAGTAGAGTTGGGTGATGCCCGTGAAGAATTGAGGGAATTCCTTGAGAAGGCTCAGATGCCAGCAGGTTGCACACTGCTTGGACTGTCTGCACTGCCTTCGGATCATCCTCTGAACAAGGGAATGTTGGGAATGCATGGAAATCTCGGCCCTAACGTGATGACGAATCAGTGCGATTTGCTCATTGCCGTGGGTATGCGTTTCGACGACCGCGTGACGGGTAATCTGAAAACATACGCAAAGCAGGCAAAGATTATTCACTTCGACATTGACCCTTCGGAAATCAACAAGAATGTGAAGGTGGATTTGGCTGTTTTAGGCGATTGCAAGCAGACGCTTGCTGCTGTGACTGAATTGCTCGACGAAACCACTCATAAGAGTTGGATTGATGGGTTCAAGCCATACGAGGAGAAAGAATATAATAAGGTGATAGACAAGGCTATCCATCCTAAGTCTGGACCGTTACTCATGGGTGAGGTGGTTCGGAAAGTGAGCGAAGCCTCTAATCACGAAGCGATACTCGTTACCGACGTTGGCCAGAACCAGATGTTTGGTTGTCGATACTTTAAATATACCAAGGGTCGCAGTGTTGTTACATCAGGCGGATGCGGCACGATGGGCTTTGGCTTGCCTGCTGCCATCGGTGCCACCTTTGGTGCTCCCGACCGAACTGTCTGCTTGTTCTGTGGTGACGGTGGTTTGCAGATGACGATACAGGAATTGGGAACCATTATGGAGCAAGGTGCTCCCGTGAAGATTATCTTGCTGAACAACAACTACCTTGGCAATGTGCGCCAGTGGCAGGCTATGTTCTTCAATCACAGATACTCTTTCACGCCAATGGTGAATCCTGACTACGATATGATTGCAAAAGCATACGGCATTCCTGCGAGAACCGTGGTGGAACGCAAGGACTTGGATGCTGCCATCAAGGACATGCTTGCCACGGATGGCCCTTATCTGTTGCAGTGCGCAGTGCTGGAGGAAGACGATGTGTTGCCAATGACACCTCCAGGAGCAGACGTGGATTGTATGATGCTTGAAGTGTAAACCAATGAAAATCATGAAATTTTGTTATGAACAATAATGTGAATCAAAATACAGACTGCTCTGCGTGTGGAAAATGTGCTGACGCAGAAGAAAAGCAAATGCAGCCAGAAACTTCGCATCGCGCCAAACTCAGCAATTTGGATGCCAATGGCAATCCTCTCTATACGTTCCTGATTTATTCGGAGAATACACCTGGTTTGCTGAGCCAAATCACAGCGGTCTATACGCGCCGTCAGGTGAATATCGAGAGTTTGAATGTCTGTGCATCTTCTACTCCTGGTGTGCATAAGTTCACCGTAACGAGTTATTGCACGGAGGAAATGGCGAAGATGCTGACAAAGCAGATAGAGAAGCGCATTGAGGTGCTCAAAGCCAATTACTATACGGATGACGAGATTTTCATTTTGGAAACTTCCCTCATCAAAATTTCCACGAAAAGGATGCTTCAGGAGAGGAATGTGGGCAGAATCGTGCGTTTGCATGATGCGCACATCGTGGAGGTGAATCCGACGTATGCGACGGTGGAGAAAACGGGCATCACTGCCGATATTCTTTCGCTTTACGACAATTTGAACCAGTTGGGTGTGGTGCTTCAGTTTGTCCGTTCGGGACGAATTGCTATCACGAAGAGTCGCGTTGAGCATCTCGACGAGTATTTGGCTGAGCGCGAACGTGAGCGTCAGAACGAGAAATGATTCTTGCATTCGAGGGTAGAATCTTAAGAAGTTGAAAAAGAAAAGGAATGCAAAAAGTAGATAGGAATCCCATCATTGTAGATCCATTCAACACCGACTTTGCGAAGCGTTGGAGTTGGACTACGTTGGGAAAGGCACTGCTGAATGCAGCGGAGAACCATGCCAAGGCTCGTGGCTTCGGGATGATGAATCTCAACGATGTGAACTACACTTGGGTGCTTTCGCGTCTCGCCATCGAGATGGAAGAAATGCCAACTGTGTATGAGAAAATCGAAGTGTGTACTTGGATTGAGAATCTTTATCGTCTATTCACAAATCGTAATTTCAGCATTGTTGGCGAGGATGGAAAGGCGTATGGCTATGCACGCAGCGTGTGGGCGATGATTAACTATGACACTCGTCAGCCTGCCAATCTGGAGGGTTTGGAAGGTGAGCATTTTGAACCATATCTTGCTCCAGAGATTCCTTGTCCGATAGAAAAGCAGGGTAGGGTGAAGCCGCTTAATGATGATTGCTTGGTGAAGGTGATTGACACGGAGTATTCTGACATCGACATGAATGGACATGTGAATAGCATCAAGTACATGGAGCATATCATGGATTTGTTTCCTATGGAAGCATACGAGAATGGCAGAAACCTGAAACGAATGGAAATCGCTTATATGGCTGAAAGCTATTACGGCGACAAACTTCTGCTTTATAAGCGTGAAATAGATGAGAACACTTTCGATGTGGAAGTTCGTAAACTCAGAAGAGTGGACAATAATGCAGAGGGCACGGGGTTTGACGAATGTCAACAAGGTAGTGAAACAATCGTAAGAAGTCATCTCAAATTTCAATAATAATGTAAGTAAAAAGCCTAAGTTTGCAAGAATTTGACTATCTTTGCAAAGAATTTAAGATAAAAGGCTAAAATTTTAGTTCAACACATAAATTTATTTAAAATGGCAAAAATGAATTTTGGTGGCGTTATCGAAGAGGTAATGACACGTGAAGAGTTCCCATTGGAGAAAGCTCGTGAAGTATTGAAAAACGAGACTATCGCCGTTTTGGGTTATGGTGTTCAGGGTCCAGGTCAGGCATGTAACCTTCGTGACAATGGCTTCAACGTCATCGTTGGTCAGCGTCAGGGCAAGACTTACGACAAGGCAGTTGCTGACGGATGGGTGCCTGGTGAAACTCTCTTCTCATTGGAAGAGGCTGCTGAAAAGGGTACAATTGTTTGTCTTCTCCTTTCGGATGCCGCTCAGATGCAACTTTGGCCATCCATCAAGCCTCATCTCACAGCTGGCAAGACTCTCTATTTCTCTCATGGTTTTGCAATCACTTGGAATGACCGCACAGGTGTGGTACCACCAAAGGATATTGATGTTATCATGGTGGCTCCAAAGGGTTCTGGTACTTCGCTTCGTACCATGTTCCTTGAAGGTCGTGGCTTGAATTCTTCATACGCTGTTTATCAGGATGCTTCGGGTCATGCACTTGAGAAGGTACTTGCTTTCGGTATTGGTATTGGTTCGGGCTATTTGTTTGAAACCACTTTCAAGCGTGAAGCTACTTCCGACCTCACTGGTGAGCGTGGTTCTTTGATGGGTGCTATTCAGGGATTGCTCCTTGCACAGTATGAAGTGCTCCGTGAGAATGGTCACACACCATCAGAGGCTTTCAATGAAACTGTTGAAGAGTTGACTCAGTCGCTCATGCCTCTCTTCGCAAAGAATGGTATGGACTGGATGTATGCAAACTGCTCTACCACTGCTCAGCGTGGTGCTCTCGACTGGATGGGTCCTTTCCACGATGCTATCAAGCCTGTGGTTGAAAAGCTCTATCACAGTGTGGTAACAGGTAATGAAGCTCAGATTTCTATCGATGCCAACTCCAAGCCAGACTATCGCGTAGGTCTTGAGAAAGAGCTCAAAGCATTGCGCGAGAGCGAAATGTGGCGCACAGGAGAAGTGGTTCGCAAGCTTCGTCCTGAAAACGACTAATCGAATTACATAGAAAAAATAAGTGAAGGAGAATGTGTCTTGGATTGATACATTCTCTTTTCTTTCCATTTGAAACTAATATAAAATATAAGGTCTGAGGTCACTTTAACTTTTGCCCTTTAACTTATCTTACTTTCACTCCATTATGAAAAGAATTCAACTAACTATCTTGTCGTTGCTTGTTTGCTTATTTGCAAGCGCACAGCAGAAAGTGTATTTCACCAAAGAGATAACGCCTGAGTCGCTGGTGAAAATCTATGAAGCTCTTGGCGTGCAACCAAAAGGCAGGGTTGCCGTGAAAATCAGTACAGGAGAGAGTGGGGGACACAACTATCTCAAGCCCACGCTTATTCGTAACCTTGTGGAAAAGGTAAACGGAACGATTGTGGAATGTTGCACTGCTTACGGAGGAAGTCGTCAGGACGTAAGCAAGCATTGGGCTACTATCCACGAGCATGGATTTGACAGTATTTTTGCTGTTGACATTATGGACGAATATGGACAAATGCGTATTCCTGTGAAAGACCGAAAACATATCAAATACGACATCGTGGGTGATCACTTGGCAAACTATGATTTCATGATTAACTTGGCTCATTTCAAAGGCCATGCCATGGGTGGTTTTGGCGGTGTTCTGAAAAATGCTTCGATTGGCGTGGCAAGCACTGCGGGCAAGGCATATATTCATTCGGCTGGCAAGACGGATGATGCATCGAAAGCATGGTCTCGTGAATATCTCGCTGCTGGTCCAACTCAGGATTCCTTCTTGGAATCGATGGCAGCAGCTGCGCAAGCCGTTCATAACTACATGCAGGGAGGTGTCGTCTATATCAATGTGCTGAATAATATGAGTGTGGATTGCGACTGTGATTCACATCCTGCTGATCCAAAACTGAAGGACATGGGAATCATGGCAAGTCTCGATCCTGTAGCACTCGACCAAGCTGCACTTGACATGGTATTTAATCATGTTGCCAGCCCTGGTGACGACAATAAGCCTTTGATTGAGCGCATCAATCGTCAGCATGGCACTTACATTACCGACTATGCTGAGAAAATTGGTTTAGGAAGCAAAAAATACAAACTCATCAATTTGGATAAATAAATCCAAGTAATGTCAAAAAGCAAAATAGGGGACAAACTCAAAGTGCGTCTCCTGTTTTCATTTACTGCTGAAGGTATTCTGCCAACATTTCTGCACAGCGTTCTCCGTCAATACCTGCTGAAACAATGCCACCAGCATAGCCTGCTCCTTCACCACAAGGGAAGAGTCCTTGCACTCGGATATGCTGGAATGTTTCTCGGTTGCGAAGAATGCGAACAGGGGAACTGGTGCGGGTTTCCACTCCAATCATTGTGGCTTCGTTCGTAAGAAAGCCATGAGAGGATTTTCCAAAGTTCAGAAATCCTTGTTTCAAGCGAGAAGTGATGAACGACGGCATCCAAAAGTGCATGGGGGTGGAGATAAGTCCTGCTGCGTAGGATGTTGTGGGAAGGTCGTATGAGAGATGACGATTGACAAAATCTGCCATTCGTTGGGCTGGAGCTGTCTGACGACGATTTCCCTGTATCCATGCAATACGCTCCAAGTGTTCTTGAAATTCCATCATGGCAAGAGGAGAATGCACATCAGGAATTGTTCCTTTGTCAAGGAGTGAAGGATTGCTGAGATCCTCGACATGTAGTTCGACCACCATTCCGCTATTGCTCCAAGGTGAATTGCGTAAGGAAGGCGACATGCCGTTCACCACCATTTGCTCTGGTCCACTGGCTGCTGGAACGACAATACCTCCAGGACACATGCAAAAGCTATAGACTCCTCGGCCATCCACTTGTGAGACAAAAGAATACTCGGCTGTTGGCAGATATTTCCCTTTACCGTTTTTGTTGTGGTATTGGATTTTGTCGATGAGCTCTGCTGGATGCTCCAAACGCACACCTACCGCCAGGTCTTTGGCTTCGATGTCGATGTGATGGGTATGGAGCCAACGATATACATCACGGGCAGAATGTCCAGTGGCAAGGATGATGGCACGTGCATTCATCTCGCCCGTAACTGGAAGAGAACTCGATTCATCTGCACACTCATATCGGATTCCTTTTACTTTTTCACCATCCATCAGTATATCGGTCATTTTCGTTTGGAAATGCACTTCACCTCCACAGCGAATGATGGTGTTTCGCATGGCTTCAATGACACGAGGCAATTTGTCGGTACCGATGTGTGGATGTGCATCTATCAAAATAGAAGTGGATGCTCCGTGTTGGCAGAACACATTGAGTATTTTGTCAACATTGCCACGTTTTTTGCTGCGCGTGTAGAGTTTTCCATCAGAAAAAGCTCCAGCTCCTCCTTCGCCGAAACTATAGTTTGATTCGGGATTGACCATGTGTTCACGTGATATTTTTGCAATGTCTTTTCTCCGAGTGTGAACGTCTTTTCCTCGTTCCACGACGATAGGTCGTATTCCTAATTCAATGAGACGAAGGGCTGCAAACAATCCACCAGGACCTGCACCAACAACGATGGCTTCGGTGCGTCCTTCCACATTTTGGTATTCGGTTCTGATAAATTCCTCATCTTCGGGTTTCTCATTTAGATAGACCCTCACATTCAGATTGACATAGATGGTGCGCTGACGAGCATCAATACTGCGTTTCAGCACTCTGATGTGAGTGATGTCTTTTGGGTTGATGCCTTTGTCTGTAATGAGAAAACGTGCAATGAATGTTTCATTTGCTGCCTGTTCTGGTAGAATTCTGATTTGATATTCTTGAATCATATAGGGATTTTCGAATTAGAGAATTGACGATATACCGATTTGTTGATGCAAAGTTAAGTTTTTTATTTTGATAATTTGGTAATGAGGAGAATTCTTTCTATTTTTGTGAAATAGTTTATTGTCATTTAATCATAGAATTCATGAAAGAAGTCGTAGGTTTTCTTCGTCAACTTCAGGCGAATAACAATAGGGAATGGTTCATCGAGCACAAGGCAGACTATCAATCTGCATTGGCGATATTCAGTGCTTTTGGAGAAGAGTTGATTCAACGTGTTGGGGCTTTTGACCCTTCGGTGCAAGGATTAACACTGAAAGATTGCACCTTCCGCATTTATAGAGATTTGCGTTTTTCAAAAGATAAATCGCCTTATAAAACCCATTTCGGCATCTACATTTGTAAAGGTGGTAAGAAATCTGGGTATTCAGGCTATTATTTTCACGTAGCAGCAGGTGGTAGAAATGAAGGTGTTATGTCTTCGCATGTGTTGGCTGTAGGCGATTATTGTTTTGATGCTCGTGTCTTAAAGACTCTGCGTGAGGATATTCAGAATGGGGATGGCGACTTTGATGATATTGTCAGAAAACAGTTGGATGCTCGTTTGCAGTTTAGTGATGAAGATAAGTTGAAGAGGGTGCCACAAGGATTTCCAGCCGACTCACCTTGGGCGGAGTATCTGAAGTTGAAGGTCTTCTGTCCTTATTTCGAACCTGATGATAGATTTATTTTCGACAAGCATGTATGTGAACATGTTGCTGACATATTCCAAACCGCCAAGCCTTTCTTGGATTATCTGAACCGTGCCATTGATTATGTGAGGGAAGAGATGTGATATAGGACATGGCAAAAGAATTTCCATGAATGATAGTGATGAAATAAAAAACCTTCTGCAGCCCATTGCAGAAGGTTTTTTAATTGATAAAGAGAGCCAATATTAGAAATCTGCTGTCTTAGGAGTACGTGGGAAAGGAATGACATCGCGGATGTTCTGCATACCTGTTACGAACAGGATGAGACGCTCGAATCCCAGTCCGAAACCACCATGAGGACATGTACCAAACTTGCGAGTATCGAGATACCACCACATGTCTTTCATTGGAATCTTACGTTCTTCGATTTCATTCATCAGCTTGTCGTAGTTCTCTTCACGAACAGAGCCACCGATGATTTCACCAATTTGAGGGAACAGCACATCTGTGCCTTGAACCGTCTTGCCATCCTCGTTTATCTTCATATAGAAGGCTTTGATTTCCTTTGGATAGTCAGTCATAATAACAGGCTTCTTGAAGTGTTCCTCCACGAGATAGCGTTCATGCTCGCTGGCGAGGTCGCATCCCCAATAGACAGGGAACTCGAATTTCTTCTTTCCGCTGGCAATGGCTTCTTCCAGAATCTTGATTCCTTCAGTGTAAGGCAGACGAACAAAGTCGGTGCTAACCACAGAATTGAGTCGCTCAAGGAGAGTTTTGTCAATCATTTTATTGAGGAAAGCAAGGTCGTCCTGGCAGTTGTCGAGTGCCCACTGCACACAGTATTTGATGAATTCCTCTTCGAGGTCCATCAGGTCCTGCATGTCGATGAATGCAACTTCTGGCTCTATCATCCAGAATTCAGCCAAGTGGCGAGGGGTGTTGGAATTCTCAGCACGGAATGTTGGACCAAAGGTGTAGATTTGTCCAAGCGCAGTTGCTCCTAATTCACCTTCGAGCTGTCCACTGACGGTAAGCGATGTGCTCTTTCCGAAGAAGTCATCGTCGTAGATAATACTTCCGTTTTCGTCCTTCTTTAAGTCATAGAGGTTCTTGGTAGTCACTTGGAACATCTGGCCTGCACCTTCGCAGTCGCTGGCTGTGATGATTGGAGAGTGGAAATAGAAGAATCCTCTGTCGTGGAAGAACTTGTGAATAGCAATAGCCATGTTGTGGCGAATGCGGAAAACTGCTCCAAATGTGTTGGTACGCAGACGGAGGTGAGCAAATTGACGCATGTACTCGAAACTCTGTCCTTTCTTCTGCATTGGGTAGTCGTTAGGGCATGTGCCAAGCACTTCTATTTCTGTTGCTTGTATTTCGCTTGCCTGGCCTTCGCCTGGACTTTTCACAAGTTCACCATTCACGCTGATGCAAGCTCCTGTTGTGATGAGCTTGAACATCTCTTCATCGAACTTTTCAACATCGGCAACAATCTGCACATTCTTGATGGTAGAGCCATCATTGAGTGCTATGAAGTTAACATTCTTGGAACCACGCTTTGAGCGTACCCAACCTTTTACATTCACAATTGTGCCATAATCCTCGCACTTGAGGATATCCACTATTTTTGTTCTACGAATTTTTTCCATTTTTCCATTTTATCTTTTTATTCAAAAGAACCCATGTGGAGCATAGCAACTTCCTGCTCTGTCAGATAGCGCCAATCACCACGCTTGAGTCCCTTCTTGGTCAGACCTGCGAACATCACACGGTCGAGCTTCAATACACGGTAACCCAACGATTCGAAGATGCGGCGCACGATGCGGTTCTTTCCAGAGTGTATTTCAATGCCCACTTGCTTTTTGTCAGTATCCGAAGCATAGCTAATGGCATCTGCATGTACCTCGCCATCTTCCAGTGTGATACCATCTGCAATCTGCTTCAAGTCGGCAGCCGTTGCGTTGTGGTCGAGATATACATGGTAGATTTTCTTTTTGAGGAACTTAGGGTGAGTGAGCTTGCTTGCCAAATCACCATCGTTAGTGAAAAGAAGTACACCTGTTGTGTTGCGGTCGAGTCGGCCCACTGGGTAGATTCTTTCACGACACGCATCCTTCACAAGTTCCATCACAGTCTTGCGCTGCTGAGGATCGTCGCTTGTGGTCACATAGTCCTTTGGCTTATTGAGGATGACGTACACCTTCTTTTCGAGTGTCACGAGCTGGTCGTGGAAGTGGATGGTGTCAGTGCGCTGCACCTTTGAGCCGAGTTCTGTAACGACCTCACCGTTTACTTTCACCACGCCTGCCTGAATGAACTGGTCAGCCTCACGACGTGAACATACTCCTGCATTAGCAAGGAACTTGTTCAAGCGGATTGGTGCATCTGGATCTTCAATATACTCTTTATATTCGATACGTTTTTTCTGAGAATATTTGGCATTTGGATTATAGCCGCCACCTCTTTGCTTGAAGCCTTGGTTGCGCTGGTTGTTGTAACCGCCGCCAAATCCGCCACGTTGGTTGTTGTAGCCACCTCCGCGCTGGTTGTTATAACCGCCACCGCGTTGGTTGTTGTATCTGCCGCCTCCACGTTGGTTGTTGTAGCCACCTCCGCGCTGGCCTCCGAAATTGCCACCACGCTGGTTGTTATAGCCGCCACCATTGTTGTAGCCACCACGCTGGTTGTAGCCACCACCTTCGCTATTGCCTTGGCGATAGCCCTGTGAGAAGCTGTTTTGGCGTGGACGGTATCCACCTTGGTCGTCGTAATTGTTTCCTCCAAAACCGTTGCGGTTGTTGTAAGGACGCTGTCCATATCCGCCGTTGTTGCCACTGCTTCTGCCAAATCCCTCTGGGCGGAAACCTTGTTGATTGTTGTTACTGTTGTATCCACGTTCTGAACTGTTGAAACGTGGACGTCGTGGACGTTCGCCATTTCCACCATTAGTGCTGAAACGAGGACGCTGTCCTCCGTTGCTTTCACGGTTGAATGAGCGATAACCTTCACGACCACCCTCATTTTCATTTTTTTCTGCAGAAGAATTGTTGTCCTGCCATTCGTCTAATTCACTCATAGTCTTTTAAATGTTTTTTTGTACATGAAATAATAAATGATAATAAAATTATTTAGTTAAACACATTCCGCCATCCTCTCGGATGGAAAAAGTAATTTAATAAAAATTTTTTATTTCAATTGGTTGATTGTAAACTGTTTTGGTTCTGGTTTCACATCAAGTGTGCTGATGTTCTGTCACTGACTAAACACCCGTGTAGCTGTGTGGGGTGATTTGTCGCAATTCTGCCTTCACACTTTCTGGCACCTCAAGTCCTTCAATAAAATGATGGATGCTCTCCTCTGTGATTGCAGAATTGGTGCGAGTCAATGCTTTGAGTGCTTCGTATGGATGTGGATAAGCCTCGCGTCGCAAGATGGTTTGAATAGCTTCAGCGCACACAGCCCAGCAGTTGTCCAAATCGCGGTTGATGGCATCTTCATTCAAGAGCAGCTTACGCAGTCCCTTCAGCGTGCTCTGAATGGAAATGAGCGTATGTCCCATTGGTACACCCACATTGCGCAGCACCGTTGAGTCTGTCAAGTCGCGCTGCAAGCGGCTCACAGGAAGTTTTTGTGCCAAATGAGCTAAGATGGCATTTGCTATGCCGAGGTTACCTTCCGAGTTCTCAAAGTCGATAGGATTCACCTTGTGTGGCATGGCACTTGAACCTACCTCACCTGCCTTGATTTTCTGCTTGAAGTATTCCATTGAGACGTACATCCAGAAGTCGCGGTCCAAGTCGATGATGATGGTGTTGATGCGTCGCATGGCATCGAAAATAGCTCCCAAATTGTCGTAGTTGGAAATCTGAGTAGTCCATTGTTCACGCTCCAGCCCCAGCTTCTCGCTGACGAAACGATTGCCAAACGCTTTCCAGTCATATTGTGGGTAAGCCACATGATGCGCATTGTAGTTGCCTGTAGCTCCACCGAATTTAGCAGTTATTTTGCAAGCCTTCAGTTGTTGCAATTGTTCAGTCAGACGATATACGTACACCATCACTTCTTTGCCCAGGCGGGTAGGGGAAGCGGGCTGTCCGTGTGTCTTTGCAAGCATTGGAATGTCTTTCCATTCCTCAGCGTATGTCTCCAACTGCTCAATCAGTTCTTCCAACAGAGGTTCATACACTTCGTTCAGTGCATCCTTGATAGAAAGAGGAATGGACGTGTTGTTGATGTCCTGGCTTGTCAATCCAAAATGTATAAATTCCTTATACTCATCGAAGTTGCCGATTTTGTCAAGTTCTTCCTTGATGAAGTATTCCACAGCCTTCACGTCGTGGTTAGTCACCTTCTCTATATCCTTCACGCGCTGAGCATCCTCCTCCGAGAAGTTACGGTAAATGTCGCGCAGCGTTTCGAAAAGAGCATGGTCAAACGATTCCAACTGAGGCAGTGGAAGTTCACAGAGCGTAATAAAGTATTCGATTTCTACCCTTACACGATACTTTATCAGAGCATATTCTGAAAAGTAAGATGCCAATTCCTGTGTTTTGCTTCTGTATCGGCCATCAATAGGTGAAACAGCCGTGAGTGCGTTCAATTCCATTTTCTTATGATATAATAACTGATGAAAACGACAACATAAGTGAAAAGTGTAAAGTGAAAAATGCCATCCGGCATGTTCATGAAATATTCATTTTTTTGTATTTCACTTTTCTCTTAAAAGCCATCCTGATAGCGAATGTTGTTTTTTGTATTCGTAGGGCGTTGCTTTCTTCTTTCAATAATTGCTAAACTCCTTCTAACGGTGTTTTGTTATTTCTACATGCAAAAATAATTCTTTTTTTGCAATAATCGGTGTCGTAGCAAGAAAAACTTCTCTGCTTGGTGTCTTTTTTATGACTTTTTAAGTTTCTTCTCCATTGCAGGTATGCGAAAAGCCGTATAAAGCTCGAAAACGACAAAGATGGAAAACGGCATTAACCATAACGAGGAGCGATAATAAACGGGGTGAGTTAATCCCCAAAAAGAGTAATAGCCGTTAGGCATATTGATGAGGACGGCTGCCAGAAGCAGGACGATGACACCGAACATGCGCTGACGATACAACCGACGAAGCTGGAAGTCGATGCTCTTGTCCATCGATATGGCATAATCTCCATTCTCTCCCATAATCCTACCGATGGCAAACACCACGGCACCAATGGCAAGACCCCAACCCGACCACTGAGGCTGAAAGAGCCACGTGGCTGTGCAGATGAGCACGACAATCTCGCCAATCTGTGCGGCTAAAAGTAGTGTTTTGCTCTGCGTGTGGTTTTCTTTACTCATGTGTTTAATAAGTTAAAAGTTAATAGTTAAAGCCCCCCAGCTCCCCCAAGGGGGAGTGAATAACCATCCAAACGGCTTCTCCTCCCCTTGGGGAGGTTGGGAGGGGCTACTTTCCACTTTCCATGAATCCCTTAAAATCCCTGATTCACTTTTTATTCATCCTCGATGATGAACACATCCTCATCGGCGGTTTTCATGAAGTACTGCTCTCGTGCCACCTTTCTAACAGCCTCTGGATCCTTCTTCAGTCGCTCAAGTTCCTTGTTGTCTTCTTCGAATTTTTGCTTCTGCTCATTGATTTTAGTTTCCAGTTCAGCAATCTCTACCTTTCTCTTATAGCGTTCGCGCAAGCAATGTTCGCCGATAAAACCAATCAACGCAATAAAAATGCCCAATGCTACGATGTACTTGATGGCATATTTGAATTTGGAATAATAATATTTCAGTGTCTGATTCATAGGTCGTGTCAAAAGTGTTTGGTGTGTGAATTTGTTCTGAGTTCGTTTGTCGTGTGCGTAGAGACGTAATTCAATAGTGAGTATGCAAAAATGTTCTTATATAATTAAAAATAGGACTGAAACTAACATCATAGTCTCAATCCTACGCTGAAGTTGAGTGGGCGTTGACGGATTCGAACCGCCGACCCTCTGCTTGTAAGGCAGATGCTCTGAACCAGCTGAGCTAAACGCCCTTATTTTTAATGGTTATGCAAATTTACGTAGTTTTTTTGACATAGCAAGTGTTTCAACCGATTTTTTTCCGTTTTTCATCTGCAAATGTTGCATAATGCTAAAAATGCTCGTCAAAATGTTTAAGAAAATCTAAATCGTTTTGTGGGTTGACGTGGAAATCGTACTTTTGCGTCACTTTATAAAAACAGAGAAAAGGAAATGAAAAGTTTAATATATTCCATTGTTTCATTGTCGTTTCTGCTCACAGCCTGCGCCGAACAGTATTCCGTGGTAGGTTCCTCGGCAGAAACGCTCCTCGATGGGCAAATGGCTTATATCAAGACGTTGGACAACAATGTCTATCAGGTGCTGGACTCGTGCGAAGTTCTGCATGGACAGTTCCGCATGTCGGGACAACTCGATTCGCCTATGTATGTCAATGTTTTCATGGGTGAGAACAATTTCATTCCTATAGTCCTTGAGAAAGGCGTGGTGCAAATTGACATTGCCAATTCGCAAATCAAGATTGCCGGCACTCCACTCAACGACAAACTCTATCGCTTTCTCACTTCCCGCGACTCTTTGGCAATGCTACGTGCCGAACTGCCCAAGCGAGAGAGCCAGATGTATATAGATGGTTACTCTCAGGATGAAATCATCGACGAGTTGTCAGCAGCAGAAATGGAATACGGACATGCCCAGGATAAGCTCGAAACCCAGTTCATCAAGGACAATTACGACAACGTGTTAGGTACCACCTGGTTCATCCAGCTTTGCAATCAGGCTTACTCCATTTTTGGACATCCCACCACTACTCCTCAAATTGACGAGCTTTACTTCAATGCGCCCGAATCTTTCAAGAACAACAAGGAGGTGAAGGATTACATGCGTCGATGCGAGGAAGGAGGAAAATGATGAGGATTGAATGATGTAAGAACACAAAATAATTCAGAGCGATGCACGATGATGTATCGCTTTTTTTGTCATGCATGTTTCCACCATCTGAAGCGCTGGGGATGTTTCCACACGCGATTGGGGCACGACTCATACGCGATTGGGGCACGACAGTTACGCGATAGGGGATGTACTCTTACGCGATAGGGGATTTACTTTTGGTGGGTACAAAAGAAAGAGCGGAGAGTCCCTTGCTGGTGATTCTCCACTCTTTATTCTCGGTTTTTTATCTATATTTGTTCGAATTATCCGTTCATGCTGAGGAGCAGTTCTTCGTTGCTGTGGGTGGTTTCCATATAGCGTTTCATCAAGTCCATAGCTTCCATGGATGTCATGTCGGCTATGTGCTTGCGGAGAATCCACATGCGGTTGACGGTTGTCTGATCCTGAAGGAGGTCGTCGCGACGAGTGGATGAAGCAACGAGGTTGACAGCAGGGAAGACGCGCTTGTTGGAGAGTGTGCGGTCGAGCTGAAGCTCCATGTTGCCTGTTCCCTTGAACTCTTCGAAAATCACTTCGTCCATCTTAGAACCCGTGTCAATGAGGGCTGTGGCAACGATGGTGAGGGAACCACCACCTTCGATGTTGCGGGCGGCACCAAAGAAACGCTTTGGTTTCTGGAGTGCGTTGGCATCCACACCTCCCGAAAGCACTTTGCCTGATGCTGGGCTGACCGTGTTGTAAGCTCGTGCCAAACGTGTGATGGAGTCGAGGAAAATGACGACATCGTGTCCACACTCTACCATGCGTTTTGCCTTTTCGAGTACGAGTCCTGCGATTTTTACATGGTTCTCGGCTGGAGCATCGAATGTGGAAGCTACAACTTCTGCATTGACGGTGCGTGCCATGTCGGTTACTTCCTCAGGGCGTTCGTCGATGAGCAACATGATGAGGTATGCTTCTGGGTGGTTGCGGGCAATGGAGTTGGCGATGTCCTTCATGAGGAGTGTCTTACCAGTCTTTGGTTGGGCAACAATGAGGGCACGCTGTCCTTTTCCTATAGGAGTGAAGAGGTCAACAATGCGTGACGACTGGCTGTCGTTGCCATCGCCTCGGCATAGGTTATATTTCTCGTTAGGGAAAAGCGGTGTGAGGAATTCGAAGGAGACGCGGTCGCGCACCACTGAAGGGTCACATCCGTTTATTTTTATGATGTTCACCAATACGAAGAATTTTTCACTGTCTTTTGGAGGGCGAACAGTGCCTTCGATGACATCACCTGTCTTCAGGCCGTAATGTTTGATTTGTGCTTGGTTGACATAAACGTCATCGGGAGAAGCCAGATAGTTGTAGTCGGATGAGCGAAGGAATCCATAGCTGTCGATGATTTCGAGTACGCCAGTGACGGTGATGATATTGCTAAAGTCGTATGCCTTCTGCTTGGCAATAGGTTCAACCGTTTTGTTGGTTGTTTCGATTCGATTCGTGCTGACAACGGGTTGTACGTGGTCGAAATGCTTGAAGAATGCCAAAGGACTGCGTCCTGTGACAGATTCCTCTGAAGGAATATCCTCCAGAATGATGAAGTCTTCACCGTCTTCCTCTTCAGCTGGGAATAGGTGGTTTTCTTGGTTTGAGTTTGTGTTCATGTCTTTTTCATTTTTTTCCACAGCTTCTTCGCTTCTCTCTGCTTCTTGCTGCTGGGAGGCTGATGCTGTCTGGGTGACAGGGGCTGTGGCAGTGGCAGCATCTTCGTCCACATTTTTCATTTCTTCGATGATGAAGTCGGATTCTGCCTCGTTGTTATCCTTGTTTGTGTTTTCTGTGAATAGGGATGGCTCTTCTTGTGCGGCTTCAGGCTGCGCAAGAGCTACTGGTTCTGCGTCCTCGGTCTGTGTCTTTTTGCTCTTAGTGCTTGTCTTTTTTGTTTTCTTCTTAGGAGCGTTGTCAACGGAAGCGTTGTTCGATGCTTCGAGGCTTTCTTGTGCTGCAGCTTTTTCGTTCTCTTGTGTTTGTGCCATCAATGCTTTCTCTTCGTCGGAGAGAGAACCGAAAAGTGAACCGTCCACGCTTCTCATGACGGTCTTATCTACTTTCTTGGCTTTCTCTTGATTGGCTGTATAGACGCGATCCACTTTTTGGATTCGGGTACGCTTGCGTGTGGCGGTTGATTTTGTGGTACTCTTCTCGGCAGCGGCTTTTGCCTGTTCTTCCAGGATTTCGTACACAAGGTCAATCTCGCTCATGCCATTGCTGTTGATGTCGTATTCAGCAGCAATGCCACGCAATTCGTCCAAGGTCTTGCCTGTGAGTTGTTCTTTGTTATACTGTTGCATATAGATTTATGATAATTATTAATTTCGAATGGAATGTGAGAATGAATCAGTCTTTCTCTTTTGAACCTCCTTCCGTGTTCAAGCATACACACATACGGATGGTTTGTGTCTGCATGGGTGCAGGCTTATGTGGTTCAGTTCTTTTGGAACAAGAACTTATTTCGTTCAGATAGTTTTTGTTGAAATATGAATAGATGAAATGTGAAATACTATGGAATGTAATTGTTATCCCCCATCTTCGTCTGCATTGTTCTTCGTTTGAGCTTGCTGCTCAGTTGGTTGAATTGCACGTTTTGCTCCCTTTTGCTGAAGCATGTATGTGCATGATGATGACTTGAAAGACGAAGTTTTGAATTGGGTTAATAGTATTTTGGGAATGCTTTACATAATTCTTCCCAAAAGAATTTTCTCTAAAAACAATGCAAAAGTACGCTTTTCCCGTGAAACTACCAAAGGAAACAATAGAAAAATGAGATATTTTTATCAGAAGAATTGTTTTAAGGAGTTCTATAAATTTTGTTGTTATTATTTTTCTATATTGGTAGAATTCTATTTTGGTTGCTTTTCACAAGCTTTTGTTGATGGAGTCAATGTAATCCAGGACTTCGTCTCTGCCCAGTTTGGATGTGGCACTGGTGATGAAATGCGGAGGAAGTTCCTCCCAACTGCTTTCGAGTTCTTTCAGGTAGCTGCTGACATTACGCTGAATGTTTTGACGAGAAATCTTGTCTGCTTTCGTGAAGATGATGGCAAAGGGAATGCCATTCTCTCCGAGGAACTGGAGGAATTGAAGGTCCTTCTGCTGGGGCTCATGGCGTATGTCAATCAGGACAAAAAGGCAGGTGAGCTGCTTGCGGTCGAGCACATAGTGGCTGATAAGATTCCATAGCTTGTCCATCTCGCGCTTCCCTCGCAGGGCAAAACCGTAGCCTGGCAAATCCACCAAATACCACTCCTTGTTGATAAGAAAATGGTTGACGAGCATGGTTTTTCCTGGTGTGGAGGATGTCATTGCCAATTTGTTTCTGCCAGTAAGCATGTTGATGAGGCTTGATTTGCCAACGTTCGACCTGCCGATAAATGCGTATTCGGGAAGGTCGGTTTGTGGGCACATGTCTGCTCTTGGACTACTGCATTGAAATTCTGCTGAGTTGATGGTCATACCTTTATTTATAATATAAAATGAATTTTTTATAACTGTTGGTGGAAAATTGGGGCTATTCGATTTCGCTGAGTTCGAGCCATCGCATTTCTTTCTCGTTGAGTTCTTCGGTCAGAATTGGCAATCGCTTCGACATGCTGGTGATTTGCTCAACGCTGAGTTTTCCACTGCTTAATCCCGCTTCGATTTCTTTCTTTTCAGCTTCAAGTTGGGCTATGTCCTTGTCGAGCTGCTCCAGTTCCTTTCGTTCCTTGAAACTGAGTTTCCGCTTCCGTTGAGACCCATCCCTGTTCATGCCCTTCTGTTCAGACGTGGTTTCCGTTGCTGTACTTGTCTTCTTCTCGTTGGACGAGGCGTTGAGTTTTTCTTCTTTCAGCAGTCGATAGTCGCGATAATTGCCTGGAAAATCTTTCACGATGCCGTCTCCTTCGAACACGAGTATGTGGTCAACTATCTTATCCATGAAATAGCGGTCGTGACTCACAACGATGAAACATCCCTTGAACTTCGACAAATAGTCTTCGAGGATTTGCAAAGTGATGATGTCGAGGTCGTTGGTCGGCTCATCGAGAATGAGAAAGTTAGGAGCTTTCATCAGCACTGTGCAGAGGTAGAGACGACGTTTCTCACCTCCGCTCAATTTGCCGACGTAGTTGTATTGCTGCTCTGGTTCGAAAAGAAAATGCTGAAGAAACTGACTGGCAGAAAGGCGTTGCCCATTGCCCATGTCAACCACTTCGGCAATGTCGCGAACCACATCAATGACCTTGGCTTCATCTCGAAAACATATTCCCTCCTGGCTGTAATAGCCGAAGCGGACGGTTTCACCAACATCGAAATGTCCTTCATCGGGAGTGAGTTCGTCCAGAAGTAGTTTGATGAAAGTGGATTTGCCTGTTCCGTTGTTTCCCACGATGCCCATTTTCTCATAGCGGGAGAAACTGTAGTTGAAGTCCTTCAGGATGGTTTTCTCTCCAAAGGATTTGGACACGTGCTCTGCAATGAAAATTTTCGAGCCGATGTATCTGTTGCCCATTTCCAACCGCATGTTTTGGTCGTCAATGCGCTTCTTGGCAATTTTCTCTAATTTGTAGAAAGCCTCTTCACGGTAACGAGCCTTATGTCCTCGTGCCTGTGGCATGCGCCGCATCCATTCGAGTTCCGTGCGATAGAGGTTGTTCGCTCTGATGATTTCCTCACGGGTTTGGTCGATGCGTTCTTGGCGTTTCTGCAAGTAGTAGGAATAGTTGCCTTCGTAACGGTAGATGGTGGAGTCGTCCATTTCGATGATGGAGTTGCACACGTGGTCGAGAAAATAGCGGTCGTGAGTCACCATGAGCAGGCTGGCTGTGGTGCGACTTAAATAGGTTTCCAGCCATTCAATCATTTCTACATCGAGGTGGTTTGTTGGCTCATCGAGAATCAGCAAGTCGGGTTCATTCTCCAATACACGTGCCAATGCTACGCGTTTCACCATTCCTCCTGACAGTTGCTTCATCTTCTGGTCCATATCCGTGATTTTGAGCTGGGTGAGAATTTGCTTGGTGCGAAGTTCATTGGCATGTCCCAGACAGATTTCACCTACAGTCAATTCACCATCGAAAGATGGAGTTTGCTGCAAATATGCCATCTTGATGTCGTTCCGAAAAATCATCTTGCCGCCATCGTGGCTGTCCAATCCTGCGATGATGCTCAGAAGGGTTGATTTTCCTGTACCGTTCTTGGCGATGAGTCCGATATGCTCTCTTTCGCCGACAGTGAATGATATGTCATGAAACAGGACTCTGGCGCCAATTCGTTTCGTCAGTCCCAACACTTCAAGATATGGATTAACCGTTGCCATGATGCTGTGGAGAATTTTTAATGACCGCAAAGATATGATTAAAAATTAGAAATTAAAAACTTTGTAAATGAAAAGTTAAAAAGAAGAAAGTAAAAATGGGTTGATTTTTGGCTCTTTAAGCTTTTAAATTTTAATTTAATTTCAAACATTTGTTTTTGTTGAAATTTATGATTAGATTTGCATGAGATTTGACATTTTTCAGACTATCATTATTCGATTATTTAAACCATGCAACACACAAAACGTTTTCAAACAGAATTTGCCCTGTTCATGTTAGCCATAGCGCTGATAGTCCAATTGCCAGTTGAGGCAAAAGGGCGATGGAAGGAATATGCAGCCAATGCGCAGGAAGTAAGGTACGTGGGACGTATAGATGATTCCGCGAAAAGAGAGATTCAGTACGACTGGGTTGGCACTTATTTCGAGACTGAATTCACAGGTGGCACTTTTGAAGTGAAAATCGCTGACACGGGTACTACATTCTATAATATATATGTCGATGGACAATGTGTGAGGAAAATCTGTGTGAATGACAAAGAGGGTCAATGGTTGACTTTGGCCAATGGGCTGGGGAAGGGTAAACACTTGCTACGACTTCAGCGATGCACCGAAGGCGAATATGGCACTACGCGAATCATGGGTTTCCGAATCGCTACGAACGGAGTGTTGACTCGCCCTGCTGATAAGAAACGGTTCATCGAAGTGTACGGTGACTCCTATACCTGTGGTTACGGCACAGAAAGCAATAAGGCTAACGACCGATTCAGTGTTGATACTGAAAATTGCGATAAGGCATACGGATGCATTATCGCTCGATACTTCGATGCCGACTATTCTCTGACGGCTCATTCGGGACAGGGTATTGTGCGAAACTGGGGAGATGCCAAACAGATTTCGGACGTAAGCATGAGCCACCGTGTGCAGAGGGTGATGGATAAGGATGGTAGCAAGATGTATGCATTCAATCGCCATCGTCCTGACATTGTGCTCATCAATTTAGGAACAAACGACTTCTCACCCGTCGCTATTCCTACTCCAGAACAGTATGCAGAGGCATATATGAAGCTTATCAACTTGCTGCGTCAACACTATGGTGAAGTGCCAGTTCTCTGCATTGAACCTCATTCGGTGAATGCTTACCTTCATGCAGCACTCAAGGAAGTGAGACAACGAGCGCAGGCTTTGCCAAAAGTGTTTTTTGCCAATTCGCTTCAAAACATGGTAACGGAGCAATACGACATGGGTGCAGATTGGCATCCTAACTATCAAGGGCAGCGTAAGATTGCTTCCTGTCTGATACCTCAAATCTCAGCCATCATGAGTTGGGGACTGGAAGACAAGGTGATTCGATAGCAACAAACCAAACATGAAAAAATAAAATAGGGTAAATCGGAAATTCGATTTACCCTTAATTTTACTTGTTGGGGTGGAGGGTGGGACTCGAACCCACGACATTCAGAACCACAATCTGACGCTCTAACCAACTGAACTACATCCACCATGTCTGCTCCCTTTCGAAAGCGAGTGCAAAGGTAATGCTTTTCTTCGACTCTCCAAAACTTTTTATCTTTTTTTTCAGAAGATGCTTGAAAATAATTGAAAAAAAGAGGATGTATCTATTTTAAAACACCCTCTTTATAGATGCCTTGCGACAAAAGCAGAGGGTGTGTAGCCGATTTGTCGTACTTTCATGTGGTTGTCGCAAAGACTTAGAACAAATGAAGCCTTGCTATTTGGAACGGCTTGAAAACCGCCGTAACTTTGCACTCAGAAAACAAAACAAAAAAATAATAATTAAGAAAATGAATACAAAAGCTTATTTCAAGAACAGTACGAAGGCCATCGCAGCCTTTATGTTTGCAATGGTGTTGGTAACGGGGTTCACAGCGTGTTCGGAAGACTACCGACTGGAGGACTTCCTCTCGCAGCAGTTCCTCGACACGGGTATCATCGACTGGATCAATAGCAAGGCGTACTCTACAGACGAAATCCAGCAGATGCTGGTAGAGCAGGTGGAGAACGGACTGACAGCCAACGGCCGTACCTACACCCCGGAGCAGATGGCAGAGATGTTCGATGTGAAGACCGTCAGTACTTCCTTTAGTACGTCAAAGGAAGCCTGGGGCAAGGCTGAGAAACTGTTCACAGCTCAAAGCAATGCTTACTTCGCCAATGCCGACAACTTCAAGTCGGTGCCTGCACAGAGTACAGATGCCTGCACCGCCCTGCACCGTGCCTTGGCTCAGAACTCCATTACCACAGGATGGCAACCCAAGCATCGCATTGCTTTCCTCCATTCAAAGGCTGACATGGTAGTGCCTTACTCCAACTATCTTTCATTCCGTGATGCCCATGCCGCTGATGAGGGCAAGTTGTTCAAGGTATGGGATGACACGTTCTCTACATCCGACCACGTTGATGGCGCTTTCACATTCTTTGTCAACATGGGATTGATGCACCACCTCGCTCAGCAATTCAAATGGCTGACGGAATAGTCATCACCTCTTCTTCTCCAAGTGGGGTCGTGTCAAAAGTAACTGACACGACCTCAACTTTTTTATGTGGCCGTGGCAAGCAACGATGCAAATCAAGCCGAGAATGTAATGCCGTAGTAGTGGTGGGAGCCCCCGTTGAGAGTGAAAAAAGAGGATGTGCCTATTTTTGACACATCCTTTTTATCCATAATATAGAGTAATAGATCGAGTTCCTCTTATTTGTAGTATTCCTTTTTGCCAGCTGCAAGGGTGTTCTTCATGAGAGAGCATATAGTCATTGGCCCTACGCCTCCTGGAACAGGAGTGATGTAGGAGCAAAGAGGAGCAACTTCATCGAATTTCACATCTCCGTTCAAGCGGAATCCATTTTTGCGAGAAGCGTCAGGAACACGTGTGGTGCCCACATCGATAATCACAGCACCTGGTTTGACCATGTCTGATGTTACAAAGTTTGGAATGCCGATTGCAGCGATGATAATATCTGCCTGGCGACATTCTTCCTTGAGATTCTTGGAATGTGAATGACAAACCGTTACGGTGGCATCGCCTGGTGTTCGCTTCTGCATCATCAGTTGTGCCATTGGCTTACCCACGATGTTACTTCTGCCCAGCACGACGCATTTTTTGCCCGATGTCTTGATGTCGTAACGCTGAAGAAGGTCGAGGATGCCATTGGGAGTGGCACTGATGTAGCAGGGGAGTCCGATGGACATACGTCCTACGTTGATAGGGTGGAATCCGTCAACATCCTTTTTGTAGTCGATGGCTTCAATGATTTTCTGCTCGGAAATGTGCTTAGGCAGAGGAAGCTGCACGATGAATCCGTCAACATCGTCATCACGATTGAGTCGTTCCACTTCAGCCAGAAGCTCAGCTTCGGAGATGTCGGACTCGAATCGGATGAGAGTGGATTTGAATCCGCATTGCTCGCAGGCAATCACCTTGTTCTTTACATAGGTCTCTGATCCGCCGTCGTGTCCCACAAGGATGGCTGCCAAGTGTGGACGCTTTCCTCCCGACTTCACGATTCGGTCAACCTCTGCTGCTATCTCTGTCTTGATGGCTGCTGCTGTTGCTTTTCCGTCTATGATTTGCATACTGTCAACTTATTTTCTGAATCCTTTTGGCATGTTTGCCATCAATTTGTTCATCTTGCTACCTGTCATGGCACGCATCATCTTTCGCATCTGGTCGAATTGCTTGGTGATGCGGTTCACCTCGTCGATGGAATTTCCGCTTCCCTTGGCAATGCGCATCTTTCTGCTCATGTTGATGGCTTCTGGATGCTCTCGCTCGTATGGAGTCATGGATGAAATCATGGCTTCAACGCTCTTGAAGGCGTTGTCGTCAATGTCGATGTCTTTGATGGCTTTTCCAACGCCTGGAATCATGCCGGCAAGTTCCTTGATGTTGCCCATTTTCTTGATTTGCTGGATTTGCCCGAGGAAATCGTTATAGTCGAACTTGTTCTTCTTGATTTTTGCCTCCAGTTTTTTGGCTTCCTCTTCGTCGAACTGTTGCTGGGCGCGTTCCACGAAACTGACAATGTCGCCCATGCCGAGGATGCGGTCTGCCATGCGGGAAGGATGGAACACGTCGAGTGCCTCCATCTTTTCTCCAGTACCCACAAACTTGATGGGTTTATCGACCACGGTACGAATGGAAAGGGCTGCACCACCACGGGTGTCACCATCGAGTTTGGTCAGAACTACTCCGTCGATGGCAAGTCGGTCGTTGAATTCTTTGGCAGTGTTCACAGCATCTTGTCCTGTCATAGCATCCACCACGAGCAGTGTCTCATCAGGATTCGTAGCATCTTTGATTTGGGAAATCTGTTGCATGAGTTCCTCGTCGATGGACTGGCGACCTGCGGTATCGACGATAACAACATCATAGCCCTTCTGCTTGGCTTCCGCGATGGCGTTGCGAGCCACAAGGATTGGGTCGGTTGCCCCTTCCTCTAAATGAATAGGAACATTGATTTGCTCGGCAAGTACTCGCAATTGTTCCATGGCTGCAGGACGGAATGTGTCGCAAGCAGCAAGCAATGGATTGTGTCCCTGCTTGGCTTTGAGCAAGTGAGCCAGCTTTCCGCTGAGAGTGGTCTTACCAGCACCGTTGAGTCCAGCCATCAGAATCACAGAAGGATGGCTCTTCAGATTGAGGTCTGTGGCTTTTCCTCCCATCAGTTCGGTGAGCTCGTCGTGAACAATCTTCACCATCAACTGGCTTGGTTTCACGGCTGTCAGCACGTTTTGTCCAAGTGCCTTCTGTTTCACTGTGTCAGTGAAATTCTTTGCCACTTTGTAGTTGACATCGGCTTCCAGCAATGCCTTGCGCACATCTTTGAGTGTTTCGGCTACGTTGATTTCGGTGATGCGTCCTTCACCTTTTAATATCTTGAACGACCGTTCGAGGCGTTCTGATAGATTATCAAACATTTCTTATATAAAATATGATTATGAATTTCGATTACTTTTACTTTTGTTTTGCGCTATTCTTTTGGGGATTCTTCACGCCTTGATAGATGAGGAAGGCAAGAATGAACAGACACAGAGCGATAGCAGTATAGCCAATGATGTGACTATAGTGGGATATGGTTCCAATGAGTGTTGCCTTATCAACCTGCGTGTGGCATACATATCCGATAACGACTAAAATCAAATTCCACAGTGTAGCACCAAGAGACGTGAAAATGGCAAAGTTGACAATGTTCATTTTTGCCAGTCCTGCTGGAATGGAAATCAGCTGGCGGATGGCTGGAATCATGCGACCGATGAGCGTGGAGATAGAACCATGTTGGTCGAAATAAGCCTCGGCCTTTTCCACCTTCTCTTGGTCGATCAGGCATATGTGCCCGAACCGACTGTTGGCAAAAGCATAGACGATGGGGCGTCCCAGCCAATAGGATAGTCCATAATTGATGAATGCGCCAATCAATGCACCCAGAGTGCCACAAAGTACAATCATGAAATACGACATTTGCCCTTCTTCAGCTGCCATGTATGCAGCTGGGATGATAACTACTTCTGATGGAAAGGGAATGAAGGAACTCTCGATAGCCATGAACAGAATAATCCAACCATAATTGAGGTTGTCGAGCGCTCCTTGTGACAAATTGACTATGATATCTTCCATTGGGGGTGAAAAATGAGATTAAGATTGAAACAATTGAATGCAAAAAACGGAATGGGAAATATTCCGATTTTGTGATTGAACTTTTTACCTTTTAGAATGATACCTCATAAAAGCGGCTGCAAATATACAAAAAAAACTTCAAAACGTTTGTCGATTTAGAAAAATGTTGTACCTTTGCGCTCGTTTTTGGGAAACCCCAAGCGAAAACACACGGGTAAGTCCTATACGGCCAGCTCCCTATAATCCTCCAGGGCTTGATCGCAGCAAAGGCGTTAGGTCGTAGCGGCGCGATATAGGTAGCTTACCCACCCGCCTCTTTAGCTCAGTTGGCCAGAGCACGTGATTTGTAATCTCGGGGTCGTTGGTTCGAATCCGACAAGAGGCTCAAGAAAACCAAAAGGGAAAGAGATGTTGGTCTCTTTCCCTTTTGTTTGTTTAGTGTTTAGACCCATCCCAACCCTCCCTGTGAGGGAGGAAGTGAAAAGTGAAAAGAAGTATAAAGAACAATTTACAAAGTACAAATTTCAAAGCCAGTACATTGTCCTTTGTCTTTTGTACTTAATTTTGGCTTTTCACTTTCAAGCCGGGTGACTACTCCCTCCCTCTCAGGGAGGGTTGGGGAGGGTCTAAACACTAAACAACAAAATCCCCACTTGATAGAAGATTGTGGAGCATATCCAGGCGAGTCCAGTGGTATAGACAATGGTGAAAATCGACCACTTCCATTTACCCGACTCGTTCTTGATGCTCACACAAGCAGGAATGCATGGCATGTAGAGCAAGATGAAAATAAGGAAGGATAGGGCAGAGAGGGTGGAGAGTCCGCTGTGCTTAATGATGCGGGATAAACGTGATTGTTCAGCATCTTCATCGTCTAATTCCTCCGCATCACCATCCGAAGCCGAATAAAGCACACCCATCGTACTTGCAACGATTTCTTTTGCTGCAACACCTGTCACCAGACTTACACCTTCCTTCCATTCCAACCCGCAAGGGCGGAGGACGGGCTCCACTGCCTGCCCGATGCGTCCAATGTAGCTTTGCTTCACATGCTGCTCACGCGACATCCCCTCCTTTTGCTGAGGAAAATAAGAAAGTCCCCACACCACAATGGATGCCAGTAGGATAATCGTTCCCATCTTGTGAAGATACTGTTTCCCCTTTTCCCAAGTGTGATGGAATACTGATTTGGCTGACGGCAGACGATAAGGAGGCAGTTCCATGACAAATGGATAAGATTCTCCCCGCACCACAAACCGACTGAACAGCTTTGCCATTACGATAGAAAGAAGCACGCCGAGCAGGTACAGACCGAAAATCACAAGAAAGTGATAGCGTGGGAAAAACGCCCCCGTTATGATGAAATAGACAGGAAGGCGAGCCTGGCACGACATGAGCGGAATGAGAAGCATGGTGACGAGGCGGCTTTTGCGGTCCTCAATCGTTCGGGTTGACATGATGGCGGGAATGTTGCAGCCAAACCCCATAATCATCGGAATGAACGACTTGCCGTGAAGCCCCATGCGATGCATCAGCTTGTCCATGATGAACGCAGCACGAGCCATATAGCCAGAATCCTCCATCCACGAAATGAAAGCATAGAGAATCATGATGTTGGGAAGAAAAACCACAACACCACCCACACCAGCAATCACACCATCCACCACGAGGTCCTTGAGTGGACCGTCGGGCATATACGTGCCCACGAGCTCACCTATCCATGCCACGAGCGAATCAATCCATATCATAGGATATTCGCCCAGCTTGAAAGTGCAGAAGAACGTCACGAACATCATGAGGAGGAAGATGGGGTAGCCCAACCACTTGTTCGTGACGACCGAATCGAGATACTGGGTGAGATGGCGCGTATAATGCCTTTTCTTCACAAAGCATTCCTTGAGCGCGCCACGGATGAAACCGTATTTCGCATCCGTCAGCGCACTCTCCGCATCCTCCTTCAGCTCCGACTTGATGAACTGCTGGCAGCTCTCCTGCGTGGCTTTGATGTCCTTGTAATTCGGGAACTGCTTGCACACCCCAATGATTTGCTTGTCGTTCTCAAGCATCTTGATTGAGAGAAAACGAGCCGAGTAGTTGAAGTGAGGCTCAGGGTTCACACGAATCTTCTCTTCCACCCTGTCGATGCACTCCTCCAACAGCTTTCCATGGTTCACATGGATGTGTCGGGACGTTTCCTGCCTACCTTCATGAATGGCAATGATTGTGGAGAACAGTTCCTTCACTCCTTCTCCCGTTCGTCCTACCGTTGGAACGACAGGCACACCGAGGAGCCTGCCCAAGAAATCCAAATCGAGCTGGTTGCCGCTTTCGCGCATTTCGTCAAACATGTTGAGTGCCATAATCATGGGCACATCCATGTCGATGAGCTGGGTCGTGAGGTAGAGGTTGCGCTCCAGGTTGGAGGCATCCACAACGTTGATGATGACCGAAGGAGTCTTGTCGATGATGTACTTGCGCACATAAAGCTCCTCGGGCGTATAAGTGGTGAGAGAGTACGTGCCAGGCAAGTCGATGACACGAAACGTGTAGCCCTCGTGCGTGAACACGCCTTCCTTGGCATCAACCGTCACACCCGAATAATTGCCCACACGCTCATGAGCGCCACTGGCGATGTTGAACAGCGAAGTTTTTCCGCAGTTCGGGTTTCCCACAAAGCACACCGTGAGTTCCCTGTCACGCTCTTGCGCCATTTCCCTCATGCGTTGGCGTCTCACCTCCGCCGAGCAGTCATCGGCAACGATGCTTTCTTGCTGTTGCTGACCTTGTTCCCACTGCTTGGCCTCTTCCTCGCTGACCACATCCACCAGTTCTGCTTCCGCTCTTCGGAGCGACACCTCGTAATCCATGATTTTATACTTCACCGGGTCGCGAAGAGGGGCGTTCAGGAGCACCTCGACGAGTTCTCCCTTGATGAATCCCATTTCTATGATGCGTTTGCGGAAACCTCCATGTCCTCTCACACTGACAATGACTCCACTTTCGCCTGTTTTGAGTTCGCTTAGCTTCATGTATCTTGTTTTAACGGTTTGCAAAGATATTGTTTTTTTTCTACCGAAACAATACTCACTATTGAGTATAGGACAAGAAAAATCTCCTCCCTACCAGTCTCTTTTGTTTCATTTTCGATGAATTAGTTGGCAGTTTTCTCATTTTCCATTAACTTTGCAGCGAAGTTGCTAACGAAAGAAAGGGTTCATTTGAATGGCAGGTGAATATAAAACAACAGACAAGGTCAGTTACGTGTTAGCGAATGACTATCGACTCCTGCAAGTGATGAGTCGTTTTGGCATTTCCTTTGGTTTTGGAGAAAAATCCATCAAGGAAATATGCCAGCAGAAGGATGTGGATGCAGACACGTTCATTGCTGTCATCAATTATGTGAAGGATGGTGCCAAGAACAGTCCGATAGTCTTGGGCGACTTGAGTGTGAGGTCGCTTTTGGACTATCTGAGGCAAACTCACGCTTATTTCCTGGACTATCAGTTTCCGACGATGCGTCGGAATATGCTGAATGCCATTGACTGTTCGGTGAAAAACGAGGTGGCATTCCTTGTGCTGAAGTTTTTCGATTCCTATGTGGAGGAAGTGAGAAAGCACATGGAGTATGAGGAAAAGGTGACTTTCTCCTACGTGGAGAAGCTTCTTTCCGGGGACAATGCGGTACTGGCTGACAACGCCAACCATCTGCTCTCGAAGCACCATGAGAGCATTGACCGGAAGCTTCGGGAGTTGAAGAATCTTTTCATTCAGTATTATCCCCAGAAAGGTGTTGACAATGAGTTGAATGCTGTGATTTATGAGCTCTACCGCACGCAGGAGGACTTGGAGGTGCATTGTCGCGTCGAGGATAATCTCTTTACGCCAGCGGTGCGCCGATTGGCGTATCTCAATAAGACTCGTCAGGAACAGGACGAACTGCTTGCTTTGGAGAATGACGCTCAGATGGCTGATGAGACTTTGTCGGAGAGGGAAAAGGAAATCGTGGTCTGTGTGGCAAAGGGGATGGCGAACAAGGAAATTGCCGATAGTCTTTGCATCAGTGTCAATACGGTGACGACTCACCGACGCAATATTGCTCGAAAGCTTTCTATCCATTCCTCGGCGGGCATCACTATCTATGCTATTGTCAACAAACTTGTCACGCTGGAGGAGGTGAATGTGTGATGAAGCCTTTGTTAAGTACAAAGTACAATGAAAGTACAAAGTACAAATTACAATGTACTATTTTAAAGCACGTCCTTTGTTCTTTGTTCTTAATTTCGGCTTTTAATTTTTAACTTTTAACTTACAAATTGCCTGTATGATGGTTGAAGTGAAAAATAGTTGGAAGGAGAAGGGCTATGTGGATGAGCCTGTTTCTGCTGATTTGGATTTGTCTGCTGAAATCCGTCGGATGTGCAAGGAGAAGAATGCTGTGGTCTTGGCGCACTATTACACGGAGGGTGCTGTGCAGGATGTAGCTGACTTTGTTGGCGACTCCTTGGCTCTGGCTCAGTGGGCTGCTAAGACGGATGCTGACATTATTGTGATGTGTGGCGTTCATTTTATGGGTGAAACGAACAAGATTCTTTGTCCTGACAAGAAGGTGCTTGTGTGTGACTTGAACGCTGGCTGTTCGTTGGCTGACTCTTGCGATGCCAACGACCTCAAAGTTTTTATGGACGAGCATCCTGGCTATAAGGTGGTTAGTTATGTGAACACCACGGCTGCTGTGAAGGCTCTGACGGATGTGGTTGTGACGAGCTCTAATGCAAAGCTTGTCATAGACAGTTTTCCTGAGGATGAGAAGCTGATATTTGGTCCTGATAAGAATCTCGGTAATTATATCAATTCCGTTACGGGGCGCAATATGCTTCTGTGGAATGGAGGTTGCCACGTGCATGGTCAATTCTCGCTTGAGGGCATCTTGCAGCTGAAGAAAGAACATCCTGCTGCGAAGGTGTTGGTGCATCCAGAGTGTCCTGCACCGATTCAGGCGATTGCCGACAGGATTGGCTCAACGGCTGGATTGCTGAAGTTTGCCATTGAGGATGAGGCAACGGAGTTTATTGTGGCTACGGAGAGTGGCATCCTGCATCAGATGACTCGTTCGTGCCCCGACAAGCAGTTCTATCCAGCTCCACCTGAAACGAGTGAAGCGATTGGTTGCCAGTGCAATGAATGTGCTTTCATGCGCCTGAATACGCTCAAGAAACTCTACAACACGCTTAAATACGAATGGCCTGAAATCATCGTCGATGAGGCTGTAGCGGAAAAGGCTATCAAGCCCATCAACAAGATGCTTGAAATCAGCAAGGCGCTTAAGTGAATCTATAGACCCTCCAAGACCCTCCCCAACCCTCCCTGCGAGGGAGGGAGTAGTTACCTAGCCCCCTCCAGCTCCCCCAAGGGGGAGTGAATAACCATCCTCATGGCTTCTCCTCCCCTTGGGGAGGTTGGGAGGGGCTTAACTTTAAACATTATATTATGCAAATCGCTGCACTTGTGAGTGGAGGTGTGGATAGTGCTGTTTCTGTGCATCTGCTGAAAGAGCAAGGTTACGACCCACACCTTTTTTATATAAAGATAGGTCCTGACAAGGACACTGAATGGAACTGCACCTCGGAGGAGGATGTGGAAATTTGTCAGTGGCTTTCCAAGAAGTATGGCCTTCGCCTCGATGTTATCGATTTGCATCGGGAATATTGGGATAAGGTGGTGGGTTATACCATGGAAAAGGCAAGGCAAGGACTCACTCCCAACCCTGATGTGATGTGCAACAAACTCATTAAGTTTGGATGTTTTGAGGAGTATGTGGGAAAGGATTTCGATAAAACGGCTACGGGACATTATGCCACTACCGATGTGGTGAATGGCAAGACATGGCTGGCGACGAGTCCCGACCCGGTGAAGGACCAGACGGATTTCCTTTGCCAAATCGATTCATTACAAGTTTCGAAACTCATGTTTCCAATTGGACATCTGTGGAAGCACGAGGTGCGTGAATTGGCGGAAAAAGCACATCTGCTGAATGCCAGTCGCAAGGACTCGCAGGGTATTTGCTTTTTGGGAAATATCGACTTCCGAGAGTACATCAAGAAGAATCTCGGAGAGAATCCAGGCGATGTGAGAGAAATAGAAACTGGCAAAATAATTGGTACGCATCAAGGACTTTGGTTCTATACGATTGGACAGCGTAAGGGATTGGGATTCAGCGGAGGTCCTTGGTTTGTTGTGAAGAAAAACTTGAAGCGAAACATCCTTTTTGTTTCGCATGGCTACGACCCAGAGCGTGTCTATAAGAATCACCTCGACATGGAAAGTATGCATTTCATTACTGAAAACCCTTGGCAGGATTCATTTGCAACACATCGTGTCACTTTCAAGATTCGACATACGCCTGAATACCTCGCTGGAAACATTCAGCAGTTGCCCGACCACAGTTGGCATCTTGAGGCTGATGAGAAGATACACGGAGTGGCACCAGGTCAGTTCTGTGTTATTTACGATGAAAACCACCATCTCTGCTATGGTAGTGGGGAAATCAGTTAAACATGAAATGATGGAAAAACGTCTCATCCCTATCTTATTTTCGCTGTTTGTGTGGCAAGGTAGTTCTTTACGGGCGCAAAGCATCCCTGATTCCACTCTCCTTCGCATTGAAAGGGCAATGGAGCAGGTGGAGAAGACTAAACGGGCAGAGCAGGAAGTGGAAAAATACGAGAACAACCTCCTGCGGCAGGAAATGACTTTCAGGTGGACTGATGCAGCTCCATTGCTTGGTGGACTCATCCAGACTGCCACCAATCGCTCCTTCAACGACCGACCTGTTCGTTTTATCAAAAACAGGCATGACGCTGTGGATTACCTGCCGGCATCGCTTCCTCTTGCTACTGCTTGGGCACTTAAGGCTTTCGGGGTGGAGAGTAGGAGTAAAATCAAGAGAATGGCAACTGCCAACGCCATCGCCCTTGGGCTGAATGTTGCATTAACGCAAACTTTTAAGCACGTTACTCGTGAACTGCGTCCTGATGGTACGGATAAGCATAGTTTGCCATCAGGCCATGCGGCAATTGCTTATCTTAGTGCCACCATTCTGCACCGTGAATTTGGACATCAAAGCCCCTGGTTCTCAGTAGGAGGTTATGCAGCGGCGACAGCCACCGAATTGTTGCGACTCCATCACAATGCGCATTATCTGAATGACATCTTCCTTGGAGCAGGCATTGGCATCACCAGCACCAATGTAGCTTACTGGCTAACAGACAAAATCTATGGAGCGAAAGAAATCAATCGCCCAAACCTCTATGTGGGGGATGTGGTAAGGCTTGGACGATATTTAGAACAACCTATTTCCCTTTCTCTTGTGAGTGGCACAGAAATTCGTACTGGTTCCATACAACAAGAAGCCTTCGACTTAATGGATGAGAATTTTGATGGAAACATTTCCCTCCATCCCAGTTCCACCCTCACATCGGGATTGGAATACTCCTATTTCTTCAATTCAAACATTGCGGCAGAAGGCATTGTGCGTGTTTCTGCAACAAAAATCAAGCCTGTGGTTTCCGAAAGCGCACAACTCCATACAGGCGATGTCTATGGTGAGAATCTGAGTCAATACCATGCCAACCTTGCTATCAAGTACAGTATTCCAATAGGTTTGACACAGCGTTTCGCACTCCGTGCCTTGGCTGGAGACAGATATACTCAGAAAACCGAATTTGAGCGGGTTGACAATGGTGCCACCTTCCTCCAGATACCATCTTCCCATCGTTTCGAATGGGGAGCAGGACTCTCATTCGAAAGCATAGGGAACGAAAAATATGTTGCAGGTTTCAATTTTGATTATCTTCATACAACCAATACCCACCTGCAACCTAATAAGTTCATTATCTCCACTTTCTGGAAAATCATCTTGTAAGAATGAAATTAAATGAAGAATGGAATTAAATGAAGAATGAAGAATAGTCGCTACGCTCCGAATGAAGAATGTATGTCACTCTGCTCATTGGATGGGTTACTTTGATTCTTCATTTTTCATTCTTCATTCTTCATTTTTCATTCACTGTGCTTTACACAATTCCAAAAGCCACGTCCATCATTCGAGTAAAGCTGTTCTGGCGCTCCTCAGCAGTGGTTGCCTCGCCCGTAACCATTGAGTCGCTTATTGTGCAGATGCACAGAGCCTTAGCACCGCATCGAGCAGCATTCATATAGAGTGCTGCAGCTTCCATTTCCACTGCCAGCACACCCATCTTCTGCCATTCTGGAGTGCCTTGTCTTTCATCGTAGAAAATATCCGATGAGTAGATGTTTCCCACCTTGTAGCGATAGCCCAATTCTTCCGCTTTTTCAACGGCAGCACGAAGCAAGCCAAAGTCTGCGATTGGGGCGTATGTGCCAGGGAGTTGGTATTGGTCTGCATAGTGGCTATTTGTGCATGCACCCATTGCCATCACCAAGTCTCCAATGTGCAAATCGGGACTCATCGAACCAGCCGAACCCACGCGGATAATCGTCTTAACTCCATAGAAATTGAAAAGCTCGTAAGAATAGATGCCGATAGAAGGAATGCCCATGCCGTGTCCCTGCACCGACACACGCTTTCCCTTGTAAGTGCCTGTGTAGCCCAGCATACCACGTACTTCATTATAAAGAACAGGATTTTCGAGAAATCTTTCTGCCATCAGTTTGGCACGTAGAGGGTCGCCAGCCATGATGACGGTTTCTGCTATTTCGCCGTATTGGGCACCAATGTGAGGAGTAGGAGTGTTCTTTGCCATGATGATATAATATTTTAGGGGTTAGTAATTGTTGCAAAGATAATTCTTTTTTCTCAAAAACAGCCTTTCAATGAGAATCTTTTTTCAGCAAATCAATTTGATATTTGCCAACAAGCATCTCAGCTCCATCCAAAACGAATGCTTTTGCAGCCACTTTGCTTCGCTCCAGATAGAGGATAACTCCATATAGCAAACTGATAGCAATTAGTGTTGAAAATGCATTATTTGCGATTTTTTTGCATTTTTGAAAAGATTTGGAATTGCCAATGATTTTTTTTCATTAACTTTGCAGGGATTTGTGCGCACGTATGGATATATGTGTGCTGTTTTTTGGCTTTCTTGTAGAAAAGAGGACTGAATTTCTTAAAAACATTTTATCAATATTCTTAATTTATTCTATGGCGAATGTAATTAAACTTAAGAAAGGCTTGGACATCCACCTTGCTGGAAAGGCTGCCGCTGAGGTTTTTGTCGCCAAGGCATCGAAGGTATATGGACTTGTGCCTGATGCTTTTGTCGGTGTGAAACCCAAGGTAGTGGTGAAGGAAGGCGATGTTGTCAAGGCTGGCGATGCGCTGTTTGTGAACAAGCTGCATCCCGAGGTGAAGTTCGTTTCTCCTGTTAGCGGCACGGTAAAAGCTGTTGAGAGGGGTGACCGCCGCAAAGTGTTAAGCGTTCAGGTGGAAGCCGATAGCCAGCAGGTGAAGAACGACTTCGGCAAGAAGGATGTTCGGAGCATGTCGGTTCAGCAGGTGAAGGACTACTTGCTCGAAACAGGCTGCTTTGCTTTCATCAACCAGCGTCCTTACGCTATTGCTGCCAATCCTGACGATACCCCAAAGGGCATTTTCGTCTCTGCTATTGGCGACATGCCTCTTGCTGCTGATTTCGAGGTGGCTCTGAAGGGCAATGAGACGGACTTCCAGACTGGCTTGACCGCATTGTCGAAGCTGGCAAAAGTGTATCTGGGCGTGAAGCCAGGCGCATCGTCTGCACTTGCTCAGGCAAAAGACGTGGAAGTAAACGTATTCGACGGAAAGTGTCCTGCTGGCAACGTGGGTGTGCAAATCAACCATCTGAACCCTGTGAACAAGGGCGAAGTGGTTTGGACCATTGGTGCAGAAGAAGTGATTTTCATAGGTCGTGTGCTCAACACAGGTAAGGTGGATTTCACTCGCACACTGGCTGTAGGAGGCAGCGAAATCAAGTCACCTCGCTACATGCGTGCCCTGGTTGGCCAAACCATTGGTGACATCGTTGCCAACAATGTGAAGACCGACAAGAAGGTGCGCCTCATTGATGGCAATCCTCTCACTGGCTTGAAGGTGTCGGAGAAGGATTTCCTCGGTGCTCACTCCACAGAGGTGACTGCTATCCCTGAGGGTGATGACGCTGACGAGGCTTTCGGCTGGATCATGCCACGCTTCAACCAGTTCTCCACAAGCCGCAGCTATTGCTCTTGGCTGATGGGTAAGAACAAGGAGTATGTGCTGGATGCACGTATCAAGGGTGGAGAGCGCCACATGATTATGTCGGGTGAGTACGACAGCGTGTTCCCAATGGATATTTATCCAGAACAGCTTGTGAAGGCGATTATCGCTGGCGACATCGACCGCATGGAAGCTCTTGGCATCTATGAGGTGGCTCCAGAGGATTTTGCCGTGGCAGAGTTCGTCGATAGTTCGAAATTGGAATTGCAGCGCATCGTGCGTGAAGGTCTTGATATGCTCCGCAAGGAAAACGAGTAAATTGATTTACGGATTTACTTATTGACTATTTACCGATTTAAGTTACACAAGCAATGACTGAATTGGAATTTCAACAATTAGGTAAATCAAATCCGTAAATTGTAAATCTTTAATTTTGTAAATCATTTTTATGAGTGCGTTAAGAAATTTTCTCAACAAGATAAAGCCATCTTTCCAGGAAGGTGGCAAGCTGCACGCTTTCCGCTCTGTGTTCGACGGATTCGAGACGTTCATGTACGTTCCGAACGACACGGCGAAGGCTCGCGGTGCACACATTCATGATGCCATCGACTCGAAGCGCATCATGTCGTTTGTTGTGATAGCGCTGGTTCCTGCCCTCTTGTTTGGTATGTACAACGTGGGCTATCAGCACTATCTGGCCATTGGCGAAGAGTCAGGTTTCTGGTGCAATTTCCTCTATGGACTTGCTGCCGTGTTGCCAAAGATTGTGGTGAGCTATCTCGTCGGTCTTGGCATCGAGTTTACCGTGGCTCAGTGGAAAGGTGAAGAAATCCATGAGGGTTTCCTCGTCAGTGGTATTCTGATTCCTATGATTGTACCTGTCAACTGCCCTCTGTGGATTATCGCAGTGGCAACGGCTTTCGCTGTGATTTTCGCCAAGGAAGTGTTTGGTGGAACAGGTATGAATATCCTGAATGTTGCATTGGTTACGCGTGCGTTCCTATTCTTCTCTTATCCTTCCACCATGTCGGGTGACAAGGTTTGGGTGAATGGAAACTACATGGACTGTATCAACGGTGTGAGCGGTACTGCCACAGACGCTGTCACTGCTGCCACTCCCCTCGGACAGCTCGCAACGGGTGACCCTATCGGCTATAGCTTCTGCGACACAGTGACTGGTTTCATCCCTGGCTCCATCGGCGAAACGAGTGTCATCGCCATTGCCATTGGTGCATTCATCCTGCTTTGGAGCGGAGTGGCAAGTTGGAAGACGATGCTGAGCGTATTTGTGGGTGGTATTCTCACTGCATTCCTTTTCAAGGGCAGCATCGAGAGTGCCAACTTCGAGTGGTATGAGCACATCACAGTGGGTGGCTTCTGCTTCGGTGCCGTATTCATGGCAACCGACCCTGTCACCAGTGCCCGCACAGAGTGTGGCAAGTGGATTTACGGATTCCTCATCGGTGTGATAGCAATTATCATCCGTGTGCTCAACCCAGGCTATCCAGAAGGTATGATGCTTGCCATCCTGCTGATGAACGTGTTTGCTCCGCTCATCGACTACTACGTGGTGAAGAGTAATATTAACATGCGCGCTAAGCGTGCCACTAAATAAAATAGGAGGATAAGAACTATGGCAAAATTGAATACAAATGGCAATGCATACACGATTATCTATGCAGCCGTTATCGTGGTCATCGTGGCGTTCCTCCTGGCTTTCGTGGCTTCTGCACTGAAGCCTACTCAGGACGAAAATGTGGCTATCGACAAGAAGCAGCAGATTCT
>DGSN01000012.1 GCA_002393575.1 Prevotellaceae bacterium UBA4361 | reverse complement strand
CAGTGCAAACATAGTAACTGATTTATCTGGCTGCAAAAGTACAAATTTTCTACGGCTTTTCCTTCAAAAGCTGTGTCAAACTTACTTTTCTTTTCAAAGATTAACCTTGTTGACTGCATCAATGTATCTGTTTTCAATACATAAGAACCAAATCCCGTTTTGACTTCGCGATGAACAACACCTTGAAACACGTTTCTAAGTTCATATTTCTTCTTTCCCTTTCTTCAATCATGAAACATGCCCCCACGAAGAACGAAAGGAGGCACCATCACTGTGCCGAAACAGACACTAAAAGGAGACGTGAACGGCGACGGCTATGTTGACATCAGCGACGTCGTTGCATTGGTGAACGCCATACTGAACGATTATGGTTTCAACGAGGCATGCTACATCAACAGCGACAACACAGTGGACATCAGCGATGTCGTTGCCCTCGTCAACTTAATCCTGAACCAATAAGCGACAACGGAAATAGCCAAGAAAATTCTTGAAAATTCACGGTCAATTCACGGTCATTCATGTTTTTTATTTTAACGTGAATGACCGTGAATTATTCGTAAAAATTTTTTTTTAAACCATGAATCCATGTATATAATAGGAAAAGAAAATCAGGGAAATTATTGTGTCGGCAGTCCCCTTTTTTCATTTTATTCTTTGAATATCAAAAAATTTGCGTAAGTTTGCAGATTGAAACAAATTCTGAAGATGATATTTGAATACGACGTTCTCATTGTGGGAGCAGGACACGCAGGATGTGAGGCGGCTGCGGCTGCGGCACGGATGGGCGCAAAGACCTGTCTCATCACGATGGACATGAACAAGATTGCACAGATGAGCTGCAATCCTGCCGTGGGCGGAATTGCAAAAGGACAGATTGTGCGCGAGATTGACGCACTGGGCGGACAGATGGGAATCGTGACCGACCGCTGCGCACTGCAATTCCGAATGCTGAACCGCTCGAAGGGACCTGCCATGTGGAGCCCACGGGCTCAATGCGACCGAGAGAAATTCATCTGGACGTGGCGCAGCATCCTCGAAAACACGGACAACCTCAACATTTGGCAAGACCAAGTGAAGGAAATCATCGTTGAAGGCTCTGAAATTCAAGGAGTTAAAACATTCCTTGGTGCTGAATTCAGAGCTAAATGCGTGGTTATCACCGCTGGCACGTTCCTCAACGGGCTCATGCACATCGGTCGGAACAAGCTCCCAGGGGGACGCATCGCTGAACCAGCTTCCTTGCAACTCACGGAATCCATCACTCAGCATGGCATCCGCAGCGGACGCATGAAGACGGGTACTCCCGTGCGCATCGACAAGCGCAGCGTGGATTTCTCGCTGATGGAGCGACAGGATGGCGACACGGACTATCACGCTTTCTCCTTCATGAACGTGCCTCGCAAGCTGAAGCAACTGCCTTGCTGGATTTGCTACACCACGCCAGAGGTTCACGAAGTGCTCCGAACAGGATTTGCCGACTCCCCTCTTTTCACTGGTCAGATTCAGAGCATCGGCCCTCGCTACTGCCCAAGCATCGAGACGAAGCTCCACACTTTCCCCGACCGCGACCAGCACATGCTCTTCCTCGAACCCGAAGGCGAGACGACGAATGAGATGTATCTGAACGGATTCAGTTCGTCGCTGCCAATGGACGTGCAGATTGAAGCACTGCGCCGACTGCCTTGCTTCCGCAACCTCGTGGTCTATCGTCCGGGCTACGCCATCGAGTACGACTTCTTCGACCCAACGCAACTGAAGCACACGCTGGAGTCGAAAGTCATCAGCGGACTCTTCTTCGCCGGACAGGTGAACGGCACAACGGGCTATGAAGAAGCAGCCGGACAGGGACTCGTGGCTGGCGTGAACGCTGCGCTGAAGGTGGCAGGGAAGGAGGAATTTGTGCTGCAACGCAATGAAGCCTACATCGGCGTGCTGATTGACGACCTCGTGACGAAGGGTGTGGACGAACCTTATCGCATGTTCACCTCCCGCGCCGAGTACCGCATCCTCCTCCGTCAGGACGATGCCGACATGCGCCTCACGGAACGCAGCTACAAGATGGGGCTTGCCACGAAGGAACGCTACGACCGCATGACGGACAAGAAGCAGCGCATCGAAGCACTCATTGACTTTGCAGAAAACTTCTCGCTCAAGGCGGCTCTCATCAATCCTGCCCTCGAACAAATCGGCACTACCCCACTCCAGCGCGGATGCAAACTCGCCGAATTGCTGGGACGACCACAGGTGTCCGTACAGAACATCCTTCCGCACATCAAGGCTTTCCAGAACGAGATTGCCAAACAGACCGAAGGCAAGACCGAAGCGGAACGCGAGGAAATCGTGGAAACGATGGAAGTGAGAATCAAGTACAGCGGCTACATCCAGCGCGAACGCGAAATGGCAGAGAAGATGATTCGACTGGAGAACATCAAAATCCAGGGGAAGTTCGACTACATGAACATGAACAACATCACCATCGAGGCTCGCCAGAAACTCACAGCCATCAACCCCGTCACCCTCGCACAAGCCAGTCGCATCCCAGGCGTATCACCCAGCGACATCAACGTGCTGCTGGTGCTGATGGGAAGATAAGCAAAGTTGTTTCACGTGAAACAAAATCCCGTTCAAAAAAAGAATCCAAAACATATTATCAACCTCATAAGAAAATGAATAACGAATATCTGATGAAGCATCTTCGTTGTATCGAAGACTTCCCAAAGCAGGGCATCAACTTCCGCGATGTCACGACTCTCTTCAAGGATGCCGAGTGCATCAAGATTATGGACGACGAGCTCTATGAGCTTTACAAGGACAAGGGCATCACCAAGGTGGTCGGCATCGAGTCGCGTGGGTTCATCATGGGCTCCATCCTTGCTCGCCGCCTCGGTGCAGGACTCGTGATGTGCCGCAAGCCAGGAAAGCTGCCTGCAGAGACCATCAGCCAGGACTTCGAGAAGGAGTATGGCACCGACACCATCGAAATCCACAAGGACTCCATCGACGAGAACGACGTGGTCCTCATCCACGACGACCTCCTCGCCACGGGCGGAACCATCAAGGCTGCCTGGGAGCTCGTGAAAAAGTTCCACCCAAAGAAGTGCTACATGAACTTCATCATCGAGATTCGCGACGAAGGACTCTACGGACGCGAGAACATTGGCGACGGCATCGAAGTGACCTCCCTCATTTGTGTTTAACAGCGAAAGCATTGGAAAAACTAATTTTCATAAATCGCTGAAATGTATCAACTTACGCTCAATTTGTTTCACGTGGAACAAATTGAGCATCTTTATCTTAAAGCAAAACTTTAAGTCAAGGCTTATCACCAACCACCGTGAGCTACGGTTCCGCCGTAGCACCTCCCCTCCACAAGAAGAAAACCCCTGAAGCAAAACCAGAGCAAAATGACCAAAGACGAAGAGCGTCTGCAAAGACTGAAGAACATCGTACTGAACCTGCCCGAAAGCCCAGGCTGCTACCAATACTTCGATGAGAACAAAACCATCATCTATGTGGGCAAGGCAAAGAACTTGAAGCGACGTGTGTCTTCCTACTTTCTGAAAACCGTGAACAGTAGGAAGACGCAAATCCTGGTGTCGAAAATTCAGGACATCAACTACGTGGTGGTTCCGTCGGACGAGGATGCTCTGCTCTTAGAGAACAACCTCATCAAGAAATACAAGCCTCGCTACAACATCCTGCTGAAGGACGATAAGACGTATCCTTCGGTTTGCGTGACAAACGAATATCTTCCACGCGTGTTCAAGACAAGAACCATCAATTCCAAATGGGGCACATACTACGGTCCTTTCTCCCATGCAGGCACGCTCAACAACATGCTCGAACTCATCAACCGCATGTACCAAATACGCAGATGTCGTATGCCCATCACGGAAGAGAACGTGGAAAAAGGAAAGTACAAACTGTGCTTGGAATACCATATAAAGAACTGTTTGGCTCCTTGCGTTGGCAAGCAAACTCGGGAAGAATACATGAAAAGCATCGACGAAATTCGCGAAATCCTGAAAGGAAACACAAAGATTGTCTGCCAACGTATGCTACAGCAAATGGAGCAACTCTCAGCGGAAATGCGCTTCGAAGAGGCAATGGTTCTGAGGAGGAAATACGAACTGGCACGCGAATTTGTGGAAAAGAGCGAAGTGATTGCAGGTTATGACTACGACATCGACGTGTTCAGCATAGAAGACGAAGAGAAATGCTCATACATCAATTATCTGCACGTCACGAACGGATGTATCAACCAAGCATTCACATTCGAATTCAAGAAGAAAATCGATGAATCGCGCGAAGATATGCTGGCGCTCGGTATTGCCGAAATGCGCGAACGCTACAAGAGCAAGTCGAAGGAAATCGTGGTGCCATTTCCTTTAGACATAGAGTTGAACAATGTCACCATCACCGTGCCTCAAAGAGGCGACAAAAAGCATCTTTTAGACCTCTCTCTTGCAAACGTGAAGCAATACAAATTCGACAAAATGAAGCAAGCAGAGAAGCTCAATCCCGAACAAAGAAGCACGAATCTACTGAAGGAATTACAAAAGAAATTAGGATTAAGCAAGCTGCCAATCACGATTGAATGTTTCGATAATTCGAATATCCAAGGCTCAGATGCAGTGGCAGGATGTGTGGTTTTCAAGCAGGCGAAACCATCGAAAAGTGATTATCGAAAATACAATATCAAAACTGTTGTGGGTCCTGACGACTACGCATCAATGGCAGAAGTGGTAGAACGTCGGTATTCGCGCATGATTGAAGAAGACACTCCCCTACCCGACCTCATCATCACCGATGGTGGAAAGGGGCAAATGGAGGTTGTGCGGCACGTTGTGGAGGACAAATTGCATCTGGAAATACCCATTGCAGGATTGGCAAAGGACAACAAACACCGCACCAACGAATTGCTTTTTGGTTTTCCAATTCGCACCATCGGCATAGAAATGAACTCTCCCCTGTTCCAATTCCTCACTCGCATACAGGACGAAGTACACCGTTACGCCATCACATTTCATCGTGACAAACGAAGCAAACATCAGTTGGTGTCGGAACTCGACAGCATCAAAGGCATTGGTGAAGCAACAAAATCTTTGCTCTTGAAGAAGTACAGAAGTGTGAAGCGAATCAAAGAAGCTAAGGAGGAAGAAATAGCCGAAATCATCGGTCCTGCCAAAGCAAAACTCCTGAAGGAAGGACTTAGATAAAGAAAAGAAGGTAGAAAGTTTTGCACGAAAATATATAGATAATTAAATAAGATTTACTAATTTTGCAAAAAACAAACAGCAATGAGAGCAGTAATTCAGAGAGTTTCACGTGCATCAGTCACCATCGATGGAGCGGTGAAATCGTCCATCGGAAACGGTTTGTTGGTGCTGGTGGGTTGTGAAAACGCAGATAATGACGAAGACATCCAGTGGCTCAGCAAAAAGATTGTGTCGCTCCGCATCTTCGACGATGAAAACGGAGTGATGAATCGTTCCATCTTGGATGTTGATGGCGAAATACTGGTGGTGAGTCAATTCACATTGTGGGCATCATATAAGAAAGGTAATCGTCCCTCTTATCTGCGAGCAGGAAGTCACGAAGTCACCGTACCTCTCTACAAGAAATTCTGTGCTGCCCTCTCTCAATGCTTAGGAAAACAGGTGGGAACTGGCGAATTTGGTGCTTACATGAAGGTGGAATTGCTCAACGACGGTCCTGTCACCATCTGTATGGACACAAAAAATAAGGAATAGCCGATGAAATCGGGGAAAATTGGAAGTTAATCTATTGAACCTCAAATAATTATCATCATGGAAACAAACAAATACGAGCAAACATTTGCTCAGTACAACTTGGAACTCGATGACGAGAAGGTAGCTCGCCAAGTGGAAATCCTTCTGAAAGAGCATTTGGAAGAAAACAACACCGTAGAAGTGAAAAAATTCCTCCTCAATTCCGTCGAACTGACCACACTCAAAACAACGGACAGCGAAGAAAGTGTGCTGAAATTCGTAGAGAAAGTGAATGAGTTCGATGACAAATACCCAGAACTCGGTCATGTAGCCACCGTTTGCGTATATCCGAACTTCGCAAAAATCTGTCACGACACATTAGAGAACGAGGATGTGGAGATAGCTTGTGTTTCAGGAAGCTTTCCTTCGTCACAGACTTTCATTGAGGTGAAAGTGGCTGAAACAGCACTCGCCATCAAGGATGGAGCCACAGAAATCGACATTGTGATGCCTGTTGGCAAGTTCCTCAGCGAGGACTACGAAGGCGTTGCTGACGACATTGCAGAGCTGAAAGCAGTGTGCGGCGAGAAGAAAATGAAGGTGATTCTGGAAACAGGTTGTCTGAAAACCGCTTCCAACATCAAGAAAGCGTCGATACTCAGCATGTATGCTGGCGCTGACTATATCAAGACTTCGACAGGAAAACTGGAGCCAGCAGCAACACCAGAGGCAGCGTTTGTGATGTGTCAAGCCATTAAGGAATACTACGAAAAGACGGGCATTCAGATAGGTTTTAAGCCCGCTGGCGGCATGAAAACCGTGAAGGACGCACTCACCTACTACACCATCGTGAAAGAGGTGTTAGGCGAGAAATGGCTCACCAATCAATGGTTGCGCCTCGGCACCAGTTCGTTAGCCAACAAACTCCTAAGCGACATCACCGGAGAAGAAGTGAAGTTCTTCTAACGCTCCCCTACCCTATCAAAGAAGAACAGAAATAAACATTATATTTCTATAGAAAAAGGCACTGTGTTCATCGTGAAACAGTGCCTTTTCTATTATGAATATGGGAAATCCTTAGTTTTCTTCTTCCTTTTTGTGACATTTGCAATAGTTATAGCTCGAACCATCAAAACAATACGTGCAAATATCACATTTTGGTAAACCAATTGCATCAATCAGAGTCTCTACTTTGTTGAATTTCAAGGTAGAAAGACCTAAACGCTTGGCAATCTCTTCAACCATACGATTATATTCAGGAGAGTCAGTTTTAGAATACAGCTCCAGATTCTTATTTGGATCACCTTCTATATCACGGATTATACGGCGCGTAATCAGCTCTAAATCGCCCTTAGAAGCCGTGAAACCGATGAAAGGACACCCATATACCAGAGGAGGGCAAGAAATGCGTACATGCACCTCTTTTGCGCCATAATCATAGAAGGTTCTCACATTGTCTTTCAACTGAGTTCCACGAACGATACTGTCGTCGCAAAAAACAATGCGACTGTCCTTCAGCAAAGCAGCATTAGGAATCAGTTTCATCTTCGCAACCAAGTCTCTGCGAAGTTGATTTCCAGGAGTAAAGCTGCGAGGCCAAGTTGGCGTATATTTCAGTACCGCACGTTTATAAGGAATGTGATGTCCTTCAGAATAGCCAAGAGCAGTACCTACACCTGAATCTGGAATACCACAAACAAGGTCGGCTTCCACATCATCCTCCTCGCCTATCACCTTTCCACATTGTTCACGCACAGCTTCCACGTTGATTCCTTCATAATCACTTGCAGGGAAACCATAGTAAACCCAAAGGAAAGAACAGATTTGTTTACGTTTGAAAGGCTCTTGCAGCACTTCCAAACCATCGGCATGAATACGAACAATCTCTCCTGGACCTAAGTTCTTAATTATCTGATAATCAAGGTTTGGGAAGCTGGTACTTTCACTACTTACAGCGTATGCACCGTCTTTCTTTCCTATAGTAATAGGAGTTCTACCTAAAGCATCACGTGCAGCAATAATACCATTTTCGGTAAGAATCAACATAGAACAAGAACCTTGCACCTTCTCATACACCATGTTGATTCCCTCAGTGAAGGAAGAACCCATGTTGATGAGAACAGAAATCAGTTCTGTCTGGTTGATGTTGTTAGAACTCATTTCGCTCAGGTGCATACCCTCTTGCAAAAGTTCATTCGCAATATCACGGAGATTATTCACTTTAGCAACGGTTACAACGGCATAACGTCCTAAATGTGAATTGATTAGAATTGGTTGCGGGTCGGTATCACTAATCACACCGATACCAGAATTTCCTAAAAAACTACTCAACTCAGGTTCGAAACGCGAGCGGAAATAGTCGCGTTCCAAACTGTGGATAGTTCGAGTAAAACCTTTTTCCTCATCAAAAGTAACCAAACCCGCACGTTTAGTTCCTAAATGCGAATTATAGTCAGTTCCATAAAACAAATCATTGACGCAGCTCTGCAACTGAACTGTACCGAAAAAACCTCCCATACTTATTGAAATATATAAAATTAATACAAACTAAATAAACAAAAATGCACCGAAATCCATTAGAAATCAGCGCATTAAAAATTACGTTCAATCACATAATCAACATAATCCATCAAGGATGCCTTCACATCACTTTCAGGATAACAAGCCAGCAAAGACTTTGCCTTTTCTGCATACTTCTCCATCACCTGCTCTGCATATTCAATACCATGATTGTCGAGCGTGAAACGAACCAAAGTGGCGATTTCATCGGCAGAAACACTTCCATCTTTCACTTTATTTGCCAATGCAAACATGTCTGTTTGATTCGTTGAGAATAAGGCATGTATGACAGGCAATGTAAGCTTTCCTTCAGCCATGTCGTTACCCGTTGGCTTACCGATTTCAGCCCCTGCTATGTAATCGAAAATATCATCCTTGATTTGGAAGCAAATGCCCACAGTTTCGCCAAAGGAACGCATCGTCTGCAAGTCTTTCTCATTGGCATTGACCGACAATGCACCACCCTCAGCAGCAGCGGCAAAAAGCTCAGCCGTTTTACCTTGAATGATGTGGAAATACACTTCCTCCGATATATCTCGGTTATAGATATTCCTCAACTGAAGCAATTCACCATCAGCCAAGTATTCCGACACCTTTGCTACAATTTCCACCAAACGAGTATTCTTTGTTTTCGCAGCATTCACCAAAACATGAGAAAGCAAATAATCACCAACAAGCACTGCAACTTTGTCGCCAAACAACTGATTAACAGAAGGATTGCCGCGACGCTCACAACTCTCGTCCACGATGTCATCGTGAACCAGACTGGCTGTGTGCAGAAACTCAAAGGAAAGTGCGGAAGAAAGCGCGTTTTCGTTGATTTCACCCAATAATTTAGCCACCAACAGCGTGAGAAGAGGTCGCATCATCTTGCCTTTTCTTGAAGTGATACGTTGCAGTACATCGTTCAAGAGAAGATTACGGGAATGCTGCATGAAGGAGTCAAACGAATCTTTACACTGATTCATTTCTCTCTCTACAGGTTTTGCTAATTGGATGATGTCAATCATTTATGAGTTGTTTATCTGAAAATTGTACGCAATGAAACGAATAATTTTCAAAATCGGGTACAAATTTAGCAAATAAACTTGGGACTTGGAATTATTTGCTTAACTTTGAGGGCAAATTTTTCAAAAAAATGAAAAAACTATTCCTTCTTGACGCATACGCGCTCATTTACAGAGCATATTATGGCTTCATTCGCACTCCAATCAAGAACAGTAAGGGTGAAGACACATCCGCAGTTATGGGCTTTGTCAACACGCTCGAAGAAGTGCTGAAAAAAGAGAATCCCGACTACATCGGAGTGGCTTTCGACCCGAAAGGAGGCACATTTCGGCACGAAATCTATCCTCAATACAAGGCACAACGTGAAGAAACTCCCGAAGGCATCCGCTTTGCAGTACCTATCATCAAAGAACTGCTGCAAGCCTACAACATCCCAATCATTGAAGTGCCAGGGTTCGAAGCAGACGACGTAATCGGCACTCTTGCGTGGCGATTATCTTCCGATGAAATCGGCGTTTTCATGATGACACCCGACAAAGATTACGGACAACTCGTGCGTCCAAACGTGTGGATGTTCAAACCCGACACAAAAACGAAGGACTTTCAACTCTTTGGAGAGAAAGAAATCTGTGAGAAGTACGGCATCCAGAACACAAGTCAGGTCATCGACCTTCTCGGACTCATGGGCGATGCTTCCGACAACGTTCCGGGTTGTCCTGGCGTGGGCGAGAAGACTGCCGTGAAACTCATTCAGGAGTTTGGTTCCATCGACAATCTCTTGGAGAACACGGACCAACTGAAGGGAGCCATGAAAAAGAAGGTGGAAGAGAACAAGGAACAAATCAAGTTCTCCAAATTCCTCGTCACCATCAAGACCGACGTTCCCGTTGAGATTTCGCTCGACGATTTGAAAAGAGAAAAAATCGATTTGGAGAAAGTGAAGGAAATTTTCAATCGCCTCGAATTTCGTTCGCTCACCCAACGAGTCATCGAAACTCACACCGAAAAAGTGCTAACTGACTTCGGTATCCCCTCCCCTACCAAATTTTCACAAAAGGAGAAAAAGCAAAATTCGGGAATGGCAGACCTCTTTGGCTCTCCAAGCGAACCGTCTCCTCAAAATCCGCAACACTCTGTTTCAGGAGGAGAAAGTGTTAAAGAACGTCAAAAAACAAGCGTTGAGAATGTAATTTTTGCGAACAAGGGTGCGGATTTGCCCGAAAATTCAATTCTCAGAGCCTTAAAATCCACTCCTCACGATTACAAACTAATTGAAACTGAGGAAGATATTGAAAAAATTTGCCAAAAATTCTTGTCTGAGAAAATTCTCAGTTTAGACACGGAGACCACTTCCACCGATGCCATCAGTGCCGAATTGGTGGGATTGAGCTTTGCCGTGAAGGAAAGCGAGGCTTACTACGTGCCCATCCCTGCCAATCGGGAAGAAGCACTTCGAATTTTGGAAAAATTCAAAAAAGTCTATGCCGACGAGTCCATTTTGAAAATCGGACAAAATCTGAAGTACGACATCATGGTGCTCGCCAACTACGGCATAGAAGTGAAAGGCGAAATGTTCGACACAATGATTGCACACTATGTGCTTCATCCCGAACTCCGACACAACATGGACTACTTGTCCGAAATCTATCTCAACTACAAAACCATCCACATCGACGAGCTGATTGGTCCGCGAGGCAAGAACCAGAAATCCATGCGCGAACTCGCTCCATCGGAAGTCTATGAATACGCTGCCGAGGATGCCGACATCACCTTACAATTATATAAGGTGTTGGACGAAGAACTCCGCCGTGAAGGACTCTTCGACCTTTTCCACAACATCGAAATGCCATTGATGCCCGTTCTGGCACGAATGGAACAAAACGGCGTGATGATTGACACCGAATCGCTGAAGCAAACGTCGGTGGATTTCAGCAAGAAGATGGAAGAGATAGAGAAGGAAATCCACGAGATGGCTGGCGAGGAATTCAACATTTCGTCGCCTCGACAAGTGGGTGAAATTCTCTTCGGAAAACTCAAAATCGTGGAGAAGGCAAAGAAGACAAAAACGGGGCAATACGTCACTTCCGAAGACGTGCTCCAGAACCTCAGAAGCCGACATCCTATCGTGGAGAAAATCCTTGATTACCGTGGCTACAAGAAGCTTCTTTCCACCTACATCGACAGCCTTCCCGAACTGATTAACCCAAGGACAGGACATATCCACACATCTTATAATCAAGCTGTTACGACAACAGGTCGCCTCTCCTCTTCGAATCCCAATTTGCAGAACATCCCTATTCGCGACGAGAACGGAAAGGAAGTGCGCAAGGCATTCATTCCAGAGCCAGGTTGCGAGTTTTTCTCTGCCGATTACTCGCAAATCGAACTTCGAATCATGGCGCATCTGAGCGGCGATGCCAACATGATTGAAGCCTTCGTGGAAGGTCACGACATCCATCGCGCCACGGCAGCCAAGGTGTATAAATTGCCTATCGAAGAGGTCACTTCCGATCAACGTCGAAAGGCAAAAACCGCCAATTTCGGCATCATCTACGGCATCACCACTTTCGGACTCGCAGAACGGATGCAGGTGAGCCGAGCAGAAGCAAAAGAACTCATCGACGAATACTTTGCCACCTACCCAAAGGTGAAGGAATACATGGAGAAATCCATCGAAATGGCACGTCAGAAAGGCTACACCGAAACGCTTTTCAGTCGGCGTTGCTATCTCCCCGACATCAATTCCCACAACGCAACCGTGCGCGGTTTTGCTGAGCGCAACGCCATCAACGCACCGATTCAGGGAACCGCAGCCGACATCATCAAGATTGCAATGGTGCGCATCGACCGCCGTATGCAAGCCGAAGGACTCCGTTCGAAGATGATTCTGCAAGTTCACGACGAACTGAATTTCAGCGTCTTACCCGAAGAAAAAGAAACACTCCAGCGTCTCGTCATCGAGGAAATGGAGCGTGCCTTCACCATGTCCGTTCCGCTCATCGCTGATTGCGGATGGGGAAAGAACTGGTTAGAAGCACATTGATAAGCTTCTAAACATACGACACCCACTCATCACCCTACAGACCCACCCCAGCCCTCCCTGTGAGGGAGGGGGTGATTACCTTAAACAAATAATTGGTTAATCGTATTCAATGCCTTAAAAACACATCGATTTCCGATGAAAACACGTTTCTTTCATCAATTCCTCATGCTTTTCATTTGGGTGTTTTGGTTGATGGCTCCCCCACTCTATTCTCAAGAAAAGAATACGCCCGATTGGTCAGACTTCATAGAGAGTTTGACAGAGATGATGAGCGAAGCAGGAGAAGCTGAAACACTCAACGAGGAACTGGTGGAAGATCTCTACGCGATTCATTGCAATCCACTGAATCTAAACGATTTGGACGAAGAAAAACTGAAGGAACTACCCTTTCTCAACGACATCCAAATCATCGACTTGCTCACCTACATCGAAAAACACAAACCACTCCTTTCCACAGGCGAACTGATGGCAATCCGCTCCTTCGACTACTGGACGCGCCGACTCATGCAGCTCTTCTGCTATGCTGGCGAATTGCCCCACCACTCTCCCACTCTTTCCGATGCCATACGCTCCTCAAAGAACGACCTCACCCTGCGCACCGACATCCCTCTCTACACCAAGATGGGGTTTGCCAACTACAGCGAGGAAAGCTTGGCAAAAAGCCCCAACAAAATCTACCGAGGCTCTCAGCCCTACTACTCGCTTCGCTACAGCTTCAGCACCCTCAACAAACTGGAGGCTGGCATTCAGATGGAAAAGGATGCTGGCGAATCGGGCATCGACTACTTTTCAGCTTTCGCATTGGCAAAGAACATAGGCATCATCGACCGCCTCGTCATTGGCAACTACCGACTCTCCTTTGGTTTGGGACTGGTGATGAATAGCTCATCAAGTTTTGGTAAACTAATGACGCTGAGCAGTTTAGCCCGAATGGATAGAGGCATCCGAGGCCATTCGTCCATGATGGAGAGTGGTTACCTCAGCGGCATTGCCACCACCATGAAAATCACGAAGAACCTCCATCTGACCGCATTCTTTTCTCGTCGCAATGCCGACGGCACGTTCAACAGCGATTCATCGAGTATCAGCAGTTTGAAGACCGATGGACTTCATCGCACGTTGCTCGAAAAGAGCAAGAAAGGAAACGTGCGCAAACTGGATTTCGGCGGCAATCTGCATTGGCAATGGAAACAGCTGAAACTCTCTGCCAATGTCTCTCACACCCACTTCTCCGTTCCACTCGCACCCAAGCACGACACGGCTGCATCGCGCTATCGACTCTACAACGCCACTGGCTCCAATTTCACCAACTACAGCCTCGCTTACGCCTACGTTTCCCGTCTTTTCCGTCTGAGCGGAGAAACAGCCGTCGGGTCGAGTGGGGGAGTCGCCACCCTGAATGCCATCCAAAGCGAATGGCGAGGCAACACCTTCACCTTCATTCAGCGTTACTACGGAGCTAAGTACGTGAGTATCAACGGAAAGACTTTTAGCGAAAACGCACATCCACAAAACGAAATAGCCTTCTTCTTAGGATGGAAGCGCTATCTCACTCGCCGTACTCTCCTGCAAGCATACTTCGACTACATGCACTTTCCGTGGTTGAAATTCGGTGTGAGTCAAGGTTCCAACGGCTTCGACCTCACAGTCCAGCTTCAGCACCAATTCACCAACTCGCACTCACTCTCCGTTCGCTACCGAATGAAGTCCAAGCAGAAAGACCTGACGTGGACAAGCGAAAACTCGAACGACACTCACAAGCAGTTGGGCTACAACACCACACAAAGCCTTCGAATCCAACACCAAATCAACGTCACCAAAAGCATCCAACTGAAAACCCTCTTGCTCGCATCTATGGTCAGCAACAACGCCCAAGGCAACCGTTTTGGCTATGGAGTGGGGGAGAGCCTTAACTGGAAGTTTCCTACCCATTGGATTCATCCAAAATCCAAATACGAACCCATCAAAGGAGGACGACTCGCCATCAGTCTAAGTTATTTCAATACAGACGATTACGACACACGCATCTATGCCTACGAACCCAGTCTGCTCTACACCTTCGGTATGCGCAGTTTCTTCTACGAAGGCATCCGCACAGCCCTCCTTCTCCAGCTTCCCATCCTCCGCCACCTCCAACTCATCACCAAAATAGGCAGCACCCGCTACTTCAATCGCTCCACCATCGGCACCGATCTCGACCAAATCCTCCACAACCATCGCGAGGACTTACAACTGCAACTGCAATGGAAGTTCTGAGGATGATGAAACGTGAAGAGTGAAGCGTGGAGAGTGAAGCGAGGAAGAGTGAAGCGTGAAGCGTGGAGCGTGAAGCGAGGAAAAGTGAAAAGTGAAAAGTGAAAAATTGTGTGGAGCGAAAACTCAAAAACTTAAATGCCGAAGGCATGAAAGAACACAGGCAGGCGGTGGAGTGCAAAGCACGGAACCCCTGCTAAGCACACAGTCGATAACGGAACCCCGAAGTGGGTGACAGATATGTCTGTCAGATAATCTGTCGTACCTTTGGCACTCAGTTACTTGGCAACACACAGCAGGGGTTCCGCTACGCTTCACCGCCTGCCTGTGGTCTATCGTCCTTTCAGGACTTGCCAAACCCTGCATGAATGAAAAATGCGTCATCTTTTCTTCTTGACTGAAACCGCATAATGCCTTATTTTTCTTTAGCAGACGCCATCAACTCATCAACTCAAAAACTCAAAAACTTATCAACTCAAAAACTTATACGAATAGTCTGAGATGTTCATTAGGTTTAACTATACGTCCGAGGGCTCGTTATCGTTCAAGCGAGCCCTCGGCGTGACGACAACGAGCCCTCGCTTGAAAAACAATGAGGGCTCGGCTTTTCAGTACAACCAAAAGGAAAATTCAGTATAATCAAAGGAAAGTGCCAGTACATCCGAAGCCTTTCTGCTCGTTTTTCCAAAGGATGTCGCGCCTTTTCCTTTCAAAAATTGCGTCATTCGGAAAACTATTTCATTTCTGAAGTGTATGCAGTGTCAGAAAGTTCCCATCCGATAGGGTGGGGGATACTCAACAAAACAAACAAAGAACATGATGAAAAAAGTATTAGTTATCGCAGGGATTGTGGCAGGACTGCTGTGTTCGTGCCAACCTCAGTCGAAAAGCCAGCAACAGGAAACGGAAGGTGCAAAAATAGAACTGTGGAATATGAGTGATTCCATTTCCAGCTTGAAGAGACTCCAGAAGTGGGAGGCATACGTGGAGAAGCATCCCAAGGACGAGATGGGATGGAGGAATCTGTATGGTGCGAAAACCAGACACATGATTTGGCACAAGCCAAAAGATTTTGATTACGAGCGGAAGGAATTCATGAAGCAAGTCGAGAAGGCAATCCCAAACACCTACACGTACTATCTGCTGGCAATGGAAACAGCGATTGAATACAGCAAAATCAAGAAGTATGCCGAGGAAGCCATGAAGCGCATGCCCGAACACCCCTTGAAAGAGGATTACGATATATGGTGCTGTTATCTGTGCGACAAAGACCAAAAGCGGCTGAAGGACATGCTGACTCGATACTTCGAGAGCGGATTGATGTCGCCCGATATCCTCTATTATCATTACAACGAAATGCAGGGCATGGAAGAAGGAGGAATCTACTATGCTCAAACTGAGCAAGAAATTGTTCCTAAGAAGATGATTCAACTGGTTTTCGGAATGCATCGCGACAAGATACTCGTCAACGAAAATGACGATTGGGCCCACATCTGGAAATTATGTGGTGTTCCATTCCCCGATGAGAACTGGGCTGAGACCGTTCAAATGGACACGGACAATCCCAGTATCTATTTTGCTACTCGGGCACTAATGATGGTAGATTGGATAGCCGAACATAGTCAGCGCCCTGTTTACATCTCGTCTTTCGATAGTTGGATAAACAGTAAGCGTTATGCGTCGAAAGTGCCAAAGGAAATGCTGAAAAATCTCTACAACGAGGGATTGCTCCTGCGCTATTCATCCGAGCCCTACGACAACATTGCTGCCACCTGTCGCAATGTGGAAGAACGCTATCAACTCGACTATCTCTACCTTCCCTTCTCTCCTCTGAGGGATAACGAGCATTACTGGTCCGATGCCACCGATTGTGCATACCGAACCATTGTTCTCCTGCAAGGCATCCTGCCCCATTATCAGAAGTACAATCCCCAGCGCTGCCATTGGCTGAGCGGTCTGTTGCTCAGGACCATCGACCGCTGGCGAAAAGTCTATAACAGAGAGAGTCTCAGCAGTTTGGAATCAGAAATTCGCCCATACTTTGAGGCGACAAAATCCACAGCCCCATGAGCATCCGTCTGTTCAAATCCTATCGGCAAATGACCGACGAAGAACTGATGCGGCGTGCGAGTCATGGCAATGATGCTGCATTCGAAGAACTGTACCGACGCTATGCACGACGCTTGCAAGGCTTCTTCTTTCGGCAGTTGGGAGGCGACGACGAAGCGGCAGCAGACCTCACTCACGATGTGTTCCTCCGCGCGTATGAAGCCAAAAACAGCTATGCAGAGGGCAGCAACGTAGCCACATGGTTCTTCAGCATCGCCTACAACCTGTGCAAGAACACCTATCGACACAATGACCACATCACCCGCTTCCTCGCCACCCTCGATGCCAAACCACAGACAGAGGAAGAAGTGGAAGTGAGGCTGACACAAGAGCAACAACGGGATGCCGTGCGGAAAGCGCTTCAGTCCCTACCGCCACCGCTCCATCTGCTCTTCTCCCTCCACTACGAAGAAGAACTCACCTTCTCCCAAATTGCCCAGATTGAGCATCTGCCAGAAGGAACCGTGAAATCGAGAATCTATAAGACACTGAACATCATCCGCCAAAAACTTGCCAACCTATGACCACATCATCACAACAACCCAAGAACATGAGCAATGACGACATCATCGCCATAGCACGCAGCATACGCGAAGAGGACAACAGCCAACTGCATGTACGTCCTTGGAAATCGTCACGTCGTCGCATCGCCTGGTACGTCGCCCTCCCAGCCGCCTGCATCATCAGTTTCATCCTTGGCTACTGCCTGCGCCCTACACCCCATGCAGATACGCCACACGAGTTGACTGCCCAAACCACCACGGACACCGTTTACCTTCGCGAGGTGGTGTACGACACAGTCTATCAAACCACCTCCCACGATGCTCTGCATCTTCATTCCACCTCGACATCATCTCAGCCCACCAACGAAAAGCCCCGAAAAATCGGCATCTCAGTCCTCGAAGACAACATCCGCTACGACCTCTTGGCAGCAAGTCACGAGATGCATGACTAACCCAACTCCAACAAACAGAATTACCTGAAAGATGATAGGAAGAAGTGTAAAGATAAAACTTCATAAGAAGATTAGTTAATATGAATTAGTTAATATGAATAATGACAAGGCGCGCACATCCTGCCATTCGTCGTGAAGACGAGTGGTAGGTTTTCTGTGTTGCATTGTGGCATGGATGCGGACAGAGATGCCAGGCAAATGTTAGGAAAAATGCTTTTCAAAGACAACTGAAATAACTCAACTTTCGCAAGTGTGATATTAAACCACAGGATTTTAAGGGAATGATTGGCTTTCGCCGAACTCTAAGGTTCAGTTCTATCAAAGAAGAGTGCCAGTACATTCGAAGTCTTTCAGTTCGTTTTTTTCATACGATCATACATACAAAAAGATGTTTGAAAACATGCTTTTGACAAAAAGAAACAAAATATTGAAGAATTTGTAATTAAGTTTAAGAAATGTTTTTTATATTTGCAGCCGAAATCTGTACTTTTATTCTCAAAAAGGCGTTTTGGGGATAGTGTGGATGTATTTTTAATTCAATTAATTAACTTCTATGAGAACATTTAAATCATTGGAAAAGCCTTTAGTGTTGCTGTTCCTGCTCTGTTTGTTCCCTCTGGGAGCATTGGCTCAGAGCGTCGTGAAGGGAACGGTGAAAGATGAGGTCGGTGAACCGGTTATCGCTGCTGCGATTCGTGTGATAGGCACGCAGACGGGTTGTGTTACCGACGTGAACGGACAATTCAGCATTGAAACTCAGCGCAACGCCCAGCTCGAGGTGTCGTGCATCGGTTATGTCACTCAGCGCGTGAATGTGCAGGGCCGCCAGAACATTATCATCACGCTGGTGGAGGACAACACTACGCTGAACGACGTGGTGGTCATCGGTTACGGTACACAGCGCCGTGAGGCAGTTACCGGTTCGGTGGTGAACGTCGGTGGTGAGCAACTGAACCAGATTGCAGCTACCAACGCTGCACAGGCTCTGCAGGGCCGTGTTGCTGGTGTGCTGATGACACAGACCTCTTCGAAGCCAGGTGCTGAGATGCAGATTCGCATCCGTGGTCAGCGCTCGCTGTCGGCATCGAACGACCCTCTCATCGTCCTCGATGGAATCCCATTCATGGGACAGCTCTCTGATATCAACCCAACTGACATCAAGTCGATGGACATCTTGAAGGATGCTTCTGCAACTGCCATCTACGGTTCTCGTGGTGCCAATGGTGTCATCATCATCACTACTGAGAAGGGTGCTATGGGCACTCCTGCCAAGGTGACTTACAACGGCTATGTTAGCTTCAAAAAGGTATTCCATAAGTATCCTATGATGGACGGTCCTACATTCTCGAAGTTCCGTCAGTATGCAAACTTGTATAAGAACTCAGAGGATGAAAGCGACGACACGAACACCGACTGGCAGGATTTGTACTACCAGACGGGTGTAGGTCATAGCCACGATGTTTCTGTTGCTGGTGGCACCAATGGTGGTAGCTACAGCTTCGGAGCTGGTTACTATCACGACGAGTCGGTGGTTCCTACTGAAGGCTACGACCGCGTGAGCGTACGTGGTAACTTCGACCAGAAGGTGGGCAAATGGTTCCGCTTCGGTCTGACCACGAACAACAGCTATCGCATGACAGAGGGCGTGAACAACATATACGGTGTATTGAGCATGACTCCACTGGCCAGCCCATACGACAAGGATGGCAACCTGAAGCGCTACGTGGCTCTTCCTGCTGACGACCAGGCTGTAATAACCAAGGAAACCGTGAAGCGCGACAAGAATGTTTGGCTGAACGAAAACAAGGGTATTGGTTCATATAACACTTTCTTCGGCGAAGTGACTTGCCCATGGGTGGAAGGTTTGTCTTACCGCATCAATGTAGGTTTGAACTTCCGCAGCTCGAAGGGTGGCAACTTCACAGGAACGGGTGTGAACAACAAGGATCCTAACGCTGTGAACGGCGGTGGCATTTCTGAGAACCAAACACGCAACTGGACTGTTGAGAACCTCATCAACTTCGACCGCACCTTCGCTGATGTGCACAACATCAACGTAGTAGGCATGTACTCAGCTGAGCAGACAACTTACGAATCGACTGGTGCTTCTGCACAGAACATTCCTGCTGACTACTTCCAGTACTATGCACTCGACAAGGCAACAGGTCAGTCTAACCTCAACAACTACAACTATTGGCAGAGCGGCTTGATGTCGTGGATGGGTCGTGTGATGTACAGCTACGACAACAAGTACATGCTTTCACTCGCCCTTCGTTCCGATGCATCTTCCCGCTTGGCAAAGGGCCATCAGTGGCACACATATCCAGCTATCTCTGCAGGTTGGAACATCGCCCGTGAGTCGTTCATGGAGAACCTCACTTGGATTGACAACCTGAAGCTGCGCATTGGTTACGGTGAAACATCTAACCAGAGTATCAATCCTTATTCTACTCTTGGTGGTCTGGCCGTTCGCAACTACAACTTCGGTAACGGCACAAACTACAAGGCTGGTTATTATGTAAACGCACTTCCTAACCCTGAGCTGGGCTGGGAGTTCAGCAAGACTTGGAACTTCGGTCTCGACTTCTCGTTCTTCAACGGACGACTGAGCGGTTCGATTGAGTACTACACTCAGAAGACTAACGACATCCTGCTCGATGTATCCATGCCAAGCACCTCGGGTGTGAGCAGCTACACGGGTAACATCGGTAACACCGAGAACAAGGGTTTCGAATTCACCCTCAACGGCATCATCATCGACAACAAGAACGGATGGCACTGGGATGCAGGTATCAACCTCTATGCTAACCGCAACAAGCTGACCAAGCTGACAGGTGCGCTCGACGAGAACGGCAAACCTGCTCCAGATGAAGCTAACCGCTGGTTCGTAGGCCATCCTATCGATGTTATCTACGACTATGAGTACGACGGACTTTGGAATGCAGAAGATGTTTATGAGGTTACTGATAAAGACGGTAACAAAACTACCAACTTTGCAATTCTGGAGCCAGGTGGAAACTTGGGTATGATTAAGGTGAAGTACAACGACGATGTGCTCGACGAGAATGGTGTGCCAACACGTGAAATCGGTGCCAAGGACCGCCGCATCATGAGCATGGAGCCTAAGCTCCTCGGTGGTTTCCATACAACCGTAGGCTACAAGGGCTTCGACCTGACCATGATTGGTGCCTTCCAGATTGGTGGTAAGCTCATCAGCGCCATCCACTCTTCGAACGGTTATCTGAACATGCTGACTGGCCGTCGCGGACAAATCGATGTGGATTACTGGACTGAGGACAACACAGGTGCCAAGTATCCAAAGCCAGGTGGCATCACAAGCAGTGATAACCCTAAGTATGGTTCAACCCTCGGTTACTTCGATGCTGGCTACCTCAAGATTCGTGCCATCACCCTCGGCTACAACTTCACCAATCTGAGAGCCATCAAGGACTTCGGCATCAGCCGTCTGCGCCTTTACGCTACCGTGCAGAACCCATTCGTACTCTTCTCGCCATTCAACAACGAAAGCGGACTCGACCCAGAGACCAACTCTTGGGCTAACGAGAACACAGCCGTGGCATACGGTGAGTACTCTGGCAAGCACAGAATGCCTATCGTGGGCTACAACACACCATCTACTCGCAACTTCATGATTGGAGTCAACGTAACATTCTAAAAACAGCGGAAATTACCTAAGGTTTTAAACAACGAAATTAACGCATATAAACGACTTAATATATGAAAACGAAAAGCATAAAATATTTCCTTGCTGCGGGTCTTTTAAGCTGTGGCCTGACTATTGCGTTCACTTCTTGCTCCGACGTGCTCGATGAACAGCCACGCACCCAGTTTGACCCGACATTCTTCACTACGAAGACGGGTATCGAGGGCGGTCTTACCTCGCTCTATGCCCATCTGCGCTATTTCTATGGCAACGGCTATTTCCTGAACAGCGTGGAGACTGGTACCGACGAATACACATGGGCTCAGTCGGCTGACGGTAACTTCAAGGATGCCGACCTCTCGGGTGTAGGTTCCATGAATCCATCCAACTCTATCGCTGGTTCTATCTGGGGAGTTACTTTCCCTAATATCAACACAGCCAGCGGTATCATTGAGAATGGTGCTGCTGCAGGCATCGATGCCTCTCTGTTGGCCGAGGCTTACTTCTTCCGTGGCTTCGACTACTTCCTGCTTGTGCAGACCTACGGTGGTGTGCCACTCGACTTAGGTGCTGGCGAACTGAAGTTCAACACTTCAACGATTCGTACTTCTGTGCGCAACACCGTACCTGAGGTTTATGAGAAGTGTGTATTCCCTGACTTGGAGAAGGCTCTTGCCGACCTGCCAGAGAACCCACGTCTGACTGGTACAGTGACCAAGAACGTTGCACGCTTGTACCTTGCAAAGGCTTATCTGACCTACGCATGGTGGTTGGAGAATCCTAACAACATTCCAACCTATCCTGAGTGCGAACGCAAGTCAGGCGAGGCTCGCAACTACTTCCAGAAGGCTTACGACATGGCAAAGACTGCCATCGACAACCCTGGTCCTTACAAACTGCAGCCTACATTCTACGACGTGAACGTAGCAACCAACGACCGCAACTCCGAGATTATGTTCTATGCCGACCACGACGAGGACGAGAAGTACGGTAACGGCGGTTCCGGCTACGGCTGGGGTAGTGGTGGTTCTCCTGAGAACTTCGCTTACTGGATGGAGACTTGGAACTACACCGAAATGACTGCCAAGGGTTCAGAAGGCGGTAACATCAACCCAGTTCAGCGCGAGGCTGTTCAGGCTCTGGGTCGTCCTTGGACTCGTATGGCTCCTATCGCCGACAACTTCATCAAGGGCGGTGTTTGGGAAGACGATGTCAAGGCTATTGACGCACGCTACGATGGAACCTTCACTCTGCGCTATCACACCAACTGGCAGAAGGCTGGCGGAAAAGATGCTTACGTAATTGGTGCCAACGGCTTGCACGTAGGTCCTAACGAAGTTTTCTTCAGCTGGGTACCAGAAAGCGAAGATAGCAAGATTTCCAACATGGACATCAAGAATGAGAAGGGTGAATATATTGGTGCCGATGGTAAATTGGGCTTCGGCGAAATGCCAGGACGTGCAGACTTCGTAGTGGCAGTGAACCACATCAGCCGTAAGAAGTACCCAATCAACTGGAAGATCGGTATCTATCGCACAGACAACAACGGTGGTCTTGGTTCGAAGGTAAACGGTGGTTCTCCACGTCCTTGGAACATTGCCAAGTTCTCTGAGTTCTATCTCCTCGCTGCTGAGGCAGCTGTGAAACTCGGCGACAATGCCAATGCATACAAGTATGTGAATGTACTCCGTGCTCGTGCTGGTAAGCAAAAATTCTCGCAGAACGACAACGTAGCTGTTGACATCGACCATACAGCTGAAATGCTTGCTGCAACACCAGCTACCATCACCATCGACTACATCCTCGACGAGCGTAGCCGTGAGTACTGGGGCGAAGGTTACCGCTGGTACGACCTCGTGCGCACACAGAAGTGGGCTGAGCGTGCCACTACTTACCACATCGCTGGTAGCGGTTATGGCGACAAGGACCTCCAGGAGTTCAAGCGCAACATTCCTGCTAACTACTACATCCGTCCAATCCCACAGGGACAGCTCGACGGTATGATGATGAGCGACACGGAAAAGAACAACTATCAGAACCCTGCTTATCGCACCAAATAATCCTCATTAGGATATCATGAAATAATGGCTGAATCTCTGCATTGGGATTCAGCCATTATTATTTTATATCACATACAAAGGCCGAAGCCCTGAAAGAATACGTGAGTTTGGACTCAAAATAATTCTCAACTTCGCATGTACTGGAGCTCTTCTTTGATTTTGCTGACACTCTCATCTGATTGGACTGAATCATTTCTTTGATTGAACCGAAATGCCGAGCCCTCAACGTTAACACGACGAACCTTCGCCATCGCAATGCCGAAGGCTCGATGGAACGATAACGAACCTTCGGCAACTAGTTAAATCCAAAAGAACGCCTCAGTCAATTCACACATGAGCTTCAGACAATCCCCTATGTGAATGGGGTTTTGAGAAAAAATGGAGTGGGGTAGGGGAGATAAAAGATTGAAAATCTATAAATTCGATGGAAAAATTTATAGAATCAAATATTTTAATTATATTTGCGCAACTTTACAAACTATCTAACTTTATGAAATTGCAAAACTTCTTACTCGCGTGCGGAATTGCGGCTGTTGCAGTGTCTGCACAAGCTCAGAGCGACAAGTCGGGCTATCCCATTACTCCTGTGCCTTTCACCAGCGTGAAGGTCACTCCAAACACATTTTGGGGACAGCGCCTGAAGGCAAGTCGCGAAGTGACGATTCCGCTGGCTTTCAGCAAGTGCGAAAGCGAAAACCGCTACACCAACTTCTCTAACGCTGCCCAGCACCTGAAAGACCCTTCGAAGGTGTTCAAGGTGGACGGCGTGATGGGTTATTCGTTCGACGATACCGACCCTTACAAGACGATTGAAGGTGCCAGCTATCTGCTCCAGACTTACCCTGACAAGAAACTCGAAGCCTACGTGGACAGCGTGATTGCCGTGATTGGCAGCGCACAGGAACCCGATGGTTATCTCTACACGGCTCGCACACAGAACCCAGAACATCCACACGGATGGGCTGGTCCAAAGCGATGGTCGAAGGTAGAGGACTTGAGCCATGAGTTCTACAACCTCGGACACCTCTGCGAAGCTGCCGTGGCTCACTACAATGCCACGGGCAAGAAGTCGTTGCTCGACATCGCCTGCAAGTTCGCCGACTGCGTGGTTCGCGAAGTGGGCGACAAGCCAGGACAGGCTTGCGTAGTACCAGGACACCAGATTGCCGAGATGGGACTGGCGAAACTCTATCTCGCTACGGGCAAGAAGGAGTATCTTGACCAAGCCAAGTTCTTCCTCGACAAGCGTGGCTACACCACCATCAAGACGGAGTACAGCCAGAGTCACAAGCCTGTGCTCGAACAGGACGAAGCCGTAGGTCATGCCGTTCGTGCAGGATACATGTATGCTGGTATGGCAGACGTGGCTGCGCTCACTGGCGACAAGGGCTACATCAATGCCATCGACAGGATTTGGGACAACATCATCTCGAAGAAATACTACATCACGGGTGGTGTGGGTGCCACAAGCAGTGGTGAGGCATTCGGCAAGAACTACGAACTGCCAAACATGTCGGCTTATTGCGAAACCTGTGCTGCCATTGCTCAAGTATATCTCAACTACCGATTGTTCCTCCTGCATGGCGAATCGAAATACTACGACGCACTGGAACGCACACTCTACAACGGTGTCATCAGCGGCATCAGCATCGACGGTGGCAAGTTCTTCTATCCAAACCCATTGCAGTCGATGGGTCAGCACCAGCGTCAAGCATGGTTCGGTTGCGCTTGCTGCCCAAGCAACGCAGCACGCTTCATCCCATCGCTCCCTCAGTACATCTATGCCGTGAAGGACAATAACTTCTACGTGAATCTCTTTGCTGGCAACGAAGCAACGGTGAAGGTGGGTGGAAAGAAAATCACCTTCGAGCAGAAGACCAACTACCCTTGGAACGGCGACATCGAAATGACGATGAAGAAGGCAAGCGGCAAGTTCAACCTCAACATCCGCATCCCAGGATGGGTACGCGGACAGGTGGTGCCAAGCGACCTCTACACCTTCGTTGATGGCAAGCACCTCGGCTACAGCGTGAAGGTGAATGGCAAAGCTGTGGAAAGCGAACTGAAAGACGGCTACTTCGTCATCAACCGCAAGTGGAAGAGTGGCGACAAGGTGAGCGTACACTTCGACATGGAGCCTCGTCTTGTGAAAGCCAACGGAAAGGTGAGCGCCGACAAGGGACGTGCTGAAATCGAGCGTGGACCGCTGGTTTATTGCGCTGAATGGCCTGATAACAGCTGCGACGTGCTGAGCGTTCTCCTCAACCAGGAACCAAAATACACGATGGGGGAGAAGACCATTGAAAACACCACCGTGCAGACCATCACCACCGATGCACAGACACTGAAGTTCGACGACAAGGGACGACTCACAGCCACCGACGAGCGCATCGTGCTCATTCCTTACTATGCTTGGGCTCACCGTGGCAACGGAAAGATGACCGTGTGGATGCCAATCGACCTCAATGCCACCAGTCCTGCCTTGCCACCATCACTCGCCTCCGAGAGCAAGATTGACGCATCTTCACGCCGTCTGCCAGCCCTCTCAGCCATCAACGACCGTCTTGTGCCAAGCGATGGCGACGACCGCAGCGTTCCTTACACGCACTGGTGGCCAAAGAACAACTCCACGGAATGGCTCAGCTACACCTTCAAGGAGCCTGCCACCATCAGCAACTCGACTGTCTATTGGTTCGACGATGGTCCTTGGGGCGGTTGCCGCGTGCCAAAGAGCTGGAAACTCTACTACAAGACCGACGCTGGCGAATGGGCAGAAGTGAAGAACCCAACAGGCTACGGCACAGGCAAGGGTGTTGCCAACATCGTCAACTTCGAGCCAGTTCGTACTACCGCCGTAAAACTCGAAATCGTGCAGCCAGAGAAACACTCCTGCGGCGTGTTCGAGTGGAGCGTGAAGTAGCATAGCTTCAGCAGAAACAGCTTTCTGCTTAGACTCTTACCACAAAGCGGACGAAGATTGTGATTGCCACATCTTCGTCCGCTTTGTTAGTTGTAGTTCAACGATTCATTATAGGCTTCCACTTCTCGCCTAATAGATTGCTTGATAGTTTCCCAGCCTACATCATCAAACATATACGGCATAGGCTGTTGGTCAGCATCACCGAAATAAGCCATGCTCAACAAAGCACGGTATTCTGAACCATCAGGGTACTTCTGTAAGTATAACTTCAGTAAGTCACTAAAAGAATAATGCTGCAAAAGAAAAAAAATGTCAATAAAATCTTTCTTTGTACCTCGACCAATCACGGCATTCACCTTCATTGCTGCAATGTCTTTTGGTGATGCAAGACGTAACCCTTCTTCTATTACAGGGGAGTCAATCCATGCATAATCATAATTTACAACATCTACTTTCACACCATTTAGGAAATAAGCCTTAATGCTTCTGCTATGTCCACCAACCACAACTTTTTCCACATGTTCTTTCAACGCTTCTGTCAACTCATCCAAATCCACAGAAATCTCTCCGAAAAAATCGAGGTCAACAGAACGTCGATGTCCATATTGCAAGGCAAGCGAGGTTCCCCCCACCAGTCTTGTATTTTCCAACTCAGGCATCTGCATGAGCGTTTTCAAGAGTTCCAAAGTGTTGGGCAAGACTGTCTGAAGTGATAGCATCGGTATTCCTCTTCTTTAGTGTGCGAAATCGTGCAGATGAATGCCAAACAAACAGGATTAAGAGTTCGTAATTTCTTGCATTCCTCCACAATTTTGTCAAGTCCGTAGTAGCGGTTAATGAGCAGCCAATCGTTCATCTGGCCATATTCCAGCACACGCTGGATGATATAGCCTTGGTTTTCGTCCATCTTCAAATCTGATGGATTAGCATCCCAAAAAAGGTTGGACGAAAATTGACCGATACATTCCTTACTACTCATATCTGTTGCAAAAGTACACATTATTCCTTTTTTATCAAAAAATTTAGTGTCTTTTATGAGGACAGAAGATAGCGAAATTGAGTTTTGTTCGGATTGATGTTCACTCTGAAAAAGCAGAATCCGTAATCTTGATAAACAAATCCGTAATTTATATACGTCCGTTTTTGATGATTCTTTCTAATTTTGCAACGTGAAAAGTTGTAAACTGGAAAAAACAAATAGACCTGACAAATGAAACATCGTAGAACCGTTTTGCTCCTTGCAGCCATCATGCTGGCAATGGGAACAAACTTAAAAGCACAAGTTATGCAAGAGAAAGTAGATTTCAGCGTATGGCCTAAGGGAGAACTCAACACAGGCTACGCAAAGTATTTCATTGGCAACAGCTACTTGGCTCCGCTCGATGCCGAGAATGGCGGACCCACAAACGTGACTTTCGAACCTCGCTGCCGCAACAACTGGCACATCCACCATCGCTCGGTGCAAGTGCTCATCTGCGTGGCTGGTCGTGGTTGGTATGTGGAAGAAGGCAAGGAGCCTGTGGAAATGCGCCCAGGCACCGTCATTGCCATCCCAGCCGAAGCCAAGCACTGGCATGGTGCAGCTCGCGACTCATGGTTTCAGCACCTCACGTACATGGCAAAGGTAGAGGAAGGAGCAAGCACCACATGGCTGGAACCCGTGGTGGATGAAGAATACGACAAACTGCCATAAACTTGTTTCACATGAAACATTTGATTCAACTCGCAGTGGTGATGGTGATGAGCACCATGACTGCCTTTGCACAATCGAACAAAACAATGGAACCACAAATAACGAAATTCGCCCAAGAATACCACGAGCGCATGTTCCCTGGGCATGAGTCAGACTTCAAGCGCACGGACCCCGAATTCATTGAACGCTTCGACAACTTCGCCTTCGACGAAGTCATCCAGCAGACCAGCGACCGCCTCGACGACCGCACCCGTTTCATCTGCTATCTCGCCACGCTGCTCGGCTGTCAGGGCATCGACCAATTCCGCGAACTTCTGCCCGCAGCACTCCGCATGGGAGTGACGGCAGTAGAAGCAAAGGAAATCGTCTATCAAGCCACGGCATACCTCGGCATGGGGCGCGTGTATCCCTTCCTGAAAGCCACCAACGAGATTTTCGAGCAACAAGGCATCGCCCTGCCATTGGCTCCACAGGCACAGACCACGATGAAGACCCGTCGCGAGGCAGGCACACAGGCACAGGTGGATTGCTTCGGCGAGCAGATGCGCCACTTCTGGGAGTCGGGACCCGAAGACAGCCGACACATCAACCGCTGGCTCGCCGGCAACTGCTTCGGCGACTACTACACCCGCACGGGTTTGGACGTGAAGATGCGCGAACTCATCACCTTCTGCTTCCTCGCAGCACAAGGCGGATGCGAGCCTCAACTGAAAGGGCACATCGCAGGCAACTACCACGTGGGCAACGACAAGGACTTCCTCATTGCCGTCATCTCCAGCAACCTCCCGTTCATCGGCTATCCTCGATCACTCAACGCGCTCAATTGCATCCGCGAGGTGGAAGCAGCCAACAAACAGTAAATAAAAGATGCACATTCACACAGAAGGGGATGACTCGCCAGAGCCATCCCCTTCTGCCTTTATGCTTCCTGCAACCACAATTATCACAACTTTGTCCTATTCTTAGTTCATATTTTATACTACTTTTCATCAATTGTTTCATACCTTTGCAAACGATAAACAAGAACACACAAATCTATGAAACAACTCATTTTATCATTCATCCTCCTCATGGTTGTCGTGCTGCCCATGAAGGCAGACAACATCACAGTTGACGGCACCAACCGCTCCTACAACGTCTATGCACCGAAGAACCTCGGCGAAAACCGACCGCTGCTCATCTTCTGCCACGGTTACAACCAAGATGCCAACTGGATGCAGAACAGCGAATTCAAGAACGACAACGTGAGCATGGAAGCCGTGTGCGACACCGCCAAGTTCGTCGTCGTCTTCCCCAACGGAATCAACAAGGCTTGGGACACCTCTGGCAATCGCGATATCAACTTTGTCAAGGCCATCATCGACAAGATGGCAACCCAGTACAAAATCGACCGCAACCGCGTCTATCTCGGTGGATTCTCGATGGGCGGCATGTTCACCTATCATGCCATGAACAAGATTCCCGACCTCATTGCAGCTTTCTGTCCTGTGAGCGGTTATCCTATGGGTGGAGCCACAGCCAATGCCAACGTGCGACCCATTCCTATCCTCCACATCCACGGCACGGGCGATGACGTGGTTGGCTTCAGCGGTGTGCAACCAGCACTGAACGTGTGGGTCAAGCACAACGGCTGCCCTACGACAGCCAAAGTCATCAACAACTACAACGGCTTCAATTGCAAGCTCCACATCTGGGGACCAGGCAACGACGGCGTGGAAGTCCGACTGCTCGAACTGGCAAACAAAGGCCACTGGATATGCAAGGAAAAACAAGTCTATACAGGCAAGGAAATCTGGAACTTCTGCAAGAACTACTCGCTGAACAAAACCTCGCCCAACGTCAGCATCACCTCACCCAAGACAGGCACGAAGTACATCAGCTTTGCACCCACAGGCTCGGCAACTTTCCCCGACCTCACCATCACAGCCAATGCCGACGACCCGAACGGCAGCATTGAGAAGGTAGAATTCTACGATGGCACAACGCTCATCGCCACATGCACCGAAATGCCCTATCAAGCAACCTTCGCCAATGCCAAGACAGGAACACACGCCTTGAAAGCCGTAGCCACCGACAACGACGGAGAAACAAGCACTGCCAGCATCGAAGTGACACTACAGGCACCCACCAACCTCACCCTTTCCTCCTATTTCACCGAAGCAGGAGCATTGCCAGCAGGCTGGACCACCTTCGACAGCAGCGAACGGCGTTCAGGCTACAGCAACGGCTATTCCCAAGGATGCCGCGTGCTACAGTTCACAGGCACTCACCGAGGATTCAACTATGGACTCTACTTCCGCAACATCAACGGAAAGGCACATCAAGGTTGGGCAAAGTATGGACTCACCGACGGAGGCACAACCCTCAGTCTGGCTCCAGGCCACTATTCGCTGAAGTATAAAATATGCAACTGGAACATGTCCAACTTCGGCCCCGTGGAACTGAGCATCGAGAAGCGCACCGACTACGTCAGCATTGCCGAACAAACCTACACGCCCAACATCAACATTGGCAATGTAGCCACCAACAATTTCAACAGCCCAGCCCAGCAGCTCTTCGAGTTCGATGTCACCGAGCAAGGCGACTATGTCATCGCCATCTATTCCGCAGCATCCGAGTGGAGCGACTGCATCGTCGGCCAACTCATCCTCACCGCCAACAGCTACGTGAACACAGGCATCAACACCATCGAAAACCTGAGTCTTGAACCAAGCGCCTCCTACGACCTCCAAGGCCGCAAACTCTCCCATCCTCAGAGAGGCATCTACATCCAGAACGGAAAGAAATTCTTTGGGAAATAAAGAATGACATCTACCAAGCATGACAGATACCCTCTTCATGCTCGAACCAAGACTACAAGAAGCCATTCCACAAATCACCGAACGAAATCGCCTCAAATCACCGAAAATTATCATTTACAAAAGCAGGCAGGGAAGAAACACCGAACTTCTTCCCTGCCTTTTTTATTTGTGTCCGCTAAAAATGTCGAAGGCATGAAAGACCACAGGCAGACGGTGAAATGCGAAGCACGGAACCCCTGCAAAGTGATTTCCAATAACAGAACCCTGAAGGGGTGACAGAGACGTTAGCCCGATGCTCTGTCGCCACCTTCAGGGCTTGATTTACTTACGAACCTGATGCAGGGGTTCCGCTACGCTTCACCGCCTGCCTGTGTTCTTTCAGGCCTTCAGCCTTTTCCCAGACATCTCAAATCCGACAAAAGCTATTGACCCAAAATCATATTGACAAACGAAACCACATCGGAAATGTCTACTACCATATCCATCTTCCGTCATTTCAACAATCTTCGAGAATATATCCCAGCCACTTGTTACAAGATATGTATTAGCCAATCCCTTTGGAACATAAAGGATTGCATTTCTATTATTTGCATTTCTAAAAAAGAAAAGGGAACGCTTTTTGTGCAGGACATGTGGGGATTGACTGAAGCGTTTATATGATTGGCTTGCGCCGAGCTAAAGGAACAACTAAATAAGCGAGGGCTCGTTTGCGTTTAAGCGAGGGCTCGTTTGCGTTCAAGCGAGGGCTCGGTGAAGCTCAAACGAGGGCTCGCTTGAATCACGATGAGGGCTCAGCGGTTCGGTAAAAGCAAAAGAGAGCGGCAGGACAAGCGAAAGGGGGCTTCGGCGAAGGCAAAGCGAAGGAGGGCGGCAGGACAAGCGAAGGAGGGCTTCGGCATAACCGAAGCCTACGGTGGAAAAAGGGAGGGCTTCGGCGAGAGCGAAACCTACGGGGGCGGGAGGAGGAGGGATTACTTGACGAGAATCTTCTTGCCGTGGTGGATGTTGATGCCTGGCACTGGGGTGGTGTGGCGCATACCGTCGAGGGTGTAGTAGTAAGGGTCGGCGGAGAGGGAAGAAGGGGTGTCGGCTGCAAGCTGGGAGATGCCTGTGAGGTCGGCTTCGTCGTAGTCGGAAGAAAGGGATGTGTAGAGGTTAGGCGCACCTGGGGTTGGATGGCTGAAGATGTAGTGAGTGGCGGTGGCATCGGGATAGAGACCTGCCGACTGCTGGGACGTGTGAGGCATGTAGCTGAAGGAGTCGGAGTAGGAGCGGTCGGCTGCGGTGAGGACGATGGTTCCGCCTTCGGCAGCCAATTTGAAATCGGTGTGCAACTGCTGGTCGGATGCCAGTTTGTCTGCCCAGAGGACGAGATAGCCGTGAGGAGGGATGATGGTGGAGTAGTGTGCATCGACGGCTGAAGCAGCTGGAATCTGATAACGCTCTGGCTGGGCTGGTTTGTCGCTGATGAACATGCCAGCGATGTCGATGGCTTCGGAGGAAGTGTTGTAGAGTTCTATCCAGTCGTTCTTCTTGAAGTATTCGTTGGCATAGATGCCGTTGGAGGCACTGACTTCGTTGATTTTCACAGGATGGAGGTCGCTGTCGGCGATGGATATTGGCTCGAAGAGGGCTTCCACGGAGATGCTGCCCGATGTGGGGAGCGTGTAGCTGAGTTCGGTGCTGACGATGTTGCGGGTTGATGTGTCGCGCCATCCGCTGAAGACGTAGCCTGCTGGTGCTTGCGCCGTGAGGGTGCAAGGAGCGAAGATGTAGCCGTTGAAGTTGTTGGTTGGGAGTTGCTGATGGTTGTAGAAGATGCGTGCTTCGGGAAGCGCGGTGGTGATACTTGCTTTCTGGCGGACGATGGTTGTGAGCTTCATGGGCGAATAGCTCTTCAGGGCGGTGGTCATGGAGCTCTGACGGGATGCAGTGAGTCCGTTGCGGAGTTCGTTGGCTGTGTTGGCAGGCGAAGGCACGTTCCACCATCCCCACCATCCACCTGAGCTTCCTTCGAGCGCCATAGGAGCGGTGACACGCTCTTCGAGTTCGTTGATAATTGCCTTGCAACGGTTGGGTTCGAATACACAGCCTGCCACAATGCAGAAGGCATCGATGAAGCGCTGGCGGAAGGTGTCGTTCTTCAGCATGTTGATGAAGATGGTGACGAGTTCGATTTCGGCTGTGATTCGGTAGATTTTCTTTCCGTTTTCATCGTAGGTGTCGTAAAGGTCGTTGAAGGTGAATTTCTTCTCCTTGGCGAAGTCGTTGAACGAACTGCTGGTGCGGCTGAAGGCGAAGTCGAGGTCGAAGACGACGAAACGGAAACGTCCGTCGTTGGAACGCTGACGATAGCCTTTCCAGTTGTTGTGAGGCCAGTCGTTGCTGCCGAGATAGAATTCCACCGCCATGTAGTTGATGTACTCATCAATATCGACGAGTTTGCAGATTTCGGCATAGTTCTCTTCGTCGGCTGCGTTCTCGGCAAGCTGATACCAGCGCAGGAGCGCCTCCTTGTCGCCTTCCTTCTGCACATAGCCTGAGTCGGGGCTCATTTCGAACTGGTCCATGTCGTCGGTGTCGATGCCCCAGTTGCTGGATGCGAAATGCTTGTTGTTGGTTTCGCGCATGTTGAGCAGTCCGATGAACTTGCCGTTGATGAAGTGGAGCACGGGTTGATAGCTCTGGCAATCGATGTCGAGCGATGTGCGGGAGATGATGGTCTGAAGAGCTGGGTCTTTGAATCGACAGTTGTTGTCGTTTCCTCCGTTGCGAATCTGGAGCGACTTGTGACGGAGGAAAGGCTTGTCGCTGAAGAAACTGTATGGGAAGTATTTGATGCCGCCCTCGTAGGTTTTCTGTGCGGTGAGTTTGAAAGAGTGGGGGGTCCATCCACGGCTCCATCCTCCACAAGCGCTGATGTCGCATTCCTGACTGAGCAGTATGTTGCCGTCGGCGTCGAAATACTCAAAATTGACAGGACGGTCCCAATCCATGTTCCAGTTGCACTTGCTGGCATTGCCATTGCCAGGACGACCGTTCACGCCCTTCACGAAGATGCCGAGCGAGTCGCCGTAGAGGTAGGAATTGTCGCAAACCACGGAAATGATGGGGAGGGTGTAGCCATCGTTCTGCTTCAGATAGGAACGCGTGACGACAGGACTTGGCAACATGCCATCCTTGTAGAGACGGAAACGCAGCACGGCATTGTTCGACACGGTGAACAGTCCGTTAGTGGAACGGGAACCGTGGGTGAGGGTAGGGGTGCTGCCGTCGGTGGTGTAGCGCAGTGTGCAACCTGTTGGGATGGTGACTTTCGCTGTGAAATTGGTCTTGAAAAAAGAAGAAGGATGAGAAACGACGGGAGCATCCAAACGCTCTGTGGCAAAGTTGCTCTTGGCATTGGTGGAGCCAGGAGTGGGATTGGCTGTGAAGCCCCATTCGTCGCCACCATCCGTGGTGCGGGCATAGGAAACGCGAGGCATGGCTTCGGGATAAGACTGGGACAGAAGCACATTGCCCTTGATGTCGGAAATGTAGATGGTTCCTCCATCGCCATCGAGCTTGAATCCCACTTGCGTCTTGGCGTATTGGGAAAGATGGTCGAACCAGATGGTTCTGTAACCATGAGCAGGCACGTAGGAAGCGGCGTTGTTGATGAGGTGGAGGCGAGTGTGTTCGGGGTCGTTGCTGATGTAGCAATTTCGCAGACTAAGACCTTCGTCGGTGGGGTTGTAGATTTCTATCCATCCTCCGAAATTGAAGGAAGGGTCCACAAACATATCTACATTGGCTGACATGATTTCGTTGATGACTAATTCGCTTTGCGCCTTGCAGTAGTGTGCTTTGCAGAAGAGAACGACGATGAGAAGTGAGATTGTTTTCAAGAACCGATAGTGTGACATTGTTTTAAGTGAAAAGTGGAAAGTGAAAAGTGAAAAGTGAAAAATGAGTGGAAAATGAAAAATGCCATGTGGATGGCAAAAGTTTTCGTTTTCGAAAATTGAGATGATGTAAATGTTTTTTGCGTTTGCAAAGTTACGAAATAATTCATTCTTTTCTCTCGTTTAGATTATGAAAAAAGTCTGTTTTTCGTTAGTATTCAGTGAAATGCGCTATTTTTTTATGATGATGTATCGTTCTGTTTTGAAAAATACTTAAATTTGCAGCTGCAAATCTTTAAACAGATAGAATTTATCTATCATTCTTAAAAACAATAACTAACATTTTAATTTGATTGAAACGATGAAAAAATTTCTACTGATAGTAGTAGCCACCATCATGGCTACAGGTATTGCAAAAGCACAAAACGAAGACTTGAAGCACGAGATTGGCATTTCCTACGGAGTTGGCCTTTCCACCATCTCTGATGGTATTGGCCACGGCATTGGTAGTGGTATATTCGACAGTATGACTGGTCATAAGTGGGACAACGATAGGCGTTTTGGTACATTGGCTGCTGAGTATTTCTACCATTTGGACAATCCAAAAGTGGCTGTCGGTGGCATTGCTACCTTTGCGCAGTATGGAGAAGATGTTCTGAAGAAATCTAATGACGAGAAGATTGGTAAGCGCACTCGAAACTACATCAGCTTAATGCCTTCTATGAAGTATTACTGGCTCAATAAGAACTACTATGGCCTCTACACGAAATTGGCTGCTGGTGCGATGTTGCTCTTAGACAATCAGAAGGACTATACAGACAACGAGAAGAGCAACTCCAGCAAGGCTTATTTCGCTTTCCAGGTGTCTGCCATCGGTTTTGAATTTGGTGCCAAGTTCCGTGGCTTCATCGAAGTGGGTGTTGGAGAACAAGGTATTGTTCTGGGTGGTTTGAAGATGAAGTTCTAAGTGAAAGTGTTTGATGTTTAGGGTTTAGTGTTTAGTGTTTAGAGAATGCCATCCGGCTAAATTGTTTCACTCTAAACACTAAACCCTAAACATTTTTTTTAGGCTTTATTGTTTTTGAAATTTCACTGACCGTGTTCGTCCTTGCTCGGTCCATGTTACGATATAGGTGCCGCGTGGCAGTTGAGAAAGGGAACATTCCTCGGAGGCAGGGAAGGAGAGAAGAAGCTGGCCGTTGAGGGCATAGACTCGTGCTGTGAAGCGGAGTTGGGAAATGTCTTCAGCACCGAAATGGAGAGTCTGGGAGGAAGGATTGTAAGCCAAGGCGTAGTCGATGGAATGGACAGAAGGGATGGCGCTGGCTCCTGGTATTTCTGCTGATTCGCTCACGTACCACTGACGGTTGTAGCTGGTGGCATTGCGAGCATCGGATGTGTAGCTGATGATGGACGTGCCGTCGTTCCTGCCACCACTATTGAGGTTGATGGCATGGGCTGTGTGCTTGTTGATGAGGTTGAATCGTCCGCTCGCTCCTTGCGCGGCGATGGTCCACAACTGGCGTGCATCGGTGCTGTCGGCTTTGTCTACCTGCAACTGTGTGCCTACGTTGGTGGTGGCTGTGGCAGCACCCTCGGTGGGGTCGGAGAGTGCCAAACCAGCAAGGCGGTTCTCAATGAAAAAATAATTGCCTACAGGTGTTATCTTCCAGTCTTGCGAAAGACGGTTGTTGTCCTCCGTCCAAGAGCAAATGAGCGCACCCGCTGACGGAAGATGTGTTTCGTTGTAAACCTGCTGCGAAGGACTGTAAATGTCAACAGCCATGTTGGTGCTGCTGTTGAGGATATGGTAAAAGTGTGTTGAATAGGCAAACTCGTCCGCAGGGTTGAAGACTTTCTTGTTGGCGAAGGCTCGACGCAGATAGTCGATGTGGCGAGTGATGTAGTTCTTCAGGTCGGCAACGTATTCGTCGTAGGAAGAATGGAGCACACATTCGTTGTACACGCGGGTGGAGATGCCCCATTTTTCATAATTGAGTTCGCGCGAGCGTTGGAGCAAATCGACAAGACTGTCAATCTTCTGCATGAGGAAGTCTTCTATTCCTCCATCTACCACTTCCCTGTATCGGCGGTTGACTTTGGAACTGAACCACGGGTCGAGCCACATTTGGTTCATCCAGAAACGGGTGTCGCCATAGCCATCGTCGGTCATCAGCATTTGACTCGTATCGCCCTTTCGCCAGTCGTTGCCGTAGGCGATGTCGTAGTCCCAGAGAGGTCCGAAATAGAGCAAGGGGTCTTGCTGGTTCTTATAGAAATAAGTGCTATAGTATCCATCAATGTTTCCAGAAATTTCGGTGGCGAGAAACCAATTGATGAGTGAGAGGGAATCGACGTAGGCACGGTAGCCTTCCTCGGGGTCGGTGAAGTTGCTACTGAAGAGTGCCGACTCAAATTCGTTCACATAGTTTCGGATGTAGTTGATTTGAGAGTTGACGATTTCATCATCATCGGGGTAATGGATGGAGATATACACGTTGTGGTTTGTTCTGAAACAGGGTGACTCGTGAAATCCATCCACTTCGAGGAGATAACCGCCAGTGATGTCGGAAGTGGAACTGAGGGGATAGTCCTGCTCGACGATGTTCACACGATGAGGACGCACATCGATTTGGTCACTGATTTGGTAGGTGCCTTGATAGGTGCCATTGAGGGTGAAATCTACAAACTTGTGCGCAGGATTGAATTTGAGTCCGAGCCAATCGCCCATTTCGCTGGTGATGGCATTGCGTATCATGGTCTTGTCGGCAGCATTGGCAAGCAGAGTCCAGTTCTTGGCATTGGCATATCCCTTGCCTAAGAACTTCTCTTTCTGATGAAATTTGATGCGATAAGGCTTCTTTGCCATGTTCCAAGTGGAATTGCCTCGACCACGTATCTGCAAGGAGTCGAACTGCAAGACGTTGTCATCCTCATCCACATAGTGCATCGTGGCATACACGTATTCCGTCTTGCTCCAAATGCCCACGTTGCCAAACGTGTTGATATACACATGAGGCAGATTGGTTTTTCTTGAATAGCTCTGTGCAAAGGCTGTGAGGGAAGGGTGAAGAATGAAAAGTGAAAAGTGAAAAATGAAAAATGCCATTCGGCAATATTTCAACCTTAACGATAACCATAACCCTAACTTTCCTTTCGGATGGCGGTTAAGGTTAAGGTTAGGGTTAAGGTTGAGAATTCTTCTCGCTTCACGCTTCACATTATATTTTTCACTTATCATTTCTGTCTTTTCATTTTTCATTTTTATCTCATATTTCGAGGACAAAGTTAGAGATTTTTCACAAGAAAATGCAATAAACGCATGATTTTCAGCAGTTTTTATCGATAAAACAAGATTTTTGCGTAAATTTGCACGGAAATTCTCTGCTTGGCGAAAGCAGCAGATACTTAGTTATTTAAAAAAGAAAGATTTTGAAGACATTCGAAGAATTAGGAGTTTCGGAAGAAATTCGCAGAGCCATTGAAGAAATCGGATATGAGCAGCCTATGCCTGTGCAGGAACAGGTGATTCCTTATTTGCTCGGTAACAACAACGATGTGGTGGCTCTCGCCCAAACAGGAACTGGAAAGACCGCTGCCTACGGATTGCCCGTACTGCAGAAAGTGTCGCTCAATTCCGATTTACAGGAGACAAAATACGAAGGCATTGTGACGCAGGCGCTCATCCTGGCACCAACGCGCGAACTCTGCCTACAAATCACGGACGACCTCAAGTCGTATTCTAAATACATTGACGGTCTGCACGTGCTGGCGGTGTATGGCGGTGCCAACATCGAACCGCAGATTCGTGCCCTGAAGAAAGGTGTGCAGGTGATTGTTGCCACACCAGGACGACTCGTCGATTTGATGGAGCGTGGCGTGGCAAAGCTGGACCAAGTGGAAAACGTGGTGCTCGACGAAGCCGACGAAATGCTGTCGATGGGATTCTCTGAGAGCATTGATGCCATTCTTGAGAAAGTGCCTGCCGAGCGCAACACGCTGTTGTTCTCTGCCACGATGAGCAAGGAAATCGAGCGCATCAGCAAGAACTACCTCCACGATGCCAAGGAAATCGTGGTGGGAAGCCGAAATGAAGGTGCTGAACTCGTCAACCACATCTACTATCTGGTGCAGGCAAAGGACAAATACAATGCGCTGAAGCGACTGGCAGACTTCTATCCAGAGATTTATGCCATCATCTTCTGCCGTACCCGTCTCGAAACGCAGGAAATTGCCGACAAACTCATTCACGATGGTTACAACGCTGACAGTCTGCATGGCGAACTGAGTCAGGCTCAGCGTGACTTGACCATGTCGAAATTCCGCCAGCACCACATTCAGTTGCTCGTGGCTACCGACGTGGCTGCCCGAGGACTCGATGTGCCCGACCTCACACACGTCATCAACTACGGTCTGCCTGAGGACATCGAAAGCTACACGCACCGAAGCGGACGAACTGGACGTGCAGGAAAGACGGGAACCAGCTTGTGCATCATCCATGTGAAGGAAAAGTCGAAAGTACGTGCCATCGAAAAGCAAATTGGAAAGCAGTTCGTGGCTGGCGTGATGCCAACGGGACCAGAGATTTGCAGAAAGCAACTGATGAAGTTGCTCGACGACATCGAAAAGGTGGAAGTGGATGAAGAAGAAATCGCTCCATTCCTCGACGACGTATATCGCAAGTTCGACATGATGGAGAAAGAGGACATCCTGAAGAAGATGGTTTCGATGGAGTTCAACACGTTCCTCAACTACTATAAGCATGCGCCCGAAATCGTTCAGCCCGACGACCGCGGAAAGAAGAGCGAGAATAGTGGCAAAGTGCGCAAAACACGCGAAGAACGTCGCCACGAGCGCAACACGCGCAGCAACCAAGCTGAAGAGGGCTACACACGCCTTTTCATCAACATCGGAAAGATTGACAATCTGAATCCTCGTCAGCTGATGGGCTTCGTGAACCGATGTGCCAAAGGCAAGCAAATCGACATTGGGCGCATCGACCTCATGAAAACCTTCTCGTTCTTCGAAGTGCCACAGGAGCAGACGAAAACGCTCCTCGCCGCAATGAACGGTGCAGAGTACGACGGAAGGAAGGTGAACGTGGAAATCACTGAAAATTCGGGTGGAGGAAGCAGCAGAAGCAGTAGAAGACACGAAGACAGAGGCGGAAGGCGCGAAGACAGGGGCGGTAGATACGAAGAGAAAGACTTCAGCAAGCGCGAGGAGAAGCGAAAGAAGAAAAAGACCCATGACGACCCATTTGCAGAGGTACGCAAGAAAGGTCGCGATGGTGGAAAACCAGCTTGGGCACGATTTTTCGAAGGACAAGTGGAAGACCAACCTTTCTACGACGAATTCACCAAGAAAAAGAAGAAAAAGAAAAAATAAGATAAATGAAGAATGAAGAACGTAGAATGAAGAATGTATTTTACACTGCGCATGGAAAGAGTAATTTTCATTCTTAATTCTTCATTCATCATTCTTCATTCCTAATTATAATAGACAACATGAAAGTATTTCAGCATGTAAGCGATATAGGCGACTTGAAAGTAGCCATGCAGGAAGCATTCGACATCAAACAGGATCGCTTCAAGTATCAGACCTTGGGTAAGAACAAGACAGCGTTGTTGATTTTCTTCAACAATAGTCTGCGCACACGTCTCAGCACTCAGAAAGCAGCCATGAACCTCGGCATGAACGTCATCGTGCTCGATGTGAACCAAGGCGCATGGAAGTTGGAAACGGAACGTGGAGTCGTGATGGATGGCGACAAGAGCGAACACCTCTTGGAGGCAATCCCCGTGATGGGCAGTTATTGCGACATCATCGGTGTGCGCTCCTTTGCACGTTTCGAAAACCGTCAGGACGACTACGAAGAGAAGATTCTCAACCAGTTCATCAAGTACAGCGGACGACCTGTGTTCTTCATGGAGAGTGCCACCGTCCATCCGCTTCAAGCTTTTGCCGACCTCATCACAATCGAGGAATACTGGAAGAAGAGAAGCGAAGAGACTAATACAAATGGCAAAAAGCCAAAGGTGGTGCTTTCGTGGGCACCACATCCAAAGGCATTGCCACAAGCCGTTCCTAACTCGTTTGCAGAATGGATGAACGCTGCTGACGTGGATTTCGTTGTGACGCATCCCGAAGGCTACGAGCTCGACCCTCAGTTTGTGGGCAATGCCCGTGTGGAATACGACCAGATGAAGGCATTCGAAGGAGCAGACTTCATCTATGCCAAGAACTGGAGCTGCCCAGGTGTCACCCGTCCCGAAGACTACGGAAAGGTGCTCCTGAAGGATATGTCGTGGACTGTTGACACACGCCACATGGCTGTGACCAACAACGCTTTCTTCATGCACTGTCTGCCTGTGCGCCGCAACATGATTGTGAGTGATGATGTCATCGAGTCGCCCACTTCCATCGTCATCCCAGAGGCTGCAAACCGCGAAATCTCGGCTCAGGTTGTGCTCAAGCGAATGCTCGAAGCATTGTAAATGTAGAATGAAGAATGGTCGCTACGCTTAAATGAAGAATGAAGAATGAAGAATGATAATTACTACAACTAAAATACATTCTTCATTTGGAGCGATAGCGAGATTCTACATTCTTCATTCTTCACTTTAATCTCTATCCCTTGAAGGAAATTTTCCATTCACATACGTTGCCCAATGGCATGAGAATTATCCACATGATGTCGCCCACTCATGTGGCTTATTGTGGTATTGCCATTGACGCAGGAACGCGCAACGAACAGCCATCCGAACAGGGAATGGCACATTTCTGCGAACACATCATGTTCAAGGGAACCCATAAGCGACGTGCATGGCACATTCTCAACCGCATGGAAGCCGTGGGAGGCGACCTCAATGCCTACACCAACAAGGAAGAAACAGTGGTGTATGCAGCTTTCATGAAGGAACATTTGGCACGCGCCACGGAACTCATTGCCGACGTGGTGTTCAACAGCACCTATCCTCAGCACGAAATCGACAAGGAAGCAGAAGTCATCGTTGAAGAAATCGAAAGCTACAACGACACTCCTTCCGAACTCATTTTTGATGAATTCGAAGACATCATCTTCAAAGGACATCCCCTTGGTCACGACATCCTCGGCACCAAGGAAAAGGTGCGTTCCTTCCGAACAGAAGATGCTGTCCAGTTCACGCAACGACTCTACCGTCCCGAACGGATGGTCTTCTTCGTGTTTGGCAACTACGCATTCGAGAGAGTGAAGAAAACAGCCGAGAAATACCTCCAAAACCACAGTTCTCGCTCCACGCTCCACGCTTCACACTCCACGCTTCACGCTTCACCCTCCACGTTCCACGCTTCTTCGAAAGGCGAAACCATCGTCCAAAACAAGGGTACACACCAAGCCCACGTGATGATGGGATGTCCTGCCTATCCATCCAACGACAAGAAGCGCGTGGCCCTCTATTTCCTCAACAACCTCATCGGTGGACCAGGCATGAACTCCATCCTCAATATAGCTCTGCGCGAGCACCACGGACTGGTCTATACCGTGGAGAGCAGCCTGACCAACTACACCGACACAGCCACCTTTGCCATCTATTTCGGTTGCGATGCGGAAGACGTGGAGAAATGTCTCAGAATCGTCAGGAAGGAACTCGACAAACTGATGCAAACGCCGCTCACCAAGCGACAATTCGAGGCAGCCATGAAGCAAATTCGCGGACAAATCGGCGTGGCTTGCGACAACTTCGAGAACTACGCCCTCGACATGGCAAAGTCCTTCCTCCATTACAACAAATTCGAAGGAGTGGAAGACACTTTCCAGCACCTCAACCAACTCACTCCCGAACTGCTTCAGGAAGTGGCGCAAGACCTCTTCTCAGAACAAAACCTCACCACGCTCATCTTCCAGTAAGTACAAATCATAGCAACCCTATAGCATCTATACCCTCTATAGCATCTATAAAAAACAAGGATAACAAAAACAAGATTCAATGAAACAATTCTTATCTTTCCAGCCTAAACTCATTCAATGTTTGAAAACCTATAACAAGACAAAACTGATGGCAGACCTCATGGCAGGCATCATCGTGGGCATCGTTGCCCTTCCGCTTGCCATCGCCTTCGGTATTGCCTCAGGTGTGTCGCCCGAAAAGGGAATCATCACCGCCATCGTAGCAGGCTTTGCCATCTCAGCCTTCGGAGGTAGCCGTGTGCAAATCGGAGGACCAACAGGTGCCTTCATCATCATCATCTACGGCATCATCCAGCAATACGGACTCGAAGGACTTGCCATCGCCACCGTCATGGCAGGCATCTTCCTCATTCTCCTCGGAGTGTTCCGTCTCGGCACCATCATCCGCTACATTCCCTATCCCATCGTCATCGGTTTCACAAGCGGTATCGCACTTACCATCTTCACCACACAAATCAAAGACCTCTTCGGTTTGACGATTGATGGAACCGTGCCAGCCGACTTCATCTCCAAGTGGGGAGTCTATATCCAGAACTTCGCCACCATCGACATCCCAACCACCATCGTCGGCATCCTCTCCGTCGTCATCATCGCGCTCACACCGATGGTGTCGAAGAAGATTCCTGGCTCACTCATTGCCATCATCGTCATGACCATCGCAGGCTACATCATGACCAACTACTTCGGCATCCACGTCGATACCATTGGCGACCGTTTCCAAATCAATCCCAACGTGCCCGAAGCCACCGTTCCTGCACTCAACTGGGTGAGCATCAAGTCACTCATCTCCCCAGCCATCACCATCGCCATCCTCGGTGCCATCGAGAGCTTGCTCAGTGCCACGGTAGCCGACGGTATCATAGGCCATCGCCACAACTCCAACCAAGAACTCATTGGCCAGGGCATTGCCAACATCCTTTCACCCATCTTCGGAGGCATACCAGCCACAGGAGCCATTGCCCGCACCATGACGAATATCAACAACGGTGGTAAAACACCTATTGCCGGCATCATCCACGCCATCGTCCTCCTGCTCATCTACTTCTTCCTCATGCCCCTCGCAGCCTACATCCCAATGGCTTGCCTGGCAGGAGTGCTCGTGATGGTGAGCTACAACATGAGCGGTTGGCGCACCATCCGACAAATGATGAAGAACCCAAAGAGCGACATTTCCGTCCTTTGGCTCACCTTCTTCCTCACCGTCATCTTCGACCTCACCATCGCCATCGAAGTTGGCATCATCCTCGCTTGCTTCCTCTGCATGCGACGCATGGCTGAAACCACACAAGTGAGCGTACTCACCGAGGAAATCGACCCAACGGAAAACACCGAATTTGCCAACCTCAGCATAGACCACCTCCACATCCCCGAAGGGGTAGAAGTCTATGAAATCGATGGCCCTTACTTCTTCGGCGTAGCCAACAAATTCGAAGACATCATGAACCGCATGAAGGAAAAACCACAGGTGCGTATCATCCGAATGCGCAAGGTGCCATTCGTCGATTCCACAGGTCTTCACAACCTCACCAACCTCATCGAGCAGAGCCACCGCAACGGCATCACCATCATCCTCTCAGGTGTGAACGATCGTGTCCGTGCCGTCCTCGAAAAGAATGGCTTCAACGGCTTAGTCGGCATCAACAACATCTGCGACAACATCACCGATGCTCTCGTCGTTGCCCAGCACCATCTGAAAAGAAAGAAGAATAGAAAATAAAATGAAGAGTGAAGAATGAAAAATGAAGAATGTTCTCAACAACTTCATTGGCATTCACACCTGAAGAAAAAATTTCTCTGTGGATTGTTTTGACATTTCAACTATTTTTTTGTAATTTCGCCACCAAAACCAAACAATACAGATAGGAGTATGACAACTTTAGAATTGAACGCAGAATTATATCGCGCAATGGGTAGGATTGCTGACGACAAGGCACTACTTGAGAAAGTTCTGGCTTTCGTGAAGTCGCTTGCTCCAACAAAGCAAGCCAATACCGCAACTGATACAAAGAAACCTTACAAACCCATCCCTGTATCAGCTGAAATCAAGAAATGGAATGGTTGCGCATCATTCACAGAAAGCTGCTGATTATCTAAGTCAAATATAACCAAACTTTATTTGACTTGAAAGTAATCCAACAAACTCTTATAGTTGTCCTGAGCTGTTTGGCAGGTGTCAATGAGATAGCCATTGATGTGTCCCCATTCATGAAGACCTCGATAATAAAACATCTTCAATTCATCGGTGATGATAAAGGGCACATGACCACCAGCCAAACACTCCTTAAACATCAGAAGTCTGCCAACACGACCATTACCATCCTGAAACGGATGGATTTTCTCAAAGCGAACATGAAAATCAAGAATATCTTCGAAGGAGTGTATCTTTATTGAATAATACTCCTTCAACAATTTTTTCATTTCCTTTGAGACATCTTCAGGTTGACAAGTATTCATACCGCCAACTTCATTTGGCAGACGCTTATATTCTCCCACTGCAAACCAATCTTTCCGACTGTCTGAAGTTCCCGATTTCAACATCAAATGCAGTTGTTTGATGAAGTTCTCAGTCATCCTCTCTTTAGCATGGTCGATGATAAAGTCAATACATCGGAAGTGATTGACCGTTTCCAAAATGTCATCCACACTCACAGCCACATCCGTAACACCAATTGTATTCGTTTCAAAGATATAGCGCGTTTGGTCGTGCGTCAACCTACTACCCTCGATGTGGTTCGAATTGTACGTCAAATCAATCTGGGTGCGATGATAAATGCCCCCTTTGAGTCTGGATGCCTTTTGTTCACGCAAGGCATTCAAAAGCGGTGACGGTTTCCTTTTCGACGACTTCCTTTCAGGTAATACAGCGCCCACAGGAATGTTCCAAGTCTTTCCCGTCAGGAAAGCACCTTCAATCCTTCCGTTCGCACAATAATTGCGAGCAGAACGCTCCGAAATGCCAAATTTCTCTGCAAACTGTTTGACTGAAAGATATTCCATATTTCCTTTATCGGCAAAGTTTTCCTCTTATTTCGCCGACAAAGATAGTATTTTTTGCCGACATCGGCAAAATTTAACTTGATTTAGGCTGAAACTTTGATTCTTTGTAGCAGAAAGACGTTTTCAGCATCAAAAGATTAAGACTTTCCAACATGGTGGGAAAGTTTAGTGTAATAATTATTCCCAGATTCATCGAGAATAATTCAACATTCTAACGAGGTGAAAGAGAGAATAAAAAAGGAGTAAATACTTTGCTTTTCTGTTGAAAAGCGGTATATTCAACCGTTCAAATGAAATAAACTAAAATCCCCGAAGCCAATGTTCGTTGACTTCGGGGATTTTATATGAGAATTTGTACGTTTACTTGATAATGATTTTCTTGCCATTGACGATGTTGATGCCGCGCTGAAGGGTGGTGCGACGGCAACCCTGCAAGTCATAGATGGTGGTGTTGTCAGTGGAAGGTCGGCTCAAGGTGGTGATACTTGCTTCCTGTTGAGCTTTATAGATGAGTTCTACATCATCTACCAGCAACACTTCGTCGCCTGCACCGCCTCCAGGTGTGACACAAGTGGAGAAGGTGACAAGGATGGCTTTTGGTTTCAGTTCTTCGCTGAGGTATGTGAATGGCACGCTGATGCGGGTCCATTCGGTGCAAGGAGCGATGTCAGGTTTTTCTGCCACGGCTACCTTGTTTTCGTAAGTATTATCCTCTGGAGCCTGATAGTAGGTGCCGTCTGTGATGTATGCGCTCATGTTGGCAAGTGTACCTTCCAATCCTGTTGAGTATTTCACATAGAAGACGATGGAGTCGGGACGAGCATCGAGAATCTGATAGAAAGGATTTTTGTTGCGGTCGAGTTCAGTGACGCTCAAGTCGATTGCTGAGTGGTTTTTAGGATCGGCAGCAATCATGGCATCGGCATTGAGGCGACCAGTGGTGAGCGTTCCGTTGGCAACGACCAATCCAAACACTTTCGAAGCCTTGACGCAAGCGCTGTATTGTCCGTTGTGGGCATCGGTGCTGATGAAGCAATGCTCGCCTGTCAATTCTACTAACGAACCCGATGCGCTGCTGAATGAATGCCAATAGCGTGGCTCAGAAACCTTATCTGCTCCATTTTCTGCATCCACTCCCCAATCTTCGAAACCGCCGTTGAGCAGCTGAGGATAGCTCGTATCGAAATAGTCTTTCGAACCGAACTCACCCACTACCATTTGGTCGAGCTGTTCGCGGAGGTCGATTTCCACTACTGCATAGAGTTTTTCTTCGTTGAATGTTGCGCTTACATTGACGGTTACGTCGGAAAGAAGCGATGCCCACATGGAACTGCCGATATGAACAGGCAACTGAGTGACGTTGAGACGTGTGACTCCATTGATGGTAACTCCTGGCACATTTTCAACGGTTATATCGCCCATCTGTATTTCATCCATCTGGAAGTTCTTCATCACGAATTTATACAGGTTTTCGCTTGTGTTTTCAATCAACACAACTGAATTGGGAACTTCCATGAATTCACCATCCACGCTTAGCACGAGATTATCGGTGTATGCCATCGCTGAAAGGGATGACACCAAGAATGCAATAAGTGTAAGAATTTTTTTCATTTTTATTATCTTCTAATTAATTTCCAAGAATGATATTGACGAGTTCTACTACATCGGAAATATCAGTGTTTGTGTCACCGTTCACGTCTGCTCTTTTGTTTTCAGCACCGTCCTTGCTTCCAAGGATGATATTGACAAGCTCAACAACATCGGAAATATCGACGTTACCATCCGAATTGACATCGCCCTTCACATTGTAGATGAGTTCTACGTCATCAACATATAGTATATCATTTTTACTTCCTACTCCTGGTATAGCACTTGTAGAAAAAGTAAGGAGAATAGCTTTAGGTTCAAGACCATTATCAGTGTAAGTGAATGGCACGCTGATGCGAGTCCATTTGGTGCATGGGGTAATTTTTGGATTCTCAGCTTTTCCAACAATGTTATTGTAAGTCTTATCTTCAGGAACCTGATAGTATTTACCATCAGTGATGTATGCACTCATGTTGGCTGTTGTACCTGCCTCTCCTGTAGAATACTTCACCCAAAAAACGATTGAGTCAGGACGACTGGTCATTACCTGATAGAATGGATCACCATTAAAATCAGTATCTTTCCAACTCATATCAAGTGCAGAGTGATTTAACGTTGAAGAAGCATTCATATCACCAGCATTAAGTCTGCCAGTGGTTAATGTTCCATTAGCTACATATTTTAAAATTTTAGTTGACTTTAAGCAAGCACTATACTTTCCGCTATGAGCATCCGTGCTGATAAAACAATGTTCGCCTGCTGCAAAAGCAAAACCACCCGATGCACTACTAAAAGAATGCCAATAACGAGGTTCTGCAGCAGATGTGGTTTTTACATCATAATTGCCCCAGTCTTCAAATCCACCATTGAGTATTTGGTCCTGCGCCATCACAGCACAAGACGATATTGCAAATAATGCAAAAAGAGTAAAAAAATGTTTCATGTGTCTTTTTATCCTTAAATGATACCTTATTAAATAAAAATAAATACAATTGGTTGCAAAGTTAAAATTATTTTTTCAATTTTCTTAAAATTTGAATTAAAAATCTTCTATTTGTTTTAGAATTAGTTAAATATCAACCAAAATGCATACTATCAAAAAGCAATTATAAAAAAATAACCTTATATGTAAAAAACACACAAGAAAATGCGGAGAATAAAAATAAAAGCCGTATCTTTGCGTTAAGATTACACAAGTAATAATAAAAACAAAAAGAAAGGAGATTTTATGTTTAGGAAAATAATTGGTGATATTTTTGGCTTCACAAAAGAGAAACATGATGTGAAGAGTGAAGAAGTTGATTGGTTACCTTATTATAAAAATCCTCAAAGACCACTCCACCAATCATTCCATGTTGATTGGAACATCTATGCAGGTGAGTATCCTGGGGACAAGTATGGTAAGAAAGCTGAAGAGAAGATTGAGCAAATGACGCATTTCGGCGTGCGCCATTATATTGACTTGACAGAAGAGGGAGAATTGCGTCCGTATTCTCAACTCCTTCCAAAGGGTACTACCTACACAAGGTTTCCTATCCGTGACTGCGACGTTCCAAGTAGCATCGACGATGTGGAAAGACTGATAAGACATATTCAGAAGTTGTCAAAAAGAAACGATGGCTACGTGTATATCCATTGTTGGGGAGGCGTAGGCAGAACTGGAACCATCGTTGCTTGCTATTTTGCAGAAAACAATTCGTTTGAGAAGGCAATGCAGCTACTTCGTAAGCAATTCTCGGAAATGCCTAAGTCGTCACATCGCACAACACCTGACACAAATGAACAAATCAATTTCGTCAAAAAATACAAGGAAAGCATGGAAGAAAAAGAAAGAAAACGCAATGAATGGGTGAAGGACTGCATTCGTGGCAGTCTGATGGCAGGAGCAGCTGGTGATGCTCTTGGTTATCCAGTGGAATTTATGAGCAGAAATAATATCCTCAAGCGATACGGAAAAGAGGGCATCACGAAGTTTGAAATAGACAGAAACGGAAAAGCGTTGGTCAGCGATGACACGCAGATGACACTCTTCACAGCAAATGGAATACTCATGGGAATAACGAGAGGAGCCATGCGTGGCATTGGTGGCCAACCTGAGGATTATGTGGACGGAGCCTATCTCGACTGGTACTATACACAGACAGGAATTAAAGTCAAGATTCTGGGAGATAATGACTTTCATTACACTTGGCTGCGCGACTTGCCAGAACTTGCTCATCGACGTGCACCAGGTATCACTTGCTTGAGTGCTTGCGAAAGCCTTTTTCAGCGTCAAAGGCCAAATAACAACAGCAAGGGTTGTGGTGGCATTATGCGTGTAGCACCATTGGGTTTACTGGATGCCTCCTACAAAGTGAAGAATGATAAAGGCATATATTCGTCGGAATATCTGGCTGAGGCTGGTGCAAAAATTGCGAAGACCACTCATCTTCATCCACTGGGCTATCTGCCAGCAGCACTGTTGACATTGCTCATCTCTCGAATCGTTCCGCTGACACCAGACGAGGTGAAGGCTTCCATCATTGACATTGTGAATGATGGACTCAAAGTCATAATGCAGATAGATGGCGATGAATATGCAAAGGACAAGGAGTATCTGAAAGCACTTACCTTGGAAGCCGTTCGTCTTGCACAGTCGGACATTCCCGACGCTGATGCCATCAAAAAGCTGGGAGAAGGATGGACAGCTGAAGAGGCTTGGGCCATTTCGCTCTATTGTGCCATCCGCCACATCGACAGCATGAAGGATGCCATCATCGCCTCAGTGAATCATGATGGCGACAGTGATTCCACTGGTTCAATCACAGGAAACATCATGGGTGCTATTTATGGATATGAAGCCATTAAGAAAGAGCGACTGTTCTGCCCAAAAGCTAAGGAATTTGAAAATACAATCGAACTGGCAAACATCATTCTCGCCTTGGCAGACGACTTATCCTCTGGTTGCATCATTTCTGAATATGATTCCATTGAGACTCCAGAGAAGAAACAGTGGTTTGCACGTTATTGCGAAATGAAGCCTGTCGGTTTATAATTCTCATTGAAAACATTACCTATTTCTTAAAAGTACTGAATGATGACAATCATACACGCCAACGACCCTACCACACAATTCCTTTCACTCCTCTACAACCAACGTGAGGACATAAAGGTACACATCACGGAAAAAAACACAAACATGGAAGTCATCCGCGCCATCCGAAGCGACGACGACATCATGATGCTCGGACACGGAGACGACTGTGGTCTGTATTCCACGCCGAGAAAAGACGGAAAGTTCGTGCGCCAATTAATCGACAGCAGTCATGTGCAGTTTCTCCGCAACAAGACCTGCATTGGCATCTGGTGCTATGCTGACTTGTTCGCAGACAAATATAAACTGCATGGACTTTTCTCCGGAATGATTATTTCCGAACTACATGAATCCATCGAACAGCATGTCAGCACGACCCAAGAGGAAATTGACCGTGAGATGGTCAAGTTTGCCTCCCGATTGCGTGACTGCATCCGCCAATATGCGCTCAACGACATTCCTGCAAGGATGAAGGAACTGGACGACGTGAAATCTGAATTGACTATTTTCAATTACAACAACCTATACTATTTTGAGTAAATCTTTAAATAGTCTTGTATCAACTGCAAAAGCCTTTCAATGAATACCATTGAGAGGCTTTTGCATTGATGACACCATTCAACGCACTGATTGAGTTTCCACAGTTTCAACAATCTTTATTAAAAACATATTTTATTTTGAAATTTCGAAATTCTTTTGTTGATGATAATTGCTTGTGGAAAGTGTGGATAAGTTTTTGTTAAAAAATTTGCTTTTTAAGTTATTAATCTGAGGAACTTGAGTATGAACCAGTTTTCAACAGTTTTGGAAGGGATAAAGCATTGAAAATATACGAATTATGAACTTTATTGACATTGTGTTGAAAACTTGCCATGTGCATAATTATTTTGCTGTGGAAGATGAAAAACGTGTTGAAAACATTATGAAAAGAATTTTATAAAAAACAATAATTTTTCTTGGTACTGAATGAGAAATTTTTATCCGCAAGGCATCGGAAATTACCAAAAATAATTATTGTTTTTTTCCAAAAAGTTTTCAACACTTTGTTAACAAGTTATTGTCATTGTTGATAACTCTTTCGTTCGTCAAGACAGAGAATCATGGATGAAAATGGAAAAAGTTTTATTTTGTGCTACTGATGAATAGCTTTATTCAATGTGTATGAAAAAGAAAATACGTACTTTTGTACTCTCTAATTGTTGATAATAATCCTTTTCATTGAAATCTTATAATACATCAGTTCAGGGTAAGGATAAGAGATTGTCTGAAACGCTCCTTTGATGTGCTTGCGCCGAGATAAAGTTTCTACTAAACGTGCGAGGGCTCGTCGTTTCGATAACGAGCCCTCGTCGTGACTCAAACGAGGGCTCGCTTGAAAAACAACAAAGGCTCGGCTTTTCAACACAATCGAATAAATGATTGGCTTTCGCTAAAGCATCGTGATTGAAAAAACTAATAAGTGGAATAGAATCGTTCCAATTTATTTTTTACGATTACTAAGTTGAGAATCATGCTTATCCTGAACTCGCGTTAAAATTCTTGTTCTCTATGAAGAAAATTAGAATCATGTTGGGCTTTTGGCTGATGTCATTCGCCTTTAGTCATGCACAGCAAGTGCAAATCACACCATTGGCAGAGAATGCCGTGCGTATTCAGTATGGAAAACCACAAGTATCGAAGTTACCAGAGTGGGTATATGTCAATGATTCTAAGAGTTTTATACCAGAGTTTTTGACTCCAGCTTATGCCAAAGTTTATAGCTATAAGTCAAGTAAAGGCATAAAAGCTTTTGTCGATAAGAAAGGTAATGTGACCATACGAAACTCGAAAGGAAAAGTCATTTTCAAGAGTGTTGACATGTCGCTCAAACCTTCGTCTGTGCAAGGTGAACCAACGAATATCGCTGAACTGAGTTTCAAGTCGCCGTTGAAAGGCAATGAATATCAGTACGGACTGGGACAATTCCAAGATGGTGTGTCGAATGTTTATGGACTGACTCGCCGACTCACTCAGGTGAACACGCAAATCGCCATTCCGATGATGATGTCGAACAAGGGTTACGCCATTCTTTGGAATAATTATGGAATGACAGAATTCAATCCTTGCAGTCATCACGTTCAGTTGGAAGCTGTGAAGCAGAGTGAAGATTCGAAAGGCGAAGTGGTGGATGTGACAACCACTACGGGAAACCGTAGGGAAGTGCGCCATCAACATTCTTATTCTGCTACCATCGACATCGACAAGGCAGGCGATTACACCATCCTTCTCGATGTGGGGCAGAAGATGGCTCGCAAGCATTGGTTGTCGATTGACGATGAAGTCATTATTAATATGAATAATGTGTGGTTGCCACCAACGACTTCCACGAAGGTGCATCTCACGAAAGGTCGCCACACCATCGTGGTGCAGGGCAATCAGGGTGACAAACCAAGTGTGTATTGGGACAAGATTGACAACATCACCACTTTCCGTTCGCCTGTGGCTGAGTGTGTTGACTTCACCATCTTCACGGGAACAGCCGATGAAATTATTGCCACTTATCGCCGCCTCACGGGTGCTGCAGCTCCTATGCCAGAGTGGGCGTTGGGCTACATTCATTGTCGTGAGCGTTTCCACAGTCAGGACGAAATCATTAACACGGCTCGTCGTTTCCAAAAAGAGAATATTCCGCTTGATGTGATTGTGCAGGACTGGCAATGGTGGGGCAAGCATGGATGGAACGCCATGCAGTTCGACGAAGACCACTATCCTAACCCTGCTGCCATGATGGACACGCTCCACCAGATGAATGTGCGACTGATGCTGAGTGTGTGGTCGAAGATTGACCGCAATTCCATTTTGGGCAAGGAAACAGCCAGCAAAGGTTTCTACATTCCTAATACCGACTGGGTGGATTTCTTCAACCCTGCTGCAGCGGCTTTCTACTGGAAGAACTTCAAGGAGAAACTCATTCCTACGGGCATCGACAGTTGGTGGCAGGATGCAACTGAGCCTGAGAACGACGACTTGGAAGGAAGAAAAGTGTGGAATGGCACATTGCCAGGCGAGATGGTTCGCAATGTCTATCCGCTCTTGGTGTGCAAGACAGTGTATGAAGGAAGCCATAATTTCATCCTCACCCGTTCGGGCTTCCCTGGCATTCAGCGTTATGGAGCAGCCTTGTGGTCGGGCGATGTGGGCAACGACTGGGAAACGCTTCGTCGGCAGATTGTGGGAGGACTCGGACTCATGTCAACCGGTATTCCTTGGTGGACTTACGACGCAGGCGGTTTCTTCCGTCCTGGCAATCAATACACCGACAAGGACTATCAGGAGCGCATGATTCGTTGGATTCAGACTTCGGTGTTCCTGCCATTGATGCGTGTGCATGGCTACATGAGCAACACTGAACCGTGGAACTACCAGCCAGAAACTTATAGGCTCTTCGTTGAACAGATTCGCTTGCGCCACAAACTCCTTCCATATATTATCAAGGAAGCAGAACTCGTGGCAAAGGAAGGTGGTACGTTGATGCGTCCGCTTTTGTTCGACTTCCCTGACGACGAACAGGCATTGGCACAGGAAACGGAATATATGTTTGGTCATGATTTGCTCGTCTGTCCTGTCTATCAATCCCTTTCAGCAGGCGATGTCGCTGTCTATTTGCCAAAGCATCCACAGGGTTGGAAAGACTATTTCACAGGCAAGCACTACGATGGTGGACAAACCATCCATCTGCCAGCCACGCTGGAGCATATTCCTGTGTTCAAGAAAAATTAAAAATTAAAAGTTAAAAATTAAAGATTTTCCATGATTCTTAAATAAAACCATTACATTTGCAAGAGAAATAATTTTTCACTTTTCATTTTTCACTTTTAACTGTTTTCATTGTGGGTGTAAGAGTCAATAAGAGAATCAAGATATTTCCAGGTGTCTATCTCAACATCACAAAGAGCGGTCCAAGCCTTTCGATTGGTCCGCAAGGTGCGAAAATCAACATCGGTCCCAACGGAGCCAAGGTGAATGCAGGCATTCCTGGCACGGGTGTGAGCTACAACAAGAAGATTGGCGGTAGTTCTAAAACCAAGAAAGGAAAGAACAACAAGAGCAACAGCACAACGAATTTGCTGCTCATGATTGTGGGTGTGGGTTGCATCCTCTTAGGCAAGCAATACGCTGACCAATTTCCTATCGCATCCTATCTTGTTTACATCGGCATTGGCATTCTGATTGTCTGGTTGCTGGTGGTTCTCTTCTTCAAGAAAAAGAACACGGAGGACGACACCGACGAGATTCCTTCGTTGGATGGTGGCACAAAGAAAGCAGGAAAGACTCAGAAGAAGGGTAGAACCATTGACGATGATGACGAGATACCAGAACTTTCCTACGCCAACCAGTCGTCCATCACCGACATCATGAAGGAGCAGTTGCGCGACAAGGTGAAGAATTCGCCCGAACTCAAGCAACTCGACCCACGTCTTGCGGACAGTGCCAAGATGGTGGTTCATTACCAAGATGCCGATGCCATCCTTCTGCAAAGCAAACTCAAACTCGATGAAGAGCGCACGAAACAGATTCTTCGCCAACTCGAACTGCTCTCCATCGTAGGCATGGAGCAAGCCGATGGTTCCCGTTCGGTGCTTATCAAGAACGAGAACGACTTGGCAGAAATCATGGAGGTGGTGTTTGAGGGATAAGTATAAATGAAGAATGAAAAATGAAGAATGTATTTTACATCCATCCGGATGGCATTCTTCATTCTTCATTTTTCATTCTTCATTAACACTTTACTTCTCAAAGTGCATTTTGATTTGCTGTGCCAAGTCTTGATAGTGTGCACGAGAGACGCTGTCGGAAGCTTTCGCTGCATTGATGCGCGACTGGATACGACGAATCATGCTAATCATGAATGGGTGAGCATCTTCGCTGACCACCGATGCCTCGTCCTTCAGCAGTCGCTGCACGGCTGTACGCTGCACGTAGCGTCGCCATGAGGAAAGCCTTTCGCCAGTGGCAGTCTCACGGAACAGCACATTGATGAGATCAGTGGTATAGTCTTCAGGCTGATAGCTTTTCTTGTCGAAGCTGTTGGCAGCAAGATGACCGAAGGTTGAAGAAGAACAGAGCGAAGAAATGGCTTGGTCTGCCAACGAACGAATCATGCGCTCAGGATTCTGCGTGAGACGTGTGATGTAAGATTCAGCAATGAGCCAGTGAGGTTCAGTCAGCACATTCTTGTCCAACCAGTTCAACGCACGGCGTTGGCGTTCTTTCTCCTCCATCCGATACACACTGCCTTCCTCTTCCACACTCTTGTAGTTGCGATACACACCACCGATGTTTCTGCCCACATGGCCCACATAGCGGCGCATCTGTCCCACTACGCTGCTGTAGGCAGACGAGAGGTTATTGCCCAAGTCAGCCTCTTCATGTACCCACTGAGGCAGTTGCTTCACGATGCGCTTCAAATTGCGAATGCCATAGTCGCTGGCTTTCATGGCATCGTCGCCCAAGTCCTCCGTCTGGGCACGAGGGTCGTTGTCACCTCCTTCGCCACCAAACCACAAGCGAGGATTCTTCTGAGCCTCGATAGTCTTCTTGTTCAGAGCCAACCGCTCTTCCTTCTCAGTCTTCGCATCAGGGAAATAGGTGTAGCCCCACTTGATAGCCCACTTGTCGTAGTCGTTGATGCGAGGGAAGATGCCTCGTTCGCCGATGTTGTCCTCAGGCTGAGCCACATAGTTGAAGCGGGCATAGTCCATGATGGAAGCCGTGTGCCCATGTTCCTCCACCCACTGCTTGTCGCGCAACTTCTCTACAGGCGTAGCAAACGAAGCACCCATGTTGTGGCGCAAGCCGAGCGTGTGTCCCACCTCGTGCGACGAGACAAACCTAATGAGCTGCCCCATCAGTTCATCGTCGAACTTCAAGTTCTGCGCACGCTTATCCACCATACCAGCCTGCACCATGTACCAGTCATGCACCAGTTGCATCACGTTGTGATACCAGCCGATATGCGTTTCCAAAATCTCACCCGAACGAGGGTCGCTCACATGAGGACCATAGGCATTCGAGATAGGCGAAGCCAGATAGCGAATCACACTGTAGCGAGCATCCTCAAGACTCATCGTCGAGTCGTTCGGCCATTCCTTCGCCACGATGGCATTCTTCCAGCCTGCTTCCTTGAAAGCCTCGTTCCAGTCCTCCACACCCAGAATGAGATACTTGCGCCATTGCTGAGGCGTGGCAGGGTCGATGTAATAAACAATTTGTTTCTTCGGCTCCACGAGTTCCCCCCTTCGGTACTTCTCCATGTCCTCCTCCCGCGGTTCCAGTCGCCAACGCGCAGCCACCGTGCGGTTCTCCACGCGCTGCTGTTCGTCAGAATACTTGCGGAACGAAGAAGCGAAATAACCCACGCGAGGATCGAACTGACGATAGCGCATCGGCTCCTTCGGCAGCAGCACAAACGACGTGCGCAGGCGCAATGTGGCAAGACCCGTTTCCCTTGCCGACGGAATGCGGCCCGTGGTCTTCGCGCTATAGGTTTTCACCGTCACGATTTCCGTATTGATAGGGAACGTCATGATAGTGTCAATGTAGCTCAGTTCAGGTTTCAGACCCGTGAGTCCCATCGACTCCTTGCGCGAACTCGTCAGGCTCAGCACCGAGTTGTCACCCTTGAAGAGGTCGTTCACCTTCACGCTGTACATCATCGGACGGTCGGCACGAGTCGTGTCGCGGCGACTGCCCACAGAGTCCAGACGGAGAGAAGCCACGATAGGGTCTTCGTTCGAAGCACGAACCGCCTGGGCGATGCTGTGGTCAGCATCCACCTCCACTTGGTAAATCAAACTGCGAAGCAGCAGCTGCTTGTCGTGCAGTTCCCAGTAGAGTACTTGCGAGTTGGCAAGTTCACCACCATAGATGCTCGCCTCCACAGGCGTGCTCACAAAGCGCGTATTAGCCAAGAACGGACGACCCAAGAGCGAGTCAGGCACCTGCAAGTACCAGTCCTCCTTGTGTCGTTGCACATTGAACAGACCACGTGCAGCAGGTTTTCTCACTTCGCGCTTAGGCGCAGATTTCGTTGGCACCACCTTCTTCTTTTTGGCGAAGCCAGGGCATGCCACAAACATTGCTGTGCATACCAATAGTAATAGCTTTTTCATCATGCTGCAAAGATAAACCATTTTAGCGAAATTGTTCAATAATTCATCCGCTTTTTTATGAATTGGCATCAGAAACCCCATTGAACTTACAAAACGCTTCATACCATCATCCATGCAAATAGGAACCAACAAAACTGCATCTTTCCTTCGATTCAACCGAAACTCCGAGCCCTCGTCGTAATTCAAGCGAGCCCTCGCTGCGTCTTCACCGAGCCCTCGCTTGCGCTTCACCGAGCCCTCGGCAACTAGTTAAATCCAAAAGAACGCCTCAGTCAGTCCCCAAATGCGCTTTAACTTGTATTATTCACAGTCG
>DGSN01000006.1 GCA_002393575.1 Prevotellaceae bacterium UBA4361 | reverse complement strand
GGAGGACACTACAATGAGATTACATGAACGTGAGTTCGATGTCAGTCTATCCAGCCATCCTTGTTAGGCTTGTGGGCACCAGGAATGAGTTCTTCCTTGTGGTCCTTGATGCGGATGATATGTTTCCAGCAACGAGGAAGGGCAAAGGTACCTATCGTTTCGTCGAGAACGAGAATGTAGAAATGCCCATCCACAGACATTGCACTATATAAGTCCTTGTGCTTATAGGGCTTAGAGTTGCTATATTCTCGTTCTTCCCCACTGCCTATGATAAGCTCTTTGTCTGTTGAAACGATATAGAATTTCTGATGAGGATTCAGTCCGATATAATCGTTTTCGACAGTAAACTTCAAAGCGTTCTGAACGTCTTTGGCAGAAGATTCTGGAACCACATACAGATGGCCTGTTGTCTTGCCGCTATAGGTGTGCTCTTCATCGGGATAGCATTCTCCGACAAGAGAGGGATTTCCGCCAAAATCTTCGCTGGTCACTTCGTAACAGGTCTCGTACACCTTGATGCTGTCAATATTTTCCATCATCCGTTTTATGAAATCTGTGAGGGGACGCATATTGAAGGGTTCCTCTTGGAATTTTGTTTCTTCACGAGTAATGTATTTCATCATCCATTCGGAACAGGTCTTACTGGTATTCACTTTGAGGGTTGCTGCTCTAGCAGCTTTGTAACCAGCGAACATGTATTCGTTGTTACCAGTGCCTTGCAGCTCTATTCTTTCGCCGTCCATCCCTTCGAGCGCCAAGGCATAGAGGACGGTATCTTTGAGTTGTTGATGACTCTCTTTGTGATAACATTGGCGTGCTATGCCACTTCCCCAACGGAAAGCACGAAGGCAGGAATCGACAATCTCTGTCCCTTCTTTCATATCCTTCATCAGCTCATCAGTCAATTCCTCGGGCTTAAATATTTCAGGCTTAGCAACTATATCATAAAACTCTGTTTCCGTCCTTAGGATGGCACCACCTTCGTAATGAATACGCTTGTGGGTCATGTTTGCGTCTTTCCCATCCAGATAGGAAACGAGGTTCTCGATGGGGTCTCCTGACGGGCTCATCTTTTCGGTAGAACAGGCAGCTATCAGGCTGCACGACACTATGAGGAATAATGCTTTTTTCATTGTTTTTTTGATTTTGAAATAGAATGTATGAATATAGCAAGACGTCTTTCTACTTTGTTTATAATTGTGCGATAGCCTGCTCCAACTGCCTTCCACTTGTTTCTATCTCGTTGACAATGTCATCGTAGGTGGAGTGGTTGAAAAACAGGGAATAGCTATCATCATTGTATTTTACCAGGCTGGATTTAACGTCTGGCTGGGCAGTAGGCGTTGATAGCTCTTTCACCAACATGACAACCGCAACGACTGCTGCAGCTATGCCAACCACCCATGGTAGGTAATTGCGATGCAAAGGAACAATGTTCGCTTGCCGCTTCTCGTCCATGGCATCCATTTGCTCCGAGAGCTTGTTCATAAACGCATCCTCATCACTCAACTTAGGTTGATAAGCATGAAATATGTCTTTTAGTTCTTGGTCTTTCATAACTGTCGAGATTGATTGTTTAATAACTTGGTTCGCAAGTGTTCACGTCCGCGAGAGAGATAGGCTTTCACCGTACCCTCAGCCACGTTCATGATAGTGGAGATTTCCTTGATGGGGCGGTCCTCCATGTAGAAGAGGAGTACAGCAGTGCGTTCTCTTATCCCCAGTCCGTTGATAGCGCGATAGAGGTCCTGATAGATGAAGGCATCATCGGTATGTGAGCTTGCAGCCACATCATTAGCCTTGTTGATGTCTATGGAGATGCCTCGTGTTGACTGTTTGCGCTGATGGTCTATCAGGCAGTTGCAGGCAATCCTGTAGATCCAAGCCGAGAAACCCGCCTCATCCTCGAAACTTGATGATGCCACGTAAGCTTTCATCAGAGCCTCCTGTGCCACGTCGTCTGCCTCATCGCCATTGCCACTGCATGCCGCCATAAGGAAGCGACGCAAGCCAGACAGCTCTTTACGGACGAGTTGGGTGAATAATTCTCGGTTCATTTGTACGTTTTCGTGATTGCTTTCGGATATATAAACGTAAGAAGGGTGCAAAAGGTTGCATGAAGGATGAATTTTTCGTTAATTCTTCAAAATATGGCATTTATGTCAGCATAATAATGTGATTATTTGCTAAATAAACGAACCTTTTAAGTGTTCTTTCTAAGAAAATGAGTAACTTTGTACCAAGAACAAGAGAAATCAATCATGGACAAAGAAATCAATCGTATCAAAGCAGTGCTTGTAGAGAAGAAAGAACCAATAAATGGTTGGCTGAACAGTTGGGGTGTGCACCTTCTACGTTGTCAAAATGTTGCACCATTGACTGCCAACCTACAATGGAAACAGTCCTCAAAATCTCAAAGCATCTTGAAGTGGAACTGACAGAATTGGTAAGGATAAATAAAAATCAAATGAAACACCCCCTCTTTTTGAGTTATTAAGCAACTACAACACTCTTTGTGGGTAACACGGGAAAATTACAGGATTAATTAATTAAGAAAGCAAATATGATTACGAAAGATAATTTGAAGCAGTTGTTAGAAAAACTTGGCTTTAAGAATAGCCCCAATTCTATGTACGAAGTATTGGAGCGTCATTATAATGAGGTAGGTGCAACTGTTTCTGTGGATTTTGCTAATGAAAGGTTTATATATACTCCTGAAATCCATGCAGACCGTAAAACAAGCCAAAACTTTTCTAAGCCAGAGTTTTTTGTGGTCTTCGAATGTGTATGTAGGTTGTTACAAATTGGCTACAACCCCTCCCAAATTGTGTTAGAACCAATGACTCCTGGTGGTCGTCAAGATTCAAATTTCTATTGTGACATCCTTGTCCGTAACAATGACAATGTGCCATATATGCTCATTGAATGTAAAAATGCAGGGGATGATTACGATGACGAGTGGAAAAAGGTAAAAAGGGATGGAGGGCAACTCTTCCGCTATTATAATTCTTATCGTAAAGCTCAATATCTTTGCCTGTATTGTTCAGACTTTGTAGATGGTAAGTTGAAACGAGATTATCAACTTATTAAAATGACTGATAATGAAGAACAAATACAGGATGCAGATGTGTTGAGTTTTGCGAAAGTATCAGCCGATAATGGATCCTATGAAGATTTCTTTCATGTGTGGGCTGAGACTTACGAATATGATAGCATGACCCGTGGCGCTTTTGAAGATGAAGTGCCAACTTTCGGAATTAGTAATAAGAGGCTTAACGCGAAAGATGACTTGCGTCCCGTTGATACTGAAGAAATCAAGAAGAAATATAATGAGTTTGCCGTAATTCTACGCCAACATAATGTAGGCAGTCATGAAAACGCATTCGACAAATTGGTCAATCTTTTTCTTGCAAAAATTGTTGATGAAACAAACAATCCTAATGATTTGCACTTTTATTGGAAAGGAAAATCATACGATGATGATTTCTTACTGCAGGACAGGCTACAAAGGCTATACCGTGATGGCATGTATAAATTCCTGCATGAAGATGTTACGTACATTGAGGAAGGTGAGATAGATAGGGCATTTCGATGGGTTCTGAATGACTTGGATGCAACAAAACGGCGGATAAAAGATTATTTCCGCCAGTTGAAGTTTTTCTCTGACAACGATTTTTCTTTCATAAGTGTTCATAATAAGCGGCTATTTAAACAGAATGCCGAGATATTGCGTAAAGTGGTAAAGATGTTGCAGGATATCCGCTTACGTGTAGTCAAAGAGGATGAAAGCCAACCTGATGACTCCAATCAGAATCAACTGCTTGGTGACCTCTTTGAAGGATTCCTGAATAAAGGCGTCAAACAGAACGAAGGCCAGTTCTTTACTCCAATGCCCATTGTGCGTTTTATTGTATCAGCATTACCATTGGAAAAAATCATTGAAGAAAGTCCCACTGCTCCATACGCGATAGACTACGCATGTGGCGCAGGCCACTTCCTAACAGAATATGATTTCCGTATTGCTGAGTTTGCGAAAAAGTATCATCCTGACATCCCGCTTAGTGATTATTATGCACACACCATAGGAATAGAGAAGGAATACCGTTTGTCGAAGGTAACAAAGGTTTCAGCCTTTATGTATGGCCATGATGATACGAATGTTATTTATGCAGACGCCCTCACGCATATCAAAGAAGTAAAAGATGGCACATTCAGTGTATTGGTAGCCAATCCTCCTTATGCTGTATCAGGATTCTTGGAGACCCTTTCTGAAAAAGAGCGCAAAAGTTATTCTTTATATAACAAAGACATTAACCTCGATAAGAATAATGCTATTGAAACTTTCTTTATGGAGCGCTCTGCACAACTCATGAAGGCAGGAGGTGTCGCTGGTATCGTTCTTCCTGTCTCCGTTTTAACAAAAGACGGTATTTATACACATGCGCGAGAGATAATTCTAAAGAATTTCGATATTATATCATTAACAAAATTTGACAAGAACACTTTCGGGAAAACCAATACAAGTACTATAACATTATTTTTACGACGCAAGGAAACAAACACTCCAGAAGCAGAGCACTATTATAACCGGGTAGAGTGTTGGTTTGGCAATTGGCATGAGGCGGACGATGTCTATAAGGATATCGAACTGTTAAATGCCTATTGTAAGCACATGGGATATGATATGGAGGATTATAAGCAGTTCTTGAATGGCATTATTCCTGATGGATTAGGAAACACGGAGATTGTACAAAACTATCATGACTCATTTTTTGGCAATCAGCGTAACGCTATGAAGGGAGTATGCAGAGAGGCGAAGATAATCAGAACGAAGTACAAGGCCAAAGAGAAAACTGCAACATTCAAACGATTGTCAGAAGCAGAGCGTAATCTTATCGCTAATGATGCATTTTATTCTTTTGTAAAGGAAATAGAAAAGGACAAGGTCTATTATTTTATCCTGGCATATAATGCTTCATGTCCTGTTGTGCTTGTTAATATGCCTTCTGGAACGAATGAAGGAAAGAAATTCCTTGGCTATGAATGGAGTGATACAAAAGGCAATGAAGGCATCAAATACTTGCATGTAAAGAAAAACAAGCAATCTGGCGAGGATGAGGAGGAAGATGGTAACGCAGAAGATGATGACACTATGCAGCAAATACGTGGTATCAATGGTATTGTCACACCGCTTTTCAATCCTGCAAATCTTAGTGATGAGCAAAAAATAAATTCTATAATTCGTAAAAATTTCTTAGGGGAAGATATTGAAATCCCAGATGGACTTGAGAATTATGTGACATTAGGAAATCTTGTCGAGATGTTGGACTTTAAGTCTACTGCATTTAAAAAAGAACTAAAAAATAATGTCTCACTAAAGGTAGAAGTACAAAGTCATTATCCTATCATTAAATTAAAAAATTATTGCGATATAATAAATCCTTCAAAAGAAGAAATACGCGATGTTGCAAAAGATACAGTTGTCTCATTTGTAGAGATGGCGTCGCTTGGTTTTGGAAAAATAGATGTTAAGGAGGATAAAACGATTGCAGAGTTGTCGGATGGCGGCTATACTTATTTTAAAGAAAATGATGTACTTATAGCAAAGATATCTCCATCCATGGAGAATGGCAAATGCGGTTTGGCAACAGGTTTAACCAATGGTTTAGGACTGGGCAGCACGGAATTCCATGTTATTCGTGGCAAAAGTAAGGAACAAGCCAAGTTCATCTTGGAGTATTTGAATCGTGATTTTATTAGGAATATCGCTACCTCAAATGAGACAGGAGCAAGTGGACACCGTAGAGTTCCAGAATACTTTTACGCCCAAATGCCTATACCTGATGTTCCGCAGGAAATTCTTGAAACAATTTATGAAGAGTGCCAAACAATTGATGAAGCACAAAAGGTATGTGAAGCTAGAATGTATGAAATAATGGAAGAAATGGAAGATTTAAGATACAATGTAACAGGTGATTCCAAACGGTTGAAAGATATTATGTCGTTTGTAACTGACCGAATCTCTTATAACTACATTGTTCCTGAGTCTTTTATTTCTACAGACAATATGCTGCAAAATTGTGAAGGAGTAAGGTCTTATAATGGGGAACCAGAGGTTCAAAGCATTATCAAGTATCGCAAAGGAGATATTTTACTATCTAATATACGACCATACTTAAAGAAAATGTGGTTGGCAGACCGTGATGGTGGATGCAATCCTGATGTTTTGGTGTTGCGTTGTAATGATGATAAAATAGTAGATTCAACTTTTTTATATTATCTTCTACGGAATAGTGATTTCTTCGATTATATCATGGAAGACGTTAAGGGGTTAAAGATGCCAAGAGGTAAGAAAGAACATATAGAAAATTATGAGCTGCGTTTGCCCTCGCTGGAAGAGCAGCAAAAATTGTCTAAGGCTTTTGCAGATTTAGACATGGAACTTATTTCTCTCAAGGTGGAAAAACAGACGGTACCAAAACAAAAGCAAGCAATTCTTGACAAGTATCTGAAATGATTATGCACAACCCTACACGAACTACAAATAGACTTCATTTCGAGGATTTAGAACCGCATCGATTTGAAGATTTGGCGTATGAACTTCTTTATAGGAAAGAAGTCTGGAAACGTATTGATAATTTTGGTAGAAGTGGTGCTGATGATGGTATAGACATCTTCTGTGAAGATAGTAATTGTGAAAAATGGTTTTGTCAATGTAAGAGATACGTGTCTATTTCTGAATCGGAAATAAAAACCGTTGTTGACAAAATTGTTTCAAAAAACGACGACACCCATGGGGGAAACATTCTTCTTGTTGTGGCCTGTGAGGTGTCTAAAAAAGCGAATAATGCTTTCGATGAATATTCTGAAAGTTTAGGTTTTAAGAATGCTGTGATATGGACTGCCTCCACATTGGAGGCAATGCTTTGGAGCAGACATAAGGATTTACTCTCCAAATATTTTGGTCCGGGAGAATGGAACAACTTGAATAAGGAAAAGGTTCTTCAGGGCAATAAGATGAAAAAAGAAATACAGAAAAAACTATTGCGAAAAATAGACTGGAATCATAATACACGAATGAGAATTGCTGAAGACCCTTCTTTGCAGTTCAAATATACAAAGGCTCTGATACGCTCTATTAATGATGTGGATGACCCCTATGGCGATGAAGCTAGATTTTGCCAAATATGCTTTTTCCAATTAACAGAGGTTGGTATTGAATTCTTTGATTGTTACTGGATTGATTTTAGAATAGCGATTAACACTAACACCAGATGTTGGCGAAAGATAGAAAATGATGAGATACTTATGGAAAATGAATTTGATGTACGTGCAGACCATACAGTTCTTATCCCTTATTACTGCATCGTAGACATTATGGAAGAAGGAGATGAGCGTTCAGATTATCCTGTCATAGTTTGTGATTTTATGTTTAACAACACTCCATTTTTGCGAAGTTATTTTAAAAACAGAAAGACAAAGGTCGACTTTATGGAATGTAAGCCTGTAGATATTCCATATTGCAATATGCTTTTCGATGAATTTCAAAGAAAGAACAAAAGTATTAAAGAAAAATGAAATAGTTAGTATTTTATTGAAATAGACGTTATTTTAAAAGGTCAGATAAACAAACGTATAAAGAATGACAGAACAAGCATTACAACAATATCTCATCAACCAATACCCGAAAGAGGACGAGAGTTGTGAGTGGAAGGAATTCAAGAACCTAAAGAATGACTTCAGCGGTCATGAGAAAAATGATGTCATCTCCTACGTGTCGGCATTGGCTAACATGGAGGGTGGACATTTGGTTGTTGGTGTTGAGGACAAGACACTGAGAATTGTTGGGACGGATACCTACAACTACGATGTGCAAAAAGCACGGCTACGCTTAATTGATCAATGTGCCAATCTACCTTCAGAGGGTCTGCTCGTAGAGGAATTTAATACGGAAGATACCCACAAAACAGTATGGGTCATCCATGTGCCAAGACACATGAAGAGACAGCCCGTTTATGCACATAACAAGGCATGGCAGAGACTGGATGACTCGTTAATAGAGTTGACGGATTCTCGCAGAAACGCCATCCTGGACGAGCAGGACGAAGTGGAAAAGGACTGGTCTTCTCAGATTATCCATGACGCAACTATTGATGACCTTGATCCTCGCGCGATTGCCAAAGCCCGGGAGAAATTCATTGAATTGCATCCTGAAAGAGAAACAGAAATAAAAGCGTGGGACGATGCAACATTCTTGAACAAAGCAAAACTTACAATAAAAGGACAAATCACAAATTCAACAATCATCCTCTTGGGCAGAGAGGAAAGTGAGCACTTCCTTTCGCCTGCTGTTTGCAAAATCAGATGGATGCGCAAAAAGAATGGGACAGACGAGAATGATGAGTTTGGTATTTTCTCTATTCCTATGATACTCGCAGTAGATGAGGTTGCGGGGAAAATAAAGAATGCTACATACACTTATACAATAGAGGGAAACATGTTCCCTGACACTTTATTACGTTACGATGTCTTCACCATTAGAGAGCCTTTATGTAATGCCATTGCACATCAGGATTATAGCCTGTCAGCGAGAATAGAGGTAGTAGAATATGAAGATGAACGTCTGCGTTTTAAGAATTATGGTACATTCCTACCATTGTCCGTTGAGTCTGTGGTTGAGAATGATTTTCCTGAATCAAGATACCGCAACAAGTTTTTGGTGGAAGCCATGCGTAACGTGAAAATGGTGGAGACAGAGGGCGGTGGCATCCGTAAACTCTATTTGCAACAAAAGAAGCGTTTCTTTCCAATGCCAAAGTATGACTTAGGTGGACAGACTGTAATTTGTGAGATAGAAGGAAGAGTGTTAGATGAGAACTTTGCCAAAATACTGGTCAACAATCAAAATTTGACTCTGGCTGATATTATCTTATTAGATAAAGTACAAAAGCATGAGCATATTTCGGATGATTCCCTCGCATATCTTAGAAGAAAAAAGTATGTAGAAGGTAGAAAGCCTAATGTTTATTTGGCCTTCTCTGTTGTTAAGCAGTCTAAACATGTGGGACTAAAATCATCATATATTAAGAACAAGAGTTTTGATGATGATTATTTCAAAAAGCTCATCATTGACTATATTACCAATTTTGGAAAAGCTACTCGTCAAGAGTTAACTACATTATTGGAAAACAAAGTGCCAGAAACGCTATCCAAGCAACAAAAGTTTGACAAGATCACCAATCTTCTATCTTCTCTAAAGAAGAAGGGAATCATCAAAGTCATTGATAGAAAATATTGGGAAATGGCAAAGTCGGATTAACAAATCAAATAATCGAAATTCACAAACAAAAAATGATAATAGTATTGTATAATAGGGTTTTAGGAAGATGTCGGATTAACAAATGAAATCCGATTAACAAACCAGAATTAACAAATAAGATCGGGGTTTATCTTATAAGTTTTGTACCTGTGCATCCAAGACGAGACATTCTTTGGTTTGAGTGAGAAATGTGGGGGAATATGTAGCCGAACTCGTTTCTAAATTGTTACAGTTTCTGTTTGTCATGTAGGTAACACGCTAATTTCCATAAGAATTTAAGAATTGTGTCGTTTTTGGTAGTAACTCTTGCACCAATCCGCATCATATTGCCTTTTTCGTCTTTTTCAAAATTCCCCTTTGTTCCAGTCTGTCCTTAATTTGTGGTCATTCTGCGTTAATTCTTCAAAATATGGCTTTCATGTCAGCGTTTTTTCGTAACTTTGTACCCAAATGTGTTATTTTGTTAAGGTAACAAAGATAATCAAAACTTAAAAATGAAAGATAAAAACACCGTCATTGGATGGCTGCTCATTGCCCTCGTGTTTGTGGGCTTCATGATGTACAACAGCAAGGACGCGGAGAAACGCGCAGCAGCCATCAAGAAACAGCAGGCTATTGAAGCCTTGACTCAACAGAAGTCTGACAGTATTGCCAAAATCGAAGCCCAGAAGCAAGCAGAGAAAGAACTGGCAGAGATGAGCGACTCTACGAATGCTCTCTTCAAGGCACGACAGGGAAGTGCTGGAACGACTGTCATCCAGAACGAACTGCTCAAGCTGACCATCTCGAACAAGGGTGGACAGTTGGAGCGTGCAGAATTGCTCGACCCTACTTACAAGAACCAGCAGGGAGGCAACGTGGTTCTCTTCGATGCTCAGGAATCGAACATGCAGTTCGTCTTCGAAGGCAAGGAGGACAACATCATTTCCGACGAATTCTTCTTCACACCAAAGGAAGTGAGCAAGGACGCTGTGACTATGTCGTTGCCAGTGGGCAGCGGAAGCATTGACATCAGCTATTCGCTCGTTCCTAATTCTTATCTTGTGAACATGAACGTGCAAGCCAACGGACTGAAGGGCTTCTTCCCTGCCAAGGCTGACAAGTTCACGATTTCGTGGAACGAGAAGATGCGCCAGCAGGAGAAGGGATATGCGTTTGAGAACCGCTATAGCACCATCACATACCGCAACACTGACAACGACACCGATGAACTGTCGTCGGCTGGTGCTGACAAGGAGAAGGACGGCGAGGACTTCGACGAGAAACTGAACTGGCTCGCCTTCAAGACGCAGTTCTTCAGTCAGATACTCATTCCTGAGGAAGCGTTCGACGTGGAGAAGATGTCGTCGAAGCAACTGAAGGAAGTGAAGGGCGATGTGGCTGTGAAGTATCTCAAGAATCTCCAGACAGATGTGACCACGAACTTCGACCCTTCGGGCAAGAACCCAACGAACATGAAGATGTATCTGGGTCCGAACAAGTTCCAGACTTTGCAGGAAAACGAAAAGATGCTGGGCGAGGACCGAGATCTCGACCTTCAGAGTATCGTTTATCTCGGTTGGCCAATCATCCGTTGGATTAACCGCTTCGTCTTCATCTACCTGTTCGACTGGCTCACAGGCTGGGGACTCAACATGGGTATTGTGCTCTTGCTGATTACGCTGATTGTGAAGTTTGCCGTTTATCCATTGATGAAGAAGTCCTACCTCTCTTCAGCCAACATGCGCGTGCTGCGTCCGAAGGTTGACGCAATCAATGCGAAATACACGAAGCCTGAAGATGCCATGATTAAGCAGCAGGAAACCATGAAACTCTATTCGGAGTATGGCGTTTCGCCAATGGGTGGCTGCCTGCCAATGCTCATTCAGATGCCTATCTGGATTGCCCTCTTCAACTTCATTCCAAATGCCATCGAGCTGCGCGGTCAGTCGTTTCTCTGGGCAAAGGACCTCTCTGCCTATGACGATGTCATCCGTTGGGGCACGAACATTTGGGGAATTGGCGACCACATCAGCATTTTCTGTGTGCTTTGGTGTCTCTCCACTGTTGTCAACACATGGATTTCCATGCGCCAGCAGCAGTATTCGATGACTCCTGAGCAGGAGCAGAGCATGAAGATGATGAAATGGATGTCGTACCTCATGCCTCTCATTTTCTTCTTCTCGTTCAACAACTATGCTTCGGGTCTGACCTACTACTACTTCATCTCGGGTTTGATTTCTATCATCATGATGTGGTATCTGCGCAAGACGACTGACGATGCCAAGCTCCTTGCCAAACTGGAAGAGCGTCACAAGAAAAACAAGTCGAATCCGAAGAAGACTACCAGTATGATGGAACGCCTTCAGAAGATGGCTGAGCAACAGCAGGAAGTGTTGCGCCAACAACAAGAGGAACAAGCTAAGAAGCACGGAAAGAAATAGTCACCTTTGGAGTTAAAAGTTAATGGCGTGCAAGTCCATTAGCTTTTAACTCTTATTTTTTTCAATTAAAACTATATCTACATGAATAAATCAGTTATTACATTCCTCGCCGCAGGACTTTTATCTATGACACAGAAAGAAGTACAGGCACAGGCCTTCATAGGACGGCAAAAGCCGCAAATCGAGAACCGCACGCTGACTCCCGAACTGCTTTGGGCTATGGGACGCATAGGCGGTTCTTCTGTTTCGCCCGATGCCAAACAGATTGCCTACAACGTGAGCTATTACAGCGTGGCTGAAAACAAGAGCCACACAGTGATTTATACACTTAACACCGACGGCAGCGACGAGAAGCTACTCACCACGCAGAAAGGTAGTGAGTTGGCTCCAAAATACTTGAAGAACGGCAAAATCACCTTCCTCGCTGCTGATGCCAACGGCACGATGCAACTCTGGATGATGAATGCCGACGGATCTGCACGACAGCAGATTTCGAAGGGGAAACGCGACATCGAGGACTACATCTTCTCGCCCGACGAGAAGCGTGTGCTCATCATCCACTCCATGCCTTACACAGGCTCCATCGCTGCCAAACCAGCCGACCTGCCTAAGACAACGGGCTACGTGGTGAACGAAGCGATGTTCCGCCATTGGGACGAATGGGTGGAAACAATTCCCCAGCCTTTCATTTATCATTTCAATGGCTCAGAACTCTCCACCGACCCCATCGCTGTGCTGGGCAACGAACCATTTGAATGTCCGATGAAGCCTTTTGGTGGCATCGAACAGCTGTGCTGGAGTCCCGACAGCAAGTGCATTGCCTACACTTGCCGCAAGAAGACGGGACGCGAATATGCCATTTCTACGGATTCCGACATTTACCTTTATAATATAGAGACAGGCAAAACCACCAATCTCTGCAAGCCAGCCAACTACAAGGCTCCTGCTTACGACTTCACTCGCTCGCTTCAGCACCAAAAAGTGAATGCACCGATAGAGGATGGCAAGGACTACAACTTAGGCTATGACACCAACCCTTCGTTCTCTGCCAATGGCAAGTACATCGCTTGGCAAAGCATGGAACGCGATGGCTATGAAAGCGACCGTAACCGCCTGTGCATCTATGAGTTGAAGACGGGCAAGAAGACTTACGTCACAGAAAGTTTCGACAGCAATGTGGATGCTTACACTTGGGCTGCAGACAACAAGACTCTCTACTTTGTGGGTACTTGGCACGGCACCACCCACGTGTATAGCACCAATCTGAAAGGTCAGGTGAAGAAACTCACCGATGGACAGTACGACTACACCGACGTGGCTCTCTGCGGCAAGAAATTGCTTTGTGGTCGCCAGTCGATGAAAGAGCCTAAGGAATACTTCCTCGTGGATGCGAAGAAAGGCAAAGCCACTCAACTCACACACGAGAACCAATACTTCCGCGATAACATCGATTGGGGTGATGTGCAACCACGCACCTGCAAGTCGGTGGATGGCAAGGAAATCCTCTCGTGGATTGTGCTTCCTCCTCGCTTCGATGCCAACAAGAAATACCCTGCCCTGCTCTTCTGCGAGGGCGGTCCTCAGAGTCCTGTCAGCCAGTTCTGGAGCTATCGCTGGAACATGCAAATCATGGCTGCCAACGGCTACGTCGTGGTTTGTCCTAACCGCCGCGGATTGCCTGGATTCGGTCAGGAATGGTTGGAAGAGATTTCCACGAACTACACAGGTCGATGCATGGACGACTACAAGAGTGCCATCGACGATGCTTGCAAGTTTCCTTACGTTGACAAGAACCGCCTCGGATGCGTAGGTGCTTCATTCGGCGGCTTTAGCGTCTATTGGTTGGCAGGAAACCATGACAAGCGTTTCAAGGCATTCATTGCTCACGATGGTATCTACAACCTCGAAGCACAATACACCGAGACCGAAGAGGCTTGGTTCACAAACTGGGACCTGGGCGGTGCACCTTGGCTGAAAGACGATGCCACCATCCAGCGCACATTCCAAAATTCGCCTCACAAATTCATTGACAAGTGGGACACTCCTATCCTCTGCATTCATGGCGAAAAGGACTACCGCATCGTTGCTTCACAAGCCATGTCGGCATTCAACGCAGCCCGCTACAGAGGCATTCCTGCACAGCTTCTCATCTTCCCCGATGAGAACCACTGGGTGCTGAAACCACAAAACGGCATCCTTTGGCAACGCACCTTCTTCGCTTGGCTCGACAAATGGGTGAAGAAATAAACGAAGAATGTAGAATGAAGAATGAAGATTACTAATTCATAATACAACAATATGACACAAGCAATTCAAAAAACGCTGAGAGACTCAGCCGCGATGCGCTGGACAGCTCTCCTCTTGCTGGCTCTTGCCATGTTCTGTTCATATATCTTTATGGACATCCTCTCTCCTATCAAGGACTTGATGCTTTCTGAACGTGGATGGGATTCCACCGCTTTCGGAACCATGCAAGGCTCAGAAACTTTCCTCAACGTATTCGTTTTCTTCCTCATCTTCGCAGGTATCATCCTCGACAAGATGGGTGTGCGCTTCACAGCCCTGCTCTCGGGCGTTGTGATGCTCATCGGTGCCGTCATCAAGTGGTATGCCGTTGACGAAGCATTCGTAGGAAGCAGCCTTGAGGCTTGGTTCACCAACCATCTCAACTACATTCCAGGCTTCGACGAACTGGGCGTGTCTCCATTCTATGAGGGAATGCCCGCTTCAGCCAAATTCGCAGCCGTTGGTTTCATGATTTTCGGTTGCGGCGTGGAAATGGCAGGTATCACGGTGAGCCGTGGTATCGTGAAATGGTTCAAGGGACGCGAAATGGCATTGGCAATGGGTTCGGAAATGGCATTGGCTCGCCTCGGTGTGGCTACCTGTATGATTTTCTCACCATTCTTCGCCAAACTGGGCGGCACGATTAGCGTGTCTCGTTCCGTTGCCTTTGGTGTGGTACTTCTTGCCATTGCTCTCATCATGTTCATCGTTTATTTCTTCATGGACAAGAAACTCGATGCACAGACAGGTGAAGCAGAAGAGAAAGACGACCCATTCAAGATTAGTGACCTCGGACAGATTCTCACCAGCAGTGGTTTTTGGCTTGTGGCATTGCTCTGTGTACTCTACTATTCAGCCATCTTCCCATTCCAGAAGTATGCCGTGAATATGCTCCAGTGCAACCTCACGCTCACGGAGCCAGCATCTGATTCGTTCTGGGCAAGCAGCACTGTCACCATCGTTCAGTATGTCATCATGCTCGTAGTGGCAGCAGCAGGATTTGCCAGCAATTTCCAGAAGAAGAAAGGCAATCAGATGATGCTTCTGTGCCTCTCCATCATTGCTCTTATCGCTTATTGCTACATGGGCTACATGCGTCAGTCGGCAGAATCCATCTTCGCTGTGTTCCCACTCCTCGCTGTGCTCATCACACCGATTCTCGGCAGCTATGTGGACCACAAAGGAAAGGCTGCATCAATGCTTGTGCTTGGTTCACTTCTTCTGATTGCGTGTCACCTCACTTTCGCCTTCGTTCTCCCAATGTTCAAGGGCAACGCAGCTGGTGGCATTGTCATCGCATACGTCACCATCCTTGTGCTTGGTGCATCGTTCTCGCTCGTGCCAGCATCTCTCTGGCCAAGCGTTCCAAAGTTGGTGGATGCCAAGATTATCGGTTCAGCTTACGCCCTCATCTTCTGGATTCAGAACATCGGTCTTTGGCTGTTTCCACTTCTGATTGGTAAGGTGCTCGATAGCACCAACCCTGGTGTGACCGACCCTACTCAGTACAACTATACCGCTCCACTCGTGATGTTGGCATGTCTCGGCGTGGCTGCTCTCATCCTCGGACTCGTTCTGAAAGTGGTGGACAAGAAGAAAGGTATCGGACTCGAAGAACCTAATATCAAATGAAATGTAAATGAAGAATTTTTTAATCTTTAATATTTAATTTACGAAATGTTTGAAGGACAACCCAAAGGCCTATGGGCTTTAGCATTTGCAAACACAGGTGAGCGCTTTGGCTACTACACCATGCTCGCAGTGTTCATCTTATTCTTACAAGCCAACTTCGGTTGGACAAGTGGAACAGCAGGACTTGTTTATTCAAGCTTCCTGATGTTAGTCTATTTCCTCCCACTCTTCGGCGGTATGGCAGCCGACAAATGGGGCTACAGCAAGATGGTGACCATCGGTATCATCATCATGTTCATCGGTTATCTTTTGCTCGCCGTACCTATGGGTGCCAACACGGTTGCCATCGCAGCGATGGCTCTCGCCTTGTTGCTCGTCAGCCTCGGCACAGGACTCTTCAAAGGCAACCTCCAAGTGATGGTTGGTGACCTTTACAACGACCCTCAGTATGCCAGCAAGCGCGATGCAGGCTTCTCCCTCTTCTACATGCTAATCAACGTGGGCGCACTTTTCGCACCAACAGCAGCCATCAAAATCATGGCTTGGGCGCAGAACTCCCTCGGCGTGTCGGAAGCTGATTCCTACCACTTCGCCTTCGCCGTGGCTTGTGTGTCGCTGATTGTCAGCATCCTCATCTACTACTTCGGAAAGTCAACTTTCAGCCAGGTGCTGACTGTGAAGAAGGAAAAGAATGCTACGAACAACGTGGCAGACACTCCGTCCATTTCCCCAGCTGAAACCAAAGAGCGCATCGTTTGCCTTTGCCTCGTCTATGCAGTGGTGATTTTCTTCTGGATGGCATTCCACCAGAACGGTGCTACCCTCACCTACTTTGCACGTGACTACGTGGCAAAAACTGCTTCTGGTGTGACTGCAATGGAATTCGATGTAACCAACCTGTTGCTCTGCATCGTTGTAGTCTATGGACTTTTCGGTCTCTTCGGACAAGGTTCCTCTCGCAGCAAGAGCATTTGGGGCGTGGTGATTGTCATTGCACTCGGCATCTTGGGCTACAAATATACCACAACGACCGATGTTGCTGTTGAAGCACCAATCTTCCAGCAGTTCAACCCTTGCTTCGTGGTTGCACTCACTCCTGTCAGCATCGCCCTCTTTGGCTGGTTGGCAAAGAAAGGCAAAGAGCCTAAAGCACCCGTGAAAATCGGTCTGGGTATGCTCGTTGCAGCCGTTGCCTATCTGCTGATGACCGTCTGCTCCATCGGCTTACCTGCACCAAATGCAGAGACACCAGAGCACTTGGCTGACGTAAATCCAAACATCCTCGTAAGCACCTACCTCATCCTCACATTCGCAGAGCTGTTGCTTTCCCCTATCGGCATCTCCTTCGTAACGAAAGTTGCCCCTCCAAAGTATAAGGGAATGATGATGGGAGGATGGTTCGTTGCCACAGCTGTAGGAAACTTCCTCGTCAGCATCCCAACCCTCCTTTGGGGCAAAGACCTCTACATCGTTTGGGGAGTCCTGATGGGCATCTGCCTCCTTGCAGCCCTCTTCATCTTCTCCATCCTCAAGAAACTCAACAAGGTGGCATAGAAAAACAAAAAATAATGAAGAATGAAGAATGATAATCACTTATACCATACACAAGGTATAATACATTCTTTATTCTTAATTCTTAATTCTTCATTCTTCATTCTAAATTTAAAAAGCCCACGAGCATCCAAGCGGTGCATCGTGGGCTTTTCGCATTCCAAAAGGTCTGTTTGTCTCTTAGTCCTAATGTTTACTAACCAAAAATTCATCTATCATCTAACGTTACGACTATAGAGATGCAACAGACCATCGTTTTCTATCAGTAGGGAAAGAAAAAAAAGAGTCTTTATGGCAGCACTTGATTGATTTCCTTCATCATGTCGTCCACACTCCTATAACCCACGAATGCGTGGTGGATGGTGCCATCGGCATTGATGAGTACCCAGACAGGAACACCACTCGTATCGCAAGGAATTTGGCGATGAAGTGCCTGAAGTTGCTGCTTGGTCAAGCGGTAGTGGTCGCCGATATAGTTTGGAATGAGGCGTTGCCAGGTGGCAAGGTCGGAGTTTTCGCTGGCGATGTTGACGAAGTGGATGCGACCAGCAAGTTCTTTCTTCTTATCGTGCATATCCTTGAAGGCTAACCGGCACGGACCACAAGTGGTTTCCCAAAGGTCTAACAATACGGGCTTTCCCCTATATGCTGTTAAGAGAGCCGAAAGAATATCATCGGAATCTTTCGCATTGTCAGGCAAGGTGCATATGCGGGACATGCCCTGCTCGCTGACGAATGAGAGTTCCCGTTCCATTCGCTCGTGATAGTCCAGCACATCCTGTCCCAAAACAGGTAAGAATGTCTTTACGCTGTCTTTCTGCGCCTCGGAAAGCAGCAATCTCTGCGCACCCATTTGTTCCAAAAACTTTGAAGCCAGATGACACTGCTGATAGTCTGCTGGTAACTTCACGGGCTGACAGCCATACGAATCAAAGAAAGTTTCGGGCTTGCTCCACATAACGTAGCAAAGCACAGGATTCGCCCAAGGTTCATCCTGCATATAACTATCCATACGCCGTTTCATGCGTCCTTCGAATGCTTCATATTCCTCTTCAGTTTCAATACCCGCGTATTGGATAGCCTGACCGCAGAAGGGCATCATTGCTCCCCATTCATAACGATTGACAGCCTTTGCAAACGCTCGATAGGCTTGTCCAATCTTTCGGTCGTTGTCTATCAGTTCATTGATACGTCGGTAAGTGGAATCCAAATAGTGGAAGTATCCTTCCTCACTCTTCTCGGGCAATTCATTTGCCAGTTTTCCCATGTTACGCTTCGCTTCTATGTCGAGATAGATGGTTTCTGGATCAATGCCCTGTTCGGTAGCATAGACCAAATCGTGATTGAAGTCAGCCAGCTGTCCGCCGAACGTCAGCGCTTTTGCCAGCCCCTTCGTTTTCAGCTTATCAAGATGAAGCTTGAACGAAACGGTCTGTCCTGGCACTACGTAGCAGGTGAAACGGCATTCGCCTACTGTCACACGGCAATCCACCGTCGTACCCGTAGGAAGATTCAGACTGAAACACCCATCGGCATCCACGGCTGTGCTTTCTTGTCTCAAGGCATCTCCTGTCCCCGACGTGTACTTCAATAGGTAGCGTACTCTCACGCTATTCGGTCTCTGAGAGGTTTCACCAACAATCTTTCCGTTTAAAACCGCAGGTTCTTTTGAGTATTGAAACGCTGGCAGATGCTTTTGTGCATACCCCAGCATTGCGACAAAGGTGAACAGAATGGCGATGATGATTTTCTTGTGCATTGTTATATTTTTTTACTTACATGACAAAGATAAGACACATATTTCAGCTTGACAAGAATTTCCACATTTTTTTCAGTAGAAATTTCACGACACCGCATTCTTTTTTTATCTTTGCAAACAGATGTTGCTCTAACTAAATGAATCAATATGAAAAGATTACTCCTTGGATTCACCTTCGGTGTGGCTCTGCTGCCAGCTGTGGCACAGAACAACGAGGTGAACGACGTGAACACCCCACTCCACTTGATGAAACCCGTGTATGAAACGCCCTACGGCGTACCCAAAGAAGCCGACGTGAAGGCGTGTATCGACCGTGTGCTGACTTACTTGGAAAGCACGATGCCAGCCGAAGCAAAAGACAACCGACTGCATCAAGGCTCCTTCCGACTCACATCCTACGAAGCTGGCGTGCTCTACAACGCCGCATGGGAAGCAGCACAGAGAACGTCTGACACGCGCTACAAGCAATTTGTCACCGACCGACTGGGACTGATTGCCCAACTCGCTCCCATCGCCGTAGAGCGCATGAAAAAGGACAAGAACTTCGACCCACAGATGCGCCTCGTGGCAAATCCTCAGGCATTGGACGACGCAGGAGCCATGTGCGCTGCATTCATTCGTATGCAACTCAGCGAAAACGACAAGAAGAAAAAGGAGGCAAACCGACTCGTGATTGAACGATACATCAACCACGTGATGAACAAGCAATACCGACTCGCCGACGGCACACTGGCACGCACCCGTCCGCACTACAACACGGTGTGGCTCGACGACATGTATATGGGCATTCCGAGCCTTGCATGGTACGGCAAACTCACAGGCGACACGAAGTATTACGACGAAGCCGTGCGCCAAGTGCACCTCTTCAAAGAGCGCATGTGGGTGCCCGAAAAGAAACTCTTCCGTCATGGCTGGGTGGAAGAAATGAACCCGCATCCATTCTTCCCTTGGGGAAGGGCCAACGGCTGGGCATTGCTGACACTTTGCGAAGTGCTCGATGCACTACCAACCAACTACGCAGGGCGCACCGAAGTGCTCGACTTGCTCCGCCAGCACGTGGAAGGACTCTGTGCCGTGCAGGACAAGACTGGCTTCTGGCACCAGTTGCTCGACCGAAACGACACCTACTTGGAGACATCTGCCACGGCAATTTACGCCTACTGCATGGCTCATGCCCTCTGTGAAGGCTGGATTGACGCGATTACCTACGGCGCACAGACCCTGCAAGCATGGCAAGCCGTACAAACGAAAGTGAACCAGAAAGGACAGGTGGAAGGCACCTGCGTAGGCTCAGGCATGGGCTTCGACGTAGCCTTCTACAGCTATCGTCCCGTTCACCCAATGGCAGCACACGGCTATGGTCCCGTCATCTGGGCAGGCGGCGAAATCATCCGTATTCTCCGCACCACGCATCCCAAACTCAACGACTCCGCCATCCAATTCTATTCAAAAGAGCAAAAGACCAACCAGCCCATCTTCCACGAAGAAAAATAATAAGAGCCCCCACCCCTCCCATAATTCCCATTAATCCCATCCCTCCCATAATTCCCATCAATCCCATTAATCCCATTAATCCCATTAGTCCCATCCCTCCCATTAACCCCATCCTCCCCATTCGCCCCCCAGCGCAATGGGGAATTTATTTTCAAAAAAAATCCCCAAAAACTTTTCATTTTCAGCAATTTTATGCTATATTTGCAAAGGAGAGATAGAACTGCCAAAATGACAAAGGCAAATTCAAGATTTCCTCTTCTACAAATTTTCAACAATATAGGATATTATTCCATGAAACGATATATTTTCTTGTTAGTCATACTGATGCTCACCACGCTTCAAGTGGTGGCTCAGACCAAAAATGAGGCTTTTGTGCCTAAGGCTGTCTGGAACGACACCGAGGGCAAGCCAATCAATGCGCATGGCGGTGGTCTGCTCAAATATCGCGGCAAATACTACTGGTATGGCGAGTACAAGGTGGGAGAAACCACCCTGCCATCATGGGCAACCTGGGAATGCTACCGCACGGACGTGACAGGCGTGAGCTGCTACAGTTCCAAAGACTTACTCAACTGGACATTCGAGGGACTCGCGCTTTCAGCCGTGAAGGACGACCCAGAGAGCGACCTGCACCCATCAAAAGTGATAGAACGGCCGAAAGTGGTCTATAACAAAAAGACAAAGAAATTCGTGATGTGGGTTCACGCCGAAAGTGCCGACTACAGCAAAGCCGCAGCAGGCGTGGCAGTGAGCGACACCCCACAAGGCCCGTTCCGCTACATCGGTTCGTTCCGACCCAACGATGCCATGAGCCGCGACCAAACACTCTTTGTCGATGACGATGGCACCTGCTACCAATTCTCCTCCTCGGAAGAAAACCAAACACTGCATATCAACCGCTTGACAGACGACTACTTAAAGCCTGACGGACAATATGTTAGACGCTTCATCGGACAAGCGCGTGAAGCACCAGCGGTGTTCAAATACAAAGACAAATACTACATGATTACTTCGGGCTGCACGGGCTGGGATCCCAACCGTGCAGAACTGGCTGTTGCCGACTCCATCATGGGAGAATGGACGGTGATTGGCGACCCTTGCACAGGCATAGATGCCGACAAAACCTTCTACGGACAAAGCACCTATGTCATCCCTGTGAACCCTAAAAAAGGACAATTCATTGCCTGTTTCGATATGTGGAAAAAGAAAGACCTTGCGGATAGCCGATACATTTGGCTACCCATCAAAATCAACCGCGACACGGGAGACATGAAGATTCCTTGGATGCCCAAATGGACACTCAAGGATCTGAAGAACTAAACCCACTCTTTCTTTTTCCAATTCTTTTTTTCACAAACAAAACACATCAAAACACAATGGAAATAGGCAACAAAGCACCCGAGATATTAGGTACCGACTCAAACGGCAACGAGATTCGCTTGAGCGATTTTGCAGGCAAGAAACTCGTACTTTATTTCTACCCAAAAGACTCCACGCCAGGATGCACGTCGGAAGCTTGCAACCTGCGCGACAACTACGCCGAATTGCGCCGACAGGGCTACGAGGTGATAGGAGTGAGCGTTGATAGCGAGAAGTCGCACCAGCGATTTATCGAAAAGAATGAAATTCCTTTCCCGCTCATCGCAGACACCGACAAGCAACTGGTAGAACAGTTTGGCGTGTGGGGCGAGAAGAAGATGGCTGGACGCACCTACATGGGTACGTACCGCACCACCTTCATCATCGACGAGCAGGGCTATGTGGAGCGCATCATAGGGCCAAAAGAAATAAAGGTAAAGAACCACACCCAGCAAATTTTGGGTTAACTAAGAGCGCAATAAGCACCATTTTCAGGCTCTTTTTCTTCTCCTTAATTAGAATAATAGCCTGGAAAAGCGCTCCACAGGGATAATCATCTTCTCAAACACCGCCTGTAAGCCATCCAAATTGCCTTACAACACACGGAAATAAGCCAAAAACAAGCATTCTACAAGGGATTTCTCACTACAAATCCCCATTCTTACGTTTGTTTTTCCCTTATTTCGCACGCGTGCGTCCCCATTGTTGTATGAGTGCGTCCCCAATGTTGTACGAGTGCGTCCCCAATGCTGCATGAGAACTGCCCCAATAGCGCAGGAAAAACGCCCCAATAGCGTAGGAGAAACGCCCCAATAGCGTAGGAAAAACGCCCCAATGGAGTATGAGAACAGCCCCAATGGAGTGCCGAAAAAGCCCTTACAGCTCAAAAATAAGCCCTTTAAAAGCCTTTATTTTGCTTCAGAAAAGCATACGAACCTTCGTTTTAGCACTTTTGAGCGTTCAAAAGAACGAGAATGAACGTTCATTCGAGCACAAACGAACCTTCGTTCCAGAGCTGGAAACAAACCGTTTTTAGCATGGAAAAACAGCGTTTTTAGAGGAAAAAATCAGTTTCAGGAGAGTGTGAGCGAATAAAAACGGCACAAAACGGCACATTTTGAGCAAAAATCGCTAAAAACAAAAAATATTCCGACAAAACGAACTTGTCGGAATATTCACTAAATAAAAACAAAATAGTTAAAAGTAAGCAATAATTTAACAATGTGAAATAATGTAAAAACGAAGGAGTGTTAAAACTCTCTTTTCACATCCTTACAGGTATATGTTTAGTCAGATTTTCGTCAATCAGCCTTACGCATCGGGCCGAATATCTCGTATGTGCCATCATCGAAGAAGATATGCACCTCTTTGATTTTGCGCGAAGGACGTTGCAACTGGCTCACAGTGGCTCTGACAATGTCTGAAACATCGTAATTTCCGCTGCTATTCAAGCTACCATGATTGGTAGAACGCGCTGAATTTGAGGATTTTACACCATATCCTTCGTTCCCATAACGCTGCTCAGAACGCCCTGAAGCAGCTTGCCTGCTTGTGCCTTGGCGGGGAGTGTCAGAAGGCGAAATAGAGCCCCCAAAATCAAAGGTAGGAGCAAAAGCATCGTTCGAAAACAAGTCATTTTCCTGTCCAGAAATGCCCCCAGAAGGCGAAATAACAGGGTCTTCCGAGTTATTACCACTATTATTCAGACCACTTTCAGCAGAGGAAGTGCCAACAAACATGTCACCTCTACCTAAGAGCACCCATTCAGGGTTCAGTTCTGGAAAACTCTCGACGATATTTCTCAGAATTGTGAGGGTAGGATTGCTTCGTCCACTCGTGATATGAGAGAGCGACGCAGGGGAGATACCAGTCTTTTGACTAAACTGGATATTGTTCATTCCCATCACTCGGATGATTTCGATCACTCTTTCACTATCACTCATAACGAAATTTGCTTAACAGAGTCGATTTTTACTCTTTTTTCAAAGTTTTTACAAAGGTAATGCAATTTTAGAAACCTACAAAATTTTGTAAAGGAAATTTTCAATTTCTATTTTTAATTTTATAATTTCAAAGTTTATATTTTGAAATTTCAATTTGGCAAAAGTAAAATATGTTTTTAAATTGGTAAATAGAGTAGCGAATAACAACTTGAATTAAAAAACGTCAATTCAAAGGTAATTGACTGATTTATTTTCAGTTATTTACGTGAATTTTCAGCGAAAAAGCCAAAACAAAGCGTATTCAGACGAAAAACAACATTTTATTGATATTATCACTTTATTATATTCATATAATTATCTGATTATCATATAATTAAATAGTCATAAATAAATTTGCATATTTATTCATTAACAAATACAAATCTTAAAATTCGCATTTGTATATTTATGCATCAAATCGCCCTATTTACAATTTTAAACTTTGCAATCTCACGAAAACCGAAATTCTACTCCACTGAAATTCGATTTTAAAAACATAAATTCGACAATTGGAAATCCTAAAAAATCTTAATGTATAATTTTAAAGATTTAGAAATGGACAGAAATTCCCATTTTTGCTCGATTCCGAACGGATGATGACAGAAAAATTCCCGCACGATTCTCATTCCACTTTATTCTCCCCTAACCGATTGATTTACAATCATTAAGCACTAAAAATTTTTGTTTCAGTTTTTTGGGCTAAAAATCTGGAAATCCTGCTTTTTCCCCTGGAAATTACGTGAAAATCGACTTTCCAATGCCCCAAGACAGGAGTTTGAGTAGGCAAGATTGGGGCAAAAAAAATTTTTGTTCGGATTTTTTAGGCTAAAAAACCGAACAAAAATTAGAAAACCCAAGATTCGTCTATCCAGCAATCTTGTCTATTATTCCCTACTCCGCTTACACCTTATTTATATATATAAGCGCAGGAAAAGGAAGCTTAATGGAGAATGAAATATACTAATTCGCGCATGAGGTCGGCATCCGTGGAGTTCCCCTTGCCCACTCCCTTCAGTTTGGCATCCGTTTCGCGGAGTTTTCCGATAATCAGCATGGTCTTCATGGCATTGTAATAGCTCATGGCAGTGCGATAATCACGCAACTGCCAGGTGGAGCGCAGTTCCAGATGCTGCATCAAGCCCTGTTCCGACTTGTCGGGAGCATAGTATGCCTGCATGATGACAGCGAAGAAGTTGAACAGCATCGACAGAATCATAACAGGGGGATTCGTCTTGGGATTGTCATTGAAGTAATTGATTATCTGATTGGCTTTCAGTATGTTGTGATTCACGATAGCCGCCTTGAACTCCCACATATTGAAGTCCTTACTGATACCAATGTTCTTCTCAATCAGCTCTGGCGTGATGCGTGTGGCTCCTGCTGGCAGCGTGATGCACAGTTTGTCCAACTCGCTCGACATACGGTTCAGGTCGGAACCGATGTTCTCCACCAGCATCATTTTCGCCCTGTCCTCAATGCCCACTTGCTTGCGTCGGAGATAGTCGTCGATGAAAGACGGAAGCATTCCGTCCTTCAGCCTGACACTCTCATACACCACTCCCACCTTCTCTATCATTCCGACCACTTTCTTGCGTCGGTCAACGGAACCATTCTTGTAACAAATTACCAAAATTGTTGATAATAAAGGCTCTTTTACATAGTATTGTAAGTCCTCAAATTTTTGCAGATTTTGAGCTTCTTTAACAATCACTACTTGATATTTTGACATCATCGGGTATCTCTTCGCAGAATTTATCACGTCGGCAACATTCGTTTCCTTCGTACAATAGAGGGTGATGAGGTTGAAATCCTTCTCGTCTTCCGTCAGAACGGCGTTGGCGATGAACTCCGAAATTTTGTCGATGTAGTACGACTCCTCTCCCATCAGCAGATAGATGGGTGCATACTGCTGCTGTCGGACGGCGGCAATGATGTCGCGGTGGGTGATGCTGGAAGTCGATGATGTTTTCTTTGCCATTTCAAATATATTTGCTAATTTTGCAATCTATCCATTTGCACCCAGAGGCGTTCGCCCGACGTTGCCGAAGGCGCTTGCTTCGACAGTGCAAAAGGATTTGCTTTTTTACTATTTGCAAAGATACTGATTAAAATCCAAAGATGGAACTGAACTTGCCAAAATATGAGTTGAAGATTCGAAAGGAAGGCAATGCAACCAAGATTTTCGATGTGCTGCGAAACAAGTTCGTTGCCCTCACACCCGAAGAATGGGTGCGCCAGCATTTCGTCCATTTTCTCATCGACCAGAAATCCTACCCTGCCACCCTCATGGGAAACGAAATCAGACTCAACCTCAACGGCATGAGCAAGCGTTGCGACACTGTGGTTTACGACCGCTCGCTCACGCCCAAAATGATTATCGAATACAAGCGTCCCGACGTGGAAATCACTCAGAAAGTGTTCGACCAGATTTATCGTTACAACATCACGATGCGCGTGGATTTCCTCGTCGTGAGCAACGGACTGGAGCATTTCTGCTGCCGAATCAACTACGAGGAGCAAAACTATGAATTCCTTCAGGACATCCCATCTTACCAGGAACTCATCGCTGCCCAATCATGACCAAAACACCACAAAAATATCAAGAAAACATGAAAAAGAAAGAAATTCTCTGCATTGCCATCGCTGCAATGAGCATCATCAGCTGTCAAAACAGCAGTAAAGAAAACAAGAATTGTGACACTTGTCAAGAAAACTGCAAGAATCTTGAGCAGAACGAAACATCGGAATCATACAAATCTGCCGATTTGATAGCACCTGCAAGTTATCAATGGGCATATAGTGTGAAAGAGATTCCTTGCGTCTATCACAAGGAGTCAAATCTGCTCCTGTTGCCAGGTTTCGACGTGAACGAACAAGGCGAATTTTTCTTTGCCCTTGGCAAGGAGAATGACGTTGTCCGTTTCCAAGGCACTACCCTGCTGGAACAGATAAAGATGGACAAAGAAAAGTACGTACAGATGTGTCAGAACCTTGCCAAGAAAGCATCACCATTCAAAGGAGGTTTCTTCGAAGATACGGGCATTTCATACGTAGGGAAATGTGCGCTGGGACACATCTACGTGCGCGACTACGACTACAATTACGATAGTCTTTACGTCGTGAAAGCAGATGCAGACCATGCAGGAGATTATGACATCAAGGGCTATCAGCTTCCTGCCAGCGAATGGATCAAGAACATTGCTGCACAAACGCCACCCGACGAAGCACAAGCAGAAAAGCCAAGTAATTGCCGAATGCCAAAATTCTCCGTCCTCTTAGATGAAGGGAAAGAATACACGCCTCCAACGATTGCCACTCCTTATCTGCGCGGCAACAAAATCTATTTCTTGGGCTATGAGCAGCACGAACAAGGCGACAGCATCTACGTGACCGAAGTGGATATTGAGAAGCTATAGGCAAGGAAGACATTCTCGCCACAGGAAATGAGAAATAGTAAAAAAGATAATAGGCATTGATGAACCTCTTCAGAAGTTGTCATCAATGCCTACTTTTTTGATGCGTGGAGTTGGCTCGTTATTTCACAAACATTTCTATTTCTTTTCCTTTTTCTATCAGACATGACTTTCGTCTATATTCTTCAAACAATTTTCTTGGAGTATTTGAAAAATCACTATCTTTGCAACACAACAACATGCATGAAACAACAAAAACATGTGGATAAATAGAACTAAACAGTAAAAAGAACTATGGCATACAACTTTGACAAAATCATTGACAGAAGGGGGACAGGAACCGTGAAGTACGAGATGCTGAAGGGGATGTTCGGACGTGAAGACCTGATTCCGCTGTGGGTGGCAGACATGGATTTTGAAACACCACCGTTCATTATGGATGCTCTGAGAAGAAGACTGGAGCATCCTGTGCTGGGCTACACGGTGGAGCCTGCTGACTATTGGCAGACGGTGGCAACGTGGATTGAGGAACACCACCAATGGAAGGTGGAGACGGAATGGATGACATACATTCCTGGCATCGTGAAGGGAATCGGAATGGTGGTGAACGTGTTCGTGGCTCCCGACGAGAAGGTGATTATCCAGCCGCCTGTCTATCATCCGTTCCGTCTCACACCGTTGGGCAATCACCGCGAAGTGGTATATAACCCGCTTGTGGAGCATGAGGATGGTAGTTATTCGATGGATTTTGAGAATTTGGAAAAGGTGTGCGACGAGAAATGCCGTGTGCTGATTCTGAGCAATCCTCACAATCCTGCTGGCATCGTCTGGGACAGGGAAACGCTCGTGCGACTTGCTGCGTTTTGCTCGAAGCATCACCTCTTGGTGGTGAGCGACGAAATCCATTGCGACATGGCATTGTTTGGCAACAAGCATGTGCCGTTTGCCTCTGTGAGTGAAGAAGCTGCACAGTGTAGCATCACGTTTGGCGCACCTTCCAAGACGTTCAACATTGCAGGCGTAGTGAGTTCGTGGGCGGTGGTTCCCAACAAGGAAATCAGGAAGAAATTCTTTGGATGGTTAGAGGCCAACGAGCAAAATGCGCCGCATCTCTTCGCTCCGATTGCAACGATGGCTGCCCTGAAGGAAGGCGAGAAGTGGCGACAGGAAATGGTGCATTACATTGAGGGAAATGTGGAGTTGGTAGAACGATACTGCAAGAAGTACATACCTCAAGTGAAACCTCTGCGTCCGCAAGCCTCATACTTGGTGTGGCTCGACTGCCGTGGCTTAGGACTGACACAGAAGGAACTGAACGACCTTTTCATCAACAAAGCGCACTTGGCACTCAACGACGGTGAGACATTTGGCAAAGAAGGGCGTGGATTCATGCGTCTCAATGTGGGCGAGTCTCGCATCATTCTGCAAAAGGCATTGGAACAATTAAGAAAGGCAATAGAACTTAATTGAGTTTTTGAGTTTTTGAGTTTGGGGCTAAGGTCTGAGGTATATCTCCTAAAGAAATCGGCAAAACTATTAAAATTTAGTACATTTAGTCTATTTGGCTACGCCGAGCTAAAGGTTCTTTAGGAGATTTTTTACGCCTTTGCTTTTGACCTTTGACTTTTGACCTTTGACTTTTTCGTTTTAAACACGTTAAACGATAAACTTTTGTTGAGATAATTTGTGTGAATTTGTTGACTGAAAAATGTTTTGCTTATCTTTGCACAGAAATCCTTAATCACCTAACTATTTTACCATTATGAAAAAGAAATTCGTATCAGCACTTTTAGCAATCTGCCTGATTGTCGCAAACGTCAGTGCGCAACAAAACAGCTCGGCGCAATCCTACAAGCAATACACCGACAATCTGCCCTTCAAGATGGAGGAAGTGAAAGCCCCTGTCATTCCCAACCGAGCCATGGAACTCACCGACTTCAGTGCTGTTGGCGATGGACAGCAACTCTGCACCGATGCATTCGCTCGTGCCATCAAACAACTCAGCGAAATGGGCGGTGGACACCTCATCGTGCCTTCAGGCGTTTGGTACACAGGACCCATCACTCTGCAAAGCAACATCGACCTGCATTTGGAAAAGGGAGCCGTCATCCTCTTTGCAGCCGACGAGAATCTCTATCCTCTGATTCAGACCTCCTTCGAAGGACTGGAAACACGCCGCTGCCAGTCACCGATCTCCGCCAATGGCGCTACCAACATTTCCATCACGGGCGAAGGAGCCATCGATGGCAACGGCCTCTACTGGCGACCACTGAAGAAGCAGAAAGTGACTGAAAGCATGTGGAAGAACATCACGAGCAAAGGCGGCGTGTTCAAGCGCAACGACCTTTGGCTGCCATCCGAAGGCTATGCCAAGGGAGAAGCATCTGCTGAAATGAACGTGCCACGAAACCTGAAGAGCGAAGAAGAATGGAACAGCATCAAGCGATTCCTTCGTCCTGTGATGGTCAGCTTGGTAAGTTGCAAGAATGTGCTTCTGCAAGGTGTCATCTTCCAGAATTCCCCTGCATGGAACATCCATCCGCTGATGTGCGAGAACATCATCATCGACGGAGTGCTTGCCCGCAATCCGAGCTACGCGCAGAATGGCGATGCACTCGACCTGGAATCGTGCAAGAACGCGCTCATCGTGAATAGCAAGTTCGATGCAGGCGACGATGGCATCTGCATCAAGAGCGGCAAGGACGCAGACGGACGCAAGCGCGGAAAGCCATGTGAGAACGTCGTTGTGAATGGCTGCACCGTGTTTGCAGGACATGGTGGTTTTGTCGTAGGCTCAGAAATGAGCGGAGGAGTAAAGAACATCCACGTGTCTGATTGCCAATTCTTAGGCACCGACGTAGGTCTGCGCTTCAAGAGCTGCCGAGGACGTGGCGGCGTGGTTGAAAACATCTTCATCGACAACATTTCCATGTTCGACATCAAGGGCGATGCCATCACCTTCGACCTCTACTACGGAGGAAAGTCTGTCATCGAAGTGCTGGAAAGCGGCGAGAAGGTCAACAACATCGAATCGAAGCCAGTTGACATCACCACCCCAGCCTTCCGCGACATCAACATCCAGAACATCAACTGCAGGAACGCCCATCGCGCCATGTTCTTCAACGGTTTGCCAGAAATGCCTATCGAGCGCATCAGTCTTCGCAACATACACATCAGTGCCGACCAAGACGCAGAATTCTTCAACTGCAAGGGCATCAAGAAGGAAAACGTGAATATCACGATTCAGAAATAAACACCCATCGAAAACTTCGATAAGTTATAAATTAAAAAGTAAAAATTAAAAGACCATCTGAATAGCCATTTTTAATTATTACTTTTTAATTTTTATTTTACTAAAAGCAGATTTGCGGAACTGATTGGGAGTGAGTCCTGTTTTTTCTCTAAACCATCGGCTGAAGAAAGAAGGAGAGGAAAAATGGAACTCACTACTGATTTGGTTGATAGGCTCTTCGAGTGTCAAGAGCCTGTGCTTCACGTGCATCAGCAGGAACGGCGCAATCAGTTCCTTTGCCGTGCGATGCGTCTGATTTCTCACTACACGGTTCAAGTATTCGGGAGTGATGCACAACTGCGATGCATACCACGCCACTTCCCGTTCTGTGCTATAACTGCTTTCCACCAACTGCATAAACCTGCGAACAAGTTCCTCTTGTCGGCTCTCCTTGTTGTGCAAGTCCAACAGGTGCTGCCGTGTGGCATGGTCGTGAAAAGCCGAAAAGAACGAAGCCAATTGAAGTTGCACGATGTTGCGCCATGCCTGAGGAGAGACAAGTTCTTTGACATGGTCGAGCAGTTGAAAAATGAGAACAACCACCTGAGTCAAAGCTTTTTCCTGCAAATAAATCCGATGATTGCGTAGCAAGTCAAACACGGTGGATTCCTTATTCAAACTTGCAGCACGAAGCAGGTCGTCATCATAGTTCAGCACACGACAAGTGAAATCTTCGGTTACATGCTGCATTGAGACAAAATCGGCAGGAAAAACGATGAACACATCACCCGCACTCAGATGGAACACTGTCTGCCCCACCTCGATGCTAACCTTTCCTTCCAGACAGAGCAGCAGATAACCCTCATCCGAAATGAATGGTTCGTTGAGCCATTCATGCAAAGATGTTTGTTGGAAATATGGAGAAGCGAAGAAAGCCATTAATGAAAAGTGAAAAGTGAAAAGTGAAAAATGAAAAACAGAAAGACTTCGTCTGAGTCAACCAGGATGCAAAATTGCCATTTTTCGGGGATATATGCAAGGAAAGAGGTTTGTTTTTTGACATTATTATGCCTTTTTTCGTTAGAATCACATCATAAAAAAGCAGTACCTTTGCACCCTGAAAATCAATAGATGTTTTTAAGATAACAATGAAAATCAAGTTTACATTCTTCTTTTGCTGGGCCTTGCTGGGCTTCTGTGGTGTGTCAGCTCAGGAAGTACCCGAAGTCCAGATGATGAGCTTAGAGCAAGTGTATCGTTTGGCTGACGAAAACAGTCAACAGTTGCGCATCGACCGCCTCAACATCGAGAGTGCCAATGCAGAAATCAAGAGCGCACGTTCGCAGCGTCTTCCCGACATCAGTACCAGCCTCAGTGTAGGCTATTTGGCGGACGGTTTGTTGTCCGACCGTGATTTCACCAACTGGACTCACATCGACAACCCTCATTTCATGAACAACTTCGCGCTCAAGGCTCAACAAGTGGTCTATTCGGGTGGTGCCATCAGCAGCAGCATCGAACTGGCTTCGTTAGGCAAGAACATGTCGGAACTCAACATGGTGAAGAACCGTCAGGAAATCCGTTTTCTGCTCACGGGTTATTATCTCGACCTTTGCCGCTTGCACAATCAGCAGCAGGTGTTACAAGAAAACCTGAAACTCACAGAGCAAGTCATCGAAAACATGCAGTCGCGTGTGAACGAAGGCACTGCTTTGCAGAACGACATCACACGTTATGAATTGCAGCGCAAGGGTCTGGAACTCCAGCTTCAGAAAGTAAGTGACGCGCGTACCATCATTTGCCATCAGCTCACCACAACGCTTCACCTGCCTGAAAACACAATCATAGAGCCCGACATGTCACTAATATCTGCCATTCAACAAACACAAAGCGAAAAAGACTGGCAACATGAGGCAAGCATCAGCAATGCATCCTTGCAACAAGCCGCACTTGGCACACACATCAGCCAACAGCAACTTCGTCTGAAGCGTTCAGCCATGCTTCCCAAAGTGGCCATCGTTGCTGAAAACCATTTCGACGGACCTATCACCATAGAAATACCCGTTCTCAACAACAACTTCAATTATTGGTATGTAGGTATCGGCATTCAGTATCAGCTTTCTTCACTCTTCAAAAGCAACAAATCGGTGAAGAAAGCAAAATTCGACCTTCGCAGTGCGCAAGAGCAGCAAGTGCTTGCAGCCGAACACATCAACAATGCCGTACAAGCCGCCTACACCAACTATCTCACATCGAACGTAGAACTTCAAACGGAAGAAAAGAGCGTGCAACTGGCACAGGAAAACTACAATGTGACAGCCAACCGCTACTCCAACGGCCTTTGCTTGCTGACCGACATGCTCGATGCCAGCAACCAAAAACTCTCTGCCGACCTTGCTTTAGTGAATGCCCGCATCAACAAACTCTACAACTACTTTAAACTCAAATACATTAGCAATACCTTATAAATTACATCAGTTCGGGATTAGAGAGAATGTCTGAAACTCTTTTTTGATTTTACTTAATAAGCGAAGGTTCGTTATCAAAACGGCGAGCCTTCGGCGAAACTCAAACGAAGGCTCGCCTGAAAAACAATGAAGGTTCAGTCATTTAGGAGAGTTGAAAGAGAAAAGCGTAACTATTCAGCGAATCATCTTTTTGAGTCGCCTACGGCGAGAAATCTATCAAATCTTAAGCAAATCAAACAAATCCTTATGGCAAAAATTTTAAAGATTTGACAGATTTTGAATAGATTTGTTGGATTTCTGCCCGAAAGGGCACTTCTTAATATTATTCGCTGAATAGTTACAGAAAAGCTTTGGTAAGTTAAAAATTAATAATTAAAAATTAAAAATTGGCTATCCAGTTTGTCTTTCAACTTTTAACTATTAACTTTTAACTCTCTAATAATCCTAAAAATCCTTTAAATCCTTGATAAAAAACTCAATTAAGTACAAAGAACAAAGGACAATGGACATGATTTTAGTGTTTAGGGTTTAGTGTAATCCCTTTAATCCTTTAAATCCCTGATTGTACTTTGTAAATTGTACCTTGTACTTCTCTTCACGCTTCACTCTTCACGCTTCACGTTAACAGTTTATATAACAACATATTTCCAATGAAAAGAACAACAAAACGTATCATTTACAACATCGTCATTTTGGCATTCATCGCCACAGGTCTTTTTTTCGTCTTCCTCGAATCAGGACTTCACTACAACTCACTTGTCAATTCCTATTTGGTTTGGCCCGTATGGATAGGCAACATTTCAGGATGCCTCTTCTCCCTCGCATGGCTTCTGAAAATCAAGAGCTATCCGTACATCCGGCTCGGCATCTTAGGCACCATTTCGCTTTCTGCCTACATCATCCTCATGTATCTCCTTGTTTCTCCTCAACTCAACATCGAGAAACTCTATCTGCCACTCCTTTTCCGTGGATTCGCCTACGCATGTCTGAGCATCATGTTCATGATTTCGCTACATGACAGTATGGACTTCCACCACTTCTTCCAAGGACTCAGTGTCTTCAACATGCTTCACATGATTATTGGTGGCTGCGTGGGTTGCGCACTCTATGCTCATGGAATTAGCCACTACGTTGCCAGTCTGCTTTCGCGCTATGGCGTCTATGTCGATCAGGTGCGTTGGGGCATACTTCGTATTCGCGAAACGCCAGGCCAATTCATGGGAGAGTTTATTGATTCCATTCTCTGCATGAGCGTGAAGTCCGTGTATGGATGGGTGGCATACGCATGCCTCACCCTCTTGGCATGTTTCCTCATGTTCGACAGTCCTATCCGTCGCCAGCATCCTCATCTCATGCAACCTTGGTCGAAAGTCGGTCGTCGGCTGAAGAAGCACCTTTATTAGGTATTTTTTTTGATTGTGAACTGAAACAACAGTCCTCCTGTTTTAGGACTCGATGCCGTGATGCTTCCCCCGTGGAGTGTCACGGCATTTTTCACGATAGACAGTCCCAGTCCTGTTCCGCCGATTTCGCGGCTACGTCCCTTGTCGATGCGATAGAAACGCTCGAAGATACGTGGCAGATGCTCTTCTGAAACGCCAATGCCGTCATCCATAAAAGTAAACTCCCATTCGTTGGGTTCTTCTCTTGCTGAAATCTCAATGGTTGTCCCTCGACCTGCATAGTTGATGGCGTTGTCCAACAGGTTTCGGAAGATGCCGTACAGCAACGTAGCGTTGCCCTTCACGATGATTCCTTGCGGAAGACAGTTTCGCAGCACCATCCCATGTTGCTCCAAGGCGAGTTCCGACTCCTGTACGATGTCGGCAACAAGGAAAGAGACGTTCACATCGTCCATCGAAATGATGTTCGCCGCATAGTCCATGCGGTTGAGCGTGGAAATGTCCTGCAAGAGAGCCGTCAATCGCTGTGCCTGCACTTGGGTGCGAACGATGAACTGGTGCTTCACGTCTTCTCCCAGCTCAGGGTGTTGCAGAATCGTATCTACATAGCCCAAGATGCTTGCAACAGGCGTTTTCAGTTCATGCGCAATGTTTTGCGTCAGTTCGCGACGCAGGCGGTTTTCTTTCTCAGCCTGTTCGTGATTGATGCGCTGGTCCATTCGTTGGGCATATCGATACAACATGAAGGCGAGTCCCGCCAAAACGACCAACGAGAACAGCAACAGGTGCCAGTCGCTGCTTTCGTTAAACAACGTCAGGAACTTGCGGTCGTAGTCTTCAAAGAGTGTGAAGATGGTAGCATAGAGAAGAAAAACCGCCATCACGCTCAGCCACATTTTTCGTCCTTCGCTCATGTGAGTTTTTATGGTTAGTTCTTGAGTTTTTAAGTTCAACGTGAAGTGTGAAGAGTGAAGCGTGAAGCGATTGAGCCGGATGGAATTTTTCACTTTTCACTTTTCACTTATTAAGGAATCCCTTTGAAATCCCTAAAATCCCTGATTTACTTTTCACTTATTAAGTTTTTAAGTTTTTGATTTTTCCTTCAAAACTATAGCCAAATCCTGTACGTGAAATCAGACGGGAGGCATAGTGACCCAATTTCTTTCGTAAGCGGGTGATGTTCACATCAACGGTTCGTTCTGTGACAACCACGTCCTGCGGCCACACTTTTTCGAGCAATTCCTGCCGACTGAACACCTGTCCCTGATGTTCCAACAAGAGTCGCAGCAACTCATACTCCGTCCGTGTCAGGGCAGCAGAGTTACCGTCAATGCAAACCGTCTTTGTGGCAACATCCAGTGTCAGTCCCTCGTATGCCAACAGATGCTCGCCATTGTTTCCTGTCCGTTTCAGCACTGCCTTCACTCTCGCCAACACTTCTCGAACAGAAAACGGTTTCGACACATAGTCGTCGGCTCCCAATCCGAAACCGTAGAGCTTGTCGTCCTCCGTGTCTCTCGCTGTCAGGAAGATGATGGGAATATGCGCCGTCTGTTGGTCGGCTTTCAAGCGTTCAGCCAATTCAAAGCCCGACAAGCCAGGCATCATCACGTCAATCAGCAGCAAGTCGTAGTCTGCCACTCTGTATTGCAATGCTTCTTCCGCCGAATAAGCCACATCTGTCCGATACCCCGCTACAATGAGATTGAAAAGCAGGATTTCGCACAGGTCGTGCTCATCGTCGATAATCAAAATTCTTTTTTGTTCCATATCGCAGTGCAAAGATACAACATTTTGTAAGTTTATAAGTTTTTGAGTTCTTAAGTTTTTAAGTTTTTGAGTTTATGTCTCCTAAAGAAATAGACTAAATGTACTAAATTTTAAAATTTTGCTGATTTTGCCGATTTAGCTAAGCCAAGCTAAAGGTTCTTTAGGAGATAGACTTCAGACCTTAGTCCTTAGACCTTAGACCCAAACTCAAAAACTTAAAAACTCAAAAACTCGCCTCAAATTCCTTTAAATCCCTGATTATCTTTTACATTTTTTGATTAACTTTGCAGCACATTTCCAATTCTGAAGAAAAAAGATTGTTTTATGGCAAAGATTACGAAAGAGGCCGCTCTGCAGTATCATCAGAACGGTCGTCCTGGAAAAATTGAAGTAAAGCCAACCAAAGCTTACCGTACACAAACCGACTTGAGTCTCGCCTATTCTCCTGGCGTTGCCTATCCATGTTTGGAAATCCAAAAGAACCCTGACGATGCTTACAAATACACCGACAAGGGCAACCTCGTGGCTGTCATATCCAACGGCACGGCTGTGCTCGGACTGGGCGACATCGGTGCCATGAGTGGAAAGCCTGTGATGGAAGGCAAAGGCTTGTTGTTCAAAATCTATGGTGGCATCGACGTGTTCGACATCGAAGTCAACGAGAAAGACCCAGAGAAATTCTGCGAGGCTGTGGAGAAAATCGCTCCAACCTTTGGCGGTATCAACCTGGAGGACATCAAGGCTCCTGAGTGTTTCTACATTGAGGAACGCCTGAAGCGCACTCTCGACATCCCCGTGATGCACGACGACCAGCACGGCACTGCCATCATTTCCGCAGCCGGACTGAAGAACGCGCTCGAAGTGAACGGCAAGGACATTTCGAAAGTCCGCATCGTGGTGAACGGTGCTGGTGCTGCAGCCATTTCTTGCACGAAGCTCTACGAGGCACTCGGTGCCCGCCGTGAGAACATCCTCATGCTCGACTCGAAGGGAGTGATCACCAGCGACCGCGAGAACCTCACGGAGCAAAAGAAATACTTTGCCACCGACCGTCGCGACGTACACACACTCGAAGAGGCAATCAACGGTGCCGACGTGTTCGTAGGACTCTCCAAGGGAAATGTGCTCACCAAGGAGATGGTGAAGACGATGGCAAAAGACCCCGTCATCTTTGCCCTCGCCAACCCTGTACCAGAAATCAGCTACGAGGATGCAATGGAGGCACGTCCCGACACACTGATGTCAACAGGCCGCACCGACTATCCTAACCAAATCAACAATGTCATCGGCTTCCCTTACATCTTCCGTGGTGCGCTCGACGTTCACGCCACAGCCATCAACGAGGAGATGAAGATGGCTGCCGTCCATGCCATTGCTGACCTCGCCAAGCAACCCGTTCCCGACGTGGTGAACGATGTATATAAGGTGAACAACCTGAAGTTTGGCCGCGACTATTTCATTCCAAAACCAGTTGACCCACGCCTCATCAGCGAAGTGAGCGCAGCAGTTGCCAAGGCAGCCATCGACAGTGGTGTGGCACGTCGCACCATCACCGATTGGGATGCCTACAAGCACAGCCTTTCGTTGATGCTCGGCCAGGAAACCAAACTCACGCAGAAGCTCTACTCCACTGCTGCCGCACATCCTCAGCGCGTGGTGTTTGCCGAAGGCATCCACCCAACCATGCTGCGTGCCGCTGTGCAGGCAAAGAACGAAGGCATCTGCCACCCTATCCTCCTCGGCAACGACGAGAAGATTGCAAAACTGGCTGAGGAACTCGACCTTTCGCTCGAAGGCATTGAGGTCATCAACCTTCGCCATGACAACGAGGCTGAACGCCGCGAACGCTTTGCCCGCATCCTCGTGAAGAAACACGAGCGCGACGGCTACACCTTCCGCGAGGCAAACGACAAGATGTTCGAGCGCAACTACTTCGGCATGATGATGGTGGAAACAGGCGAAGCCGACGCTTTCATCACAGGTCTCTACACCAAGTACAGCAACACCATCAAGGTGGCGAAAGAGGTCATCGGCATACGCGAAGAGTTCAAGCACTTCGGCACCATGCACATCCTCAACTCGCCAAAGGGAACACTCTACATTGGTGATACCCTCATCAACAACAACCCTGGCGCAGAAGAACTCGTTGACATCACGCGGCTTTGTGCAACCACCGTGCGTTGGTTCAACGAAAAGCCAAACATCGCTATGGTGAGCCACTCCAACTTCGGTTCCGACACCAGCGAAGGCTCCCTCAAGGTGCGCAAGGCTGTTGAACAATTGCACCGCGAATACCCAGACCTGGCAGTGGATGGAGAAATGCAGATTGGTTATGCACTCAACCGCGAACAGCGCGACGAGATGTATCCGTTCACGCGTCTCTTCGGCAAAGATGTCAACACGCTCGTCTTCCCGAACCTTACGTCAGCCCAGACATCCTTCAAACTGCTCCAGGCACTCAACACCGACGTGGAAATCCTCGGTCCAATTCAGATGGGACTCAACAAACCTATCTATTTCACCGACCACGACGCTTCCGTTCGCGACGTTGTGAACATCGTTTCCGTCGCTTCCGTCGATGCCTACGTCTGGAAACTCCAGCACCGCATCAGCGGCGAGAAATAACGAACCGACACATCAGACAACAACAAAAAAAAGCATGGAACAAACCCACCGAGCGGGGATTTGTTCCATGCTTTTTTTATGTGCTGAAGTAAAGCAGCGAGCCTTATTCCATGTCGTTGGCAGAAATAGCAGTTGGGTCGCCCTTCGAACGACGGATGCTGCGCTTTCCACTGCGCTTTGGCTTCTCCTCCTTTGGAGCATCAGGCTTCACGCCTGCAAGCTCAGGGTCGATGAGGATACGTCCGCAGTATTCGCAAACGATAATCTTCTTGCGCATACGCACATCGAGCTGGCGCTGAGGTGGAATCTTGGCGAAGCAACCACCACAAGCATCACGCTGCAAATACACGATGCCGAGTCCGTTGCGAGAATTCTTGCGGATGCGCTTGAATGCCTGCAAGAGCGTTGGTTCAATCTGCAATTCGAGGTTCTTTGCCTTCTCACGGAGCTTTTCTTCCTCAGCCTTTGTCTCAGCCACGATTTCGTCGAGCTCGTTCTTCTTCACCTCAAGGTCCTGCTGACGCTCATCGAGGTCCTGCTGCGCACGGGCAATGATTTCCTGCTTCTGCTTCTCAGCCAACTGAGCCTCACGAGTGCGCTTCTGTGCCAGTTCCACTTCGAGACTCTGGAATTCGATTTCCTTGTTGAGTGCGTCATACTCGCGGTTGTTGCGCACGTTGTCGAGTTGGCTCTTGTATTCGTTGAGCTTCGAAGTCGATAATTCGATGCGCGACTTGAACTCGTTGATGCGCGAACGAATCTGCATGGACTCGTCGGTAGCATTGGCAATGCGAGTTTTGAGTCCTTCAATCTCGTCTTCGAGGTCTTCCACTTCGAGCGGAAGTTCTCCACGGAGCGTGCGGATGTTGTCGATTTCGGAGAGCATTTTCTGAAGGTCGTAGAGGTTCTTGAGCTTGTCCTCCACCGTCATCTCTGAAGAAGATGATTCTTTTTTCTTTACCATGTTATTGTAAGTTTATAAGTTTTTAATCAAGGATTTAAAGGATTTAGAAGGATTTTTTTCTCGCTATCCACTCCCCTCGCCTTTCTCTCCCCCTTGGGGGAGCTGGAGGGGGCTGGGTCGGGGGTGAGGCTTTTTTAACCTTTCTATAAATAGTTGATAGGGTTCGTTTCTGTCTCTGTGTTGAGGATTGGCAATTCGGGCGCAACATTGGAAATGATTTCACGAAGGATTTCGAGTGTGTATTGTTCGCTTTCGAAGTGACCTATCTCCATCAGTTGGATGGTGTTCTCAAGACCAAAGAAACGATGATAACCTATTTCTCCCGTGATGAACACATCGGCTCCTGCCTCCACCGCCTTCGGAATGAGAAAAGCACCTGCACCTCCACAGAGGGCAACTGTCTGGATTTGCTCGCCAGTCCAAGAGTTGTAGCGCACACTGCCCACTTCGAAGCACTCCTTGACGAGGGCAATGAAATCCTCGCGCTCCATTGGTTCAGAGAGCCGTCCGATGATGCCAGCGCCAGGCTGGAGGTTGCCATCCATCTTTGCCTCGATGGGTTGCAGTGGCTTCACATCGTGCAAACCAATCTTTTCTGCCATGCGATAACTCACCCCGTGGGGTGCATTGTCGAGGTTGGTGTGGGCAGAATAAATCCACACTCCACGCTGAATCGCCTTGATGATGCAACGCTGCACATAGTCGGCGCCCGTAATTTGCTTAGGCGCATGGAAGAGCAACGGATGATGGCTCACAACGAGGTTGCAACCTCGCTGCACAGCCTCCTCGATGACATCTTCAGTCACGTCAAGACACAATAACGCCCCTGAGACGTCAGCATCCTCCGTTAATCCAATCTGCAGTCCGGCATTGTCGTAGCTGTCTTGCAGGGACAGAGGAGCGAATTGTTCAAGGGCTCCAATTATTTCCCGTATTTTCATCTGATTTTGAATCCATTATCTCCAGATTCGCTGCAAAGGTACGTTTTTTTTTAATAATGAGAAAGCAAGAGAATAAGAAAATGAAAAAATTATTCATTTCGAAGGGTCAAATGCGACGAGCGTTCGTTGGGGATTTGGCGAAGGTTCAATGCGATGACGGCGAAGGTTCGTTTGAAGAGAAATGAAGGTTCGTTGTTATTCGAGGTTCTGAATGGCGGAAAGGGGAATGAGGGGTGGAGCATTGGGAAATGCTGTGGATAAGTGTTAAAATTGTGTTAAAATCGCAGAATTGTTTGGAAGTGGTGACACGAATGCACTATATTTGCAGTGTTCTATTGAGGTAGTACACTAAAACAGACCGTACAATGGGCTGAAAACGACTTAGAATAAAACAAACAAATCAAAATAGAAAGTATATGGTAGATATTCAAAATGTGAGTTATGGCTACTTGAAGGGCCAGAACGTGATTAAGGACTTCAGTGTGAAGTTTGACGAAGGGGGCATCTACGGATTGCTCGGTAAGAACGGCACGGGAAAGAGTACCCTACTCTATCTCATCATGGGCTTGCTCCATACACGACAGGGACAAATCCTCTTCAACGGCATTGAAACAAAACTGAGAAAGCCTGAGACGTTGTCGGACATGTTCATTGTTCCTGAGGAATACGACTTGCCAAGCATCAAGCTGATGGACTATGTGAAGGTGATTCGCCCGTTCTACCCTAAGTTCAGCGACGAGCTATTGGACAAGTGTCTTGAGATGTTCCAGATGAGTCGCGATGTGAATCTTGGTCATTTGTCGATGGGACAGAAGAAGAAGGTGTATATGTGCGTGGCTCTTGCCACCAACACGAAGCTGCTGCTGATGGACGAGCCAACGAACGGTCTCGACATTCCTTCGAAGTCGCAATTCCGCAAGGTGGTGGCAAGCGGCATGAGTGATGACAAGATTATCATCATCAGCACGCACCAGGTGAGAGATGTGGAACTGCTGTTAGACAAGTTGGTCATCATCGACAACAACCGCACGCTCTTGGAGGCTTCGATGAGCGACATCGAACGCAGATTGAGTTTCCTGACGGTGGATAGGAACTCGCTGCCTGAGAACCGCCTGTACGAAGAGCAGGGTCTGCAAGGCTACAACGTGATTGTGCCAAACGAAAACGAGGAGGAGGGAACTCCTGTGAATCTGGAATTGCTTTTCAATGCTTTATTAACAGACAGTCAGAGTATCCAAAATGCCATCAAAGGGTAATTAAAAGGACAAAGAACAAGGTACAAAGTACAACGTAGTAAATTCAAAAACTGAAAAAACTCATATCATTACAAAATGCCATCAAAGGGTAATTAAAAGGACAAAGAACAAGGTACAAAGTACAACGTAGTAAA
>DGSN01000064.1:221-3569 GCA_002393575.1 Prevotellaceae bacterium UBA4361 | reverse complement strand
CCCATTGGCCCCATTAGCCCTATCCTCCTCATCCTCCCCCTTGATATACTCCAGTTCCGCCTGATTCACGCCTCGGTGTTTGTCGGGAGAATGATAAAGTATCCACCAGATGACCACCCAGACGAATCCCAGCATACCAGTAACGATGAAAGCCCACCGCCAGCCCCATTCCAGCGTGATGGCCGTCACAATGATGGGGGCGATGATGGCGCCAATGGTTGTTCCGGAATTGAACAGACCGGTAGCATAGGCCCGGTCGCGCTTGGGAAACCATTCTGCGATGACCTTCACTGCTGCGGGAAAGTTTCCTGCTTCACCCAAGCCAAGGATGGCACGTGCTGCTCCAAAACCAGTTACGGAGCGCACCGTGGCATGTAGTACGGCACCGATGCTCCACACGATAATGGCTATAGAGTATCCGCTCTTGCTGCCTAGCCGGTCGAGCATCCGTCCGCCTAACAGCATGCCAATGCCATAGGCCACCTGGAAAGCGGTGACGATATACCCATAGTCTGCCTCTGTCCATCCAAGGTCATCTTGGATATAGGGCTTCAGCAGTCCGATAACCTGACGGTCGATGTAGTTGATGGTGGTGGCAAAGAAGATAAGGGCCACCACCGTCCAACGGATATTCGTTTTCTTCATAGTCGCAGTCCTTGCTCCTTAGAATGCTTCTGATGCTCCAGCGTCTACAGGAAGGAACACACCGTTCACGTAACTGCCTGCCGGAGATGAGAGGTAGAGTGCAGCATATCCGATATCCTCTGGCTGGCCAAAGGTTTTCATGGGAATGCGGCGCAGGATATTGGCCTTGCGCTGGGGGTCGTTGTCGGTGGCTTTATGGAACATGGGCGTGTCTATCCAGCCTGGAGCAATGGTGTTGACACGTATGCCCTTGGGTGACAGTTCTGCCACCAAACTGCGTTGTAATCCGAGTACGGCTGATTTGGCCGTTGTGTAGGCAACGACTTGCTCCATCCCCATGATGGCTGTCATCGAACTAATCATGATGATAGAACCTTTGCCTCGCTCTACCATCAGTTTGGCAAACTCGCGACTCAGGGCGAAGACACTCATCACGTGGACGTTCAGCACGCTCAGAAATTCTTCGTCGCTGACATCGAGCGCCCATTTCTTCAGGTGTACTCCAGCGCAGTTAACCAGTATGTCGACTGCTCCGATGTCTTGTACAAGAGCTGGAATCTCATTGGTATTGGTAACATCGAAAGCCCGATAGCTGCATTTTTCTCCCAGTTGTTGCTGAGCCTCGCGTAATTTCTCTTCGTTTCTACCGATGATGATTACTTCAGCGCCGGCCTCTACAAATACTTTGGCAATACCCAGACCCAGTCCGCTGCCTCCTCCTGTTACGACGGCTCGTTGTCCGTCAATTCTAAATGCATTCATATTTGATTTGTTTTACATGATTCCAAATTTGGCAAAAGCTTCTACGGTGCTCATGCCTTGCTCCAGGGCTTGCTTGACCAGCTTTTCGCCACGGGCCTTCTCAATGGCTCCGGCAAAGGCTTCTTCCTCAGCCTCGCGGGGTACGATGATCACACCGTCAAGGTCGCCAAAGACAATGTCGCCAGGACGAACGGGAATGCCTCCGAACTCGATGGGTACCCGATAGTCTATCACTTTTCCGCGAGGTCCTTGGTCTTGTGCATAGGTGCCTTGTGAAAAAGTGGGAAAGTTCAGACGCAGTATCTCGTTGGTGTCTCGTGAGAAACCGTCAACCACTGCGCCAGCTGCTCCTATGGCAATAGCTCGTGTGCTCATCAGTCCGCCCCATAGTGCATAGCGTGGTGACGAACCACTACAGATATATACCTCACCGGCCTTCAGTTGGTCAAGTGCCTCAAACATGATGCCAAAGGGTTTCCGCATCACGTCGAGCTGTGTCTCCTGCTGTCGCTCTGCAAAGACGTCAGCTTCCAACACGGGCATTGCGCGTCCGATGACTACCATGTCACGTCGTAAGGGTTTGATATGTGGGGGCAGGAATTGGTGCAGATACCCCATTTTGTCCAGGACATCGCCTACCAAGGCTGTGAAGAGTTCGTTACGGGCTATACGGAACAGTTCTTCATCATTTTTCCATAGGTTTGTCATAAGTAGTTTGTTTTAGGTGAAAGAAATGAAAGGGATGCGCATGATGGCACACCCCTTCCATGGTTTAAAGTCCTAGCTTCTTGCGAATCTCAGCGGGAATGGCATTCTTGTTGATGAGGAAGTCCATGGTGTTGGCAGCGATGAAAGCCTTGGTCATATACCAGATGCCCTTGTAGTCGCCCGTCTTGCCCCATGAGTTCTGTACCATATAGTACTCCTTACCGTTCTGGTCCTTGGCAACACCGAAGATGTGCATGCCATGGTCGTCAGTCAGTTCCCAGTTGTCGAAGCGCTCCTGACGCATCTCCTGAGTAGGAACAATCTCAGGCACGGTGCAGCCCAGCGAGTCGATGATGTCACGCTTCTTGGCGGCAGTCATCTTCAGCCATTTGGCCATGTCGCTGCCTTGCAGGCTCTGTGTCTTTTTGTCATCTACAGCATAGGCCAGTCCCTTGCGGGTGAAGCCAGGCTCACTGACGTCACCGCCCCAGGCTACGGTATAGCCGTTCTTCACAGCGTTGTCGATAATCTGCATCATCTCGTCCATTGGCACGTTGTAGCTCAATGGGAAGCGCCAGTTGTCCTGTACCTCAACGGCGAAGGCGGTGTAGAAGGGATGGTGGGTATAGCTGGTGATGCTCACATAGTCGTCGAGATTGATACCCAGCGATGCCATGAAACTTTTCGGGGTATATTCCTTGCCTTCGTAGGTGAACTTCTCAGGGCACTTTCCCAGATAGGCGTCGAGTATGCCTTGCATACCGGTCTTCCATGCCTTGCTGAGTTTCTTGGCATCGCTCTTGGCGACAGCGGCTACGTATGGCTCCAGCACGCTGAAGAACTCGTTGAAGTTGTTCAGCGAGTCACCATAGAGTGAACCGGGGAAAGGCATTGCCTCGATGGGGCAGATGCCGTGTGTCTTCAATGTGTGAAGCACGTCCTCAGAACTTCCGCCCTGTGCAAACTGGCAGTCACCGTGATAGCGAACCACTTGGATGGCACGCTCCATATAGGTCTTGTTGGCTACGAAAGCTTCACAGAGGGTGTACTTCTTGCCGGTAGCCTTCAGGATCTCTGCCTCAAAGAAGGAGAGGGTAGAGTAGTCCCAGCACGTACCCGAGCGGTTCTGGTCCTTGATGGTCGTGATAGGATTTTCCTTGACGACGGTGAATACGGGTTTGTTCTCATTTTTTGCAGGTGCCTTTTTCTTGGCAGCCTGAGCACCAACGGCAA
>DGSN01000064.1:0-163 GCA_002393575.1 Prevotellaceae bacterium UBA4361 | reverse complement strand
GAATGCCATGAGTGCAAAGGTTAAAATTTTTTTCATAATTATCTATTGGTTTTTACTCATAAATGCTTCCAGTTCTGCAGGGTGGTACGGGATGCGCTTCGTTCCGAGGAATCTGCAGCCGTCCTTGGTAATCAGTACATCATCCTCGATGCGGATGCCGCCA
>DGSN01000011.1:27136-27981 GCA_002393575.1 Prevotellaceae bacterium UBA4361 | reverse complement strand
AAGCGTCACCGCTCAGTAACCGAGGGTGCAAAGCACCCCCGGATAGCTGCGTGTCAGCTATATCGACTCTGAAGGAGTCGCCCTTCTATACCATCTTGGGGCACTCCTTCAGAGTGCATTTACCAGCAAACTCACCACCCGCAGGTCGTTCCGACCTACGGTTACTGAGCGATGACGCCTTCAGCGTCAAGAAGTTAGCTTTTTCAACTATAGGGGGAAAGATGAGTGAACTACAACGATAGAATTTTATTTCGATGGAGTATCGCAAATGAACGATATGATTGGGATGTTTGAAAAACATATTCTATTACATTGATGTCTGCCAAAAATGCCGAAGGCATGAAAGAACACAGGCAGGCGGTGAAGTGCAAAGCACGGAACCCCTGCTGAGCCCATAGCCAACAACAGAACCCCGAAGCGGGTGACAGATATGTCAGTCAGATGTTCTGTCGTACCTTTGGTACTCGGTTACTTTGCGACACATAGCAGGGGTTCCGCTTCGCTTCACCTCCTGCCTGTGGTCTATCGTCCTTTCAGGACTCGCCAAGCCAATTTGACGCAGAAAGTGTCATGTATTGGTGTTCGCCAAAAATGCCGAAGGCATGAAAGAACACAGGCAGGCGGTGAAGTGCAAAGCACGGAACCCCTGATAAGCACATAGCCAACAACGGAACCCCGAAGCGAGTGACGGATATGTCAGTCAGATAATCTGTCGTACCTTTGGCACTCGCTTACTTTGCGACACATAGCAGGGGTTCCGCTTCGCTTCACCGCCTGCCTGTGGTCTATCGTCCTTTCAGGACTTGCCAAACCCAATTTGACGCTGAAAGCGTCACCGCTCAGTA
>DGSN01000011.1:15848-27070 GCA_002393575.1 Prevotellaceae bacterium UBA4361 | reverse complement strand
CCGAGGGTGCAAAGCACCCCCGGATAGCAGCGTGTCAGCTATATCGACTCTGAAGGAGTCGCCCATCTATACCATCTTGGGGCACTCCTTCAGAGTGCATTTACCAGCACACTCACCATCCGCAGGTCGTTCCGACCTACGGTTACTGAGCGATGACGCCTTCAGCGTCAGGAAGCACTGACGCTCGGCTTTGTTGGTGCTAAGTCATTTCTTTGATTCTACTGAATCTTGAGTTCGACGTAAGTGAAATGTCGAGCCTTCGGCGTAAATCAAGCGAGGGCTCGTTTGAGCTTCGACGAGCCCTCACTTGAACGATAACGAGCCCTCGGTCATTTAGTTGAATCGAAAGAACAATCCAGTTAATCCCCTCATGCACTGCATGACAATCACATATCAAGGTCTAAAAAAATCTATGAGCACCAGAATTTAAGCGAGTTTCTTATCCCCAACTAACATATAAATGCTAACTTTGCAACAGATTATGGCTGGCATTTATATACATATTCCGTTTTGCAAATCGCGATGCATCTACTGCGATTTCTTTTCGACCACTTCCCTACCCTTGCGAGAGAGGTACGTGGCGGCGTTGTGCCGAGAAATCGAGTTGCGAAGTGGAGGATTGAGTGCGGAGGAACGGAGGATTGAAACCATTTATTTGGGTGGCGGAACTCCATCGCAATTAAGTATTGAACAACTGCAACAGATTTTTGATGCCGTCTTTGAGTGTTTCCAGATTGGCGAAGGAGCGGAAATCACGATGGAAGCCAATCCGGACGACGTGAACGCAACGTACCTGCAAGGAATGAAGCAGTTGCCTGTGAACAGGTTGAGCTTCGGCATACAAACTTTCGATGACGAACGGCTCAAGTTCATCAGAAGGCGGCACACGGCGCAGGAGGCATTTGATACGGTTCGACGTTGTCAGGCAGCTGGATTTGGGAACATCAGCGTGGATTTGATGTTTGGTTTTCCCCAAGAAACGCTCGAAGAATGGGAAAGCGACATCGAAACGGCTTTGTCACTCAAGGTGCAACACGTCAGTGCCTATTCGTTGATGTACGAGGAAGGAACGGCACTCACACGGATGTTGGAGGCAGGAGACATTGAGGAGATTGACGAAGAGCTCTCCTTGCAGATGTACGTCAGGTTGGTGGAACGCATGAAGAAAGCTGGATTTGAACATTATGAGATTTCGAACTTCGCCTTGCCCGAAAGACGTTCTCGCCACAACTCCAGCTATTGGCACGGCATTCCGTACTACGGTTTTGGTGCAGGGGCTCATTCCTACGATGGCAACTCACGGAGTTGGAACGCCAACGACCTCCTTATATATATAAAAGGTGTGGAAACGGGCAGGCTTGCCACGGAAGGAGAGACGCTGAACACGGAGCAGAAATATGATGAATGCGTGATGGTGGGACTGAGGACCTGCGAGGGAGTAGATTTGCAACACATCGAGTCTGCCTTTGGCAAGCAGTTTCTTTCTTATCTGCTCGAAAATGCTCAGCCACACCTTGAAAGCGGAAAGCTCTGCATTGAGCGAAACTGGATGCACCTCACGGAACAGGGCATCCACACCTCAAACGACATTATTTCGGACTTAATGAGAGTTTAGGCAACACTCAAAATGATTTGTGTGAAAAATTTGTGTGCGGAAACAAACTATACAAAACCACCTCAATTCTATACAAAATAAGAAAAGTTACATAAAAAAGTAAAAAAAATGCTTGTGAAATGAAAAAAAATCGGGTTTGGGAGAACAACGTATCGGAAAAGTCCGTAAATTTGCAGCGTTTTAAGAAAGCAATCAATTGTTTAACAAAATTAAAAGTAAAAGTAAAATGAAAAAGTTGGTATTTGCAATCGTAGCTCTTGCAGCAGTTTCTTTCGTATCTTGTGGTAACGAAACTAAGCCAGTAGTAGAAGAACCAGCAGTTGATTCTACAGTTGTAGAAGAAGTTGCTGACACTGTTGCTGCTGCAGCTGACACTGTTGCTGCTGTTGCTGACTCTGCAGTTGCAGAAGTAGCTGAGACTGTTGCTAAGTAATCAAGAGCTCAACGAGACAATTACTGTGGGTCGGACGACCCATCGAGAGAATTGGAACCTGCTTGGACGTAAGTCCGCAGGTTTTTTTTTGCCCTTTTGCGAAGTGAACATCCACGAAACGAAGGGTTTGGCTTGCAAACTCGAAGGAAAATGGGACGATGTTACATGAGAGAAAGAGTTTGCAACACAATTTGGATGAAGAAGCGAAAGAAAAACACTACCTTTGCCAACAACAATCGGAACCATCAAAGAGAACCTAACTCATCAAACAGACCGAGAACGTCGATGAAATTGCGCTTCACATATCTGATTTTCTTCCTGCTCTTCCAATGCTGGACGATGCAGGCTCAGCCCACGTTTAGCAAAAAGCATGGGCTTTACGACAGGAAGAACCTGGTGGTGTCGATATTCAGCAGTGACCCCGAAGCGGAAATCCACTACACCACCGACGGCAGCACCCCAACAGCACAAAGCGCACGCTATAAGTCGCCCGTTGTTCTGACGAAAACGGCTTGTCTGAGAGCCGTGGAAGTGAAAGACAGCGTCGTCAGCTCCAGTGTTTCGACAGCTACGTACATCTTCGTCAGTTCTGTCCTCGCCCAACAAGGCACACCGAGCGGCTACCCTACTCAATGGGGCAGCTATTGTCAGATTTCTGGAACGGCAAAGGCGGACTACGACATGAATGCCGCTATGACACAGGACGAGAAGCTCCAACCGCACATCGTTGCAGGACTTTCGGAGATTCCGATTCTTTCGCTTGTCACCGACAAAGACTATTTTTTCAGCCACGACACAGACCCAGAGACGGGAGGCATCTACATCTACACAGGTACGCCAGTTGGCAACAGCATCGGTCGCGGATGGGAACGCCCCGTGTCGGCAGAACTGATGGGAGGACCCCAGGAGCACGACTTGACGATAGACTGCGGTGTGAGTATTCATGGTGGACACGGTCGTCTTCCCGAAAAGAATCCGAAGCACTCGCTACGACTGAAATTCAAGAAGGAATACGGTGCAGGAAAATTGTCCTATCCCCTCTTCGACCGCGAAAGGACTGAGGATTTCGACCAACTGGTGCTGCGCTGCCACTTTGGTAATTCGTGGCAACACTGGAATTCGCCAGGCAGAACCTACGCCCAATACGCCCGCGACCTCTGGGCTCGCAACATGCAAGGAAGGATGGGACATGCATACTCACGAGGATTGTATGTCCATCTGTTCATCAATGGGCTGTATTGGGGACTCTATAACATTGCAGAACGAGTGGACGACACTTTCTGCAAGACACATTTTGGCGGAAAGAAGGGCGAGTACGATGTCATCAAACAGGAAGAAGAAGGCGGCAACCACATCGAAGCCACGGAAGGAACGGTGGATAAATGGAACCAGCTCTTCGACATAGCACAATATGCCGCTGATGACGCATATTACTATCAGTTGCAAGGCCTCAACGAAGCAGGCGAAGAGGACGAAACGGTGGAGCCTCTGCTCGACATGGACAATTTCATCGACTACATCCTCATCAACCAATTCGGAGGAAACACCGACTGGGACGAACACAACTGGTATGCCGTGGCTCGACGGGGTGACGAACCGATGGGATTCCATTTCATTTGCTGGGACACAGAGCAAATTTTCGAATCACCCACAGAGAACATTCTGAAACTGAACACGAAGGGCAGACCGACGCGAGTGTTTCAGAACCTGATGGAGAATCCCCAATTCCTCCATCGCTACATGGACCGAGCACACGAACTGCTCACGAACGACGGATGGTTGACGGAGAAAGCTGTGGTTGCGGTGTGGGACAGTCTGTATCACACCATCGAGAACGCCATTTACGACGAAGCAGCACGTTGGGGAGACTACCGACTCGTGGTTCACCCATACAGTTCGAGAGGCAAGGACTACGACGTGGACAATTACTACATGTCGGAACGCAATCGGCTGTTGAGCAATTATTTCCCAACACGCAGCAGAATCTTTCTGGAACAACTCATGAAGCAAGGCTGGTATCCTCATTCTGAAGCACCACAACTGTTGGTCAACGGACAGGCAATCAGCACAGACACACTGAGTTGCGACGATGAACTGACATTTGCATCGAACGGAAAGGTTTATTACACGACTGACGGACTTGCTCCTGTGTCGTGGGCTGGCGGCGACCATCAAGGACATCTCACTGCATCTGCCAACATTTACAGCAAAGGAAATCTGAACGAGAACCTGCCTCACGATGGACAATGGATAAGCATCCGTGCCATTGCGCAGAACAGCAACGAATGGAGTCCTGCCATTCAGCACCGCTTCTTCTTAGCAGCTCCATCAGCCATTGTCGCTGTGCATGAGGAAGAACACAATGCCGACAATGCTTATTACAACTTGAATGGTCAGCGCGTGAATCATCCAACGAGAGGAATCTACATCAGAAATGGAAAGAAGATTTTCGTGAAATGATGGGGGGAAACAGACTTTGCCAACAATCATTTCCTAAAAAGAAAGTGACAAAAATTAAGTGCGGACTGGTATAGGCATACCCGTCCGCACTTCTAATGTTTTATTAAAATAAAAGTATTGCAATGTGCAATCACTGCACGAAGTTGGATTTTTTCTATATTGAAGAGTCAAGTAACGATGAAATCAAACCGCAATGTTGACATCGTACTTGTCAGCCAATCGGCGAAGATTGATGAGAGCATAGCGCATACGTCCCAGTGCCGTATTGATACTTACACCTGTCTTTTCGGCTATTTCCTTGAAACTCAGTTCGTCGTAATAGCGCATGAGCACCACCTCGCGCTGGCTTTCGGGGAGCAACTTAATCAGTGACTTCACGTCAGCCAGGAGCTGCTGGTCAATCATTTCCTTTTCGCGATTCTCGTCAACTGCCAATGAAGCATTATTGAAGAGGTCCACCTCCACTTCATCGTTCGAAATTTCTGTTCGCGTCTGATTCTGACGATGGTAGTCGATAATCAGATTGTGCGCAATGCGCATCACCCACGAAGCGAACTTTCCGTTCTCGGTGTATTGTCCGCCCTGCAACTTCGTAATAATCTTAATGAAGCATTCTTGGAATAGGTCTTGAGCCAATTCCTCGTTTCGAACAGAATATGCTATGTAGGTAAACACCTTGCTCTCGTAGCGATGAAGTAACGCGTCGAAGGCTGCATTATTGCCTGCAATGTATGAACGTACTAACTGTTCGTCAGTCTGTTCCTTAATTTTTTTCATTAAGCTTCCGGTTTTGGTTTAGCGTAATGTTTCTCCGATAGGCAATAATGTTTTTGAAGTTGGTTAATATTGAATTACTTGCAGACTCGTTGTCTGTTCGGATGCAAAGTAACGTATTTTTAAACAATAATCAAAACTTTTTGACTATTTTTTTACGTCTTCGTGAATTTTTTAACAATCTGACGCAATAAATGCCAAACCACCTGTCACATCATAACCGCGCAGGAAATCTGCAACAGGCATACGTTTTTTGCCAGCCATTTGTAGTTCGTTGATGCTCAACAAACCATTCTGGCACATCACATGAAGGTAGGACTTGCCATCGGTCAGGACTTCTCCCGGTGCTGGCATTCGTTCGGAAGCAGTGAACACTCTTTCGACCATGGAAGTTGAGAAAATCTTCACGGATTGTCTCTTGCCCTTGGTATCCTCAAACTCCGTCCATGCAGCAGGATAAGGACTCAAGCCACGGATGAAGTCATACACTTTCTTGAGAGGCTGGTTCCAGTTGATTTGGCAAGTTTCATGGAAAATCTTTGGAGCAGGCTTGAGTTCGGCACCTGCATCCACAAGTTCTGCCTGTTCGATAGGTTGGATTGTTCCTGCAAGGATGTTATCAACGGTTTCTGTCACCAGTTTTCCTCCAAGCAGCATCAGCCTGTCATGTACGTCCTCCACGTTGTCCGTCTCATGGATTGGCACACGCACTTGCTGAATAATCTTGCCCGTGTCAATCTCGTGTTTCAGGAAGAAAGTCGTGATGCCCGTTTCGGTTTCTCCGTTGATGACAGCCCAGTTGATAGGAGCAGCACCACGATACTGCGGGAGGAGCGAGGCATGAAGATTGAATGTACCCATTGGCGGCATTGCCCACACCACTTCGGGCAACATTCGGAAAGCGACGACAATCTGCAAGTCTGCCTTCAGCGCACGGAGTTCTTCGAGGAAAGCCTCGTCTTTCAACTTTTCAGGCTGAAGCACCTTCAAGCCATGCTCCACGGCATACTTCTTCACAGGGCTGGGCTGGAGCACACTACCATGACGACCCATCGGTTTGTCGGGCATGGTTATCACACCCACCACATTGTAGCCACCTTCAACGAGGGCACGCAAACTTTCCACAGCAAAGTCGGGCGTTCCCATATAGACGATTCTCAGTTCTTCCTTTTTCATATCGTAGTGTTATTATTGAGTCTAAATCTTTGTGATTGATGAAGAAACATCATTCCGCAGTGAAGTCAACCAGCGTCTTTCGGTAGGAATTGAAAAGACCTGAACGCGAAATGAATCCAACAAAGCATCCGTTCACATCCACCACAGGCAAGTTCCAGGCTTTGGTTTCCTCAAACTTCTCCGCAGCCACCTTCAGCGTGTCTGTGGTTGTAAGAACGGCTGGTGCAGGTTTCATGAAATGAGAAACCTGATAGTGATGATAAAGCTCCGAACGGAACATATAATGACGCACTGAATCGAGCGACATCACTCCAATCAACTGGCCTGCCTCGTTGAGCACAGGAAACAAATTACGGCGTGAATACTCAATGGCAGACACAATCTTCGAGAGTCCCCAATCGGGTCTCACGCAGACGAAATCCGTCTCAATCAATGAGTCCAGGTTCAGCACCGTGAGGATGGCATCGTCCTTGTCGTGCGTGAGCAATTCTCCTCGGCGAGCCAAACGCATGGCGTAAATGCTGTGAGGTTCAAACACGCAAATGACAAGATAGGACACTGCCGACACAATCATAATAGGCACAAAGAGCTGATAGCCGCCCGTCAGTTCGGCAATCAGGAAGATGCCCGTGAGCGGAGCGTGCATGATGCCCGACATCAATCCTGCCATGCCATAAAGAGCGCAATTGGCAGGAAGAATGAACCCCAGACTTTCAGGATTGAGCTGGAAAATGTAGTTCCAAAGGGATGCGAAAATAAAACCAGCAATGGCACCAACGAACAGACTTGGTGCGAACACTCCACCACATCCTCCTCCACCATTCGTGGCAGACGAGGCAAACACTTTCATCAACAGCACAAGCGACAGATAAAGCAAAAGTTGGCTTTCACCTTGTCCGTAAAAATAGGTGTTGTGCATGATTTCGTTGGCTGAAGCATTGTCTATCAACTGGTCAATCACTCCATAGCCTTCGCCATAGAGTGCAGGGAGAAAATAGATGAGAACACCCAGAATGAGCGCCCCAACAAAAAACTTCTGGAGAGGATTCTTGAGTTTGGCAAAGATGCCTTCCGTCCAATTCATGGCTCTGGTAAAATACAACGACACGAGCCCACAGAAGACACCCAGCATGATACAGCTCGGAATGATGTCGATGGAGAATGGTTTTTCCAAATGGAAAGCAAACATCGATTCCGTGCCATACAAAGCATAAGAAACACAGACGGACGTGATACTCGTCACCAAGAGCGGAAGCAATGAAGCCATGTTCAAGTCGAGCATCAGCACCTCAATCACGAACATCAGTCCCGCAATTGGGGCTTTGAAGATGCCAGCGATGGCACCTGCTGCACCACATCCCACCAAGAGCATCACCGTTTGCTGAGGAAGATGGAAACGCTTGCCCAATTCCGAACCGAAGGCGGAACCCGTCAGCACGATAGGTGCCTCGGCTCCGACGGAACCACCAAAGCCGATGGTGATAGCACTGGCAACGACACTCGACCAGCGGTTATGCCGTTTGATGCGGGCACGTTTGCGAGAGATGGCATAGAGAATCTTGGTCACTCCATGACTGATGTCATCACGAACCAAATATCTCACGAAAAGCGAGCAAAGCAAAATGCCGATGGCTGGATAGAGCAAGTAGAGTCCGTTCACTTCGCTTGCCTCAAATTCTCGCGTCAAGAAATGCTGGATGAAACCGACCAGGAACTTCAGAACGAAGGCAGCCAAAGCCGTACAGACACCGACCATCAGACTTATCACAATGAGAATCTGACGATGCGTGTGTCCGCCCTTCACCCATTCGGTGATGGTGTTCATCACTTTCACTTCCTTCCTAAGTATTCCTATCAATCCTGCCATCCTCTTTTTCCTTTCCCTTATTTTTAGCCATCGTTGGTTGAGAGTCAACTCAAGGTCGAATAATCTTGAATTCTCCGTTTTCCTTAATCTTCACCACACTCGAAGGCTGATGCTTTTCCTTGCTCTTCTGATTGTATTTCACCACATAGTCAACCGCATTCTTGATTTCCTCAGAAATCTCTGCAAAGTTCTGCGGCGTTGGCTCACCACTGATATTCGCGCTGGTGGAGACAATTGGCTTTTGGAAACGATAGCAGAGCTCCTTCGAAAATTCCTCGTTGGTGACACGAATGCCCACACTTCCATCTTCAGCCAAAAGATTGGGGGCAAGACCGTTTGCATTCTCGTAAATGATGGTCAGCGGTTTGGTTGCCAAACCAATCATGTCCCACACCACGTCTGCCACCTTTCGCACATAGCGGGACAGCCGTGCGTCACTATCCACCAAGCAAATCAACGCCTTCGAGTCGTCACGACGCTTGATTTCATACACACGCTTCACCGCCTCTTCGTTCGTAGCATCGCAACCAATGCCCCAAACGGTATCTGTTGGATAAAGGATGACACCGCCATTGCGCATCACCTCAATCGCCTTTTTCACTTCATCCTGCATCATAGACTTCGTTCTTTTCGTGTCTAAATATCATGTTTTATCAAGAACTCAAAGGGTATCAATAATGGAGTGTTAGAATCCTCTAAAATCCCTCAAATCCCTGATGATTTCCTCTGATTAGAATTCGCTGGTGAAATGGAACTTGATATGCTTGAAATCTTGCTGAGCCATCATCAGCACATATCCCGAATCGGCAAGGAACACATCCCTACCCTCTCGGTCTTTTGCCATGTACTGATACTTGCGCTTCTTGAAGTTCTCATATTCTTCTTCGTCGTCGCTCTCAATCCAGCAAGCCTTGTGCAGATGAGCAGGTTCCCACTTACACAGCGCATTGTATTCATTCTCCAGACGATACTGAATCACTTCGAATTGCAGTTGTCCCACCGTTCCAATCAGTTTGCGACCGTTGAACTGGTTGATGAACAACTGAGCCACGCCTTCGTCCATCAATTGATTGATGCCTTTCTCCAACTGCTTGGTTTTCATTGGGTCGGCATTTTCTATGTACTTGAACATTTCAGGCGAGAAACTTGGCAATCCCTTGAAGTGCAACTGTTCGCCTTCGGTCAGCGTGTCGCCTATTTTGAAGATACCATTGTCTGGCAAGCCAACGATGTCACCAGGGTAAGCCTCGTCAATCGTGCTTTTCTTCTGTGCCATGAACTGAGTTGGCGAAGAAAAACGGACGGTCTTCCCTTGGCGCACATGCAAATAGGGAGCATTGCGAATGAACTTGCCCGAACAAACCTTACAGAATGCTGTACAAGAACGATGGTTCGGGTCGATGTTAGCAGTAATTTTAAAGATGAAACCCGTAAACTTGGGCTCTTCGGGCTTCACCAATCGTTCTTCGGCAGTGGTAGGACGAGGATTTGGAGCAATCTCCACAAAGCAATCCAACAATTCTTGCACACCAAAGTTGTTCAGGGCAGAGCCGAAGAAAACAGGAGCCACTTCTGCATCCAAATAGGTATTGACATCAAACTCAGGATACACACCTTCCACAAGTTCCAAGTCCTCACGCAGTTTCGCTGCATCCTGCTCACCCACACGCTTCTCCAGTTCGTCGCTGTTGATATCCACCTCCACTTTCTCCGTCACCACCTGCTTGTCGGGCGTGAAGAGGTTCAGCTTCTTCTCATAGATGTTGTAAACACCCTTGAAGCGAGCACCCTGATTGATAGGCCACGACAATGGGCGCACCTTGATTTGCAGTTCGGTTTCCACCTCATCGAGCAAGTCAAACGGGTCGCGTCCCTCACGGTCCATCTTGTTGATAAACACTATTACAGGTGTCTTGCGCATACGGCACACGGTCATCAGCTTGCGAGTCTGCGTCTCCACACCCTTAGCTCCGTCAATCACGATAATCGCACTATCCACAGCCGTCAGAGTGCGGAACGTGTCCTCCGCAAAGTCCTGATGACCAGGCGTGTCAAGGATATTCACCTTGTAGTCCTTATAGTCAAACTCCATCACGGATGTAGAAACCGAGATACCACGTTGTTTCTCGATTTCCATCCAGTCAGAAGTAGCCGTTTTCTTAATCTTATTCGATTTCACCGCACCTGCCACCTGAATCTGACCACCGAAAAGCAGCAACTTCTCCGTCAGCGTTGTCTTACCAGCATCAGGGTGCGAAATGATGGCAAATGTTCGTCTTCTTTCTATTTCGTTCATTAATCAGTAAAAATATAATCAGGGATTTTAAGGATTTTAAAGGATTTACCTATCTCTCAGTCCCCAATCTTTCTATTTATTATTATTCAAAATGATTATCGTATCTTCTATATGAGGCCGTAGGAGCTCCAAAATTCAACAGTATTCCAACTTCCATTCTCGTCGCTTTCAAATAGTTCAACACTTGCGATGCCTCTACGCCTGTCAATTCTGGCAGAGCTTTAAGTTCTAAAATGATTTTGTTTTCAACGATAATATCAGGAATATAAAAACCTATGACTTCATTTTTATAAAACACATCTATATGTTTCTGACTTTCACAGAACAGTCCTCGATTCCTCAGCTCCACCACCATCGCATTATGATAAACTTGTTCCAAGAAACCATATCCTAATGTGTTATACACATCATAGTATGCACCAATAATTTGCCTTGTCAAATCCTCATAAAGCATAAATTCCTCTATTATATCATCATCAACAAAATCCCTTTAAATCCTATAAATCCCTGACAGAAATCTATCATTGACGAGAATCCTTTTTAATTCTATAAATCCCTGACAGAAAACCATCATCAACGAGAATCCTTTTTAATCCTTGAA
>DGSN01000011.1:0-15654 GCA_002393575.1 Prevotellaceae bacterium UBA4361 | reverse complement strand
CTTTTTAATCCTTGAAATCCCTGACCTTTATTATCCTTGATTCAAGGCACTGATGCACTCTCTCAGACTCTCTTCCCAGTAAGGAATCTCAATGCCATACGTAGCCTTGATTTTCGTCTTGTCCAGCACCGAGTAGTGAGGACGAGCAGCAGGCGTAGGATATTCTTCCGTATGGAGTGGACGCACTTGACAAGTAGTGATGCCAGCGATGCGATGAATGGCCTTCGTGAAGTCGTACCACGAAATCACACCCTCGTTCGAGAAATGATACACACCCGTCACCACACCCTGATTGATGGCAGCAAAGATGGCAGCAGCCAAGTCGCGAGCGTAAGTAGGCGTACCAATCTGGTCGAAAATCACACCGAGTTCAGGCTTTGTCTTGCCCAAGCGAATCATGGTCTTCACAAAGTTGTTACCAAAAGTGGAATACAACCACGCCGTGCGGATAATCATCCATCGCTTGCAGTTGTCCTGCACCTGCTTTTCGCCAGCCAATTTCGTTCTGCCATACACCGAATTAGGGCAAGTGGGTTCATCCTCCTTATAAGGAACATGGTTCGTACCATCGAACACATAGTCCGTGGAAACCTGAATCATATAACCATCACGCTTCTCAATCGCCTTGGCGAGATAGCCTGGAGCGACATTGTTGAGAAGGTCGCACAGCGTCACGTTTTCCTCAGCCTTATCCACCGCCGTGTAAGCAGCACAGTTCACGATGCAGTCCACCTCGTTCTCCTGAACAAACCTGTCAATCGCTTCGGCATCCGTAATGTCGAGTTCCTCCACATCAGTGAAGAAATACTGATGCTGGGGATTCTTCTTTGCGAGCAACTGCATCTCGTTGCCCAACTGCCCATTGCAGCCTGTAATCAATATGTTCATACCTATTTCTATATTTAAAGAATGAAGAAGAAACGAAACCGTTGAAAATGATTCATCATTTTCCTTCAAGTTCCCGCTTCTTCATTCAGCATTTACAATTCCAGTTCACCTTTCTTATCCTTTTTATAATATTCCGACAGCATGGCAAGAAAGCGCGAAATGTCCTCCATCGCCTTCTTCGTGTCCTCACTCACAGGCTTTCCCTGCAAGCGTAACAACATCAAGCCATACATGGCATCAAAGCAATTCTCTATCTCGCTCTCTTCCTGCGTGTTCGAGCGGTTGCGCAGTTCCACGATGAAAGGCAAAGCCTTGTAGTAAGCAGCAGAATAGAAAGGATGCTTCGGCGATTGGAGCAAAGCCCTGTGCAGGTCCTCCAGCATCAGAATCACACTTTTGTTCATCTGCAAGTGTCCTTTCTCCTGAACACCCTCACTGCGCATCATCTCCATCAGGTGCTCATACCACTCTCGCATGGCAGCAGCCTCCTTTTCGTCCAGTTTGAATCGACTCAGATACGTTTCCTGCAAACGGTCGATGTCAAGTCCGTTGGCACGAATCAAGTCCTCCACCTGCCACATATACAGCAAGTATTCAGCGATATTTTCCTTTTGCAGTTTCTGAGCAATAATCATTTCAAACGACCTCCTTCATCATTTAAACAACACATCTCCCAAAGCACCCATCATTCAGGTATAATCGGAATAAACTTTCTCAACATGGCAATCAGACCAATGGAGTAAGCCATCATGATGCCCGAAACCACCATCACCACCACCCCGATGATACGATTAATCAGCCACAATCCTCTCTCATTGAATTGGTTACGCACCTTGTCGATAATCCACGTCAGCGCATACCACCACAGCAGCGCACCAATCACAATCGACAAATAGCCCAGCACCTGCGGAAGCGGATTATCACTCAAAATGAATGTGAACTGACTGAACATAGCCACAAACAAGAAGATAATCAACGGATTTGAGGCAGTCACAAGAAAGCCCGTCACGAAATTATGAGTGAGAGTTCCCTTGTTCGGAGAAGCCGGCTTCACCTTCTCCACAGGATTGGAACGGAACGTATAGAGACCGAAGAGAAAAAGCAAAACACTGCCGACAAGCTTAATCCAAAACGCCACTCGCACATCCTCAATAATATTGACAACAAACGAGAGGCCGAAACCCGTCATCAGTGCATAAATGAAGTCGCTCAATGCAGCTCCAACACCCGTTGCAAAACCGAATTGGCGACCCTTGTTCAGAGTACGCTGCACGGTCAAGATGCCAACAGGTCCCATTGGTGCCGAAGCAACGATACCAATGATGATACCCTTCACGACCATCTCGAAGATACCAATGTTTTGCAGAATCTCCTGATAGTCAAGCGTTGGAAGTTGAGCTTCTAAGAATTGAATCATAAGCAAAAATATTATCAACAGCAACAATCTTCATCATCGGGCACAGCAACCTGCCCCTAAGAAATTGCAAAGATAATACTTTTTCATAAGAAAAGTTAAAACATTAAAGTTAAAAATTAAAAAAGCACTACATACACCCCCATTCTCCATTATTAGCCCCCTCCAGCTCCCCCAAGGGGGAGTGAAAAACCATCCGGTTTGAAAAGTGAAAAATACCATCCGGCTCAATCGCTTCACGCTTCACGTTCCACTTTTCACTTCATACACTCATCTCCCCCGCCAGCGACTCGCACATCAGCCTTCTCACCTCCTGCGCATCATATCCCTGCCCGAAGAGCACCATCAGTTTCGTCACCGCACACTCCACCGTCATGTCGCGACCACTCACCACACCAGCTTGCAGCAACTGATTGCCCGTAGCATACAAGCCCATCTCCACGGCACCCATCTGGCATTGCGTGATGTTCACCACCACCTTGCCCTGCGCCGTAGCAGCCTTGATAGCACCAATCAGCCACTCCTTCCTCGGAGCATTGCCCGAGCCAAAAGTTCTCAGCACAATACCCTTGATGCCAGGAAAACCAAACACATGCTCAATCACATCGCTCCTGATGCCAGGAAACAGCGTGATGGCAATCACCGAGTTATCCCATTCCGTATGAGGCGTAAACACTTTCCCCTCCTCGGGTCTCCGAATCTTTTCCACATCGAAATGAATGTTCACACCCGTCACAGCCAAAGGCGGAAAATTATACGAAGTGAAAGCACTGAAATTCTCCGCATTGCACTTCGTCACCCGATTACCACGATAAAGCCTCTGCCCAAAGCACACGCACACCTCAGGCACCATCGCCCTTCCCTGCTCATCGCACGCAGCCGCCAATTCAATGGCATTAATCAGATTCTCCTTCCCATCCGTGCGCAGCACACCAATCGGCAACTGACTGCCCGTCAGCACCACAGGCTTACCCAAGTTCTCCAGCATGAAACTCAGAGCCGAAGCCGTGTAAGCCATCGTGTCCGTGCCATGCAAGATGACAAACCCATCATACAGCTGATAGTTCTCACTGACAATCGTCACCAGCCTTGCCCACAGCTCAGGCTGCATGTCCGACGAATCAATCGGAGGGTCGAACTGATAACTCTCAATCCGATAATCAAATTCCTGCAGTTCAGGCACATGCCCCATCAGATGGTCGAAATTGAAAGACTCCAAAGCACCCGTCTCCCTATTCCGAATCATCCCTATCGTGCCACCCGTATAAATTAGCAGCACCCGCCTCTTTGCTTTCAAGACCGAGTTGTTCATAAACTAATCCTCCTTTGTCATTTCTTGATACAACTTAAACAGTTCCGCAACGATAAGTGGTTCATTCTCTGCATCCAAGAGTTTGTTGTCGAAGCCGTATGCTCGAAGAACAGCCTTGTCATTCTGCCGATGAGCTTTGCGCAGTTCCACTGGCATAGTCAGTTCGTCGTAGAGGTCGGCCAATGATGAATCAGGATATTTGGCACGGGCATCAAGAATGGCTTGTGCTGTCTGCTCTATTGTTGCCTTTTGCTTTTCTGTTGGAGTAGGCCAAGGGAAATTGTTATAGACAATAGTATTTGAGTAACTATAGTCACTTTTCAATCTTCCACCTACAGCTCGCATCCATGCCATGTGAACAAGGCTTGTTAGCACTCCAAAATGATATATGGAAGCATCAGGCATTTGGAATAGTTTATCCCCTGCAATAATATCTTTCTTTAAATAGTCAATAGGTATGTATCTCCTGTTCTCAGAAGAAACTTTAGGAATTGCGATATATTCGTTATCACAAGGACGCATCTCACCAAACAAAGTAGGTGTTGCAGCACTATGTACTGTCGCTGCTTTTGTACTACTCATACGGAATACACGAACAGCCTCTATGCGTTTCATCAATAATGGACAGATTTTTAATTCAGAAGGATTTGCCCCCACAAGCCAAAAACACCAACGTGGCTTCCTATCAATAAAATCCTTTCCCATCATAAATGGTCTCAAAAACTTCTCACCTTGCGGCTCTTTCTCAATATAACTCCTTCTCTCATCATCTGTTAAAAGTAAATTGCCGTCATCGATTGGAGAACTTCCACGGATTATTTGTGGGACATTACAAAGCGGTTTTATCCTCTTCTCAATAAATACAGTCGGTGCATTCAACAGATAACCATTTATATTATTTGCGTTTATTTTTTGATTAGTATTAAGATAGATGACCTTTTCTCTTTGGAAATCACAAGAACTAAATCCAATAATGACACAATGCACCTGCGCTTTTAGACTGGCTTCACTATCCCAGTGGAACGCACGATAAACAAAATCAAAATGGATGTCAAATTTCTCAAACATTGGCTTCCAGATTGCTGTGACCTGCTCTCCCTGTGTTATAGAATTGGTCGATACAAAAGCACATTTTGTATTGGTATTTTTTATAAGTTGAGAAGCTTTATAATACCATCCAGCAACATAGTCTATGTTATTACCAAAACCTTTCATCAGTTGTTTTAAGTCATCTTTCTGTTCTTTTGTTTGGTAAGCATATCCCACAAACGGAGGATTACCCATTATAAAGTCAAAGGAAACTTGGTAGCATTGCGTTTCAGGTTTAATTTCGCCATCGAAACGTTTGGTTACGACATTAATTTCATCATACTCTAATGTGGGTTCACTCGCCACCATTGGCTCTGATTCAATAATCAAATGCACATTTTTGGCATGAATTGTTGGTATATTCGAAGGAATCTCTATCACATCCCAATCCATCCGTAGCGCATTCCCCTCACGAATATTTGTATAGGATTTCAACGGAAGGAAATCAATATCACGACGGATAATCTTCTCAGTCTCGCGCAACATCTGCGCCTCACTAATCCAAAGGGCAGTCGTAGCAACAGTGACGGCAAAGTCGTTTATTTCTATGCCATAGAACTGCTGAATGCTCACCTTAATAGGATTCACTTCTTCAAACCCAAGAAACGATTGACCGTGATGACGCTCACGAATCACTTCATTTTCCAAACGACGAAGTGAAAGATACGTTTCTGTCAGAAAATTACCAGAGCCACAAGCAGGGTCCAAGAAAGTCAGCGAGGCAAGACGGTCTTGATAAGCATCGAGCTTTTTCTGTCGCTGTCGTTCTACCTTTTCTTCCAGAATCTCGTCGAGTTCTCGACGCAAGTCATTCAAGAAGAGCGGGTCAATGACCTTATGGATGTTCTGAATAGAGGTGTAATGCATTCCGCCACTACGACGTGTCTCAGGGTTGAGTGTACTTTCGAAAACAGCACCAAAGATGGTTGGTGATATTTCGCTCCAATCGAAATCAAGACTGGCATGTTGAAACAAAATCTGCTTCAGTTCCTCCGTGAACTGCGGAATCTCTATCTTCTCTTCAAACAAACCTCCATTGGTATAAGGAAAGGCTTTCAGCTCTTCTTGCATATACTTACTCCGCTTTTCTACCGGAGTGTTCAACACCTCAAACAAATCATTCAACGCCCTACGAACATCTTTGGCATCGTATGTAGCAAGAAAGTCATGGAATTGGTCATGATTGAACACACCCGCATCTTCTGCATAAAGACAGAACACAATACGGACGCAAAGGATATTCAACCATCGCAGAGCTTCGGGCGAATTGTCGTCGTATTGTTTGAGCAGAGCATCATAGATTTTGCCAACAATCTCGCCAGCCTGCATAGACACTTGCATCTCCTTGCTCAAATGCTCATGCCTGGCATCAACAAGGAACAACAAGCGATAATACTCTTTACCCAGATTCTCAAGCAATATCCGTTCTGGTTCGCCATTGGGCAGCTCCATATCATAGACAAGAAACTCCGAGAAGTTGCAAGTCACAATCCAACGAGGATGTTCAGACACTGGCAAACCGACAACATATCTGCGAGCTTGCTGAAACGGATTAAGCAGAGCACCATCGCTTTGCCTCGATGGTGCCTTCAAGTCCTTCCCCAAAGACTTCTGTTCTATCAGCACACGAGTGGATGGTATGCGACCATCAATAAAGTTGGAAGCATCAACCATCTGATGGTCCTCAAAACGTATAAAACCATCCGTTGGTGTGTCAATGCCAAATACATTCGAGAGCAAGTCTATCCAGAAAGGTTGTGATTCTCCCCTTTCATATCCCCTGCCTTTCCAGCGATCAGCAAATTTGGCAGCAGCCATAGCCATTTGTTTCTCTGTCTTCATATCGCTCGCTTTCTGTTTCTGATAATAGTTGCAAAGTTAATCAAATATTGAGTAATCAGCAAATAACGAATAGAAAAATGTTTTTTGGCGTTTTCATACCAATTATTTTAATGGGGTGGAAATCAAAGTAGGCAAGAATAAAGAAAAAAGTCTATTTCATGGTTTGAATTACAAAAATCAAAGCGTGAATTACATAAATCAAACCATGAATTATATAATTCAAACCACGAAATGGACTTTTATCTATTGTTTTGATGGTTTTTGAGGGAAGCATAGGGAGTTTAGGTCAAAAAGAAATAATGGTGTCCGCTAAAAAAGAAAAAGGGGACGTTCAAATACAGTAAAGAAGAAGGTATGTCGCATTTTTTATTACATACTGGGCTTGGCAAGTCCTGAAAGGACGATAGAACACAGGCAGGTGGTGAAGCGTAGCGAAACCCCTGCTATGTGTCGCAAACTAACCGAGTGCTGAAGGCACGACGGATTATCTGACAATCACATCTGTCACCCACGTCGGGGTTCCGTGCTTGGCTGTATGCTTATCAGGGGTTCCGTGCTTAGCACTCCACCGCCTGCCTGTGGTCTTTCATGCCTTCGGCATTTTTAGCGGACACCAATAAAAAAGAAAAGTAATTTTAGAATGTTAGCTAAAATCGTTTTGGGAAGGATGGCAGATGGGAAAAACAGCAGCGGCGACACTTCCGCAAGGAAATGCCGCCGCAAATGTTTCGGTCAATTTAATACGTTGGGATTAATAGCCAGGGTTCTGCCACTTAGCTTTCTGCTCGTCGGTCAGGTTCGAGCCGTCTTCGTTCTGAAGAGCATCGATGAATGCCTGTGGAATTGGACGGAGCTCATGCTTGTTGGCAGTGATGTTTGGTGCAGCTTCTGGGTTGAATGCCTTGGCGCGCTTGATGAGCAAGCCGGCGCGGGAGAGTTCTTCCCAACGGTTCCACTCGCCGAGCAACTCACGAGTACGCTCGTTGAAGATGAAGTTGAGCATACGGTCGTAGTCGCCACTGCAACCGAGTTGTGCAAGGATGGCTTCGTCCTCTTCTGGCAACTGGGAATAGCTGGCAATCTGCAAGTTTGAAGGAGCAGTTGTCTCAGCAATGCCTGTGGAGAGGTAATAGGTGTTCTTGTGCAGATGAGAAGCATAGTAAGCTTCTGTCATGGTCATGGTCTTGTTCAAGGCATCCTTGCAGTTGGAGTTGTTAGCCGAGATGGAGTTGTCTGCCATGCCGCCATCTGCTTTGAGGAATGCCATCGAGCCATCTGTGTAGTAGCTGCGGTCTTCACCACTCTTCCACTGACCACGTGCGCGGAGAGCATTGACAGTTGAAATGGCATCCTGATACTTGCCCAGACGTACTTGTGCTTCAGCCTTCACGAGATAGGTCTCACCCGTGCGAGCCATGATGATGTCGCGGTGTGCATCGCCCTTCTCTGCTGTGCGCGAACCGTCGGCAGTCTTGTTGATACCGCAGAACACGTTGGAAGTAGCAGTGTTGCCACTCACGCCATAATTGTAAAGCACATACTGGCCATTCATGAAGTTGACGAATGCGTTTGGCACCCACTTGCCAGTCTTAGGATTGACGAAGGTGTGTACCTGTCCTCCACGGCCGAATGTGCCGTAAGGTTCTCCGTCGAAACGATGGTCGCTCTTCTTGTTGAGAATGAAGATGGCTCCTTCGTCGCCAATGTAAGGTACTTGGTTGATAGCTATGCCATTGTCGGCTGCCACCTTCTCCTTGTTATAAACCTGGATAGCCTTGCCCGAAGCGTCCTTTACCACATTTCCAGAGGCATCAACTGAGTCGCGGAAAGCAATGCAGTTGTTCAAGCCATAGACCGTCTTGAAGGTCTTCCACATACGAGCATCGTTCACATTGTCGAAAACACTGTAGGTGTATTCTGTAGGACGGCAACGCTGGAAGTCCATTTCGCCGATGTAGGCACCACGCTTAATCCAGCCACCTGAGAAGTTGGAGAACTGAGGCGAGAAGTAGTTGTAAGTGCGGTTGCCGAAGCGTCCCTGCGTGGTTGCGTCGGCATTGTGTTCTGCTGTCATGAGGATTTCAGGCAGTTCCTCGTTAGGGCAGTTCACACCCGTCCATCGTGCATAGAGGTCGGCATAGTCAGCAGCCAGAGGACACGCCTTGATGACCTCGTCGCAGAGAGTGATGACGCGGTTGAGGTCGGCATTCTTGTCGTAAGAGCTGTTCCAGCTGGCACAACGCTCGCTCTGACGGAAGAGGAGTGCTTTTGCCAAGAAGTGAGCTGCGGTGTATTTGGTCCAAGTACCATTGCCACGCCACTTGCTGGTTGGGAGCATACTGTAAGCCTGCTCGAAGTCGGAAATCACCTGGTTGAGGGTTTGTTCCTCGGTGGAGCGGATGTAGAACTTGTTTACACTGCCGTTGGCTGGTTCAGTCTGAAGAACGACACCGCCATACTGCGCGAAGAGGCGATAGTAGTTGTAGCCACGGAGGAAATAAGCCTCGCCCATTGCCTTGTTGCGCGTGTCCTGGTCAGACACCTGTGCAGCTTTCGAGATAACGAGGTTGGCTGTAGAGATACCATAGTACATCTGATTCCAAAGTCCCGACACAGGCGGACAGTTGTTGTTGGCAGCTCCGTTCGCCCTTGTGCAGTCGAGCGGATTGAGACGGTTGTCGTAAGTGTTCCAAGGTTCCGCTGTGAGGTCGGCACCGTTGGTAAATTCGTCGCAGCCATAGAGGGTAATGCCGTATGCCCATTCGTAGCCGAAGTGCCAGCGAATGTTGGCATAGAGACCAGCTGCCATAGCGAGAGCACCGTCTTCGGTTTCAAGCAGTGCGTCGGTATAGAGGTGTCCCGCATCTTCCTTGAGGAAATCTTTGCTACAAGAAGTGGCACCGAAGAGAACAGACACCGAGAGTACACCGCAGATGATAGTTTTGCTGATATGTTTCATAATCTTGTCTTTTTACTTTAACATCATTATACACCATTCATTAGAAATCCACCTGTAAACCTACGGTGAAGCCACGGTTGAAGTAAGTAGCACCCGTATCGAGGTCCATAAAGTCAACAGAAGAATAGAGCATACCGAGGTTTCTGCCCTGAACATACACCTTGAGGTTGCTCAAGCCGATAGGCTGAGTGAGCTTGCGGTTGAAGGTGTATGCCAAAGAGAGGTTGCGAACCTTGATGAAGGAAGCGTTCTTGAAACCGAGCAAGCCAGAATAGGAGTCGCCACCAGCCGTGCTATAAACAGGCTTCTGCCATTCAGCATCGGTGTGAGTAGGAGTCCAGTAGTCGATTTCGCGCTGCTGGTACATACCGAACTGACCTTCACCACCCGTGTTAATCATGTACTTGAAGCGTCCATGCAGTTCGAGCGTCAATTCAAATCCTTTCCAAGAGAAGCTGTTACTCCAGCCTGCTGTCCAGCGAGGATTCCTGTTGCCCAAGATTACACGGTCCTCGTCGTTGATTTCGTAGTCTCCGTTCTGGTCCACAGGCCTTACGCTACCAACCGTGAATTTGTTGCCCTTTTCGTTGAATTTTGCCATTTCCTCTGCATCGCTTTCCTGCCAGAGTCCGTTGTTCTCATAGCCATAATAAACAGCGATGGACTTGCCGATGAACCAAGCGTTGTTGATATCATCTTCCTTGCCATTAGCAAGTTCTTCAATCTTGTCCTTCTGCCAAGCGAAGTTGAGGTTGGAATTCCATATAAAGTTCTTGGTCTTCACAGGGATGGCGTTGATCGTTACCTCGACACCCTTGTTGCTGGTCTTACCGATGTTGGCAAGCGTGGAAGGATAGCCCGTGAGCGAAGGAATGGTCATCGACATGATGAGGTCCTTGGTCTTGGAACCATAGACATCGATGGTTCCACTGATACGACCGCGCAGGAAGCTGAAGTCGATACCCACGTTCCACTGAGTGGTCTTTTCCCACGACAGTCCCTTGTTAGGCATCCTCACTTGGTTGTTGGAATAGTAAGGTTCGTTGGTCACGAGCATCTGCGTGTTGCCCAAGCTGAATGGCATCCAGTAGCTATTGATGACACCGAGAGTTCCGTATGGGGAAACGGCAGCGTTACCCGTCACACCCAGACCGAAGCGGAGTTTCAACTGGTCGAGCCAATCAACATCGTTCAGCCACTTCTCCTGCTCCATACGCCAACCGAGAGCCATCGATGGGAAGAAATCCCACTTGTTGCCTTCAGCGAGAACGGAAGAGCCGTCCCAACGTGCGCTGGCTGTAAGAAGGTAGCGATCCATGAGTGCGTAGTTCACGCGAGCCATATAGGAAGAAAGTGCATACTCAGAAAGACCTGTGCCCATCGATGCACTGTAGTCGGAACTGGTAATATCGACAGCACCCATGTTGTTCCAGAGGAAGGAAGACATTGGCACAGCCACTTCACTCATACTACTGGTTTCGGTGTTCGACTTCGATGCACTCTGCAAGAGCGTCAAGCCAATGGAGTGGTCGCCAAACTTCTTGTTGTAGAGCAACATGTTGTCGAGAGTCCAAGAGAGGTTGCGCGTGTCGTTACGACGTGCAAAGCTGTTGCCACCGCCACGTGCAGCCGAACTGCTGTCAATGAAATTGCCCAAACGATAGAAACGGAAGTCAGGGCCGAACTGAGTCTTCCACTGAATGCCTTCGAGCGGTTCCCAAATCTTGCCGAAGTCAATCTGAGCATAGAAGCTACCCAATGCACGGTAGAACTCACGGTTATCGTTCGACTTCTTCCACTCGTCGATGACGGTGTAAGTGTTCGTCGTAGAACCAGCAGGCATCAGAATGATTTCGCCATTGTCGTCGTAAGGCAGTGCATAGCGGAGCAAACTCTTTGCTGCACCGTAGATGTCGGTAGGTCCAGAGTTAGACGACTGACCTGTGCGGGAGAATCCGTATTGCTGTCTGCCGTAAGATGCGTTAATCGAACCGCCAGCCTTGAACCAAGGAGTAGCCTGGATGTCGGTTGTTGCAGTGAAGTTGAATCGGCTGAACTCCTGTCCCTTCTGCGTACCCTTGTTCCTCAGATAGCCGAAGCTTGCAAAGCCCTTGATGTTCTTCGTACCACCACGCGCACTCACCGTGTGCTGCTGGCTCAAGCCCGTCTGAGTGACGAAGTCTGTCCAGTCGGTGTCAGTGACCTTCGAACCATCCCAAGTGCCACTTTCCCAGCCTTTCATCACGTTAGCCAATGCCACAGCATCGCCACTGAAGAAAGCCTCGTCCTGTGCCTTCGTTGGCTGGTCGCCTGGCGTGTATTTGTCAGGAGCTGAGTTGTAGTAAGCCCAACGACGCCAAGTGATGTAATCGCTGGCATTCATGGCAGGGCTCTTGTCAACGAGTTTCTGGAAGGTGAACGAGCCGTTGTAGCTGAGCTGCATCTTACCTTCCTGACCGCGTTTCGTCGTAACGAGAACGACACCGTTTGCGCCACGGCTACCGTAGATGGCTGTGGAAGAAGCGTCCTTCAAGATATCGACCGACTCGATGTCTGACGGATTGAGCGACTCGATGCCACCACTCTGTAGAGGCACACCATCCACCACGTAGAGAGGCGAACTCAAAGCGGTGAGCGAACGAGTACCACGAATCATGATGCTACCCAGTTCGCCAGGACGCTCGCTCGTTGTGATATCCACACCGGCAGCCTTGCCCTGGAGAGCCTCGAAAGCATTGGTCACAGGCTTTGAGTTCAGTTCCTTCTCGCTGACGCGCGTCAATGCACCCGTCACATCGCTCTTGCGCTGAACACCATAACCCACAACGACCACTTCTTCGAGCTGGGCGTTGTCTTCACGAAGAACCACGTTGATGTTAGTCTGGTTGCCTACTTTCACATTTTGAGAGAGGTAACCCACATAGCTGAACTGGAGAGTCGTACTCGAAGCAGCATCGAGCGAGTAGCGACCACTCATGTCGGTGATGGCACCAGCAGCTCCACCAGCCGACACGGTCACACCTATCAGCGGTTCGCCACTCTCATCCTTCACCACTCCTGTTACTCGGTGCTTCTGCGCACTTTGCGCAAACACGGTCTCTGCGGGAAGCCCTAACATCATACCCAAACAGAGAACAAGCACCATCAGTCTGTTTCTTTTAAGCATAGGTTTTTAATTAGATGATTGAAAATAATGGAATTAGATGGTATTAAAATTGTTAGAACCTTATCGAATTTGTCGTGTCATCATCACAGTGCAAAATTGAGAAAATCATTGCGAAACGCCTTGCAATCATGTAACAATCTATTGCACTTTTGTCTCAAAACTTACTATGCATCTGCGCAAATTTATAAAAAATTCCATTTGCACACAAAATAATCGTAAAAAAAGTTTCAAAAATGTACGAAGAACCACTTTTGAGCAGCAAATAAAGAAGAATTAAGAATATTAATTTCACACGGAAACAAAGGAAATAAAGGAAATTTTCTTTTGCGGCGCAAAAGTCTTTCTGTTCTCTCCGTTCTTTCCGTGGGACAAAAAAAAATAAAACGGCACACCTATTCGTTTTTATCATGCAAAGTTACAACGAACATGACAGAGAACGAAATAACATACCAGATACGCGGAGCCATCTACGACGTGTATAAGAACCTCGGGCCAGGACTGCTCGAATCTGTCTATGAAGAAGCATTGACGTATGAGCTGCAAAAACGCGGTCTCGCAGTGGAGCGACAGAAAGAAGTGCCCATACACTACGACGGGCACACCCTACAGACAGAACTCCGCATCGACCTGCTCGTAGAAGGCAAGGTGATTGTCGAACTGAAAAGCGTACAGGAAATGCGCAATGTATTCTGGAAGCAGACGCGCACCTATCTCCGTCTGCTCGGACTGCATGTAGGCATCCTTGTCAATTTCAATGTAGATGACATCCTCGACAATGCTATCCACCGAGTGCTTAATGGATATTGATTTTAATGTCCCACAGAAATGACGGAAACAACAAAAAATCTCAGCATGGTGCAAAGCAAAAATTTCCGTCCTTTCAGTTATTTCCGTGGGACATTAATAGATGGTGAAAACGTATATCATAGTCCCACGGAAAGGACAGAAACAACAGAAATTCTCAGCATGATGCAAAGAAAAGATTTCCGTCCTTTCTGTTATTTCCGTGAGACATTTAAAGATGGTAAAAGCGTATATCATAGTCCCACAGAAATGACGGAAACAACAGAAAGGCTCCGCATGGCGCAAAGTAAAAATTTCCGTCCTTTCAGTTATTTCCGTGGGACATTAATAGATGGTAAAAGCGATACCATAGTCCCACAGAAAGGACAGAAACAACAGAAATTCTCAGAATGGTGCAAAGCAAAAATTTCCGTCCTTTCAGTTATTTCCGTGGGACATTTAAAGATGGTGAAAGCGATACCATAGTCCCACGGAAAGGACAGAAACAACGGAAATTCTCAGAATGGTGCAAAGCAAAGATTTCCGTCCTTTCAGTTATTTCCGTGGGACATCAAAAGATGGTGTAAGCGATACCATAGTCCCACAGAAAGGACGGAAACAACAGAAAGGCTCAGCATGATGCAAAAGCAAAGATTTCCGTCCTTTCCGTTATTTCCGTGGGACATTAATAGATGGTAAAAGCGATATCATTTCATTCTTCAGGAATATCCCAGCCCAGTGCAGAAGCACCAAGAACTGCGGCATTGGAGCTCATCAGTCCAGAAACGAGGAACTTGGCTTTGCCCTTGAAAATCGGCATGACATGGTTGTTGTAAGCCTCCTCAATAGGTTTCATGATGAGGTCGCCTGCTTTGGTCAGACCACCAAAGAAGATGTAAGCTTCAGGAGATGAGAAGGCTGTGAAGTCGGCACACGCCTCACCCAGCATCTTGCCGGTGAATTCGAAGATTTCCTTAGCCACTTCGTCACCCTTGCCAGCAGCAATGCTCACGTCAAGCGATGTGATTTTTTCGGGGTCGAGTTCGCGAAGCAAACTTGGCTTGGTGGTCTTGGCAAGGATTTCGCGAGCAGAACGAGCCACGCCTGTAGCAGAGCAATAAGTTTCCAAGCATCCCGTGCGACCACATCCGCATTGGCGACCTTCTGCACCACGCACCATCGTGACATGACCGAGCTCACCAGCAAAGCCATCGTGTCCATACACCAGCTGACCGTTGATGACGATGCCCGAACCAACACCTGTTCCGAGTGTGATGACAATGAAATTCTTCATGCCGCGTGCCACACCGTAAATCATTTCGCCCAAAGCAGCAGCGTTGGCATCGTTCGTCATGGCTACAGGAATGCCCAAAGCGTCGCTGAACATCTTCGACAGTGGCACGATGCCCTTCCAAGGCAGGTTTGGAGCATACTCAATGGAGCCAGTGTAGTAGTTGCCGTTTGGAGCGCCAATACCCATCGCCTTGATTTGGTCAATGCCTCCTGCCTTCTCGATGAGCGGTTTCAGACAAACCACGCCTGCCTCGACGAAAGCCTCAGCGGTCGAAAATTCTTGTGTGCGGATAGAATCATCGTAGAGCACATCGCCACGCTGGTTCACAATGCCAAAGACAGTGTTTGTTCCTCCAAGGTCAACACCAATTACATAAGGTTTTACTTCATTCATGGTAGTTTTAAGATTATAAGTTTATAAGTTTTTAAGATTATAAGTTTTCGCAGAATAGCATTTTTTCACTTTTCACTTTTAACTTACATTCGTATCTAAGTGTGTTGATGCTGCAAATTTAGAAAAACTTTAGAAAAAAAGAAGAACGATTTGGAATAAAAGTTTTCCGTTATTCATTTGAGCATCTATTATCTTGACAAAAAGCAACCACAGATGCAAAAGTGAAAAGTGAAAAATGAAAAGTGAAAAACGGTAAAGGAGAAAGGTCAAAAGCAACCTTAGACCACAGACCTTAGACCTCTGACTTTAGACTTTAGACCTCAGGCCTTAGACTTTCGACCACAGACTTTTGACCTTAGGCGAAAACAGGAGCCATTTCCAAAAAAAATCTTGGAAATAGCTGGTTTTTCTTGGTTAGATTGATGATTCTTCAATCCTCATTCTGCCATGCCGCCATAAGTGATAGGTGCATCCGTGATGTTGGTCACTACTTTTTCCTGACTTCGTCACCCTA
>DGSN01000057.1 GCA_002393575.1 Prevotellaceae bacterium UBA4361 | reverse complement strand
ACTAAAGTGCTGCGGAATTTAGGCATTTGTATTTTTCAACCACGAATTTCACGAATTAAACGAATTTTTTTTGAATTTTATCGAATTTCTCTAATTAAAAAATGCCAGCATTTTTATTCGTGAAATATGATTTAATAATCTAAAAATAATTCGTTTAATTCGTGTAATTCGTGGTTGAGAATCATCTGTGGTTGAAAAAGTCGTCCGTGGTAGGGATGCATCGTTACAATAGGCGGTCACGGTAGGCGTTGATGGCAGCGAGAGTGATTTGCATGGCTTCGTCGAGTGAGCAGAAGAGGCGACCACCAGCAGCATTGAAGTGTCCGCCACCGTTGAAGAAGCGTTCTGCCATTTCGTTGGCTGGGAAGTCGTCCACACTACGGATGGAGACGTTGATTTGCTCCTTCTCTGTGTCCTCACGCAAGGCAATCACCACCTTCATTCCTTTGATTTCGAGAGGCATGTTCACCACGCCCTCCATGTCACCCTTGATATACTTGAACCGTTGCAGTTCTTCCTTCGTGATGGCGTAGTAGGCGGCATGGAGTTCGCTCACGATTTGCATCTTCTCCAACAGGATATAACCCATCAGACGGTATCTGCCTTCCGTGTTCTGGTTGTAGATGTTGCGGACAATCTTGTCCTTGTCTATGCCTTTCTTCATGAGTTCGGCAATGATATAGAAGATTTCGGGGTCGTTGGAGTTGTAGGAGAAACGCCCCGTGTCGGTACACATGCCTGCATAGATGTCTTCAGCCCCGTGCTTGTTCAGGTTGCTGAGTTCGCCGATGCTGTCCAAAACGCGGAAAAGCACTTCGCAGGTGCTGCTAAGTTTGGAACGGGAAATCTGCAAGTCGCAGAAGCGTTCGGGGTTCTCGTGGTGGTCAATCATCAGTTTCTTGGCGTTTGAGTAACCGAATGGCGTTGTCTCTTCGTCGAGCCGGCTTGGCTCGTTGTAGTCGAGGGCGACGATGAGGTCGGCACGGTTGAAGAGGTTTCTCGACAGGGCACGGTTGCGGTCGTAGAGGATGATGCGGTCGGCTCCGTTCATCCATTTCAGAAAATCGGGGAAATAATTAGGGACAATCACTGTGGCACTCTTGCCCTTGCGTGTGAGGTATTCCCAAAGTGCAAGGCTGGAGCCAATGGCATCGCCATCGGGGGAGGTGTGACAAGTGATGACTACGTTTTGTGCATCGTCCAGCATCTTCTTCACGGCAGTCTTCTCGGCTGGACTGAGTATTTGTTTCAGCATCATGTTTCTTCAATTATTTTCAAAGTGATTGCAAAGTTAATAGAAAATGAGAGAATGGGAAAAAGAGTGAATAAGTTTTTTCTGTTTTCATTATCAGTTCTTCATTTATTTTGTTTACCTTTGCAACAAAGAAAAGCAAATAATTTGAATCATCAATGAAAAAATCGATTTGGGTTGTGCTGATTACGGCACTGTTGTTGCTGTTGCTTGCCGCTTGCTACTATCTTTGGCAGTCGTTGGAGGAGCAGAAGCAAGCAAATGTGGAGTTGCAGGAACTGGCTGAACTCGACAAGGCGGAGATGGAAGACCAGTATCGTTTGTTCGATATTCAGTATGGTGAATTGCAGAAGCAGATTCGCAATGACTCGCTGTTGGCTCTTGTGGATAAGGAACGCGAGCGCACACAGGAACTGCTGCGCGAACTGCAAAACACAAAGGCTACGGATGCTCGTGAGATTGCCCGACTGAAGAAGGAGATTGCTTCTCTTCGTGCTGTCTTGCAGTCCTACATCGTTCAAGTGGATTCACTCAACCGTGCCAACGAGGAACTGCGCACGGAGAACAGTGAAATCAAGACGCAAATCAATGAGGCGAACACGCGTATCTCTAACATCAGCAACGAGAATTTCCAACTGAAAGATAAAGTAGATAAAGCTGCGCAGTTGGACGCAACTGGGTTCTGGTGCAAGGCATTGAACAAGCGTAGTAAGCAGACCGAAAAGGCAAAGGACGTGAAGAAATTCTCCTTTGGTTTCTCCATCGTGAAGAATGTCACTGCCAAGAATGGACAGCGCATCATCTACGCTCGCATCATCAAACCAAACGGCAGTGTGTATAAGCCACAGGGCACCTTCACGTATCAAGGCACTGACGTGGAGTATTGCGAAAAGAAATACATCGAGTATGACGGTCAGGAGCAATCCATCACCATGTATAGCGATGTGGAAGAATTCCTCGAAGCGGGCACTTACCGCCTCTTCATCTTTGTGGATGGACAGATGATAGGCGAAAGCAGTTTCAGTCTGAAATAGAGTTCTGGTTTTCGTCATCGTTACCTTATTCATAAAAATCGTAATATCATGCAAATCGTTTCTCCTTCTCTTCTCGCTGCCAACTTCGGCAATCTTGAGCGAGACATAGATATGATCAATCGTAGCAATGCCGATTGGCTCCATCTGGACGTGATGGATGGTGTGTTTGTTCCGAACATTTCCTTCGGCTTTCCTGTGCTGAAGGCGGTGGCTCGTTTGTGCAAGAAACCGCTCGATGTGCATCTGATGATTGTGCAGCCTGAGAAGTTCATCAAACAAGTGGCGGAACTTGGTGCCATGATGATGAATGTTCACTATGAGGCTTGCACCCATTTGCATCGCACCATTCAGGAAATTCACGATGCAGGCATGAAGGCAGGTGTGACGCTCAATCCTTCTTCACCTGTCTGTTTGCTGGAAGATATCATCCGCGATGTTGATATGGTGCTGCTGATGACGGTGAATCCTGGCTTTGGCGGTCAGCAGTTCATCGAACACTCGCTCGACAAGGTTCGCCAGCTTCGTGCCATGATTGAGCGCACGGGTAGCCATGCGCTGATAGAGGTGGATGGCGGAGTGAATGCCACCACTTCCGTTCAGTTGGCAGCAGCAGGAACCGATGTGCTCGTTGCGGGCAGTTTTGTCTTTGGAGCGGAGAACCCTGAAGAACGCATCAACCAGTTGCGCAACTTGTAAGAATACTTGATATGTTCCCCCTCGTTCGCCTCGTCATCCCCTTTGTCTTAGGGCTTGTCGGGGCGAATTGTCTTTTGCGTCATGTCGCTTTGCCTTCTGATTGGCTTTTCGTCGTTCTTTGTGTGTCTGCTTGCTCGTTGATTCTGTTGCAAGCAAAGAAAGTGAAGAACCAGCATTATTCACGCGCTTTTGGCATTGCAACCTATCTTTTCTCCTTTCTTTTGGCATTCACGCTGTTTGCCTTTCGTTACCAACGCTTGGCTGAGTCCGTTCCCTTGCCCAACCAAGCCATTCGTGCTCGTGTGCTTTCTCTTCCTATTGAGAAAGCAAAGACTTACGAACTATTGTTGCGCACTGATGAGAATGCAAGTGTTCTTGCCTATTTTGTGAAAGATGAACGTGCCGAGCATTTGCAAGTGGATGATAGTGTGATGATTGTGCCAAAATACGTCGATGCCACCGCGCCTCATTTGCAGACGGATTCCGTTTTCCGCTCCTACCAATCTTATTTGTTCTACATGGGTACCTCTGCTCAGTGCTATGTACCCAAGCGAAATTGGCAGGCCATCAATTCCCGTGCTTCTTCACGCATTCCATCATCGTTTCGTTCTGTGCAACAAAACATGCACACCATTTATCAGCGTGCAGGACTGACAGGCGAAACGGGTGCTATCATCGAGGCGATGACGATTGGAAATCGCACGAATCTGACCAAGCAACAGCGCAGAGACTTTGGCAATGCTGGCATTTCGCATATCCTTGCTTTGTCGGGTTTTCACCTCAACACATTCGTTGTAGTACTCAACCTTTTCTTTTTCCTGCTTCCCATTTCGATACGTACGCGTCGCATCGCAACCCTTTGCACTCTTCTTCCCATCATTTGGGTCTATGCTGCCATCGCAGGTTTTCCGCCGTCGCTCGTTCGTGCTGCAACGATGGCGAGTCTGCTTCAAATGCTGTTGGTGGCTGGTCGAGAATATCATCTGCTCAATGCCCTTTGTCTCACGGCTCTCATCATGCTTTGCTGGAATCCTTTGCAGTTGATGAATGTGGGATTCCAACTCTCGTTTGCATCGCTTTTGGGCATTGCCTTGATTGTTCCTATGTTTGTGAATCAACAATCCATGAAAGAGTTGTACGAAAACTCATTCAAGAGCGTTTGGCTTCAAGTGTTTCGATTTTTCATAGGTATCATCTTGATAACCCTTGTTTGCACACTCTCCACATTTCCTCTTGTGGCATATTATTTCGGTCAAGTACCGCTCTTCTCCTTATTATCAAATGTCGTAGCCACTCTTCTTGCTTACGGCATTATGGCATTCTCTGTTCTTTTCTGGATTTTTTCCTTTTGGCAAGGAGCGCAAACTGTCATTGCTTCCATCCTCACCGCGTTGGCAAAGGGCATGGAGTGGCTCACCTCGTTCGTTTCCTCATTACCCCATTCCACACTCTCGTTTCGTCCCAATGTCGTCGAAGTGATTTTGCTCTATGTGGTCATCATTAGCTTCTTCGTTTATATCAAAAAACGAACAGCCCGACCTGTCATCGTGTTGCTCGTTTCGGTGATTCTTTTCTCGCTTTCTCGAATTGTGGGAGAAATCGCTTAATCCCTGTTACTTAACCTCCAAAGGATTTCCTGGTTCTATGTACTTCACAGCAAACTTCAATTCTGGCTGAGGTGTTGCACAATTAGAAACGCCAGTGGTAATCATCCAAAAAGTGGTTTCGTCAGCCCCATACTGGTAGCTGCCCGTGTAGCATATATCTTCGGAATCTTTCATGGTTGTGAAATTTCCAGAATAAATGTTTTGCCATTTGTTTTCACGGTCGAGTATTTTCGCATTCTTAAATTCCAGTGTGCGTATCTCGCCACAAGATTTCGGTTCCCAGTTTTCGAGGAAAACACCCGTAGTGTTACTGAAGTATAATCCTCGCGCACCTAAGTCGAACGCGCAAAGTTTTGTCCATTGTTTTTTCTCTTCCAAGTCGTTCACCCAAAACTCTATTTGGGTGTTCTTGCCATCCTCTGGTTCTATGCATTGGATAAACACGCGATACCATTTCCCTTGCTTCCAATTGTATTGAGGTCGATGGCTCATTCCGTCATTTTCATGGTTGAAACTGATTCCCTCTGTGTTTTCAGGATATATCAGGGTTGCCTGTATGGTGTCCTTCTTTCCCGAGTGGTCAATGCCGTATGAGTCCCAAATAGAAAGGATGCCTTGGTAGTCATTCATGTTTCTTTTGCTTGCACTTTGGAAACCAGCGTATCCGTTCACTATTCCACCGTCATTCCATATCTGATCATATTTTCCAGCAAGGGAACTGTAGTCAATATGAAAATTGGCAAGGCTGCAATACGTTTCAGAAGGCAAGTAGTCTGCCTTGAAATCGATGGCATATCCAACGAAACCGCCTTTTACATCTGTGTCAAGCATTACAAAGGGATATGGCGACCGGCAATGGCTTGTGTTATCAATCTGATTGATTTCACTCTCAGAAGGAAACTTCATGATTCCTTCCCAATCTCTGACGTAGTTGTCTTTCACAAACGTGACACTGTCAAGTTCTTCTGTGTTGAACTGATAGACGTTGCCGTTTTTGCTCCAAACTTGCATTTTCCATGCATCTTGCGAATAGCTGTTCAGCGATGCCAAACAGAGAATAGCTAAAATTGTTTTTTTTTTCATACTTCTGAATATTTTTATTAATGTACACATCTGTTCAAGGATAATATCTTAGACAGGATTTAAATTACTTATAGAATGAGCCTTCCAGACTTGACGTGGATGAGAGTCACTCATGCCGTCAGGACGATGTTGCGTTGAGGATGTCTCTCAGGAGCGCATTGAAGTCGATAACATTGTCTGGTTTTGGAGAGAAGCCCAGAATGACAACCACCACCTGATGGGAAGGGAAGATGAAGATGTCTTGTCCATCGTGGCCGTCGCAATAGTACATGTCCTTAGGCACATCTGGAAAATGGCCATTTCGGTTCAACCAGAAGAAGGCGCCATAATGGTCGCCACTGTCGGAAGCCGACTTGCGCGTATAGTCCACCCATTCAGCAGGCAGGATTCTCTTATTGCCAATGCAGCCGTCGTCAAGGTACATTTGTCCGAAACGTGCGAAATCCATTGCCGTGGCATAGAGATACGATGAACCTACAGATGTGCCACTCATGTCCTGCTCGAATATGGGACGGACGATGCCGAGTGGAGCAAAGAGTCGTAAGTGCATATAGCGGAGGAACGCCTCGTCGGAAGTAAAACGGCTGCGCAAGTAGCGCATCACGATGTTTGTCGTGCCACTGGAGTATTGCCAGTGGGTGCCAGGAGCATATTCGAGAGGTTTTGAGAGGGCAAAGAGACCCATGTCGCGTTCGCAGTGGAGCATGATGTTCACATCAGAACGTGCGCCGTAGTCCTCGTTCCATGCCAGTCCGCTCTGCATCTGCATCAGGTCGTGGAGTGTGATGGCTTTGCGACCGTCGCCCTGCCACTCGGGGATGTCCATTGGAGCATGAATGTCAAGAAGACTGTCTTTGACCATCATGCCGATGAGTGCATTGGCAAAGCTCTTCGCCATGCTCCAGCTGAGGAGTTTTGTATCGCTATCGATACCCTTATCATAACATTCTGCCACCACACTGCCCTTTTGCAGAACCACGAAAGCAAAGGGATGGCCATGATAGGCTCGCTCGCTGACGAAAGCCTTTGCAATAGGGGCAAGGCGCTTTGCGATGACGGAGTCGCCTACTGGCAATTGAGTCCTGAAGGAGGAATCCTGTTCAGCCAGAGTATCGTCAAACACGTCGAACGGGAAACGCTGCAATCTCAGCTCATCGGCGGTAGTGCCTATCAACAAGGTCACACCGTAGCCTTCGCGATAGACGGCTGTAGATTTGTTCCAAAGGAAGCGGCTGGTGACAGTCTTTTTCTCATAGTCCACTGTATTGCTTGTGAAGCGAATGAAGGAAAAGTTCAAGTCAAGTGCTTCCACATCTTCCGCCTCGCGACCCGAAACGAACACTGCTGAAGCCAGATTCTTCGCAGCATAGCCCGTTATGATAGGCAACAGGCTATTGATGTAAATACATCCGCCAAGAATGGCAAGGATGAATACAACGGCAACATATCGTAAAAGTCTTTTCATATCTTCTTGAGGATGGGTATCATGGTCGTTGTCGTTTGATAGCTGTTTTTTTTTCAGTATTTTAGCCGGGTAGTGGCAAAGTTACAACTTTTATAAACAATTGAAAACTATTTCTGTGAGTTTTTCACCTTTTTGTCTGGTGATTGAATAGGCAGAAGAAAAACTTTCACTGGTGCATCCAGTTCGGCTTTCCATGCATCGAGGGAAGCGAACCATGCGGAAGCGGAGTGATAGCCGTTGGCTTCCTTGTCGGCACAGAAACTGACATAATAGCGGAAGGAAGTCTGTCCTTTCTTGCCGAGCGTGAAGAGGCAGTTGATGTCGCTCTCGGAAGAACTGATTCGATAGTCGGCAGGAACATAAACGGCAAGTCCTACGGCTTCGGGAGGAAACTGCTGGCGTGCCTTGTCGCTCGACTGCTCAGGATAGTCCTTGCCCCACGAAGCAGCAATGCCTTCGCTTTCGCGGATGATGCTTTCGGGTTGAGGTCCATATTTCTGGACACCTGTGCAGAACATCGTGCTTTCAATCGGTTTGTCGAGACAGGTGCAAACCTCCACTTCGCGATGTCCAGCCCACAAGGTGTAGAGTGTGCGCACATCATAACCATTCACATCTAAGTCGCTCACCTCCACGAGTGTACGCACAGGTCCTGCGCTGATGATGCGCTGTCCGCGGGTTTCCACCTCTGTCCAGTTTTGCGGAGCGGAACCATCCCACAGTTTCAGACTTCCGCAACCCACGCTCTGACCAGCCCACAGCACATCGTTGCCGTAGCCCTGTGCCTGCTGTTCGGGCGTGGTGTAGAAGTGCGTGTCGGGCAGTTCCAGCTGGCGCTTCACCTTTCCGTAGATGTCGATGTTCTGACGATGGTCGAAGTAGATGCGAAAAGCGGTAAGTTCGCTTTCGAATGCAGCACCATGATGATAAAGGTCGCTATATACGTTCACCTTTCCTGGTGCTTCCAATCGGGTGATGAAAGGATGCTTGCCCTTCTTGTCGTTCAACTGCATGTCGGCGTATGTGCGAGCTTTGGCAGACCCCTCCTGCTCCCTTGAGAGGGGAGAGTTGGTGTTGGCTTTTGCACTGAGCGTAACGAGAAGGCTCTTGCTTTCGTTGGCTTGCAAGTTGATGACGAAAGCCAGTTCATCGTTCTTGCGGTCGCCGTCGAGGTCGTCAAGCTGGCAAGGAATGTACGTGCCATTCGATGTGACACTGGCAGAAGCCACCGCGAACTTGAGTCTCTTCACGTCCGATAGTCGAATGACAACGGGAGCATCAGTCTTAGCAAAGGAACTTGGATTCTCCACCGTCACTTGTAAGGTTCTTTGCTGTGCCCATCCACTGAGGTAAAGCGATGCGAACAGGCAAATAGTTAGAAGTCGTTTCATATTCTTTTTTGGGTTTTTATGGGAGTAATGGGGTTTATGGGGTTTATGGGAAGAATGGGATTTATGGGGGGATGATGATCTGCTGCTTTCTCATTTCACGATTCGAATCCAGTCGCGAAGCATACCCTTGTAACGATGCTGAGAGTCGGCGATGAGGATGAGTGTGGGTGTGCCATCGCTGAGGACAGGCCCTGGGCACATCCCTTCGAAATTGGCAAAGCGACGAGACGTGAGGTTCATGCGGGTTTTCTTGTCGTAGAGCAATTCCGTCTTCCTTCCTTCAGCGGGAAGATAAGTGTAAATCTTGCAGCGACACCATGCACCCACCTTGTTCTTGGGGATCCGTACTTCGCGCTCCAGTACATAAAGAGCAGACCCATTCACCATCACCTCACTCCCACCGTAGATGTGCGACCCAGTCTTTTTCGGTTTGGCACTTGGAGCATCGAGCGGATAGATTTTTGTGCCGATGAGCTGGAGGTCGTCGTTGAGCAAGAAGAGATGGCACGAATCAGCACCGTTGTTTTCCTCCAAGGCATAGACCGTGTGGCTGATAGAGTCGTAGCAAAGCCCTTCCAGTCCGTAGTTGTTACGTTTAGAAAGGAGTGGGGCAGACTTGCGCCCCGTGGGTTGCCCTTCGAGCGTGTATTCAATGATGCAGTTGTCCTTCTCGCCAGCTATGAGGATGGTGTTGCGATGAGGCATATAGGCAATGCCTTCAGCATCTCTGTTTGCATTCGGAGTAGCAACAAAACCAAGGTTCTCAATGCTCCGAAGTTTACCTTTCTCGCTGTCAATCAAGATGTTCCAAAGATAAAAACCATCTTTCTCCGACTTGTCATCCACCACCGCGTAAAGCTGGTCCTTGATGTGCGTAATACCGCTATAGTCCCCTGCTGGCACGAAACGGTTGATTTTCTTCTGCTGTGCCAACGCATTCGCAGGGAAAAGCGACAACGACAGCGTGACGAGCACGACGATATTGAGAAATAATTGTTTCATGCTGCGAAGATAAGGATTTTACACGAAGAATAAGGAATCAGCACGGAAGAAAGTTTGCGATGAGGAGGAAAGTTTTTCCCACATTACCCCTTTTGCGCTTGATTCCCACATTTCAAGCGAGCCTTCGTTTGAACGACAACGAACCTTCGACGAAACTCAAACGAACGCTCGATGAAACTCAAACGAACCTTCGGCTGTTCACAATGCTCCCAAAGTTAGAATTGCAAAAGATTTTTTTCAACTTTTCTAAGCATCAGTCGAAAAAAACTTCTAAGAACATAGCGGCTTTATAGAAAAAAAAGTGTAGATTTGCAAACGACTTAGCCAGTCCTTTTTGTGGAATTGTCCTACTTTTCCGCAATTTGGGTATAGGCGGGTTAATACATCGATGGAATGAGACCACCATGCCGTTTGTAGGGCAGGTCTCGAAAAGGCGTTTACTGAAACGTTACTATTCTGTATTGTCAAACTTCGCAATTTGAGAATCTCCACAGAAGTAATGCAACGGGACGTCTGCGTAGGTGATTTATATCTTTAGCCTGAATTATTCACAGACATAAAAA
>DGSN01000037.1:114099-145038 GCA_002393575.1 Prevotellaceae bacterium UBA4361 | reverse complement strand
TCGAACATCGCAAGCTTCAACATCCAGTTCGTACCATCCAACGAACGCGAACAGGGACTCGCAGCCATTTGCGACGAGATGCGCGAAGACTGCAAGGCGTTGCCTGAACTGGCAAAATTCCAGGTGAACCTCGGAGGTAGCCAGGCTGCAGCGATGGGTGGACAAGCCACTGCCACTTTCGAAATCTACGGTTACGACTTGGACGACACCAAGGCTGTTGCCGACCAGATGGTGGCTAAGTTCCAGGAAAACGAAATGGTCGGCCAGACCAGCATTTCCCGTTCCGACTTCTCGCCAGAACTCGTTGTCAACTTCCATCGCGAGAAACTGGCAGACCTCGGCATCGGTATCAGCACGGCTGCCGCTTCTGTCCGTAACCTCATCACGGGTTCCCTGATGAGCTACTATCGTGAGGACGGTGAAGAATATGACATTCTCGTGCGCTACGAGCCAGACGAACGTGTTTCCGTTGACGACATCTACAACATGCTCGTTCCTACTCCTAAGGGAAACGTGAAAGTGCGCGACATTGCCACCATCACCGAGTCAGACATTGCACCAACCATTGAGCGCAAGGACCGCCAGCGTATCGTCACTGTGCGCGCCGTGCTCAAAGACGGATATGCTCTGTCGGACGGTGTGGATCTCGGTAATCAGATTATCGACAAGATGGAATTGCCAAACGGTGTGACCGTACAGGTGGCAGGTTCTTACGAAGACCAGCAGGATTCCAACCGCGACCTCGGTACGCTGGCTGTGCTCATCATCCTCCTCGTCTTCATCGTCATGGCAGCTCAGTTCGAGAGCCTCACCTACCCATTCATCATCATGATTTCCGTGCCATTCGCCTTCTCGGGTATCATCCTGGCACTGACACTCACAGGCACAAACCTCAACATCATGTCAATGCTCGGAGGTGTGATGCTCATCGGTATCGTTGTGAAGAATGGTATTGTGCTCATTGACATGATGCGCCTGCTCCGCGAACGTGGCTACGGCCTCATCCGTGCAGCAGTGGCAGCAGCCAAGAGCCGTCTTCGCCCTATCCTCATGACTTCCCTCACCACCATCCTCGGTATGGTGCCTATGGCAGTGAGTCACGGTGTAGGTGCAGAAATGTGGCGTCCACTCGGCGTTGCCGTCATCGGTGGTTTGACTGTTTCCACCATCCTCACCCTCGTCTATGTTCCATCCATGTATTGCATCTTCGGAGGCAATGGCATCAAGAACCAGCGCAGGAAGATGAAGAAGCAGCGCGAACTCAATGCCTACTGGAAAGAACATGCTGACAAAGAACTCAAGTTCGTTGCAGAAGAATAATCAATGAAGAATGAAAAATAAAGAATGAAGAATGTATTTTACTCTATTCTTTGGATGAGTAGCTCTCATTCTTCATTCTTAATTCTTAATTCTTCATTCTTAATTAAAATTTTAATAAGATATGAAATCAGTATTCATAGCATACGACCAGGCACAGCACGAAAACGTGCTGGCAGTGCTCAGCCGAAGCAACGTGCGTGGCTACACTCTCCTTGAGCAAGTGCAGGGTTGCGGCACAAAAACAGGCGAACCACATCTCGGCAGCCACGCATGGCCAACCATGAACAGTGCCATCATCACGATGGTGGAAGACCAAGTAGTTGCTCCACTCTTGGAACGCCTCCGCCAAATCGATGAAGACAATAAGATGCTCGGTCTCCGCGCCTTCGTCTGGAACATCGAACAAAGCATCTAAATTAAATGAAGAATGAAGAATAATAGAATGAAGAATGGAAATTACATGGAGTAAAATATATTCTTCATTCGGAGCGCAGCGATTATTCTTCATTCTTCATTTAATATCATTCTTCATTTAAGCGCAGCGCTCATTCTACTCCCCTCGCCTTTTGGAGAGGGGTCGGGGGTGAGGCTTTTTTTCATTATAGATAATCTTACCATGAAAACAATTCTTCCATTCCTGCTCTTACTCTCCTGTCTGTCCCTCTCTGCACAAGAGAACAACCTGCACGAGCAATCCACTGCCTACGAATGGCCAAGCGATGCAAAAGTAAAAGACAAACTCCACCAATGGCAAGACCTCAAGTTTGGTGTCCTCCTCCATTGGGGCATCTACACCGTGCCAGGCATCGTGGAGAGTTGGTCTATTTGCGATGAGGAGTGGGTTCGACGCGACACCACAATGACCTATCAGCAATACAAGGATTGGTATTGGGGACTTGCCGATCAGTTCAACCCCACCCTGTTCAACCCTACGCAATGGGCAGACGTAATGCAACGTGCTGGCATGAAATACATGATTTTCACCACCAAGCACCACGACGGCTTCTGCATGTTCGACTCCCGATTCACCGACTTCTCCATTGCCCACCATGCCTTTCGCGACAATCCCCAGCGCGATGTGCTCCAGCATGTACTCTCCGCCTTCCGCAACAAGCAATTCATGATAGGCACTTACTTCTCAAAGCCCGACTGGCATAGTCAGGACTACTGGTGGGATGTCTATCCCATCAAGCGCGGACGACAAGTGAACTACGACATCAAGCGCTGGCCGTGGCGATGGGAACGCTTCAAGCAATACACCTACAACCAGATTGACGAAATCCTCAGTCGATACGGTTCCGTCGATATTCTTTGGCTCGACGGAGGATGGGTATGTCCTCAGCAGAACCAAGACATCGACATGCCCCGCATAGCATCCATGGCACGCACACACCAACCGGGCATCCTCGTTGTTGACCGCACCATTCATGGTCCCTATGAGAACTACCAGACACCCGAACAAACCATTCCAAAGGAACAACTCAACTATCCTTGGGAAAGCTGCATTTCCCTCACCGACGACTGGGGATGGACACCTCGTCCGCGTTGGAAGTCTGCCACACGCATCATCAACAGTCTCACAGAAATCGTTGCGAAAGGAGGCAACCTCGTCCTCGGCGTAGGACCCACGCCCGAAGGACTCATCCAGCCCGAAGCCGTTGCGCGTCTCGACTCCATCGGCAAGTGGCTCCAACAAAACGGGAAAGCTATCTACAACACCACAACCACTCCCCACTATCACGAAGGCAACCTTTGGTTCACCGCATCGAAAGACGGCAAAACCCTCTATGCCATCTACACACCCATCGACGGCAAACCTCTTCCCTCCACCCTCTCATGGACGACAAATCTCCCAAAGGGAAAAGTGCGACTCCTCTCCACAAAAAAACCGCTCCTCACCAGTGTGAAGAACGGTACAGTAACAATACAACTCCCATCCAACCTCCCCTCCCAACCCTTTGCACTCGAATTCAGGAACAAAGAATAAGGGACAGAATAGCATCAAAACGCACATCCCTCGCAGTCTGCAATGACAGTTCTGCGAGGGATTTGTTTATGAATGTCAATTGTCATAACCATTCCGCTTTAAAAACGTAGTAAGGTCTTCATTAGGAAGCATCTTCATGCCTTCACCCCTTGCAGCTTGCTGTTCTGCACGCTCAATCTTTGCAAAATATTCTTCACGTGTCATTTGTGTAGGGTCTTCCTGTTTGCTGGCTACCAATTTTCGCAGATATTTCATCAGCTTTTTTGTCAGCGCTTCATCCTCCGCGATAATGCTCATATTGCGGTAAAACTCCGCATTCAACTGTGTTGTTGACATAATCAAAAAAATTTATGTTTGCAAATATACGAAAAACACAATAATCAAAGACTGCTTATCACTAAAATTTTAGCGGACAATTAATGATTAATGCGTTTTTGCAATTCTTCTGCGTCAAAATGTTGGAACGAGCACCTCATAAGTTTGACGTCTTAATTACCTAAGACGGAACAATACGTTGATATGCTCCTCGTCGAAATTGATGCCTTGTAAAGCAACTTGTTTCAATACAGTCTCCAGCTGGGGTATCTCGGCAAGATGTACTTGTATTTTTCTGTCATTCAAGATGTCTGCCTGACCACTAAAAGTATTCTTGAACCAGCATAATGCCGACTTTATAATCGGGTCGATGAACATTCCTGCTTGGTAGCTCAACATGATGTCGTTGTCTTTTACCTGCAAGACTGAAGTATTAACAGAAATGTTCTTACTGACTATCATTTTCACTTCCTTGCTAACCACGATGGTATCCTCATTGACATAGCCTAACTTCAGGTCTATCTTGTAGCGCTCTTTTACGAAATTCCCCACAACACTGTAAGGAATTTGCAGTCGAATAATTCCATTTGTATTTTCTAATCCTTTCGTCATATATTCATCATTTACAGTTTCTTTTTTACTCGTTTTTTGTTTATACACCAAAGCTTTTGCACTCTCTATGATGTCGGCAATCCACTGTTTATACTCAGACTGGCTTAGTGCATGCTTCTCAGACCACTCCTTGCCACACTTAGGACAACGATAATTCAGCTGAATGTCCTTATACAGCATCTTCTCAAGTTCTTCGCCCCATTGCTCCATGTTCGTCTTCATCAGAAGCCTGGCCACCTCTTTTGTTCCTTTCCAAATCAGTTTGCCTCCCACGGGTACCCATTCTACTATGGTCTCAGGCCCGTTATGCACCATCTGCCTGACAAATCCTCTCATTTCCCTGCCTTCCACATAATTTCCACAAGCTGGGCATTGCTGTATATATAGTTTCTTTGTCATTTACGATTAAAAATTGAATCTTTGAAAAAGTCTTGTAAAATTATCGGATTAACTAATTATAGCATAAATCTGTAATGAACATATGTTCATACAGTGAAGATTACACTTAAAAAAGTGGAGAAACACCGAAAAAGCAAGTCATATAAACTACATTTAGTAACACTCAAGTTTAAAACTGAAAGTACCCTGGACTTTTTCAAGTGGACTCAATATAAAAAACGATAAAACAAAATTATTAGGGTGCCACTATGACAACACTCTAAATCCCCTATGAGTTTTCAGATGTATCCTGTTCTCCTTCGGTGACTTTTCTATTCTCATAGGCCAACATCATCGTTCCTTTCAGACTTCCCTTCAGTTTCTTTGCTTGTGGACGGAATGTAGCATATGTCAGTCCACCAGAAATCAAACCACCTAATAAAGGCACAAACTTACTGACACCTTTTGCAAAACTTTGCTTTGTAAGACTAATGCCAATCCATTTTGCCACTTGCTTGACAAACGGGTATATGGCTCCTTTGGTCAAAGCATAGCGAGGGAGGCGTTTCAGTATTTCCTTCTGTACCTGCTCAGCCACCTCCTGTATCACCTTCTGTGCCGCAGCCACACCACCCATCACGCCAACAAAGACCGTAAGGAGACTGGCCGCACTTTCTGTGAACTTTCCATTCTCGTCGCACAGGTCAGGATATCCATAGACGTATGCCAGTTTTTGCGCCAGCACAAAAACGTGGTAGTAATACTGGAGCACATCGCCAGGCACTGTACCCAACATGGCCAGACCGCCAGGAATGCCCATGGCTGTGGAAATAGAAGTAACTATTAGCGTATGTTGTCTGATGCATTCGTTTGCTATATCATCTAACACAGACATTTCCACGTTGCCAATGGTTCCTTTTCCCAGTACCGTACTCAACTGAGAAGCCGTACAATAGACCGACAATTTTTCGGTCAAAAACGAATCGCGGGTAACTTTCACGCCTGGCATCTGCATGACTTTTGTCAGAACTTTATTCCAGACTTCAATTCCATTTTCCATGATTAAAATGTTATGCTATGATTTATATATGAGAAAAATCTAATAATAACAGATACATGAATTGCAATAACTGCAGCTATGATCTAAACCACATTGAGCTTCTTGCTTGGTGTAGCAACCTTTGGGGCTGGATGTGCATTAACTACTAGTGAGGTTACTACTGTCACTTCTTTTTGTCATAGTCTGACAGTGGGTAGAACTCCACATTGACTTTCCACGTCCGCTCTTTTTCCTCCTTTAGCATATACGAATTTGTTCCCTCTGTTCCGCCTTCTACAGATGCAAGAAGGTATTTCAGGTCTGCCTCAATTCTTTTCCGTTCAGACTCTGTTGTCATTTCGGAACTTGATGTGGATATCACAAATTCACTATGAACCAGTCTGCCAGCCAATCGGCTTTCACATTTGCGCTGCCACTCTAATCTATGGCTGTACCAAACTGTATCGGGTGGTAGAGCCGGTTTCCCTGCCAACAGGAAATCGTCGCTACCTTCCAAAGCATTCCTCAATTTCCTCGAAATCTCGCTGCTATCCTCTGATTCATAAGAGCCATGAGCACTATATTGATCTGCATAGTCGCCGCCTCCATGAATATCGCGTTTTCGATGAGCTAAACATTCTTCACCGTTTTCAAAGTTATCACTATAGTCAATGTGTTTAGCCCCGAGGTGGTCCATGATATTTTTGAACTCTTCTATTTCGTCACGCAGGATTTCAACCTCGTATGTCTCATAAGGAATATAGAAATCGGTACGATATGGATGACATACATATAGAGTGTTACTGATAGGATGTCCTGCAGGGAATTTCATATCTCTAGGAATCTCGGCTATTGGCAAGACACGGAAACTTTGAGGCAAGTAAAAGAGTTCGTCGCAAATAACCAAATGTTTACGCTGCTGTAGTGGTAACGACAAGAAGTTCTGTGAGAACGAACTCTGAAGCATAGAAAACTCTTCCTCGATTTGTTGCGTTGAAAAGAATGTGCTCTCTGTTCTTTTTTTAGATTTGTAACAGATAACCTCTTGCATGGCTGCATAGGTATCTTGTGCATTGCGACCTTGCCCCATAATAATGCCTTTCAGTACTCTTGTATTATCATCCTTAAACAAAGCAAGCGAGGCATTAACGGCCTTTAATGCACTATTTCTGTCTCCAATGAGTTGATAGGTTGCTGCTATTGTGGCATAGAGTATAGCTTTTTGATTATCAGTGTTAGATTCATCACCCAATTGATGTTGCAACTCTTTTACATAGTCTTGTTTTTCCTGCTGTGAGGCATGTATAAGCGAAGGATATTTGTCCCTCAACTCCACGACAAAATTATTCCCTTTCTGCTGCTCACCCAGCCATGAATTATATTCTTCTGTCTGGTCGCCATTAGGGTCATCGGTTTCCCACTCATTACCACAATTCGGACAAACGAAATGATAATCTGAACCGAAAAGAGATTCAGATGTTGCATTTATGAGTCCCAAACGTCTTCCAAAACTTTTTCCTATATCCCTCCCGCACTTCTCACCTATCTTTCCAAACAGATTGCGACCGAGAGATGCACCTATCCTAGCAACCCTCTCCGTCGCACTATCAAAACCTCGTGATGCCTTGTCAAGAACCCTCTGTTTCTCGACAACGCACAATTGACCACATTTTGGACATTTTTGTATCATAATAAAAACGAATTTAGATCACCATATTATAGAACCTTTACTATAAGAATCACCAAAAGTCTTATGACAACTGTCACTTTCGTACTCACAGGAATCAGACTTCGAAATTTTCTCGATTTTTACGGTTACTCGGAATGTTTGCATAGCTAATTTTGTTTTTAATTGCCTCCACTCCCCTCTGAGGTGGGTTAGTTAAAATAGAGTGATTTATACGAAAAAAGCGTGGGAGTCTTACACATTTGCTCGTCCCGACACTCAAGCCTCGCATGCTTCCAAGTCAAGAACGAGAAGTATGCAGAGGCCCACGCATATATACCAACAACCCTTGCACAAAACTGTGCAACAGGTGAGTTGTACCTATACGTAGGCATCTACTGCGGCTTCTCATGACTTGGCTATGAATTGCGAGTTCGAGCGTCAATCAAAGCGTTAGTAAACGCCTATGTTCTATATATGTTTGCCCAACGGTTTCTGTCAGTCAGATTTCCTTTTGGACAATGCAAAGATATTCAAAATCTGTCATTACTTGCAAGTTTTTCCTGAAAAAAGAACGGACTCGATGCAAAAAAGTGGCGATTTCGTAAAATTTTACGGAAAGTTGAATGATTTTGTGCTTAAGTAACAATAAAAAAAACAAGTTTGTACTAACGACATGAATTGTTTTCGAAAAGAAATCAGGATAAATAGGGTCCGCTAATTATCCTGATTTCTTTCCTAAAATAAAAAGTACCAAGTTGCTTTTAAACGATTACTACATGAAGAATGAAACAACTCATCATATCGGCTGAATAAAGACTTTCTTAATTCTTCATTCTACATTTTTCGTTTTCATAAATTGTTAGCCTTGAATTCCTTGTCGTCCATCAGTTCCTGGGGGATGACCACTGCCATGCGTCGTTCGGAATAGGCTGAGAAATAGCCGTAGCAACCTCCCTGGATGTTACTCTTGGGATTGATGGCTTTGGAACCGTTCTGGTGGAGAGCGTAGAAGTAGTCGAACGCAGCCTTGTCGATGGAGCGCACATGGAAGTGGAGCGTGTCGCCCACGTGCAGCACCTTGTCGGCATCCTCGGGTTTGTCGTCGTTGATGACATCTTCGCTGACGAAAGCCACGGGGTAGTTGATGGCATGAGTGGCACTTGCCCAGCGGTCGTTTGCCACGTCCCAGGCATAGCTCTTGTTGGCGCGGTAGATGTGGCAGTAGTAGAAGTTTTCCATCGTGGAGTCGTCCCTCACCACAAATCGCGACACGAGCATCTTGACGGTTGCCACGTTCTGCCAGTTGACATAGCAGCGATAGAGGTAGGGAGGTTTCTGCATGGTGGACTGCGAGGTGAATGTCTTGCCTGCCACTTCCACTTTCAGTCCATAGGTTTTTCCTGCCTCGGCATGAATCGGTGCAGAGAAACGGTTTCCAGCCAAACGCTTGAGTTGCTGTGTGCTGCCATCGGGCAGTGTGACCGTCACAACGGCATCGTCCATCGGCAGTTGGGCTGTGCTTCCGCTCAGGTTGCTGGTTTGCGAAAGAATGACCAAGCAACTGTCTTCGTTGATGGTTCCTTCGACCACGTACTTAGGCTCCACGTCCTGATAATCCACATCCAGCTCCTTGGAACAGGAAGACAGGTAAGTGAAAAGTGAAAAGTGAAAAGTGAAAAATAATACAGAAACGAAGGATGATGAACCTTTAGCTCGGCGTAGCCAATGTATTTTCGTTTTCATATTTTATTAATTTAGTCTCCTGAAGAAATATACTAAATGTACTAAATTTTTCTTAAGTCTATTTTGTACATTTCTTTAGGAGATTTTTCAAAAGTTTAGTGAGAAAGAAACGGATGGCACGATGCCAAGAAGAGAGTATTGCGTTGCCTTGATACCATTGGAACGTGTGTCGTCCTGCTCAAAGATTACCATGAAGGGATTGAAGTGGTTATAGACGTTGAAAATGTCGAACGACCACGACTGTGTCGTCTTCTTCATCTTCTTGGTGTAGGCAGCACTGAGGTCGAGCCGATGATAGGCAGGCATTCGGTAGCTGTTGCGCTCGTTGTAGTAGAAGAAGGTGGTTCCGTCCATCAACTTGTACATGGAGTTAGGGGCAGTGAGTGCCTGTCCCGTGTTGAAGTTCCACGTTCCCGTGAGTGTCCAGCGCTTGTTGAGCTTAAAGATGCCCACCAGCGTGATGTCGTGGCGGCGGTCGTTGCCAGCCGTGTACCATTCATTGTCGTTGATGCCTTCAATCTTGTTCTTGCTCCACGAAAGTGTGTACGACAGCCATCCCTGCAAGCGTCCTGCATTCTTGCGAGCCATCAGTTCGAGTCCGTAAGCACGACCTTTGCCTGCCAGCAGAATGCGCTCCATCTCGATTTGGGAAGTGGCATCGAGTCCGTCCTTGTAGTCGAGCACGTTCTTCAGGTCCTTGTAGTAGATTTCCGCGCTGGCATCGTAGGTCTTGTCGTCCTTCAGCCAGAAGAAGCCGAGGCTTACTTGGTCTGCCAAGAGAGGCTTGAAGATGTTGGAGGTGAAGGTGTAGCGGTCGATAGGTGTTGACACCGCCTGACTGCGCACAGCCTGTATGTGCTGGGCGGTGCGACTGTAGCCGAGCTTCATGCTCCACTGCTCGTTCATCAACCAGTTCATGCTCACGCGAGGTTCCAGGTTGAAGTAGGTCTTCACAAATTCCTTGCTGCCGTAGTCATAGACTTTCGTGATGTTGCCGTCGGCGTCGATGTCGTAATAGGGTGAGCCGCCGAGCACAGAGAACAAGTTGGCTCGCAGTCCGAAGGAGATGGACAGCGACTCGCGAGGACTCCACACGTCGCCAATCCATGCGTCGTTCGTCCAGCCACGGCGTTTCTCTCGGGCGTAATACTCAGCCTGGATGGTCTGCTCACCCGACTTCAAGTCAATCAGCAACGACTGCACACCGATGTCCCAACGATGGTGTGGACGGTCGATGTGGATGTTCTCTTTCAGTCCTCCCTGACGGATGAATCCCTTGAATGCTTGCGACATGCCAGCGCCGTCGTAGCTCATGTCGGTGTCGAAATTGGAATAGATGAGCGAGAGTGTGGAATACACGTCGTGCTTCGACGAGTACATCCATCGCAGCGTGGCGTTCTTGTTGCCCCACTTCATGCCCAACAAGTCTTCCACGCCGATATTGTCGCGCCCCGTGAAGAGCGACAGCGTGAGTCGGTTCTGTGCATTCGGACGATAGTCCAAACGGGCATTGATGTCGTAGAAGTTCAGGTCGTTGTTGCGATACTTCTTGATAGGTTTGAAGAACAGGTCGATGTAGGAGCGGCGAGCTGCCACGAGAAACGAGCCCTTGTCCTTGCCCAGAGGTGCTTCGATTTCACCTCGTGCCAAGAGCAGACCAATGCCGAAGTGTCCCTGGAAGCGGTCGTGACTACCCTCGCGTCCGTTCACGTCGAGTATCGACGATGTGGCACCGCCGAGACGGGGAGGTATCAAGCCCTTGTAGAGCGTTCCGCTCTGAATCACGTCTTCGTTGAATGGCGAGAACAAGCCCATTGCGTGCCCCACGTTATAGACGGGTGCCTCATCGAAAAACACGAGGTTTTGCGACGATGTGCCGCCTCGCACCTGATAGCCGGTCGAGATGTCGCTCTCGCTCTTCACGCCTGGGAGCAGCTGGAGCGAACGAATCAGGTCTTTCTCGCCGAAGAGGGAAGGCATCTTGGTCAGTTCCTCCACGTCAATCGTCTCGGCTCCAATCTGCACGTTGTTTCTGCGCTGCTGTGCCGAATGAGCCACCACCTCCACTTCGTCAATCTGCACCGAATCGCGGAACTCGCTCTTCGTCTGTGCCGATGCCGACAAGCCGAGCGTGGCAGCCACGGCTGCAACGACATATCGTTCTATTTTTGATTTCATGGTCATTTTTTCGTAAAACCCTGCAAAATTACACAAAATTTTATGAAGGCGAAAAAGTCTCCTAAAGAAATCAGCGAAATCGGCAAAATTTAAAATTTTGCACATTTAGTTCATTTGGCTTCGCTGAGCTAAAGGTTCTTTAGGAGTCTCCTTTTCATTTTTCACTTATTTGTGCCTTATTTGTGTTCATTTGTTGACAAAAAAACAAATTTGTTGATTCACTTTTCCTTCGAACCTTCGTTGCAATCCGTATGAACGTTCGTTCGAAATGCAACGAACGCTCAACAAAGTTCGTTTGAACGTTCAAAAAATCAGACGAAACACTTTCCGTCTATCCTTTTTTTCGTATCTTTGTCACGAAACTTCGAAAAATTAAAAATTAAAAGTTAAAAATTCCAACCATAACGATAACCATAACCATAACTATCCATCCGGACGGCGGTTAAGGTTAAGGTTAGGGTTAAGGTTCATTTTTAATTTTTAACTTTTAACTATTAACTTTTAACTTACCATCCCTACATGAAAAAAATCCTTTTAACCATCGGATGCTGCTTAGTGGCGTTCGGATTGTCGGCACAGACCAAGTATGAGAAGTCGGCACGAGAAGAAATCGCTGAGAACCGTTTCCTTTCGGGAAGCAACTATCTCGACTACGACAACTACCCTGCTCCTGAAACTCTCACCAAGGCACCAAAGGGTTACGAGCCTTACTACCTGACTCACTACGGACGGCACGGCTCGCGATGGCTCTTGGGCGATGGCGACTACACGGGATGTATCAACCCGTTGCTGAAAGCCAAGAAAGAGGGAAAAATCACTGCGCTCGGCGAGGAAACGCTGGAGAAACTGCAAAAGGTGTTTGCCTCTGCCAAGGGACGCATGGGCGACCTCACCGTGGTGGGAGAACGTCAGCACCACGGCATCGGCAAGCGCATGGCACAGCACTTCCCAGAGATTTTCCTGAAGAAGAATGTGCCTATCGACGCACGCTCCACGGTGGTCATCCGCTGCATCCTGTCGATGACTGCTGAATGTGAGGAACTGAATGCAGCCAACCCTACTGCACGCATCCACAACGACGTGAGCGAATCGCTGCAATACTATCTGAACCAGCCTTGGCGTGGCGAAGTGCGCCGCAGCGGAAACGGACGCTGGAAATATCTGGAGCCATACAGACGTGACTACACGCACCCTGAGCGCATCTGCTCGCTCATGTTCAATGACCCTCAATGGGTGGCTGACTCGCTGAAGGGTGGAGGCTCGTTCATGCGCAACCTCTTCGATGTGGCTGCCAACATGCAGAGCCACGACTTCGAATGTGAGAAAGGTCGCATCCCAGGACTCGACGTGAAGAACTACGACTTGCTTTCTCTCTTCACCGCCGAGGAATGTTACGACCAATGGCGCATCCGCAACATCGACTGGTACTTGGGTTATGGTGCTGCTCCTCAAACCAACTCCATGATGCCTTTCAGCCAGAAGAACTTGCTGAAGAACATCATCGCCACTGCCGACACGGTGACGCAGACGCAAGCCACCCTGCGATTCGGGCACGAGGTGTGTGTGATGCCACTCGCCTGCCTGCTCGAACTGGGCAATAGCGGTGCCGTGGTGGAGGACTTGGGCAAGCTCGACGAGGTGTGGCGCAACTACAACATCTTCCCAATGGGTTGCAACATTCAGCTCATCTTCTATCGTCCGAAGAAGGGCAAGGCTGGCGACATCCTCGTGAAGGCTCTGCTCAACGAGCGCGAACAGACGCTGCCGGTGCCAACCGACTCTTATCCTTATTATAAGTGGAGCGACCTCCGCAAATACTACGTGGACAAGATTGAGCGTTTCGAAGCCATCGACAAGGAGAATTAACAGGAACGAAAATTCATGGAAATTCACGGGTAATTCATGGTAATTCATGTTTCATATTTTAACGCGAATTGTCGTGAATTGACCGTGAATTTTTCGTAAATTATTTTATGAAAGAGAACATAATTTCATGAAAATTTACGGGTAATTCACGGAAATTCATGTTTTTTATTTTAACGCGAATGGTCGTGAATTGACCGTGAATTTTTCGTAAATTATTTTATGAAGAGAACATAATTTTATGGAAATTCACGGATAATTCACGGAAATTCATGTTTTTTATTTTAATGCAAATTGTCGTGAATTAGACGTAAATTACCATAAAAACAAAATGGTGGTTATCGTTTGCGTAAAAAAGAAGAATGAAAAATGAAAAGGCTATTTGTGTTCATCGGCGTGTATTTGTTGACTTCGGTATTGCTTTTTGCTCAGAAATCCCATTGGAGGATTGAAGCGGAAAGTCCACAGACTGTGGTCAGTTGGCGAGGGGACACGGCAGACATTGTTTCTCCGCAAGGCACGACGCTGTGGTGGAGGGAAAAGATGAAGGGAAACGTGGTGATTGAATACAACGCAAGGGTTGTGGTGGAGAACGAAAGAACGGAGGAATGGAACCGCCTGAGCGACTTGAATTGTTTCTGGATGGCAAGCGACCCGAAGGCAAAGGACGTGTTTGCCCGCATGAAAGAACGAGGAGGTAAATTTGTCAACACCTACCAGCTGCAACTCTACTACTTGGGCTTCGGAGGCAACTACAACAAGACGACACGTTTCCGTCGGTACACGGGCGATGCAAGGGGTGTGGAGGACGCAGCCTTTCGTCCTGCCATTCTGAAGGAATACACGGACGAGGCACATCTGCTCAAACCCAACCATTGGTATCATATTCGCCTTGAATGCAAGGATGGTAGAGTGAAATACTGGATGGATGGCGAATGCCTTGTGAACTATTGCGACCCTCAGCCGCTCACGGAAGGATGGTTCGGTTTCCGCACCACCTTGTCGCATACGCAATTCTGCCATTTCAAGTACGAAGCCGTGAATCCCGACGAACAGCCCATCGAACTGAACTGGATTCATAATCTTAATGAAAACAACCATCCGGATGGCACTTTTCACTTTTCACCTTTCACTTTTCACTCTCCTCACTCCACGCTTCACGTTTCTCCAACCACCTTTGGCGTACCATTCTCAAAAGGGGAAGTGACGGAAAAGACATCGTTTTCGCTGAAAGACACGAAAGGGAACGACATCAGTAAGGACACATGGACTCTTGCCTGGTGGCCCGATGGCTCTGTGAAGTGGCAAGCCTTTGCTGCTGTTGCTCCGCAAAGGAAGCTGTATTTAACGAAAACGAACCAACGAACTGCCACAAACAAGCACAAAGCCATCAAAGTTTCTGATGGAAACAAACAAATCAAGATTGATGCTGGAACGTATCAGATATTCATTCCGAAACAGGGAAAGGCACTGGTGGATAGCATCGTGATGAATGGAAAAAGAATCGGGGGAGAAGCACGTTTGCGCTGCTCCTATGACAACATGGAGGGTGATGCCGACAGTTATCGCTCAGAGCGCATTAGTGGTGTGAGCCATGTGGATAGTGCTGTGGTGGAACGACAAGGCGACGTGAGTTGTGTCGTGAAAATCTGTGGTTGGCACGTCGCATCCAACGAGCAAATGCTTCCGTTCGTCGTCCGACTCTACGTCTATGCTGGCAGCGACGAAATGAAGTGGGTACACACCTTCGTGGTGGATTCCCTCTCAGCCGAGCGACGCATCAGTTCGGTAGGTATCAGTTTCGATGTGCCTTTCCGTGAAAACAACTACAACCGCCACATCCGTCTCGACAACTGGACGGAATCCGTGCAACCATTAGCAGCACGTCGGCTCATCCGTTGGAATGGAAGTGATGCCGAACGCCTGCAAGTGCAACAAACAAAACTGCCCGACATGGCGGAATTCGACCCAACGAGCAGAAACATGATAGAGAAGATTGCCTCGTGGGACAAGTACCGACTCTCGCAACTCTCGCCCAACGGTTTCTCCATCCGCAAGGCAGCCACGGAACTTTCCCCTTGGATTGGCACGAAAGAAGGACAGCGAGCCGATGGCACGATGTGGGTAGGCGACGTGAGCGGAGGCATGGCAATTGCACTGAAAGACTTCTGGCAGAGCTATCCTTCCACACTCGAAATCCGCCATGCACGGAGCAACGCAGCCGAAGCCACGGCGTGGTTGTGGAGCCCCGAAGCAGAACCCATGAACCTTGCCCATTACGACAGCATTGCCCATACGCTCGATGCAGCCTACGAAGATGTGCAGGAAGGCATGAGCACTGCCTACGGAGTGGCTCGCACCAGCGTGCTCCGAGTGCGAGTGATGGACTCATGCCCCAACGACTCCGCTTTTGCCAACATCGCTCAACAGATGCAAAGTCCGCAGCAGTTGGTTTGCACACCTGAATATCTCCATCGCAAACGCGCCTTCGGCATCTGGAGTCTGCCCGACTACTCCACCCCGACAGCACAGAAGATTGAAGCACGACTCAAGCACATTTCCGATTATTACCAAGATGCCGTGGAACGCTACGGATGGTATGGTTTCTGGAACTATGGCGACGTGATGCACCAATTCGATGCAGCGCGAGGCGACTGGCGTTATGACGTGGGAGGCTATGCCTGGGACAATACCGAACTGGCAAGCAACATGCTCTTCTGGTACGATTTCCTCCGCACAGGCGATGCAGGAATGTGGCGCATGGCGGAGGCAATGACACGACACACAGGCGAAGTGGATGTCTATCATGCTGGAGCCAACAACATGCTCGGTTCGCGCCACAATGTGTCGCATTGGGGTTGCGGAGCCAAGGAAGCACGCATCAGTCAGGCTGTTTGGAACCGCTTCTACTACTATCTCACAGCCGACGAACGCTGTGGAGACCTCATGCGCGAAGTTCGCGATGCCGACCAAAAGCTCTACACACTCGACCCCATGCGACTGGCTCAACCACGCGGACTCTTCCCTTGCACTGCCCCAGCCCGCCTACGCATCGGTCCCGACTGGCTGGCATACGCCGCTAACTGGATGACGGAATGGGAACGCACGAAGAACGTGAAGTATCGCGACAAAATCGTAGCTGGCATGAAGAGCATCGCAGCCTTGCGCCACGGCATCTTCAGCGGACCGAAAGCACTGGGCTACGACCCAGCCACAGGCATCATCACCAACGAATGTGACACCGCCATGCAAAACACCAACCACCTTCTCACTATCATGGGCGGATTCGAAGTGATGAACGAAATGATGGGAATGATTGACCTCCCCGAATGGAACCGCACTTGGCTCACCCATGCCCGCGACTACAAGCGCAAAGCCCTCGAAATCTCCAACAACCGTTTCCTCATTCCTCGTCTCTCAGCCTACGCAGGTTGGTTGCTACCTTCAGACGAACACATCAACACCGCTTGGTCCGACCTCCTCCGCTTCGAACGACAAGGTGGCACCACCGCTCCTGTGCAAAGCACTAACGATGCTGCCACCTGGACCCTCGATGCCATCTTCATGCAGGAAGTCTGCCCGAGGTGATAAGGCATTTTTCATTTGCTTTTCAACTGAGAAATGCCAAGTTTTTTATATTATAACATTTTGTTAATTGAATTGATATATTATCGGTTCTACATCTTTTGTTTCTTGAATAAAGAAAAGCAATTTATAGTTTCCTTCATTAAGAAAATAACCATTATTTATGTATTCCTCAATTAAAGACTCTACTTGTTTTGCACTACTATTAACTATCAGATAGATTGCATTTTCATAATTAAGACTGGCTAAATATGCATTCAACTTAAAAAAGTCTTTCATAAAGGCAAACTTTCCCAATTTCTTTGCTGTTTTAGCTTCCAGAGCCAAATATTGTCCTTCTCCTGTATTACCTGCTTCAGAATCATAGCTACTATGTATAACCAAATCTGGTATCGTTTCAAACTTTGAATCTTTTATCACAATCTCCAAATCATTGCATGTTTTCTGAACCTTATCAGAATTAACGTTTAAAAATTTGTTAGTTTCTCCTCCAACAAACAATTCTGATGAATAAAGCTCTAATCGTTCGCTTGTTTCATTATATTTTGATATTTGTTTTCCAATTTCAAAAACTAAAGTCAAAACATAGTTCCTTTCTAACACAGAACTATCAGGGTCTTCCGTATTTGTCACTAAAGACATATTGTGAGCTATTGTTTTCATTGCACTAAAACAAGTTTTCACATATCCTTTTAGCTCATCTTCTTTAACAACTTTCAGATGTTTAAATTCATTTTTGTTCTCTGCCATATCAATATAATTTTTAAAAATCCAACTTTCTACCACCAATAAACTCTTCATTCTGTAAGGTTTCACTTTGAGCAGTCTGGCTTAAAGATGCACTGACTGCATTCTCATTTGCCCATGCCCGAATTTTTGTAAATTCCTCCTTGCGCATCTGCCCCATCGGAACCACATGGGTAATCGTTTTCTCAAAATCCTTCATAGACAAGTCGGCATCTCTATCACCATCAATCTTACGTGAGAATGACTGAATCAATGAATCTGCCACCCATGCTTCAAGTTCAGCCCCTGCTAAAACAACATCCTTTCCAAAGGTCTGTTCACCACTTAGAGATGCCAGTTTATCTAAATCAAACTTGCTTACATCTCGTCCCAATTTGGAAATGTGAATGCTTAATATTTTCTTTCGCTCTTCCGCCGTTGGAAAATCCACGAAGAATATCTCATCAAATCTACCCTTGCGCAACAATTCGGGAGGCAACCCATTGATATTATTTGCTGTTGCAAACACAAATACAGGAGCGGTCTTTTCCTGCATCCATGTAAGCAAGTGTCCAAACACACGAGTAGAAGTGCCACCATCACCTCCTCCACCAGACGTTCCAGACAATCCTTTCTCTATTTCATCTATCCACAAAATAGACGGAGATATAGCTTCTGCTGTTTTCAAAGCTAACCTCATATTCGATTCAGAAGAACCGACGATACCTTGGAAAATCTTACCCATATCTAATCTCAACAAAGGCATACTCCAAGCTGTTGCTACACACTTTGCAGTCAAGGACTTTCCACATCCAGGAATGCCAGTCAACAAAACACCTTTTGGTGGTTTTACACCATACTTCAATGCCTCGTCTCCAAAACAATGACTACGTAGTTCCAACCATTTTTTTAATGTCTGTAAACCACCCACATCATTTAAATTCAACTGACTATCAATATATTCCAAAATGCCAGTTTTCCTAATTATCTGTTTCTTTTCAGAAAGAATTCCTTTCAAATCAGAAGCATCTATCCGTCTATCAGAAACCAAAGCTCTTGCAAAACTGTTTTCAATTTCAAGTTTTGTTAAACCAACAGAAGCATCAACAAACTTCTCCAGTAGTTCTTTACTTACGTCGATATCAACGCCTTGCATTCCTTTGTAATTGTTCAAGAAGGAAGTTATAATCACCTTTACTTCATCTCTTGTGGGAAGTGGGAAATCAACTATTGTTATTTCCTTTTGCAAGTCTGTAGTCAACTCAAAAGTAGGAGCTATAATAATACAATTACTTTTATACCCCTTTCTCCTAATATTGATGGCAAAGTCTCTCAAACGCCTACGATTGACGGCAGGAGCCTTACTATTCAAGTAACCATCAGCATCACAAAAGACAAAAAGGTTTCTGCTCCCCTGCTCTTTTGCTCGATTTTCACAGAATTTCAATGCAGCAATGAAGTCAAGTGTTTTTTCTTGACTTGCACTACTTCCATTTGCATAAATCACACCATCTGTAGAGTTCCATATAAACACCTGATGATTGATACTCTGAGCTATGCCTTGAAGTTCTCTGAGCACCCTTTCTTCTTCAAAAGATTCAATTACCAAAACCGCATAGCGAGCTTTTATGTAATCTGTCAAGTTTTTGTTAAAGTTCTGATTCATATATTTTGTTTACAAAAATTATAACTCCAAAGATCTGCCAGATTCAACAGGAATAGCATCTTTTAAATCACGTAGAATTGTACTACTTATATCAACTTTTCTAATCTCTACGTTTTCATCGTTAGTACGAGCTGAAGGCTGAGCATCTTCATTCACAGAAACTCTTCTGCGAGAAGCTATTCTTTCGTCTGTTTTACCCAAAAGAACAGCATCTAAAACAGTTAAGAACTTTCTGAAGAATAAATCTGGATTGCTGGTAAATTTTTCTAATGCCACCATGTGAAAGCCTATGACTGTATCATCAGAAAAACACAATCTCAAATATCTTCGATCAGATTTTTTATTATTTCCCCAACCCATATATCCAATTTTAACAATATCACTGATTTTTTTATTAACAATTTCCCAATTTCCGCCTTTATTATAGGCTATTATTACTTTTTTATCAGTAACCAACATCATATTACTATCAGATTCTAATTTCTCGTAAGAATCAAAATTCTGATAACTTGCCTGTATCTTTTCATCAACTTCCATCCCCAACAGTTCAGATATTTCCATGTTTACTACATAATCAACATCTTCATGAAATTTAATAGACTTTAATAGATGGTAAAGAGATATTATCAAAGGTGGCAAAAAGATAGCATAGAGCCATCCTCCTGCAAGAATGACCACCACTGAAAATAAAATAAAACCTCCATAGACATACATATTTAGTTTCTTTATTTGTTCGTTTGATAATCTATACATCCTGAAAGATTTTTCTGGTTTATAATCACGACCTTTAAAAAAATAATAGCCGCCACCCCCGAAAAAAATGGAAGATATGAAATACAGAAGACGATTTTCATCATCGTAAAATAATCCAAGAACACTTACAACAATAAATACAATTAAAGCAATTTTTAACCATTTTGCTTTAGATTCACCTACAAGTGAAGGATACATTTTAATTCCCTCAATAATCGTAACTTTATTCATAATTGTTATTTTTTAAATGTTAATATTATTTGTTTTAAATATTCCAGTTTTAGTGATACTGTTACCATTTACTACATATTCAACAATTTGTTTAGGCTTAAACAATTCCAAATTAATTCTATTGGAAGTTACAATAAACTTTTTTCCCAAATAGGGATGAGGCAGTTTACAATCGTATCTACCAACAATTGATAAGTCAGCAAGAGCAAGAACTTTGAGTAAATTACGTTTTGTTTTTATCTCTTCCCATTGATAACCAGAAAAAATGATTGAAGTTAATTTTGAATCTATCTCGCTTAGTAAGGTGTATAATTCATTGGGATAATCCAAAGGCTCTCCGCCAGAGAAGGTTACTCCTTCTATTTCCTTATCCTCATTAATCATTCTTGCAAGGCTGACGACATCCATCATATAATCTTTTGTATAAGGATGAGTCTCTGGATTGAAGCATCCTTTGCAATGAAACTTACAGCCCTGAACCCAGATGACTAAACGATTTCCCGGACCATTTATACGAGAGTGGCAGATGTTATTGATTGGCAAATCCATAGTTTTCAGAAACTCAGACTTAATACTTGCAGAACTTCATTGTCAATTTGCATTTCAACCTCCTGCTTCCATTCTGTCTTTAGTTGCGATGAAGGTTGAGAAAGCACATCTTCAATGTCTTCGGTAAGTTTTGTACAAAAGTCGCTCTTAACCCCTTTCACATCCTCTATTATTTGATCATTCTCTGAAAGAACAGAAAGGGTATATTCAAGATTGGGACCGAAATTTACTATCATGCCATTAGGCTGCTTACTCACTTCATATCTTGTTGCATTCAAATCAAGTTTACGTAAAACTTTGTCAACAGCCACCTCAATATAAGCATTCCGAAATTGTTCTGCTATAATCTTATCTTCATTAGGGTTAAAGTCATTGTGGTGTTCAACAAAGAGTTCATACTTATCTTGTTCAACTCTACAAACAAAGATGTGTCCTCCTTCTATCTTACCGATGATAGCCCGATATTGATTGCGTCCCATATACCCAAGTCTCCCGAGTATTTGTTTTCCAAAGTCTGATGAATAATCGCAGACTAAATTAGTAGAACACTTGATGTTCATTTTTCGAAATGCCTTAACTATAGCATCCTCACTTGTGTATGAAAAATCAAATTTTGTACAATGTGACATAAATAACTCAATCTAATTAGTAAAGCATAGGTGACAAAGGCATAAAAAGAAAAGTGTGAGTCTGGAAAACTTTTATCCTGTCAGAAGGCTCTGGACTGCCCGAAAAACCGAATAAAAGAAACAGCTCACACCTCTGACGTATTTGGAATGTATGCACAGACTTACATGCATACAGCAAAATACAATCAAGAGGAAGAGCGTTTCGATTCCATTCTTCGGTTTTTCAGTGAATTGTCCAGATTCTCTGACAAAGAATGAAAGCTTAACGCTTTCCTAAATATGTCTGAAGTCATATCGTTTCACCTCAAGATGAGGATGAAGCACGGACTTCAAGGGCAAATTTAAATAAAAATTGTGAAACTGAATTCATGTTGAGCTGTTTTTTTTGTTTGGATTGCAAAAATAGCACATTAGAAGTAAACTACCAACGTCCAATCTGTCCATTTAGCATGACGAATGAAGGTAGAAAAGATAAAGAGAGGTAAGCGAAAAGCCTAAATTAAGGACAAAGGACAAAGAACAATGTACAGGCTTTGAAATTTGTACTTTGTAATTGCACTTTGTACTTATCTTCACGCTTCATGTCAAATATAATAACTGAAATTATTCAGAAAAACGGAAGTTTTTGTTTTTTCTATGAAATCATCAGATGAAACGAAAAACTACATTTTTCTGTTTTTCCGTTCTTTTCCGTTTTTTCCGTTGTTCTTTCTACTCATGCAAGTTTCTCTCATTTCTGTATATTCAAAATCATCTGTAGAACAATTCCTTCAGTTTCGTTTTTGATATATCGTTGTACTGCTTCGGAGACATCTTCTGCTGGAAGGTCCGAATAATCATGCTGCAGTTTCTCCTCTATTGAAGGAGATTCTTGGAGGAACTGGTGTAGTGCTTCACTCCAATGCTCTTGCACTGAAGCTGAAAAAACTGAATCCCGAAAGGGACCGATTGTGGAATGATATATGTCTGAATAGGCTTGCGGAACGCTACGAAGTAAGGATGCATGGCGTGAAGTGTCATCGCTTGGAGAGGTAGAAGAAGTATTGTCCAGTGTGTTCGTCTCTATCTTTTCAAGATGTGCATCGGGGAAAACAGGAGATATCGGCTTCTGAATGGTGTCTTTCAATAATTCGTCTTTTGATAATTCTGGTTCTTTCTCTTCTGGTTGGGATAAAGGCAGTTCTTTGACTGGAGTAGTATCGATTGATTCTTTCTCCACTTCGTTCGATTGGAAAGGGTGAGAAATGAAAAATGAAGAACGAATAATAAAGAATGTGATAACGATAACGAAAACGATAACAAGAGCTATCAGCCAACGATAACGATGACTGTTTTCTTTATGAATGGCCTGAATCACTTCTGTGGCAGTCTGATAGCGATGAATCGGAAGGGGTTCTGCACATTGCAATGACACCTTATTATATATAATAGGTAATGGTGATACTTCCCCTATCGTTTGCAGAATTCTGCCAAAGGCATAAAGGTCGGTGGAGGGAGTGTAGGACTCAGAATCAGCTGACAATTGTTCTGGTGCAGCAAATGCATCTGTATGTCCTGTTGTGAATGGTCGGCAGTCCGTATAACAGAAACCGAAATCTACCAGTCGGACATCATGATGAATGCGAGTGATAAGGATATTGTCTGGCTTCAAATCAAGATGAAGAATCTGATGGCTATGCAGATATTCCAATGCTTGCAACAACTGAAGAGAGAAATCATGAAGGTGTTGATGTCCATCTTTTGATGCAGAAGAGAAATACTGAGGGTTTTCTTTCAGAAACTCCGTGAGCGTCACCCCATCGATGTATTCCATCAGAATGTAATCGTTTCCTAAAGAAATGTAACGAGGAAGAGATGTGTGCTCTAATTGATACGCCGTCTCAAATTCTTTCCTCAATGCCTCCACATAGCGAGGATTCGTAGCAAACTCAGCCTTAAGACGCTTGAGAAAATGCAACTTCCCATGAAGACGCACACAAAAAGCATCACAGGTGGAACCATTGGAAGGAATGGGTCTCAATTCAGAAAAAGGGAGTACAGAGGATTCGAATTCAGAACTGCTATTCATGGTTCAAGCAATACTTAAGTTTGTGAGTTTTAAAGTTTATGAGTTTTTGAGTTCACGCTGGATAGCAATTTTTCACTGTTCACTTATATCGTCTCTTGAAGAAATAGACTAAATGAACTAAATTTTTATTTAAATTTTGCCGATTTTGCCAATTTCTTTAGGAGACCCCTTTTCATTTTTCACTTTCTTTATATCTGTTAGTCCAGAAAACTTTCCTGCCGTGAAATTGCCTAAGGTTTCGTTATCACGTATCACTTCAGAAACAATCAAGGGATAATGCAAAATGAAATGGCTGATGGTGACGACATCGCCCATACGCAATTTGCTATTCAAGGATTTCTCTACTTTATATTTCTCATCACCGAGATAGACCAATGTCAATTCTCTGTCTGGCAGATAGCTAACGAAAACTCGCTGATTCACAAGTAAATCACGGGAACGCAATTCATCCACTTGAACATCAAAATCAGAATTGCCATCATCAGCCGTTGCCACAAGCTGTTGCCATGATTCGAAACCCAGATAATGTGCCAATACATTCAGAGTGGAGAGACGCGGGGAACGCTCGTCTGGAATGAACCCCAGTAAACGTTTCATAGTGTTGACACCAAGATGTTCATGTGTGCTCTCCTCAATGGAACGAACCAATTGAGCGCAATGGGAAGTGTCATTGAGTTTCAGCCCTGATTTGGCACTGAGTAGTTGAATGATGGATGGAGATAATCGCATAAAAGTGAAAAAAGAAAGATTAAAACGTGAAGCGTGAAGTGTGAAGCGTGAAGCGAGTCCGTAGTACTTTGTAAATTGTACTGTGTACTTAACTAAGGCTTTTCACTTAACCGCTATCGTTATGGTTGAATTTACTTAGAATCGCACTCCGAATGCAGTGCGGACACGCCACTTGTTTTGGTTGATGATGAGGAGGTCGTCGTCGAAGAGGGAATTGCTCATCACGCCTGTAGCACTGAAAAAAAAGCGCGGAGAAAAGTTATAAACGACAGAGAAACGCTCGTTGAAAATGAGATTGAGTCGCATGGGCTGGGCACTTTGGCGTTCACCATTGATAACGAACTTGTTATAGTTCAGCACAACCACCGTGGGAAGGGCTGAGATGTGGAACATCCATTTCTTGCCCAGCACGAGATTGTGGCCATATCCTCCGCCAATACCCAGATGACGCACACGGAGATACAAGTTGGGAAGAGTAGCAGGACAATCGTCACTATTCTTGATGGTGCCTCCCTGGAAGGCAATTCCTGCCAACCACGAGCCAGCCGAGCGTCGCTGAATGTGGCTCTGCGTGAAAGCAGCTGGATAGGAGAAACGACGATAGTTGAAGGCATAATAGGCTGCCACGTTCAGCACTTTCATGTCGGCATTGCCACTCTCCAAATGGAATTGGCTTTCACGCTCGATGTCGCCAGAGAGCGTCTTGGAACGCTGGAAACTGGCATCCAAGCTGATTTGGCTGCTGTAGATATTCAAATTGAGTTCGTAATCATGGTAATGGCCAAATAGCTTGGCAGGATTCAGCGCAATGCCTGCTGCCACCCCTTGATAGATGGCAGCAATGCTGAATGTCTGCTTGTTGCTGGTGTGCAAATTGGCTCTTGTGTGGATTCCCTTCACGGTTCCACGTGCATGGATGCCATTACCACTCAAATTGGCACGCACTTTTGTGGTCAGTTTATAGTCGGGACGAACGATGTAGGTTGTGTCGTAGATGGGTGGTCTTTTCCTTCTTTCCTGCAACAAACTATCCACTTTTGCCCATCTCTTCTTGTGACGAGACTGAGCAAAACTTGTCATCGCTGAACACAACAGAACTAAAAGTGAAAAGTGAAAAGTGAAAAGGTGAAAATTGAACGTGGAGCGTGAAGCGTGGAACGTGAAGCGAAGAGAGTGAAAAGTGAAAAGTGAAAAGTGAAAAATTGCTGTCCAGATTGTATTTTTCACTTTTCGTTTTTCACTTTTCACTCTCCCTCCCTGGAGGGGGCTGGAGGAGGCTCTATTTCTTTTGATAAACACGCACATAGTCTATTTCATAGCGCATTGGGAAGGCATCGGGCTGGGGTTCGCCTCCGTTGATGCCACCAATGGCAAGGTCAAGAAGAATATACTGAGACTGATGGAAAGGATTCACATGGTTGCCGATGCTGCCATTGATTGTTCCCACAAGAGAGATGTCATTGAGGAGTTCCCCGTCCAAATAAATGCGGATAGCTTCAGCATCCCAGTCCATTGTCCAGATGTGGAACTTCTGCGCCCAGAATGGGTCTTTCTCCAAGAAATGGGAAAAAGGAATGCGCTTGGAGTTCCACACTGCACTATGTGGACGGTCGTTGCCCCATGCTGCATTAGCAAGGATGTGCGGTTTGCCATCAATCTGATAGTATTCCATGATGTCGATTTCCCCGTTGGAAGGCCAAGGCATTCGGTCGCCCAATGTCCAGATGGCAGGCCAGGCACCGCAAACTGCTGGAATGCGAGCACGCACTTCCATGCGTCCATAGAGGAAACTGTAAGTGCCACGAGTATTCACACTGGCTGAGGAATAACGAGCGTATGGACGATTGCGCTGCCAACTGCGACTGCCTGCCTGATAACGAGGGTTGGGGATGGAGTCGAGACGACCTTCGAGCACGAGGATGCCGTCCTGCCTATAGGCATTCTGTTCCTGATACCACTGGTATTCCTCATTGCGCACAAATCCATGTTCGGCTTTCCACACTTCTGTGTTGAGAGGGCCAGAGCCATCAAACTCGTCGTGCCAAACGAGTTTCCACCCTTGTGCGAACGACTGTGAAACGCACAGGCAGAGGAGAAGGGAAAGGATTGCTGTTTTCATCATCATTCGTTTTTAACTTAATATGTGAAACAAGGAAAGTGACAAGTGAAAAGTGAAAAGCCTAAATTAAGTACAAAGGACAAAGGACAATGTACGGGCTTTGAAATTTGTACTTTGTAAATTGTTCTTTGTACTTCGCTTCACACTTCACGCTTCACGTTTTAATCTTTACCTTTGACTATTTAGATTGTTTTTGGGGTTTGAGTGCAAAGATAGTCAACAAAATTACACAAATGAAACACAAACAGGACTTTTTTTCGTATATTTGTTGACTTATTCTTAAATAATCAAGAAAACGATGGCAGAACCACTTCCCCACTATCATGTTGTAGCAGCTCTCGTGGAATGCGAGGGCGAATATCTGTGTGTGCAACGTGGAAAGACAAAATACGAATATACCAGCTACAAATATGAGTTTCCTGGCGGAAAGGTGGAAGCAGGAGAAACGGAGGCTGAAGCACTGAAACGGGAGTTGATGGAAGAAATGAACTATGAAGTGGAAGTCGTGCGACACCTCACCACCATCACCCATCACTACTCGGACTTCAGCGTAACCCTCTCCATCCATCTCTGCAAGGCTCAAACCAAAGAGTTCGAAATGCGCGAACACATTGACTTTCGCTGGTTGAAACCCACAGAGATGCCTGCATTGCCTTGGGTGGCTGCCGACCAACAATTCATCGAGGAACTCCCCAAATACATTGTAAATGAAAAATGAAGAATAAAGAATGAAGAATGGAAGTAACCCATCCAATGAGCAAAGTATAATACATTCTTAATTCTTCATTCATCATTTTATTATTCTTCATTCTTCATTCATCATTCTTCATTTAAATTAATACTTATGACTGATATTTTCACACCAGAACAACGACACGTTGTGATGAGCCACATCCGCAGCAAGGACACGCGCCCCGAAATGCTCGTGCGCAGATTCTTGCATCGGCATGGAGTGCGATATAGCCTGCATGTGAAGCATCTGCCAGGCCATCCCGACATCGTCTTGCGAAAATATCACACGATTATCTTAGTGAACGGTTGCTTTTGGCATGGACACGGATTCAACAGCAACCAACAGCCCTTGCAACATGAAAATTCCCTCTGTTCTATTTTCCGCCTGCCTCATAGCAACATCGATTTTTGGAAGAAGAAAATAGAACGCAACATCTGCCGTGATGAAAAGCAGCACAAAGAACTCACAGAGATGGGATGGAACGTCATCACCATCTGGGAATGCCAACTTCGCCCTTCGGAACGTGAGAACACACTCTTTGGTTTGCTTCGCACACTCAACCTCATCCTAATGAAGAACATGGGAGTCCACCTCACATACAACACAGACGAAGAAGACATTGCCATGCCACAAGCTGCGGAAAGCGATTCTGCTATTGAATCAAACTAAACAACTTATCTGTGTCAGGGGTTCTTTGCTTAGGCAACACATTCAATTTTGGAGCAAGCAAAGCCTTTTCTACACCATCTGCCAATGCCTCTACAGATATGTCCACAACATATCCATTCGACCTACCATTCAACTGTTCAACTCCGCAGAAGTTGGTACAGACAATAGGATTTCCAAAAATTAAAACTTCTGTAAGTGTCATACAAAAACTTTCCGACAAAGACGGTTGCACATACACATCGCAATCCTGCATATATCGATAGGGATTCGTATTAGCTCCAAGAAAAACCACATTATTCTCTACACCCAATTCTGTTGCCAATTGTTTGCAAGCATCCATGTCCTTCCCGTCTCCTATGAAATACCATTTCACTTTATTGCCTTTTTCCAATAGGATTTTTAATGATCTTATTGCCATCTTTTGCCCCTTTTCATCGGAAAGCCTTCCAACAGTTAATAGTCGCTTGCCATCAAAAATATCATTAAAGGTTTCTCCTTGATTTGCTAACCGAAGTATCTTCTCAACAGAAACAATGCAATAGAAAACATCTGACTTATCCTTCAAGTTTGGGAAAATGAGATCGAACCGACGTTTTGCTTCCTCACATGGCAAGAAAATTTTTGAACATTCTCGTCCGAATCTATTCATTATCTCAAATCGATTGGTTATATAAGAAACATCTTGGTGTATCCAAAAGCACTTCACCTTTGCACGAACTTTTTCCATTGCATAATAGCTGCATTTTTCCGCTCTTGCATTATAAGATATTACCATATCAAACAACTCTCCATCCATGAAAAATGGTATATTCTTATTCCTGATACGATAAAGCCAATAATACTTACCAGTAACCTTGTTATGCAGATATGCAAATAAGAATGAGAAAACATCTATCAGACGAAACGATTTTATCAGGGATAATAAGAATGTTCCATTCGAAACATCACTCATTGAATCTACTTTGTGGATGTGTATTTCGTGAGGTACTTGAGGTATGAATCTACCTTTTGTATTAAATAGGCCTACATGTACTTCATACTCATTCAAGGGAATAACATGCAGTAACTCAATCAAAGATTTGGACATTCCTGAAATTTCCAAATTTGGTTGTATAAACAATATCTTTGTCATAAAATCCTATGGTGGAAAACAATATAAACAATCTATGAATTGTAGCAACTGGTTTGTTTAGTCATAAACTCTGTCTTGGCTCTATAAAAGTCATGCAAAGTTACGGATAATTCATAACAAGACAAAACAACAGAAAAAGTATTTCAAGAAAAGCAGTCTTAGACTAACGGAACAAAGAAATGCTCGTGATGCTGTGCTTAAGGGAATAGTCTGAAGTGCGTCTTTGTTTCAACTATATGCCCGAGCCCTCGTTATCGTTCAAGCGAGCCCTCGTTATCATTCAAACGAGCCCTCGCTTGAATAACGCTGAGGGCTCGGCATTTGACTTATGTCGAAATTTTTCTCCTCTCACTTTTAAATCTCAAAGTTCGTCTTTCCAAATAAAGAAATGGATAATGGCAAGATTTGTTAGTTTTTTTGTACCTTTGCAAAAATTAAGAACAATTCACCGATACTAACTTATCCAACAAATGAAACTACAGAAAATCCTTACGGCAGTCATTGTGGCTTTGGGGGCTTTGAATCTCTCTGCACAAGATGTGTTTATCTCTTCGGGAGGCGATGTGACGACTGAACACATCACAGAAGGCATGAGCTTCAACTACAATGGGTCGAAAGTGAGCATTGCAGGCACTGAATACGAAACGAGCGCCATCGACAGCATTACGCTCGATGCTCCTGCCACGATGAAATTCCGTGGAGGCGACGTGTCACTACTGACGCGATACGAAGAGAATGGTGCCAACTACATGGAAGTGAACGGCACGAAAATCACCAATATGCTTTCCTTCTTCAAGCAGCAAGGATGGAACGCATTGCGTGTCCGTCTGTTTGTGGATCCGAGTCTTGCCAGTTCTTCCGACAAAGGACAAGGAGTTTGCCAAGACCTCAGCTATGTTGTAGCACTCGGTCAGCGCATCAAGCGGGCTGGATTCCAGTTCCTGCTCGATTTCCACTATTCCGATTCGTGGGCTGACCCTGCCAAGCAATTCACGCCATCGGCATGGAGCAGTTTGACTGCCAACGAACTTTACACCAAGATTTACGACTACACGAAGGAGGCTTTGCAACAACTCGTTGCTGCTGATGCCACTCCCGATTTCATCCAGACGGGCAATGAAATCAGCTATGGTATGCTTTGGGGAAGCAGTTCTGCCACTGCCAGCAGTCTGAAGAAATGCTACACATCTTCCACCGACAACTGGACTTACTTCACCACCCTTCTGAAACAAGCAGGAAAGGCTTGTCGTGAAGTTTGTCCAAAGGCAAAAATCATTATCCACACGGAACGTGCAGGACAGTCGAGCGTGCTGAATGCTTTCTACGACCGGATGAAGAGCTATGAAGTGGATTACGATATCATCGGCCTGTCCTATTATCCTTATTATCATGGTACTCTGACCACACTGAAGAACAATCTGCAAAGTTTGTCATCGACTTTCTCCGACAAGAAAATCATGATTGTGGAAACGGGATATTATCACGCTTGGCAACCCAGCGACGTAAGCTATGACCTCTCGAGCACTTACCCCATCACAGCCGAAGGGCAGAAGCAATTCACCGATGCGCTGATTGAAACACTCAACAGCGTGAACAACGTAAACGGTCTCTTCTGGTGGTGGCCCGAAGCTAACGAATATGGGCTTAACTGGAGCACCAAGCGAGTGACTGACAACTGGTACAATGCTGGTCTTTGGGACAACCAAACGGGAAAGGCACTTCCTGCTCTCTACGAACTGAAGAGGTTTAAATGAAAAATGAAGAATGAAGAATGAAAAATGAAGAATGGTTGCTACGCCCCGAATGAAGAATGAAAAATACTCATTCAAGGAGCAGAGTAAAATATATTCTTCATTTTTCATTCTTCATTCTTCATTTTTCATTCCTCACTTTTCAATATCATCAAGCACGCTTTGCAGTCAAATTCGAGTGCAAAGCGTTTTCCATTTTCTAAGCGGAGAAAAAGATGAGAAGGCACATTGGTCTTCGCATTCTGACGCTTGTAGCACCATCCCATAGCATAGCGGAGACAGTGACGACAGAACATGACGGGCACCCCCTCTGGATGCGTCAATTCGTAAGCAGGTTCTATCTGTTTGATTCCAAGGTTTCCGTAGAATTGGTGTGAGAGATGATTGGAAACATTGGAAAGAAAAGTAAGGGAGGAATGGTCGAGACAAGAGTGAAGAGTGAAATGTGGAAAGTGAAGCGATGAAGAGTCATTTTCATTCTTCATTCTATATTCT
>DGSN01000037.1:0-114053 GCA_002393575.1 Prevotellaceae bacterium UBA4361 | reverse complement strand
CATTCTATATTCTTCATTCTTCATTCTACATTCTACATTCTTCATTTTCTCCACAATCGCTCTTCTCCATTCCGACAGCAAAGACGATGGAATGAAATAGTTTTTCTTATAGAGAATCTGAAAAGAGCGGAGACGATAGGGCGTATTTCCCAGCTTTGAGAACTGGCGTTCGAGGTTTTCGCTCTGATGCGTGCGAGCCAATTCCGCATCGTAAGGAACTTGCAGAGAAACATTCCTTTCGCCATCAGACATGGTCAGCGCAAATGTCTCCCCCACCCTGTCAATCGTCACATCCACAGGAATGAAACGCTCGGCACTCTCGCGTGCCAAAACATCATCGAAACGCTTGTCGTGGTTTCGATAAATCTGATTGCCTCGGCGCAACATCCTTGGCATTTCCAACGGATAGAGCCGATTGCCAGCAGCCTTGTTGATGCGAAAACCGTAGAGTTTTCCGCTCTTGTCGAAGAAACAAAGGCCATCGCCATTGGCAAACGACACGTTGCCATCCATCACAAAACTGTCCGTATAGATTTCCTTCACCCGACCCACGGGTTCGCCCAGTGCCTTCGGAGTGTCGAACGAGAATATATCGGCATTCCGTCCGTACAGAAAATAGTGTGTGAACCCACGGTTGAACGACTTGCGCACATCAGGCTGGAATTTCAGTTCCACCGTTCCTTTGGATGCCCGTCGGTATTTCTCAGGGTACTTGGCAACGAGTGCATCGAGTGCCAACGAATAGGCTGCCGTCACATTCTTCACGTAAGCAGCGTCTTTCAGTCGTCCTTCTATCTTGAACGACGAAGCACCCGCCTCAGCCAAATCCTCCAAGGCATCGATTTGGCACAAGTCCTTCAGCGAAAGCAAATGCTTCTTCTTGACAAAGACATTTCCCTTGTCATCTTCCAGGTCGAACTCCATTCGGCACACCTGCGCACATTCGCCTCGGTTGGCACTGCGTCCGAAGATGGCTTCCGACGCGTAACACTGCCCACTCAGGCTCACACACAGCGCACCATGCACGAACACCTCCAACTTCGTCTGTGGGTTCTGTTGATGAATCTCCCTGATTTCCTCCAAACTCAATTCGCGAGCCAACACCACCTGCTCAAAGCCCTGTTCACTCAGAAAACGCACCTTCTCGGATGTGCGGTTGTCCATCTGTGTCGAAGCATGAAGTGGAATCTTACAGCCTAAGCTTTCTTTCATTTCCAGTAGAGCCATGTCCTGCACAATCAGCGCATCCACGCCAATCCGTTCCAAGTCGTGAACCAACTGCTTCACTTGCTCCAGCTCCTCATCATAGATGATGGTGTTGACCGTCACATAGATTTTTGCGCCGAAAGAGTGTGCATACTCCACCAGTCGTTGAATGTCCTCCAACGAATTGCCTGCCGCCTGACGTGCGCCATGATGAGAAGCACCAATATACACCGCATCGGCACCATGACGTATCGCCTCGATGCCAATGTCTGCTGTTCTTGCAGGAGCCAACAGTTCTAAAGCAAGTTCTTTTCCACTCATCAGGACAAGAAAACCTTTTGATTACTAAACAATCTGGTTGATGTCGAACGGAGTCTTCTGATAAACGTAGTAGTTGAGCCAATTCGTGAAGAGCAAATTGGCATGAGCACGCCAACGCACGATTGGCATCTTGGCAGGATTGTCGTCCTCATAGTAATTCTGAGGCAACTGAATCGGCAATCGCTTTGCCACGTCGCGCCTGTATTCACCATCGAGCGTAAGTGGAGCATATTCGCTGTGCCCCGTGATGAAGAATTCGCGCCCATCGCGTGCCATCACGATATGCACTCCTGCATCCTCCGATTCGGAGATGATAGTCAGTTCAGGATTCTTCTCGATGTCCTCGCGTCGCACTTCCGAGTGGCGACTGTGTGGCACATAGAACACATCGTCGAATCCGCGGAAGATAGGCAGTTCGGGATGCAAGGCACGATGCTTGAACACACCGAAAACCTTCTTGTTGGTGGAGTATTTTGGTATTCTGTGGAAATGGTAGAGTGCAGCTTGTGCAGCCCAACAGATGTAGCAAGTGGATTGCACATTGTGATATGCCCAGTCGAACACCTCGACGAGTTCGTCCCAATAGGTCACGTCCTCATAGTCCATCTGCTCCAGCGGTGCGCCCGTCACGATGAAACCATCGTACTTGTTCTTCTTCATCTCCTCAAAATCGCGATAGAACGCCATCATGTGCTCCACGGGTGTATTCTTCGACGTGTGGCTCTTGATTTTCATGAATTCAATCTCCACTTGCAACGGAGTGTTCGACAGAATGCGGATGAAGTCCGTTTCCGTCGTGATTTTTATCGGCATCAAGTTGAGGATGGCAATGCGCAGCGGACGAATGTCCTGCCCTTGCGCACGAGTCGTGTCCATCACGAATATGTTTTCTTCTTTCAGCAACTCTATGGCTGGAAGTTGGTCTGGCAACTTTAAAGGCATCCCGCTTTAAGTTAATAGAGAAAAGTTAAAAGTGAAAAATTAATAATGAAGAGTTAAAAGTGAAATACAAAGAATGAAGAAAGAAGGACACAGAGTCCTGCTTCTTTTCTTTTTTCAAACTGCAAAATTAGCGAAAATAAACGACAAACGACACAGAAATTCGTTGAAAATAGAATCTCTGTGCCGTTTGTCAGATATTCATGGAATTTTATCCCATGAAAATAGAATAGTTTTCTAAGAATAACAACTTACCAGATGGTGACACGCTTTTCCTTTGGAACGAAGAGAGGGTCCTTGTCAGTAATGCCAAATGCGTCGTACCAAGCATCGATGTGAGGCAGCGCACCGTTCACACGCCATTCACCCAGCGAGTGAGGGTCGCGAGCGGTGAGGTCGCGGATTGCCTCTTCGGTGATGTTCTGAGCCCACACACCTGCGTATGCCAAGAAGAAACGCTGTTCTGGAGTGAAACCATTCACTACGCCGAGAGGCTTGCCAGCCTTCTTCTGTGCATTCTGGAAAGCAGTGTATGCCACCTGAAGACCACCGTGGTCGGCAAGGTTCTCACCAAGAGTAAGTTCACCATTGCCCTTCAATCCAGGAAGCACTTCGATGTTCGAGAAGAAATCACTCATTACCTGAGCACGCTCCTTGAACTTGTCGCCATCACCCTGTGCCCACCAGTCGCGGAAGTTGCCTTCCTTGTCGAACTGGCGACCCTGGTCGTCGAATCCGTGTGTCATTTCGTGACCAATCACCACGCCGATGGCACCATAGTTGAACGCATCGTCAGCCTTCATGTCGAAGAAAGGATACTGAAGAATGCCAGCTGGGAAACAGATTTCGTTGGTCGTTGGGTTGTAGTATGCGTTCACGGTCTGAGGAGTCATGTACCATTCGTCGCGGTCAACAGGCTTGTTGTACTTGTCTTCCACTTCCTTCTTCGATGCCCATTCGCGCACAGCCTGCATGTTCTCGTAGAGTGTCTTCTCAGGGTCAATGGTCAACTTCGAATAGTCCTTCCACTTGTTAGGATAACCAATCTTCACATAGAACGAAGCGAGCTTGTCCTTGGCGTAAGCCTTCGTGCTGTCGCTCATCCACTCCTGTGCGTCAATGCGCTCAGCCAGTGCCTCCTGCAAGTTCTTCACGAGTTCTTCCATGCGAGCCTTGTTCTCAGCAGGGAAATACTTCTCCACATACATCTGACCAACAGCCTCGCCCAGCACACCACTCACGGTGCTCACACTGCGCTTCCAACGAGGAAGAGGTTCCTGCTGACCCGACATGGTGCGGTTGTAGAAGTCGAAGTTCTGCAAGTAAATCTCATCGCCTAAAACACTTGCATTGCCATCGAGCAAGTTCCACTGCATCCAGTCCTTCAGAATCTGAAGGTCGGTCTCGTTGAGAATAGCCACAGCCTCCTTCACAGCTTCAGGCTGACCCACGTCGAGAGTCTGCAAGTCGTCGATGAAGTTGAGGTGGAAATACTGGTCCCAATCATAGCCAGCAAACTCCTTCTTGAAGTCGGCGTATGCCATCTTGTGGTAGTTGGAAGCAGGGTCACGCAGTTCCACACGGCTCTTTGAAGCCTTTGCCATGCGTGTTTCCACAGCCATCACCGATTTCATCTTGCGCTCGGCAGTAGCTTGGTCGTCGCCAACCAACTGGAACATCTTCACCACGTGCTTCTTGAATGCCTCGCGAATCTTCTTGAAAGCATCGTCATCACTCAGATAATACTCTTTCTGTCCCATCGACAAGCCGCTCTGTCCCATCGAGACGATGTTGTTCTTCGAGTCCATCATGTCGGCACCGATGCCGCAGCCCCAGAGTTCGCCCGAACCCTTCAAGCCGTTCTCCACCATGATGCGGAGAGCCTCTTCACGAGTCTGCACGTCGGCAATCTTCTTCATGTCAGCCTCGATAGGCTTGATGCCATCCTTATTCTGACGGGTGGAGTCCATGAGCATGGTGTAGAGGTCGCCAATCTTCTGAGCCACACTGCCCTTCTCATGCTTTTCGTTTGCCAACGAGAGAATCAGTTCCTTCATCTGCTCGCGGTTGGTTTCTGCCACTGCATCGAACGAGCCAAAGCGAGAATACTCAGGCTTGAGCGGATTGTTCTTAATCCAACCGCCACAAGCATACTGATAGAAGTCTGTGCCTGGAGCCACACTGTCGTTCATGTTCTCCAGCTTGATGCCGATACCTTGTTCACCAGTACCAACACAGGATGCCATTGTCATTGCCATAGCAATCGTTGAAAAATAAGTTTTCAGTTTCATAATTGAAGATAATTATTTGGTGAATAATTTGTGCTGATTTTTTTTTGATGGGGTTTATGGGGTTTATGGGGTTAATGGGGTTAATGGGAATAATGGGGAGTTATGAGTTTCCTTTGAGTTCTTCGAGGGTGAGGGAGGCGGTTTCCCATTCTTCCACGGCTTGGTCGAGCTGCTTTTTGAGAGTGCCATGCTGCGTGAAAAGGCTCATGTCGGTGGCACCATCGGGCGTGGCAAGCCGAGATTCGAGGGCAGCCACTTCCGCTTCCAGTTTCTCAATGCGCTGTTCGCAGTCAGCCACAGCCTTCTCCGCCTTCTTGATGCGCTTGTTACGCTCCTTCAGTTCCTCGTAGGACAAGGCGGATGCCGACACCTCCTTTGTGCCTTCTTCCGCTTTGGCTGGTGCAGCTTCTGCCTGACGATGGTTCACGTCGTTTCCCACGCCCGTCATGCCTGCGTTTTCCTCTTCCTTCGTCCGCAGGAAGTCGTAAATGCCACCGATATGCTCACGCACCTTTCCACCACCAAATTCATACACACGGCTCACGAGTCCATCGAGGAAATCACGGTCGTGGCTCACCACAATCACCGTGCCATCAAACTCCTTCACGGCATTCTTCAGCACGTCCTTCGACTGCATGTCGAGGTGGTTGGTCGGTTCATCGAGAATCAGGAAGTTCACTGGTTCGAGCAAGAGCTTAATCATCGCCAATCGACTGCGTTCACCACCCGACAACACCTTCACAAACTTGTCGCTGGCTTCTCCACCGAACATGAACGCTCCGAGCAGGTCGCGAATCTTCAGACGAATGTCTCCCTTTGCCACACGGTCGATGGTGTCGAACACGGTGATGTTGCCATCGAGCAACTGCGCCTGGTTCTGGGCAAAATAGCCGATTTGCACATTGTGTCCCACTTTCAGTTCGCCATCGTAAGGAATCTCGTTCATGATGCACTTCACGAGAGTGGATTTACCCTCACCGTTGTTGCCCACGAACGCCACCTTCTCGCCTCGCTTGATGGTGAGGTTCACATCGCTAAACACCTGATGCTCGCCATATCGCTTGCCCACTTCCTTGCAAATCACGGGATAGTCGCCACTGCGGAGGCAAGGAGGAAACTTCAGGTGCAAACGGCTTGTGTCAATCTCATCCACTTCAATCAGCACCATCTTCTCCAAAGCCTTCATGCGGCTCTGCACTTGGTTCGACTTCGTAGGTTTGTATCGGAATCGCTCGATGAAGTCCTTCGTCTCCTGTATTTCCTTCTGCTGGTTCTCGTAGGCACGCAACTGCTGTTCGCGCCGTTCGTCACGAAGCACCACATACTGGTCGTACTTCACCTTGTAGTCGTTGATGTGTCCACAAGTGATTTCGATGGTTCGGTTCGTCACGTTGTTGATAAACGCACGGTCGTGGCTCACGAGCATCACGGCATTCGCTTTCGTGGCAATGAATTGCTCCAACCACTGAATCGAACCGATGTCGAGGTGGTTGGTCGGCTCGTCGAGCAACAGCAAGTCGGGTTTCTGCAAAAGGAGCTTGGCGAGTTCGATGCGCATACGCCAACCTCCCGAAAACTCACTCGTCGGGCGGTCGAAATCCTCGCGCTTGAAACCCAGTCCTTGCAATGTCCGTTCCAGTTCGGCACGGTAGTTCTGTCCCCCCATCATCTGGAAGCGGTCGTTCTCGTGCGTGAATCGCTCCACCAGCGCCATGTAGTCAGCCGACTCATAGTCAGTGCGTTCCGCCAGTTCCCGATTCATTCGTTCAATCCGTTCCTGCATCTCGCGGATGTGGGCAAAAGCAGTTTCCGCTTCCTCCATCACCGTGTGCTCATCGCTCAGCACCATCACCTGTGGCAAATAGCCCACCGACACATCGTGCTGCAAGGAGACATTGCCATGAGTAGGTTGCTGCATTCCAGCAATGATTTTCAGCAGTGTTGACTTGCCAGCACCGTTCTTACCCACCAGCGCAATGCGGTCCTTGGGATTGATGACAAAACTCACATCCGTGAAGAGTGGACATGCCGAAAATTCAACACTTAAATGTTCAATTGATACCATACAATTTGCAAAGTTAGTGCAAGTTGAGAGAAAAATCAAATTTATTTGAATTTTTCCGAGACGCAGCCTAACTTCGACTTTGTCAACGTTAGTGCAAGTTGAGAGAAAAATCAAATTTCTTCACACATTTCTATTTTTCAGCGGAGGTATGGTGAGCAAGCTCGGAGACTTTGAATTTCTCTGTTTCCGAGATAGGAAACACACAAAACCAACGAGCCTTCGTTGGAATTCAAGCGAGCCTTCGCTGGAATTCAAACGAGCCTTCGCTGAAACGAAAACGAGCCTTCGACCATTTAGTTGGTATTTGAAAAAAATTCAGTGCGGATGGCATTCGCTCAATGAAAATCCCTATCTTTGCATGAACGAAGACAAGAAAGTGAAAAGTGAAAAACGAAAAGTGAAAAATCGCTTCACGCTTCATACTTCACGTTAAAAGAAAAAAGAAAGCTAACTCATAATCCATTCAAGAAGATGAAAAGACTAAGGACAACAGCATTGGTGCTTGCTGGCTTGCTGTGGGCAAGTGCCACAAATGCACAGGTTTACACCAACCAATACCCCGAGAAGTTGCAAAAGCTGGCAGCGAAGTGGGTGAAGAAAGGAGAGTGGAAAAACGGATTCACGAAGGCGGTGCCTGCCCCATCGGTGAACCTCGTGGAGTTCTACCTGCAATACCACAAGAACCCTGAGCAATGGAAGGCCCTGTTCAAATGGTTGGAGGAAACGGACTTGCTTGCTCTTCCGAGCGGAAAGCAAGCGATTCCTGGCACGAACCTCACGGTGAGCGTGGAGGACAGCGAGAACTGGTGTTCGGAAGACGACCTCAAAGCAGGCAAGGGCAGCGAGAGCCACTGGCAGAAGATTGACTTCATGTTCGTGGTGAAAGGCAAAGAGGGATTCTGCCGTCTCGACCACGAGACTTCGACCCCCAACATCGACTACAACCCCAAGCGCGACCGACTGGAATACAACTTCCGTGCAGACCGACTGGAGCGTATCGAGTCCATCCCTGGCACATTCAACATCATGTTCCCTTGCGACTGGCACATTGCCAAAGTGAAGACCAACGAGGCTTCGCAAAAACTGCGTGTGCTCGTCATCAAGATGAGCAACGCGTTCTAAGTGACAATGAATAACAAATAGGGATTATTCAAAACCACGAATTACTCGAACCTTCAGCTCAGCGTAGCCAATTACCATTAATGACCCATTAATTTTTCATCATTTTTCTGTGTATATCAGCGTTTTCTGCGCGACATTTAAGAAGAGTAACCCCCACACCCAAATAGATTGGGGTGGGGGCTTTTCATACACTGTCAAGAATGGCCTGGCAAAGTTCTATTTGGATTTATCGAACTCAAGAGTGATATAGATGCTGCTTCCATCTAACATCTCGTCGTCCGCAAGACTTACTAACGGAATCAACGCAAGGAGCAGGATGTGCCAGATTCTTCTCATTGCCTATCCCTTTTTTGCATTTGGGCAGTGGTCGCAAAGGTACTGATAGACGAAGTCGAAGTCCTCGTCGGGCACGAAAACCATGTTGCGGTAGAAACGCTCCCGCACCTTGATGAGGTTCTGTCGGCGGGAAGGGATGATGCGTCGTACACTGCTGTAACTGCACGACAACGACGTGCGGTTGGCAATCAGGATGCCCATACCCGCCATGCCAATCCTGCCCGATGCAGCACCCGCGATGGCTGTCAGCTTACCGATGGCACGCGCCTTGCCCACCGTGCTTGGCAACTGCTTGTGTACCACCTCATTCTCGTCCATGATGAAGAGGATGCTGTACTTGAAGTTGTAGTACCACGACACGAAGAAATAGGCCACGCATCCCAGCACTATGAAGACCGCCATGAGAATGAGGAAGCCTCGTGTGATGTCCCACAATTCCACCCACCTGAAGTTGCTCTTGCAGCCTCCCAGTAGCAAAACGAACAACCACACCACACCGAAGCTGATGCCCAGCACCCAGAACACTTCCAGCAAGATGCTTGTGTTCTTGAGCATAGGTACGTCATACACCCATCGGTACTTGCCATCGGGACAGAGCACGGGGTGTGTGGAACTGATGTCGCTGTATTTCTCAATCTTTTTCTTCTGTTGCTTAGTCATGGCCATTATAGGTATTAGAACTGCAAATATAATGCTTTTCTTTGTTTCTCATGCGATATAAGCGAGTTTTTTCACGATGACTAACAATCATTCATATCGACATTCAACAAGAAAGGTGGGAAGGTTCTGTTGCCCTTCCCACCTTTCTTTATATATTAGCTAATTGCTATGTGTTTACCATTCATATTCGCCGTAATCCTTACGCTCTTTTCCGAGAATATCATCAGGATTGTCAACAGGATTCTCATCTGACTTTGGAAGAGATTGTGCGATTGGCAATTCAAGCTCCAAGTCCATGATTTCGTTTACTTCGGGAGCATTATATTGATTCTTCTTCATAATATCTGTTTTGTTTTTAAATGATTAAAGAAAAGTTTAAAGTTTAGCGTTTAAAGTTTAACGAAGTTACTCTTCACGCTTCACGTTACTTGACAATCATCTTCTTGCCATTGACAATGTAGAGACCACCCTTTTCGATGTTCTTAACACGCTGACCAGCTACGTTGTAGATTGTAGTCTGAGCAGAAGCAGCTTCGATGTTGCTGATTGCAGTTGCATCGCCATCCAATGCGAGGAAGTTCTTTGCTTCACCAGCTGTTGCAGGGAGATAAGCCTTGCCTGCTGGGATGGTTGTTGCAACAGGATAGAATCCAACTTCGCCCTTGTTTGCCAGAACATAACCACTTGTAACAGTGCCATCAGAAGCCTGGAGCAGATTAGCACCTACGTTGTCAGCTTCGCCTTCCATTGGGTCGAATGTGTAAGTGCCAGCCTTACCCTTCAGGATGATTGGAGTGCCAGCAGGGATGTTGTTGACAGCCTGAAGAGCCACCCAAGTTGAATTAACAGCTGAAACAATGAATGCCTCAACACCATCGGCAACAGGAGCAGCTTCGTCACTTTCAGTAACGTATGTTGCATAGCCAGCCTCAGAGATTGTGAATGTTTCTGGCATTTCGGTGTAGAACTTGATAGCTACTGGATAAACAGAAGCATCAGTACCAGCAAATGTGATAGTAACTTGGTCAGAAGGAATTTCGATAATACCTGAGGAAACTACGCCACCACCTGGGTGAGTGATAGATACTGCATCTTCACCACCAACTTTGTATGTGTAGATTCTGCCAGCAGTGCCGTTCTGAACCATGAGTTCAAATGCAATAGCACCCTTCTCAGTGATAGTAAGTTTTCTTTCTGGACGGCTCATATTGAAGAACTGAGCGGTGAGTTCACCGTATGCTCTCTCTGCCCAGTTGTTTGTAGCTGTGAAGTATTCATGAGCTTCAACTTCATCCTTGCTCAACACAATCTTTGTGTTCTTCGTTACCTTCAGAACAGCATCAGCAGAGAGGACTTTAATCTTCACGGTTGCCTTAGCGTTCATGTAAGTTTCGCCACCGGCAACGCTTGCTGTGATAGTAGCCTCGCCAACGGTGCCTGTAATAACGATGTTGCCTTCTGCGTCAACGGTTGCAACTTCTTCGTTGCTGCTTTCGTATGTTACTTCAAGACCTGTAACTGCCTCACCAGCTTCGTCGGTGATTGTGAGAGTAGGTGCTTCGAATTCTTCGTCAGCAAGAAGAGTAATTTCAGCTGGGTCGTAGTCTGCATTGAGCTGTGCCTTTGTTTCAAGAACATCGAGAACGATGTAGAATGCAAGCTGCTCACCTATGTTGGTAAAGTTGATGGAAGTTTCTTCGCCAGTCAAAGGATAAGTACGCACATCTGGGTCGGAAGCCTTGTTCCATGCACCCATGAGCACATCAGCGTATTGAGTATCCACGTCACCGACTTCAGCCCATCCGCAGTCTCTTCCTGAAGCTGCATTGATATAGCTGTAGAAAGTGATTCTTGTTGCGGAAACGCCGCTTGGCAAATAGAGCGTGTTCTGAGCACCGTTAGACACCTTGATAGATGTGTAGCCATTGATGCTGTTAGCTGAAGACCAAGCCTTTTCAGAATTGTTCAAAGAAATAGAATAGCCCTCAGCGTCGTCCTTGCCTACCAATGTGGAAAGACCATTCACTTTTTCTACGTTGAATGCATTGTAGTGCAGCACAATGCTCTTCGTAGCTTCGCCCTTTGAAACAGCTGCAACTTCAGCCGTTGCAACATCAGACACTAAGCCATCGCGAGAAGCACGAGCATAAACTGTTGCATCCTCCAAGAGAGTGACAGGCTTGGTGTAAGCCGTGAAGTTTTCGCCGTCAGTACTGTATTCGAATGCTACATCAGCAGTTTCGCAAGCGAGAGCGAATGTGCCGTAAACAGAAGTGATGGTTGGAGTTGCCACACTTGTAATAACCAAAGAAACCTTCTCCGAAGCAATCTCAGAGTTGGTGTAGGTTTCACCATCACCAAGAGCGATAGCCTTTACAGTTGTACCGTCAGCCACAACGAATGGAGCTGCGTATGCTTCACCATTAGTTGCTGATGGGTCTGTACCATCTGTAGTGTAAACGATAGAACTTGCGTTTGCATCGCCTTCGATAGTCACTTCGCCTGTAGTTGCATTGAAACTAATCTGTGGAGTGGAAAGTACACTCAGAACCTTGCCTGTGTATTCCACCTTCACGTAAGCCAAACCTGTTTCACTCTGACGAGTAATCGTGTGCTTACCTGCTGCAACATTCGTAATGACATATTCATTAAATTTGTTAGTAGCATCTACTGTTACAGTAGTGTTTGCCAAACTTGCGTCAAGATTGTTACCATCAAACTTCAGATAGTCGCCTGCTTTGTTAGAAATAGTCTGAACGATGGTCACTGTAGCTTCAGCCGCAGAAGTAAAATAAATCTGTGTAGCAGATTCCATTTTAATAACATCGCTGTATGTATCGCCATTGTAAGTACAGCTATGCTTTCCTTTTGAAGACCAACTTACAGAAGAACCTTCACCTTTGTTGTAAGTGAAATAGCCCTTTGGCGATTCAGTGACACTTTTACTGTTTTGGAATTTAATGAAAAACTCCGTTTGTGCATAACTTGCAGCACTCGTTAGCACTGTAATCAGTGATAAGAGTAAGAAACGTAATTTTTTGTTCATAAGTTTAAAGTTTTATAATTAGTTATTAGGTAATAAAAATATTTCGTAATCATATTATTAGCATAGATGATATCAACATTTTGACTTAACAAAAGATATTCAACCGAATTAGGGGCAAAGATATGTAAAAATTTGTCATTCAGCAAAATAATGCGTAAAAAAAATGAAAAAATAAATTTTAAAGGGAATGAATTGAGGTTTTTGGGATGTATTTCGGAAATAATCACTAATTTTGCTGACTAATTCAAAACACTATGTATTTAGGACTCAAAATCAAATTCTTTATTCTGTTCCTTGGGATGCTATTGGCGGGAACCAACAGCATGGAGGGTAGAGAGGTGACAATCAATCTCTCAGAGCAAGGATATGCAAATGCAGAGAAAATTGGTACGAATAGTATCACGGTGGACGACGTGACAATGAGTTTTACTGATGGCAGTACGCCAACCGCTTATTACACCAATGGTTCGGCCGTGAGAATCTACGGTGGAGGCTCGGTGAAAGTAAGTACGACGGACACAGAAAAACCCATCACACGGGTTGTATTCACCTTTGCTTCATCGTATGCGCCATCATCGAGTGACGCCATTTGTAATGGTGGCAGCATCTCATACGGTGCAACGACCCTTTGGACGGGAAGCAGCAACTCCGTCAGCCTCACTCGCGCAACAGGTTCTGGACACTGGCGACTGCAAAAAGTGGTGGTGACTTACACGGATGTTGTCATTCCCCCAGAACCAAGTATCGACACGGTTGATGGCATAGCAGGAGTTCGGGCACTGGCTTCGGGCACGGAAGCTCGACTGCACTGGACGGATGCGATGAATGCCCGTGTGCTTTACTCGAACGACGAGCTGACCTTTGTGCGCGACGAATCGGGAACGAACGGAAAAGCAATGGCACTGTGCCTGCGCGGTGTGAACCAAGTGGCGAACAATCCGTTGCACAGCAATCAGCACTTGTCGGGCTGGGTGATAGGAAAATACACGCTGGAAAACAACATGCCCGTGTTCGACTGCACAGACGACACCAACACGGACAGTCTTGCCATCGCTGAGCCTGTGACTGAAACGAAGGTGATGCCCACGGAGATTGCCTCATCGGAGATAGACGACTACCGTGCTGACTACGTGACGCTGAAAGACCTACGTGTCAGCATCAGCGGTACGGACACGCTTGTCTGTCAGCAAGACGATGAAGAGAAGCATTTCTTCCTCTGCAACAGCATTTTGAAAGACCAGCACTTCACGGAGGGCTACGATGGCGCAACGGTGGATGTGACTGGCATGGTGTGGGCAGATGAGGACGGCTTGAAGTTGGCACCCGTGTATGTGAACGACAACGTACCTATTGTTTATGTATTCGACCAGAACGGCGATTGCGTTCTGCCATCGTCCGACATTCAGGGAGCAACGGTTCGATTCAAGCGAACGATTTCGAGTGCATTCTTCAACACGCTCTGCCTGCCTGTGGATTGGGAAATAGATGATGACGAAGCCTACGTTTTCGGAAGCGTCGGGAAGGATGCAAGCAACGAACATGCTATCAACGTAGCATTTCAGAAATCGACAACAAGCATTGCCGCTGGCACTCCTTTCATCACGAAACCGATGGAAACCATCGATTGCCCTGTGTTCTACTACACCACCCTCCATGCTTCAGAGCCTCAGCCCGTGACGATGGATGACGCATACAGCTTCAGTGGAACATACAGCCCTATCGACTTGAACACAGAGACAGACCTCTTCCTCGGTGCTGGCGACCAGTTCTATTATCCATCCACAACGGGTTTCCGTATGCCTGGACTCAGGGCATACCTCACGGTGCCAGCTGGCACACTCGTGAAATCGAGCTTGAACCCTGTTGACGAAGGACTGACGGATGAGATTCTTCTTATCACCGACAAGAAGATGTTCAAGGACGAACGCATCTACTCACTTTCGGGACAATTCCTCGGCGTAGGCTTGGAAGGCCTCGACAACGGCATATACATTATTAATAATAAGAAGTACCTATTGAAATGAAAAAAATCATTCTCCTTATATGCCTCTGCCTGTCAACCATCTCTTCGTTTGCACAGAACGAAGAAGCCATTGCCATGCGAGGCACTTACACGAACGTGACAAAAATCGTGGTGAATCTGCGCAACGGAGTAACCCTCACCTACTCCACCGAAGCAGGAAATCTCTATGCCATCACGTTCTTGGGCGACCACGGATTCAAGGTGTATCAAACGGAATCGGAAATCACGTCCGCCGACTATGTGTATTCGGAAGTACTCTCCACCACCATCGTGCTGGCAGGAAGCGAAGAACCGATTGACCCCGACCCTCCTGTCGTGACGGACAACAACAAGAACCGCAACACGGGTGCTGCACTGACTGCCAAATCGAGCTACGGCAACCAGGATGCCACTCACGCTTGGCAATATGAATATCCAAAACTGAAAGGCGGTGCGTCGAACCTCGTCATTCGCAAATCAACATCAGATTATGGCGACACCTTTGCACTTGAATGGGATTGCACAAAGAAAGCGAACCGATGGACTTGCTACCGACTTGATGCGAAGAACTCAGCATCGAATGTGTCACGTAAAGATGCATTCAAAGAAGACCCGGACATCAATAGCGCTTACCGTTCTACACTCGGCGACTACAGCGGAAGCGATTTCTCGCGCGGACACCTATGCCCATCGGGTGACAGACTTTGTTCTTTGGAGCAAAACAAACAGACATTCTTCCTTTCGAACATGCAGCCACAATACCAAGCCCACAACGGAGGAAAATGGAACACGCTGGAGGGGAAAGTGCGCACATGGGCAGACCAATGCGACACACTTTACATCGTGAAAGCTGCCACGATTGACGACGTGGTGCTGGATGGAAGAACAAAGAGCGGAATCTTAAGCGTGAAATGCAATGAATCGCTGATTGTTCCCGCTTATTTCTACATGGCTCTGCTTGCCTACAAGAAATCGACGGACAAATTCAACGCCTTAGGCATTTGGACCAACCATTCAAACACAGCGAGTGCTGTCAACATCGAATACATCAGCATTGACGAACTGGAAAAACGCACTGGCATCGACTTCTTCTGCAACCTCAGAGACGACCTTGAGGAAGAAGCAGAGAAATCCGTCAGCACTTCCTATTGGAATGTAAGCACCTCGAAGGTGAAAGTTACCTTCGACATAGAACGCGAAATGGCAAACAATGCCCCTCCTCGCGAGGAGATGGATGCCATTTTCATGGAATCATGCTTCGACGGCATCCGCCGAGCTAATTCTATGCAAGCGAGATAAGAGAGAAAATGAAGAATGAAGAATGAAAAATGAAGAATGGTCGCTATGCTTAAATGAAGAATGAAGAATGTAGAATGAAGAATGTATTTTACTCTGCTTATTGGATGAGTAACTTTAATTCTTCATTCTACATTCTTCATTCTTCATTTTATTGTTCTTCATTTAAGAGAATCCCTTTCAAATCCTTAAAATCCCTGATTTATTTCTTCACAGGGTCAAACGTAAGTCCGCAGCCAAGTTTGTTGAAGATTTTGCGGTCCACTTCGCTGAGCATCACCGTGGCATGTACCTGACATCCATCCAGAAGTGGAAGACTCTCAAGGGCACGGCGACAATTCTCATCGTGCTCACTCAGCACGGCTAATGCCACCAGCACCTCGTCCGTGTGCAAACGAGGATTGTTGCCATGAAGCATCGAAGTCTTCATGTGCTGGATAGGTTTAATCATTTCCTGCGGAATGAGATGAAGGCCGTGGTCAATGCCTGCCAAATGCTTCGTGGCATTGAGCAGGAGAGCAGCACTCGGACCAAGGAGCGCACTCGTCTCAGCCGTGATGAGTGTGCCATCAGCCAATTCGATGGCAGCAGAAGGAGTGCCCGACTGCAACTTCCGCTCGTAGGCAGCCACCGTACATTTGCGATAAGCCGTCGTGAGCTTCATTTGCTTCATCAACAGAATGAGCTTGTTCACCTCCACGTCGTTGTTCCGTCCGTCCGTCATGTTCGCGAGAGCCGTATAGTAGCGACGGATGATTTCCTGCTTCGACGCTTCGCAGCACACCTCGTCGTCACTGATACAGAAACCTGCCATGTTCACACCCATGTCCGTTGGCGACTTGTAAGGACTTTCGCCATAGATGCCTTCGAAGATGGCATTGAGCACAGGGAAAATCTCTATGTCGCGATTGTAGTTCACCGTCGTTTTGCCGTATGCCTCCAGATGGAAGTGGTCAATCATGTTCACGTCGTTGAGGTCGGCAGTGGCAGCTTCGTAAGCCACATTCACAGGGTGCTTCAGTGGAATACTCCAGATAGGGAAAGTCTCAAACTTGGCATAACCAGCCTTCACGCCCCGTCGGTTCTCGTTGTAAAGCTGGCTCAGGCAAACAGCCATCTTCCCGCTCCCAGGTCCAGGAGCGGTGACAACCACCAGCGGACGAGTGGTTTCAACAAAGTCGTTCTTGCCGAAGCCCTCGTCAGAATCGATGAGGTCCACATTCGTTGGATAGCCCTCAATGAGATAATGATAATAGACACGCACCTCGCCCAAGCGTTCCAAGCGTTCGCGGAAAGCAATGGCACTCGCCTGTCCATTGAAATGGGTAATAACGACACTGCTCACATACAGACCACGCTCCGTGAACACATCGCGCAAGCGGAGCACATCCTTGTCGTAAGTGATGCCGAGGTCGCCACGCACCTTGTTACGCTCTATGTCGTCTGCACTAATCACCATCACAATCTCCGCATCGTCACGCAACTGCATCAACATGCGCAACTTGCTGTCAGGATGAAACCCTGGCAGCACACGGCTGGCATGATAGTCGTCGAAGAGCTTGCCGCCAAACTCCAGATAAAGCTTGTCGTCGAACTGGGCAATACGTTCCTTGATGTGCTCCGACTGGATGCGAAGATACTTGTCGTTATCAAATCCTAACTTCATATTCAAAACCTTCCAAAAAAATAATACTCAGAGAAATCTCCTGCAAAATTACTAAATTTTGAAAAAAACGAAGAATGAAACAGAAGAAATCACCGTTTTTATTTCTTCAAAGCCAAAGATAAATGCAAACCAGCACAAAAATTCCGATATTTTTAATTACTTTTGCAACGCTTTTAAAGACTGAATACTGCTTATGAATCACCCAACTAAGTTTAGGATATGGGCAGCGGGCATATTGCTATGCTTTGGCATCAGCTTCTGCAACCCTGCTGCTGCACAGCATCTGATGAAAGGAAAAGCCACGTATTACGCTGATTACATGCACGGAAAACGATGTGCAGACGGAAGTGTCTATAACAAGAACGGATTCACTTGCGCCCATCGCACACTCCCCTTCGGCACTGTACTCAAAGTGACAAACCTGAACAACGGACTATCCACCACGGTGACGGTGACGGACCGAGGACCTTTCGGAAAAGGACTGGTCATCGACCTCACACGCGCTGCAGCTCAAGAAATCAAGATGATTGCTTCGGGAGTCGTTCCTGTGACATTGGAAGTGATAAAAGGAAAGCACCTTCCTGGCCATGAAGCATTGCACGATTTCCTCGACGAGCAAATCGACTCCCTCAGCTGTAAGGAGGAATATCTGCGCATGTTCGAACTTGAACCTGAAATCCTCGAACCTCACTGGATGGACCTTCCTGAAGGAAAAGGAAAGTGAAAAATGAAAAGACCCTCCCTAACCCTCCCTGTGAGAGAGGAAATAGACACCCAGCTTGAAAGTGAAAAGTGAAAAGAAGTACAAAGAACAATTTACAAAGTACAAATTTCAAAGCCAGTACATTGTACTTTGTTCTTTGTACTTAACTTAGGCTTTCAAGCCGGGTGACTACTCCCTCCCTCACAGGGAGGGCTGGGGTGGGTCTTTAAGAATCTTGTTCACGATGGCAACCACATCGGTGATGTCAATCATGCCATTACTATCCATGTCGCCATATACCAACACACTCTTCTCCGCCTCACTGCCAAGCACATAGTTGACGGTCATCACAACGTCGGAAATATCAACCGTACCATCTTTGTTGACATCGCCCAATTCATAGTCGCTTTCGCATATCAACGTAATCAAAACGGGCTGTGCATTTCTACTCGAAAGCATCAAAGAGCCAATCTCTGATGTTTTGCCAATTGGTGCGAAACGAACGGAAACGACATCTCCTGCCATCGCCTTTTCCAAACTAATATAAGCTGAGTCCAAACTGAACACTCCCAACGAATCTTCAACGGAAAGATGAATCGAATCGGAGAGGTCAAAACCTTGCACCATCACTCGCTGTACCATCTGCACACCGATTGGCGTTTCAAATGTCAGTGTATCAGCAGAGGCAACAATGGAAGGCACTGGCTCTGGTATCGTATCTGCTTCGGCGATTCCCTTCAAGGCAACCAGCACACTATCCGCACCATTGCTGCTCAGCACCAATTGCCCTGCATATTCACCTGCCTCCTTTGCCGTGAATGTAACCACAATCGTGTCACCTTCTGCACTTCCCTCTATCTTCGTATAAACAGAATCGAGCACAAACACACCCAAGCTGTCCATTAGTTCCACCTTCACGGAATCCGTCAGATGCTCTCCCGACACAACCAGTTTCTGAACAACACTGTCCCCAACCACCGCACTGAATGCCAAGGTATCAGCAGAAGCAATGATAGACGGCACAGGCTCTGGTATCGTATCGAAAGGCTCAGCGATTCCTTTCAACGCAACCAGCACACTGTCAGCACCATTGCTACTCAGCACCAATTGCCCTGCGTATTCGCCTTCATCCTTCGCCGTGAATGCAACCACAATCGTATCGCCATCCGCATTTCCTTCTATCTTCGTATAAGCCGAGTCAAGCACAAACACGCCCAGGCTGTCCATCAATTCCACCTTTATGGAATCTGCCAGATGCTCACCCGAAACAACCAATTTCTGAACAACACTGTCCCCGACCACCGCACTGAATGCTAACGTATCAGCAGAAGCAATGATAGACGGCACAGGTTCTGGTATCGTATCTGCTTTGGCGATTCCCTTCAAGGCAACAAGCACACTGTCAGCACCTACGCTACTCAGCACCAATTGCCCTGCGTATTCGCCTTCGTCCTTTGCCGTGAATGCAATCACAATCGTGTCGCCGTTCGCACTTCCTTCTATCTTCGTATAAACAGAGTCAAGCACAAACACGCCCAAGCTGTCTATCAGTTTCACCTTGACGGAATCCGTCAGATGCTCACCCGACACAACCAGTTTCTGAACAACACTGTCCCCGACCACCACACTGAATGCTAAGGTATCAGCAGAAGCAATGATAGAAGGCACAAGTTCTGGTATCGTATCGACAGGCTCAACAATTCCCTTCAGTGCAACAAGCACACTGTCCGCACCATTGCTACTCAACACCAATTGCCCTGCGTATTCGCCTGCCTCCTTTGCCGTGAATGCAACTACAATCGTATCGCCGTCCGCACTTCCCTCTATCTTCGTATAAACAGAGTCAAGTACAAACACGCCCAGGCTGTCTATCAGTTCCACCTTCACGGAGTCCGTCAGATGATCACCCGAAACAACCAATTTCTGAACAACACTATCCCCAACCACCATACTGAATGCCAAAGTATCAGCAGAGGCGATGATTGATGGCACAGGTTCTGGTATCGTATCTGCTTCGGCAATTCCCTTCAGTGCAACAAGCACACTGTCTGCACCGTTGCTACTCAACACCAATTGCCCTGCGTATTCGCCTGCCTCCTTCGCCGTGAAAGCAACGACAATCGTGTCACCATCAGCACTTCCTTCTATCTTCGTATAAACCGAGTCAAGCACAAACACGCCCAAGCTATCCATCAGTTCCACCTTCACGGAGTCCGTCAGATGATCACCCGAAACAACCAATTTCTGAACAACACTATCCCCGACCACCACACTGAATGCCAAAGTATCAGCCGAAGCGATGATAGACGGCACAGGCTCTGGTATCGTATCAACAGACTCAGCAATTCCCTTCAGTGCAACCAGAACACTGTCCGCACCATTGCTACTCAACACCAATTGCCCTGCATATTCGCCTGCCTCCTTCGCCTTGAACGCAACCACAATCGTGTCGCCGTCCGCACTTCCTTCTATCTTCGTATAAACAGAATCGAGTACAAACACGCCCAAGCTATCCATCAGTTCCACCTTCACGGAGTCCATCAGATGCTCACCCGATACAACCAATTTCTGAACAACACTGTCCCCGACCACCGCACTGAACGCTAACGTATCAGCAGAAGCAATAATGGTAGGCACTGGCTCTGGTATCGTATCAGCTTCAGCGATTCCCTTCAAGGCAACAAGCACACTGTCAGCACCATTGCTGCTCAGTACCAATTGCCCTGCGTATTCGCCTTCATCCTTCGCCTTGAACGCAACCACAATCGTGTCACCATCAGCCTTTCCCTCTATCTTTGTATAAACAGAGTCAAGCACAAACACGCCCAGGCTGTCCATCAGTTCCACCTTCACGGAATCTGTCAGATGCTCACCCGACACAACTAATTTCCGCACAACACTGTCCCCGACCACCGCACTGAATGCTAACGTATCAGCAGAGGCAATAATTGACGGCACTGGCTCTGGTATCGTATCTGCTTCGGCAATTCCCTTCAAGGCAACAAGCACACTGTCAGCACCGTTGCTACTCAGCACCAGTTGTCCTGCATATTCACCTTCCTCCTTTGCCGTGAATGCAACCACTATCGTATCGCCGTCAGCCTTTCCCTCAATCTTCGTATAAATAGAATCAAGCACAAACACGCCCAAGCTGTCCATCAGTTCCACCTTGACAGAGTCAGTCAGATGCTCACCTGACACAACCAATTTCTGAACAACACTGTCCCCGACCACCACACTGAATGCTAACGTATCAGCAGAAGCAATGATGGAAGGCACTGGCTCAGGTATCGTATCAGCTTCGGCGATTCCCTTCAGTGCAACCAGCACACTGTCCGCACCATTGCTACTCAGCACTAATTGCCCTGCGTATTCGCCTTCGTCCTTTGCCTTAAACGCAACCACAATCGTATCGCCGTCCGCACTTCCCTCTATCTTCGTATAAACCGAGTCAAGCACAAACACGCCTAAGCTGTCCATCAATTCCACCTTCACGGAATCCGTCAGATGATCACCTGACACAACCAATTTCTGAACAACACTATCCCCGACCACTGCACTGAATGCCAAGGTATCAGCAGAAACAATGATGATAGGCACAGGCTCTGGTATCGTATCTGCCTCAGCAATTCCCTTCAACACAACCAGCACACTGTCTGCACCATTGCTGCTCAGCACCAATTGCCCTGCATATTCACCTGCCTCCTTTGCCATGAATGCAACCACGATTGTGTCACCATCAGCACTTCCTTCTATCTTCGTATAAACAGAGTCGAGCACAAACGCGCCCAAGCTGTCCATCAGTTCCACCTTGACAGAATCCGTCAGATGCTCACCCAAAACAACTAATTTCTGAACAACACTGTCCCCAACCACCGCACTGAATGCCAAGGTATCAGCAGAAGCAATGATGGTAGGCACAAGTTCTGGTATCGTATCGACAGGCTCGGCGATTCCCTTCAAGGCTACCAACACACTGTCCGCACCATTGCTACTCAGAACCAATTGCCCTGTATATTCTCCTTCTTCCTTTGCCGTGAATGCAACCACAATCGTATCGCCATCCGCATTTCCTTCTATCTTCGTATAAGCCGAGTCAAGCACAAACACGCCCAGGCTGTCCATCAATTCCACCTTCACGGAATCCGTCAGATGCTCTCCCGACACAACCAATTTCTGCACAACACTGTCCCCGACCACCGCACTGAATGACAAGGTATCAGCAGAGGCAATGATAGACGGCACTGGCTCTGGTATCGTATCTGCTTCCGCGATTCCCTTCAAGGCAACAAGCACACTGTCAGCACCTACGCTACTCAGCACCAATTGCCCTGCGTATTCGCCTTCCTCCTTCGCCGTGAATGTAACCACAATCGTATCGCCGTCCGCACTTCCCTCTATCTTCGTATAAACAGAATCAAGTACAAACACGCCCAAGCTGTCCATCAATTCTACCTTCACAGAATCGGTCAGATGCTCACCCGAAACAACCAGTTTCTGAACAACACTATCCCCGACCACCGCACTGAATGCCAAGGTATCAGCAGAAGCCGATACGACAGGAGCAGCTTGAGGCTCCACACCCAAAATATATCGCAAGCCAGCCAGTGCATCCAATTTCCCCATGCCGAAATGCGAACCATTTTCCCCATTCGTAAAAGCATCGCGCACAGCCGTCCGCTCCATGATACGCTTCACGTCGCCCACCGTCAGGCTCTTCCCCACCTCCTGCGCCGCCTGCAGCCACAACGCCACCACACCAGCCGCAACAGGAGCCGACATCGATGTGCCCGACATACTCCCGTAAGGATTCAGCGTGTCGTCATTCATCCGATACTTGCCACTACCACTCAGCACATCCGCCAAATACGACGTACTCGACGACTTGTTGTAATGATTCACCGCACCCACCAGCACCGCACCAGGAGCAGAAATCGAAGGTTGCGACTCCACCGCTGCACCCACGCCAGCCATCGCATAACTGGAGAAATAAGCAATGTCGCCCATCTCGTACATGCCAAGCGTAGCATCGTTCGACGCATCATGCACAACCCCCACATGGTCCGTCAGCACATTCTTCGAAACGTATGCACCCACCGAAATCGAATTCGCAAAAGTAGCCTCGTCCGTCACCGAGAAGTCGTCCGTACCCGCCGTCCATTCGCAGCCCTCCGTCCTGAGGTGATTCGAGAAATAGCAATGCGAACCAGCCCACACGTCAATCACCTCCGAACCCTCCACAGGGAAGAAACCCACCGCCAGCGTATAGTCGCTCACCGTCACCGTCGAACCCTCCACCGTCTCCCGATGCTTCTTCTTCGTAGTCATCGACAACGCATACACCTTCACATTCTTAGCACCCCTCCCCGACTCGTCGAAATACACCTGCAAATACCCACTATAGTACGACGAGAAAGGAACCCTCGCATAGAGCCCCCTGCTGTCCGTCCGGTTCGCATCCGCACGCGTCACCGTCGCCGAGTCCAGCACCTCCCCCGTCGCCGCATCCAGCACATACACACGGCAAGCCAAGTCACCCGCCCCGTGACTGCGCGTCCAGGCACTCGCAATCGTCTTGCTATACGTATAGCCATCACTCTGCGTCACCGCATTGTTGTGATTCACAATCGTCCTCAGCGGATGCGACACGCTACCCTCACCCCACACGTAGAAGCCCCCGCCAGCACCCTTCTGCGAATAGCCCGCATAGTTGCCCGACGCAAACAGGCAGATGTGGTTCGGGTGGTCCTCACCGAAATACTGGTCAATCACCTCGCTGATTTCCCCCGTGCCATCATGCGGACCGTCCTGCGAACCCCAGCTGTTGCAGACCACCACCGGCTGCCCATGCGCGTCGGCATAGTCGCACACCTCCTTGATGGCATTCGCAATGTGCGTATATTCCAGTTCGTAGAACCCGCACAAATAGAGGTCAGCCCCAGGAGCCATACCGCCATACGTGGCAGAGCCGTGGTCGTTCGTCACCCTCATGCCGCTACCCTCCGCCACCACGCTCGAACCACCCGCCAGCGAAGCCACATGCGTGCCGTGGTCATACACCGTGTTGTCCGTCGTCAAGCCCTCGAACGAATCATAAACATAGTCGTTCCGACCATCATACAAGAACGCACCCTTCATGCGGTAGCCCCCAGCCGAATCCCTGAAAGCAATGTGCTGGAAGTCGATGCCGATGTCGATAATCGCCAGCAGCACACCGCTGCCGTCGTACCTCCCCGTCACACCCGCGTTCAGCGCCTCCTCCGTCCGCGACAGCACCGCATCCACACGCGTGTCCCGACGAGCAGCGTCGGAATGCACCTGGGCAACAGGCGACACATTGATGCGCACCACCTCCTCCAGCGCAGCCAACGCCTCAATCCCATCCACGGGAACCCACGCCGTCAGCAGACCGTTCTCGAAACGGCTCTGCACCCGAACACCCAGCGCCTCCAACGCCGAAAGGTCGCCATCCTCGCGAAGGCGCACAAACGACGAAACGAACCTTCGTCCGTCCATCGTCACAGGTGCAGCATAGCTGCGGCGAACCTTCGCCGCGCCGTCACCGTCCGTCCGCAAGCCCACGCCCTTCAGTCGCCGTCCGCCGACACCCTCGTCCAGCTCCTCAGCGGCAGACCCCTCCTCCAGCTCGCACAGCAGCATCCGCGTCGTAGCCGACAGCTTCGAGCGCACGGCAGCACCCTGCGCAAAGACGGCAAAGGAAACAGCCAGCAGGAGAAAGACGAGAAGCATGCGTTTCATATTCAGTGACGTAAAAAAGGGAAAGACTTGAAAAACAAAAAGGATTCGTGCGTAAATTCCGTAAGTAAAACTGTTTGCAATAAACAAGTCTGCAAATATACAAATTCTTCTCATCATCAGGCAATCCTTCCCATCAAAATTTTTACACATCAGCCCTTTTTGCTGCACAAACACCCACAAGTAGCACCTCCACTTGACAAATCACACGAAGCCAACGCCTTGGTTGCCAAATGGAATCCCAAAAAGAGAGAGAAGCTGCCCTTTGGGATGCTGGGCGCTTCTCTCTCTGGAGGTGGTGTGTGTGGTGTTTGCTTGGGGGACTGGTCTATTCTTCTTGTTGTTCGTTTCGTAGGATTTTGTTGACGATAGCGACGACGTCGGAGATGTCGATGCTGCGGTCTGCGTTCATGTCACCGTAGGTTTGCACTCCGTGCTGCTGGGTGTCGGTGGTGGCTGCGCCGAGGAGGTAGTTGACGGTGAGTACTACGTCGGATATATCGACAGTGCCGTCGGTGTTGGTGTCGCCGAGCTGGTAGTTGCTTTCACCGGTGAGGTTGATGACGAGGGGTTGCGCGTTGGTGCTGCTGATGGTGATGGTGGCTGGGTATGTGCCTTGTGCTGGTGAGGCGAAGGTGATGGTGATGGTCTTGCCTTGTTGTGCTTCTGCGGGGGTGATGGTGGTGGCGTCGAGGGTGAAGGCTCGGTGCGGGTCGTCGAGGGTGAGTGTGATGTCGTCTTGCAGGTGGTTGGCGAGGAGTTGGAAGGTGGCTGTGGTGATTCCGTGGATGTAGGTTTCGAGGGTAAGTGCTGGTGGGTCGGCGATGATTTCGGGCTGGAGGGGGTTGACGAGCTGTGCGATGCCAGCGAGTGCATTGATTTTTCCGCAGCCGAATCGCTCAGGATGGGCGGTGGTGGTGTAGTGGTCGGTGGTGGCTGTGCGGCGGATGAGTGCTTTCACGTCGTCGGTGGTGAGTGCCGGGTTGGCTTGGAGGTAGAGCGCGACGATTCCAGCGGCGACGGGTGTTGCCATGGATGTGCCGCTCATGTACTCCCAGTAGTCGTAGTTGCCGGAGGGGAGCGAGTGCCGGTAGGCATCGTAGGTGGCGGAGCCAGTGAAGATTTCGTTGGTGTTGTATCGGTTGACGGAGGAGACGACGGTGTGGCCTGGTGCGGTGACGAAGGGGTGCTGCATGCCGTTGAAGTCGGTTCCGTAGCTGGAGAAGTCGGCTATGTCTTGCTGGGGAAAGTTTCCGTTGGTGGTGTGGTAGGTTCTGTTTCCGTGGTTGTAGGGGAAGGAGAGGCGCGATGCGTAGGCTCCGACGCTGATGGTGTGCTTGCCTGTGACGTCGTCGCAGATGGAGCAGTCGGCGTTGCCTGGGGTGAGGGTGTAGGGGCTCTGGGTGTAGGCGCTGCTGCTGAGGTCGGCGGTGAACTGTGAGTAGTAGCAGTCGGTCCATGCGGTGATGGTGTTTCCTGCTTGGCCGTGGACGATGTAGCAGAGCTTGTAGCTGCCTTTGTTGGTTCCGAGGGTGGTGCTGATGCTGAGGTTGTACCTGTGGTTGTTGGCATCCTTACCGCTGGTGATGGTGATGCCGGAAGTGGAGGAGAAGAGGCTGGTTCTGAAGTATTTACTGAGTGTGCGGCTGGTGATTTTGCCGTTGGTCATTTTGTCGCTGGTATAGACGGCTTTGCCGTTGGCATCGAGGACGACGACTTGCACTTGGAGGGTTTCGTCTGTGCTGTTCCAGAAGTCGGCTTCGCCTGTGATGGCATAGCCTGAAATGGGCTCGATGAGTTCGTGGCCGACGGCGATGTAGTTGGCTTCGGGGGTGAGTGTCTTCTGGACGGATCCTGTGTAGTCGGCTTCGTTGCCTGCTGCGAGGAGGATGACGGCTTGGTAGTCTTGTGCTATCTGGTCGTAGGCTTGGCAGAGGTTGGAGCTTCCGTCGTGGGGTCCTATGTCTGTGCCTAAGCTGATGCTGATGACGCATGGCTTGCCTTGCTCTTTGGCATAGTTGGCGATGTACTTGGCTGAGCTGGAGATGGCTGCGTCGGAGAGGTTGGAACCGCATCCGCAGAGGACGAGGTCGGCTTGGGGTGCCATGCCGCTGTAGTTGCCGACGAGGGATCCGCCTGCGCATCCTGCGGTGTGGGTGCCGTGGGACTCGTTGGTGTCGTCGGTGGTGAGCTTGCTGATTTGCGTGGGGGTGGTGTATTGGTAGCCCATCATGGTGACGCCGTCGATTTGCTTTTTTGTTCCACCGTTGGAGGTTGTGGCATTGGGCATATAGACGGCTTTGATGCGGGTGTTGCCGTTGGGGTCTTTGAAGGCTGTGTGGTCGAACTGGATGCCGTCGTCGATGATGCCGAGGACTACGCCTTGGCCTGTGTAGGCTTGCAGGAGTCCTGCCTGTCGCGCTGCTTCGTCGAGCTGGTGGACGGACTGTGCCTGTGTCTGGCTGCGTGCGACATCGGTGAGGAGGCGACGCTGGCGGGAGACGCTGACTTGGTGTACGTTGTTCAGCAGTGCTATGGTCTCGATGCTATCGACGGGCACGTTGGCGCTGACGAGATGGCCGTAGATGGCGTTGACTTCTGCTCCTTTCTGCTCTAACTGGGACAGGGAGAGGTTTTTCAGGGAGAGGAAGCACTGGACGGTTTCGACTCCCGATGGGGTGATGAGGGTTTTGGTCTTGATGCTTCTGCGTCCTCCGATGGTCGCAGCTTGTTGTCCTTCTGCGCGCTGCTGGAGGAACTGCTTGGTGTGGTTTGACAGTTGGCCCTGGGCAAAGCTCACGGCTGATATTAGCAAACTCAATGATAATAATAGGCTCTTTTTCATATTAGTTTTAAAAAAATGAAGAATGTAGAATGAAGAACAACGGAAAAAACGGAAAAGAACGGAAAAACGGAAAATGTAGTTTTTCGTTTCATCTGATGATTTCAGAGAAAAAACAAAAAATTGCAACGAGCATTTCCGTTTTTCTGAATCATTTCCGTTTTTTCCGTTGTTATTCTTCATTCGGAGTGAAGCGACCATTCTTCATTCTTCATTTTAGTTCATCACTCTGTCGCCCAGCATTTTTTCCATGTCGCGCTTGATGGCGGTGAGGTTGGAGATTTGCTGCATGATGCTGAAGCTTTTTTCTTCGTCGCAGATGATTTCGGGCTGGGCTAATTGCTTGTTCAATTGCTGTATCTGGTTTTTCAGGACGAGGAGTTTGTAGTCGAGCATGAGATGGTTGATGTAGGAACCGACAAGGCTTTCTTCGTCTGCCATCTGCTGGCCTTTGCTCAACTGGTATTTGTCGCTCATGAGGTTGGATGCTTCGCGACTGATGTCGAGGTTGGGACTACTCGTGAAGTATTTATTTGCTACGAAACTGTCTTCACTCAGGTTTTGTGCCAGTTGCTGCATCATCTCGGCATAGAGCGGATGGTGGAAAGTCAGTCCGTCGTCTTCGAGGCTGCCCAATACGAACTCTGCTACGCTCACTTGGAGGACATGACCGTCGTCGGCTTTCAGGTCTATCATCTTCTCTCCGTAGCGCACCACGAGCCGCATCATCATTTTTTCTAATTGGATGAGCTTGCCTTCTTCTTCGGGCAGGTATTTCAAGAGGTCGTCCTGTGGCTTCTCTTGGGCTACTGGTGTGTCGTCTGAAACAGGAATGACTGGGGGAAGGGTCTCTGCCTCGGGCACGTCGGGAGGAGGGATGAGCCCGTCTGCAAATTCTGGTACGGATGCTTGATGGTCGCTTCCTGGCTCTGTGGGTGGCATGGCGTGTACGCCCTGCTGCCGCTGTTTCTCGAATTCTTTCCGCTGCTCTTCTCGTTCTCGCTCCAGCTTTCGCTGCTCGATGTGCTTTCTCCGCTTGTCGTTGCACTGCCGCAGGAGCATGTCTTCTCTCATCTGCATGAGCTCGGCACATTCGTGCAGGTATGTGGAACGAACCAGTTCTTCGGGAATCACACAGATGCTGCTGAGGATGTTGTTGGCTAATTCGCTCCGCTTGCGGGGGTCACGCCCAGCTTCTTTCAAGAGGAGCTGCACCTTGAACATGATGAAGTCGGTCTGGTTGCTTTCTACGTATTGCTTGAATTCGGTGGCGTTGTGCTTGCGTGCGAAACTGTCTGGGTCGTCGCCATCGGGCAACAGCAGCACTTTCACGTTCATGCCGTCTTCGAGCAGCATGTCTGTTCCTCGAAGGGCTGCATGGATGCCTGCTTCGTCGCCATCGTAGAGCAGGGTGATATTCGACGTGAAGCGATGGAGCAGACGGATTTGCGCCACATTGAGCGCGGTGCCCGAATTGGCAACCACATTTTCTATGCCGCACTGATGCATGGAGATGACATCCGTGTATCCCTCCACCATATATACCAGGTCTTCCTTGGTGATTTGCTTCTTCGCCTGAAAGATGCCGTAGAGCTCACTGCTCTTTCGGAAAATGGCTGACTCGGGCGAATTGATGTATTTCTGATTGACTCCCTTTGTGCGTGAGTCCAGCACTCGACCTCCAAAGGCGGTTACTTTTCCGCTCACATTGAACCACGGAAAAATCACACGTCCACGATACCTGTCGAGATACCCTCCGTTATCGCGCTTGATGGTAAGTCCTGTTTTTATTAGAAAATCCTCTTTGTAGCCTTTCTTCAAAGCGTCTTTTGTCATGCTGTCGTAGCTGTCAAGACAAAAGCCCAAGCGGAATTTCTTCAAAATGTCATCATGGAAACCTCGACTGCGGAAATAAGCCAAGCCTATGGCCTTGCCATCGACGGTTTCCTGCATGGTCTTGTGAAAATAATTGCTTGCCCATTCATTCACGGCAAACATGCTTTCCCGCTCGTTCTGCGCTCGGCGGTCTTCGTCTGTCATCTCCCGCTCCTTGATGTCGATGCCATACTTCTTGGCAAGCACTCGCAGGGCTTCTGGATAACTCAACTGCTCCATTCCCATGATGAAATGGACGGCATTGCCTCCCTTTCCACATGCAAAGCACTTGAAGATGCCTCGCGATGGTGTCACATGGAAAGAGGGTGTCGAGTCGTCATGAAACGGACACAATCCCTTGTATCCCGACCCCGACCGCTTCAACGACACATACTCCGACACCACGTCAACTATGTTGGCGGCATCAAGGATTCGTTGTATGGTCGGCTGGTCTATCATGCAGGAAAGTGAAAAAGTGAAAGACCCTCCCCAACTCTCCCTGTGAGGAAGGGAGTAGTCACCCGGATGGCTATTCACTCCCCCTTGGGGGAGCTGGAGGGGGCTGGATGATTATTCACTCCCCCTTGGGGGAGCTGGAAGGGGCTGGGTGACTACCCCCGCCCTCGCAGGGAGGGTTGGGGAGGGTCTTTTCATTCTTAATTCTTAATTTAACCTATTTCCTTAGTAATGCGAAAAATTCTTCCCGTTTCTCTGCCTTGGCGAAATCTCCACAGAAATCCATGGTTTGGGTGACAGAGCCTTGCTTTTCCACTCCACGCATCTGCATACACAGATGCTGCGCCTCAATCACCACCATTACGCCCTTTGGCTGAAGGGTTTCCTCGATGCAACGACGTATCTGCACCGTCAGATGCTCCTGCACCTGCAAACGGCGAGCAAAAATGTCCACCACACGCGGAATCTTGCTCAGCCCCACGATGGTGCCATCAGGGATGTAACCCACGTGTACCTTTCCGAAGAATGGCAGGATGTGATGCTCACAAAGAGAATAGAACTCGATGTCCTTCACCACAATCATCTGCCGATAGTCTTCCTTGAATTTAGCAGAATTGAGCACAGCTACGGGATCCATATCGTAGCCACAGGTGAGCTGCTGAATGCACTTCGCAACCCTTGTTGGAGTGCGCACAAGTCCTTCGCGCTCAGTGTCTTCACCAATCAGACGAAGCAGACGATGAGTGATTTGCTCAAGTTCTGAATTCTTTTCTTTCATATCGTAGTATCAAAAAAAGACAATCTCCCTACCTTCAACTATTGATAAACAAAAATCTCACTGCGAACAATCATGGCATCCTTACTGATGCGGCGAAGCTTCATGAGGTACTTATTGGCCTCTTCTCGCGTGACGAAGTCGCCCACACGACAGCGCCAGTGAGGGGAATCGAAGGAGGTGTAATACTTCAGCTCAGGGAAAATGGTCGTAACCTGAGTGCCTATGCGGTCAGCCTTCTGCTGGTCGGTACGCGAAGAATTTCCCCAAAACATCTGAACTCGATAGCCACGCACCTTCTTCAGCCGACCCTTCTGCATATCGAAGTCCTCATCCTTCTTCACTTCTTCACGCAAACTCTGCCCGTTCAGAATGGCTGTCAATCGCTCGTCCTGAATGAGTGTCACTCTGCCCTGCCCCGTCTGAGCCGATTCCAGATGCTCGGCAAATCCTTGCGCCTGCATCGTCACAGCCATTAGGAAAGAGAAGAAAAAAACGAGATAGAATCTTTTCATGCTAAACAATTATTTCAAAGTTAAAAGTTAAAAGTTAAAAATTAAAAGAGTGCGATTCTGTGGCTTTCTAACTTTTAACTATTAACTTTTAACTTATCCTATTCTCATCATTTATTATTTCCAAGCGTCAATGATTCCCTTGAAATCTGCACATTTCAGAGAAGCACCACCAATCAGACCGCCGTCGATGTCAGGCTTTGCGAAGAGTTCAGGAGCATTAGATGCCTTGCAAGAACCACCATAGAGGATGCTGGTGTTCTCAGCCACTTCCTTGCCATACTTGTCAGCAATCACCGAACGGATGTATGAATGGATTTCCTCTGCCTGCTCGCTCGTAGCAGTCTTACCCGTACCGATAGCCCAGATTGGTTCGTATGCGATGACAATCTTGCCGAAGTCCTCAGCAGAGAGATTGAACACGCTACCTTCGAGTTCTGCCTTCACCACTTCGTTCTGCTTGTTTGCCTCGCGCTCTGCCAAGCTTTCACCAATGCAGAAAATCACCTTCAAACCGTTAGCAAGAGCCAGAAGCACCTTCTCCTTCAGGATTTCAGGAGTTTCCTTGTAGTATTCACGACGCTCCGAGTGACCAAGAATCACATACTCAGCACCTGTCGATTTCACCATCTCAGCGCTCACCTCGCCGGTGTAAGCACCCTTCTCCTTGTCAGCGCAATTCTCTGCACCCAGACCAATCACGCTGTGGTCAATCACTTCAGAAACTTTTGCCAAGTGGATGAATGGAGTGCAAATCACAACATCACAATTTGGCTTGTCAGCAGCAAGAGCCTCGTTCAGCTCTGTAGCAAGTGCAATACCTTCCTGAAGATTCTTGTTCATCTTCCAGTTTCCTGCAACAATTTTCTTTCTCATGTCTTTAAACAGTTTTTTTGATTAAAACAAAATTATAATGATAATTCCTAATTCTTTAGTTTCATAAGCTTTGGTTTTGCAAAACCAACTCTTCACCCTCGCCTTCCTCTGGCAAATTCCAGTTGCTCCACTTTTCCACCACCTTGCCGTCTTTCAGCAGAATCAGCCCAGGATTGGCACGTACCATCGTTTTCAACGTGCGGTCATCAGCCATGAAGAAGCGATACTCAGCACCCGTATAATCAGTCCAATGGTTTTGCGCCTCAGCATCCGATGCCGTGAGACAGAAGAAACCCATCTTGTGCTGAACGGCATAGTCGTAAATCACGTTAATGCTTCCAGCACAGCCCTCATCCGCCGTCATCAAGTTGGGAGCCACGAGCAGGAAAGAATAGCCCTCGCGATAAATAATCGAGTCGGTCACATCTTCCTCCGTTTCCGCATCCACGATGTAGAGGTCCATCACGTCAAGCTCATGCAACTTGTAAGTCATTTTCGAACCAAGAGCAGGCTCTTCCCTCAATTTCACCAAGTCGGCACCCACATGGTAAGGGCGGAAGTCGATGACAGGCAAATGGTAGATGCAATAGAAAGCATAAAGCAAAATGCCCACCATGGCAGGAGTGGAAACAAGCCATGCACTGTTCTCCGTGATGAAACGCTTCTGTAATCGGTTCCACCGCAACACTATCAGCGATGCCGCCAAGAGGACGAGGTTCTTCACGAAAGTCTGCTGGTTGGTGAGAATCAGCGCATCGCCAAAGCATCCGCAGTCAGTCACAGCATCAGTCACCGCCAGCCACAGCGTCACCATCGTCATCACAGCCATGAACACCGTCGTGCAAGTGGCAACAAATCGTCGATTCAATCCCATGAGCAAGCATACGCCCAATGAGAACTCCACGAACGAAAGAGCCGCCGAACCCACCAATGTCACCCATTCGTTGACATACTCCAGCCCCACAGCAGCACAATAGTCTTGCAGCTTGAAACTGGTGCCCAACGGGTCGTTCGCCTTCACGAATCCCGAGAACATGAACGTCGCAGCCAACAGCAGTCGGCAAATATTCACCACCCACGGCAGTGCTTTCTTCATCGCCGCTCTCCTGCTGCTTCCCGCCTTCTTGCTCTCGTTGCCGTCGGCATTAGCATTTGCGTTGTCGATATTATTTGTCACAACCTTCGTCCAGCTTGATGAGTCCGAACACCGAATAGTTAATCATGTCGAGATAATTGGCATCCACACCTTCCGACACAATAGTCCTGCCATCGTTCGACTCAATCTCCTTCGTGCGGTACAGCTTCATGAGAATGAGGTCGGTGTAGCTACTGATACGCATCGAGCGCCATGCCTCATCGTAGTCGTGGTTCTTCCGAATCATCAAGTCGAGAGCCACCTGCGCATACTTGTCGTAATACGTCATAGCCTGCTCAGGCGTAAGGTCCTCCTTGTCAGCAAAACCCAACTCCAACTGAATCAGAGCCACGATGCCATAGTTCACAATGCCCTGGAACTCAGGGTATATGCCTTCGTCAACCAAAGCTTCGCCCTTGATTTCCAAACTGCGAATACGATTTGCCTTGATGAATATCTGGTCCGTCACCGACGATGGACGCATGATGCGCCACGCAGCCCCATAGTCGTGCAGTTTCTTGCTAAACAAGTCACGACATTTGGCAATCGCCGTTCGGAACTGCTCATTGGTGTGTTCAAGTTTTTCGCTCATTATCAATACTTTATTACCCTCACCCGCTTTCTTCCCATCTCCTCACAGGGGAGACGGAGCAGGACTTGGAAGGGACTTTCCACGCACGTGCGCATTAAGCCGCTGCAAAGTTATAGTTTTTTTTTGACTTTTCGTTACTATTTTCCCACATTTCTTCATATCCTCCCATTCTTCCACCCAATACTTATCACTATTCACTCTCAATCACCAAGAAGAATTTTTCTAAAAAAAACACACGATTTCACAAAGAAATATTTAACTTTGCACGTAGAAGCGTGAAAAGCAACTCATGCTCTCATTCCTAATTGTTTTTGCTACATCATTCAAACACATCCCACTTATGAACACCCAGACGATGAACAAGGCCATAGCCGACTATTTCAAGACACAGCCAGTCTTGAAAGCATGGCTCTTCGGTTCCTATTCACGTAACGAGCAGAAACCGTGGAGCGATGTTGACATTCTCGTAGAGCTTGATAAAGAAAAGCCCATCGGATTACTAAAATTCGCAGGAATCATTTGTGACCTTGAAGACTTGATAGGCCACAAGGTGGACTTGGTTGAAGAAGGAACTTTAAAACCATACGCAGTAGAAAGTGTAAACCGCGATAAAAAACTGATATATGAGAGAGAGGAGCAGAGATAAAAGCCGATTGGAGGACATACTGAAAAGCATCGGTTATGTGCGCCAATATGTAGAGAACGTGAAGTTTGAGCAATTCGTTAGCGATACGATGCGCTATTTTGCCATCATCAAAAACATAGAAATCATTGGCGAAGCAGCCAATATGCTGACCAGGAATTTCCGACAATCTCATACCGAACTCCCTTGGAGACAGATTGCATTTGAGAAACCACTGATTCTCTGATTCATCATCACTACGTCAGCGAGCGTTCGATTGCGAATCGACGAGCGTTCGATGATGACACAGCGAGCGTTCGTCTGAATTCAGACGAACGCTCGCTGCATTTCTAAGTCCTTTATACCGATTCTCCTTCTTTTATTTCGGTGAGGATGCGGAGAGCATCGGCGATGGTTTTCACATGATGAATCACCAAGGAACGTCGCTTCTCGTCGCGCAGTTGGCAATCGCGCGGATGCCAGCTGGCATAGTGAATCAGCTTGCCGAATGCCTCGCTCTGGTAGTAGAGGCTGTCGTTGTTGGAAACGAGGTGGCAAATCATCAGTTTCTGCTTCAGCATCAGTCGCTCAATGCCCAGCTCACAGGCAGTCCATTTCAGCGGCACGATGCGGATGAGTTCTTCGCCCTCCTGGGGAATCTTGCCGAAACGGTCGATGAGCCGCTTCTTGTAGTCGTCTATTTGCTGGGTCGTGGTCAAGCCATCCAATTCCTTATAGAGACTCATGCGCTCACCACTGCTTGGCACGAACTGTTCGGAGAAATAGGCAGGGATGTCGGATTCCACGTTGGTTTCCTCCACAAAGTTGATGTGGTACGCCACCTTCTTTCTGTTTTCCGCCGCTGTTGCCGCATCGTTCTCGGTTGCCGTTCTTGCCGTATTCTCAGCGCCTTCTTCTTCGTCGTCTTTCCAAAGGTCGGCAAATTCCGTGGTTTTGAGTTCGTTCATCGCCTGCCCAAGCACCTTCTGGTAGGTTTCATAACCCAGGTCGGCAATGAATCCACTTTGCTCTGCTCCGAGCATATTGCCCGCACCGCGGATGTCGAGGTCCTGCATGGCAATGTTGAGTCCCGAACCGAGGGCTGAAAAATTCTCGATGGCTTGCAGTCGGCGGCGAGCCTCGTCGGGCAAGGCTGACAGCGGTGGAGCCAGAAGATAGCAGAAGGCTTTCTTGTTGCCTCTGCCCACACGCCCGCGCATCTGGTGCAGGTCGGACAGTCCATAGTTCTGAGCCGAATTGATGATGATGGTGTTGGCATTTGGCACGTCGATGCCGTTTTCCACAATGGTCGTGGAGAGCAGCACGTCGTAGTCGTAGTTCATAAAGTCGAACACGATTTTCTCCAGTTCCTTTGGGTCCATCTGCCCATGCCCAATGCACACGCGCGCATCGGGCACCACGCGGTTGATTAGCGCTTTCAGGTCGGTGAGGTTGCTGACTTTGTTGTTGACAAAAAACACCTGTCCGTTGCGCGACATTTCGAAATTGATGGCTTCGGCAATCACTTCTGCAGAAAATGTGTGGATTTCGGTCTGGATGGGATAGCGGTTTGGTGGTGGAGTCTGAATGACGCTCAGGTCGCGGGCTCCCATCAAGGAGAATTGCAGTGTGCGCGGAATAGGCGTTGCCGTCATGGTGAGCGTATCGACATTCACTTTCATCTGACGCAATTTCTCTTTCACACTCACGCCAAACTTCTGCTCCTCGTCGATGACCAGCAAACCCAAGTCCTTGAATTTCACTTGCTTGCCAACGAGTTTGTGCGTACCGATGATGATGTCTATCTTTCCGTCTTGTAGGTCCTTGAAGATGGCTGTTTGTTCCTTCGTGGTGCGGGCACGACTGAGGTAATCGACACGGACGGGCAGATTCTTCAAACGACTGGAGAAGGTCTGGTAATGCTGGTAAGCCAGCACGGTGGTTGGCACGAGCACTGCCGTCTGCTTGCCATCGACAGCCGCCTTGAATGCAGCACGCACAGCCACTTCGGTCTTGCCAAAGCCTACGTCGCCACACACGAGTCGGTCCATCGGCTGTTCCCGTTCCATGTCTGCCTTCACCTCCTGCGTTGCCTTGAGCTGGTCGGGGGTGTCTTCGTAGAGGAAAGAAGCCTCCAGTTCTTGCTGCAAATAGCTGTCCTTGGAATAGGCAAATCCCTTCTCTTTGAGTCGGGCTGCATAGAGCTTGATGAGGTCGCGGGCAATGTCCTTCACCTTGTTCTTCACGCGCTCCTTCATCCGTTCCCAAGCACCCGAACCCAGACGGCTGATGCGTGGAGGTTCACCCTCCTTGCCCTTGTATTTCGCAATCTTGTGAAGGGCATGGATGGACACATACACGGCATCCTCGTTCTGGTAGGTAATCTTAATCATTTCCTGCCAGGTGTCGCCGTTCGGCACGCGTACCAGTCCGCAGAACTTGCCAATGCCGTGGTCGATGTGGACGACGTAGTCGCCCAGCTCGAACTGCTGTATTTCCTTCAGTGTGAGCGCCACCTTTCCCTTTCGGGCTTTGTCGCTCTTCAGGCTATATTTGTGGAAACGGTCGAAAATCTGATGGTCGGTAAAGAGGCAGATGCCCAGGGTGTGGTCCACGAATCCTTCGTGAATCGTGCGCTGCACAGGCTCGAAGGGAATGGGACGCTCCAAACTGCCAAAGATTTCCTTCAGTCGCTCAATCTGCTTCGGACTGTCAGCCAGAATGAAAATGCGATAGCCTTCATCGAGGAAGCGATAGCACTCCTGCTTCAGCAAATCGAAGTTCTTGTGGAACAGCGGTTGCGCCATAATGTCGAACTCGACTGAGGATTCTGAGTGTGAAGCGTGAAGTGTGGAGAGTGAAGCGTGAAGCGTGGAGCGTGAAGCGTGAAGAGAGTCTTGTGAAGCGTGAAGCGAGTCCGTTGTACTTTGTTCTTTGTACTTTGTACTTAATATCGGTTTTTCACACATTCTACTCCCCTCGCCATTTGGAGAAGGGCTGGGAGTGAGGCTTTTTTCACTTGCCATCTCGTTCCCCAAGTCGATTCGTTTCATGGCAGCAATGCCGCGACGGAACACGTCGGGCTCTACCACCTTCCGATGAAAACTCTTGCCAAAGCTCGACACGTATTCTTCGCGCTCATATTCAGGCATATTCATCGCCTTGTCTTCAAGAACGGCTTGAGTGGCATAGCCCTCGCGGTAGGTCTTTTCCACCTTGTCGCACACGAATGTCAGGTTTTTCGTCACCAGCACCGTGTCATCGGGCAGAAAATCCATCACGGGAATATATTCCGACTCGTCCCTTTTCGTCATTTCGGGCACGACCACCATCTCTGGCACCGTTCCATCCGAGAGCTGCGTCTGCACGTCGAAGGTGCGGATGGAATCCACCTCGTCGCCAAAGAAGTCGAGACGATAGGGCACTTCGGAAGAGAAGGAATAGATATCGATAATGCTGCCTCGGACTGCATACTGCCCAGGCTCATAGACATAATCCACGCGCAGGAAACCGAGTGTTTCGAGCTGGTCCTCCAGCTGCTTGAAGTCGTGTTCTTCTCCCTGACGGATGATAATGGTGCTGTCGGTGAGTTCATTCTTCGACAACACCTTCTCTGCCATTGCCTCAGGATAGGAGACAATGAACAAGGACGGTTCAGACTCAGCGGTCATCCTGCTCAGCACTTCCGTGCGCAGAATCTCGTTGCCAGCATCTTTCTGGTTGTACTTGATGGCACGACGATAGGACGACGGGAAGAAGAGCACTCGCTCATCGCCCAACATCTGCACAAGGTCGTGGTAGAAATAGCCTGCCTCGTCCTCATCGTCCAGGACGAAAAGCATGGTGGGCAGAGCTGCCTTCTTTTGTGCAATGGCGGCAAATGCCAAAGCCGCTGATGAACTGCGGAGCCCACCGACATGAAAAGAACGAAGGCGAGGCTTTCTGATAGCCTCGCTCAGTGTCTTGACCTGCGGGTGCTGGGCCAAGAGACGTAAAAGTTGTGATGTTTCCAAATGATTTCTGAAACTGGGAATTTCTAAAAGTTTAGTGTTTAGAACTTAAAGTTTAACGAGGATATTCTTCACGTCAAACACTAAACTCTAAACACTAAACATTAAACATTAGATGGCTGCTTGGGGTGTGGGATTGCAAGCACGCGCAAACAGACGAACAAAGAACAGTGCGTCCGAACTGGCATGAAGTGATTCCTTCATGCTCTCATTCATTTTCTTTACAGTTTCTTTAGCTTGAAGCTTCATGTTTTTTTTAGGAGTAAAATCTGTCATAGGCAACGGAATGATAAGAGTTAAAATTCTGACTGATAAATTAATAACGGAAAAACTTTTCACTTATTATGTTTGCATCAAAAAAAATTTCAACGTGGCTTTTTTTCAACTTCCAATTGTTTTTTTCTTCAAGAAAAGTGAGAAAAAAGACGGAAGAGGACATTTTTTTCAGTTTTTCCAAATCGAAACAAAAAATTTTCCCTATCTTCGCATAATAATCAGAAATCATCCCTTATCCATGAAACAAAGTGATTGCATAGTAATCATCCCCACATACAACGAGAAGGAGAACATCGAGAAAATCATTCGGGCTGTGTTCGCGCTCGAAAAGGCTTTCCATATTCTCGTGATTGACGATGGTTCGCCCGACGGAACGGCTGACATCGTGAAACGACTCATGCAAACGGATTTCCTTGGAGAACTCTTCCTCATTGAACGTAGCGGAAAACAGGGATTAGGAACGGCTTACATAGCCGGTTTCAAATGGGCGTTGGAACACAAGTACGACTACATCTTCGAGATGGATGCCGACTTCTCGCACGACCCTAACGACCTGCCCCGTCTCTATTCGGCTTGTGCCGATGAAGGTTATGACTTGTCCATCGGTTCTCGCTACATCAGTGGAGTGAACGTCATCAACTGGCCTATGAGCAGGGTGCTGATGTCTTACTTCGCCTCCATGTACGTGCGCCTCATCACGGGTCTGAAGATTCAGGACACAACGGCTGGATTCAAGTGCTACAAACGCAGGGTGCTCAGCACCATCCAGCTCGACAAAATCCGCTTCAAGGGCTATGCCTTCCAAATCGAAATGAAATACACCACTTACAAGTGCGGGTTCAAAATCAAAGAAGTGCCCGTTGTCTTCGTCAACCGCGTGGAAGGTGTGTCGAAGATGAACGGCAGCATCTTCTCCGAAGCCTTCTTCGGAGTAATGCGACTCCGACTCGATGGGTGGTTCAAGAAATATCCGAAAATAAATGAAGAATGAAGAATGCATTTTACACTGCTCACAGGATGAGTAGTTTTCATTCTTAATTCTTCATTCTATTACTCTTAATTCTATCATCGTGCTCACTCTAATAAATAACGCAACAATTGTAAACGAAGGTCGTCAATTCATCGGCTCTGTCGTCATCGACGGTGAATACATCATCGACGTATTGGAAGGGGCTGTTGAGAACACGGAACGGTTCGACAATGTGGTGGATGCCACAGAACTCTACCTCTTCCCTGGCGTGATAGACGACCACGTGCATTTTCGCGAGCCAGGACTCACCAACAAGGCGGACATCGCCACCGAAAGCCGAACGGCAGCGGCAGGTGGCGTCACTTCGGTGATGGAAATGCCGAACACTGTGCCTCCAACAACTACGCTCGAACGACTGGAAGAGAAATTCAAGCTGGGCGCAGAGAAAAGCCGTGTGAACTATAGTTTCTTCTATGGTGCCACCAACGAAAATGTCAACACACTTCGTTCGCTCGATGTTCACCACGTGCCTGGCGTGAAACTCTTCATGGGCAGTTCGACAGGCAACATGCTCGTGGACAATGCAGACACGCTCCGCAAAATCTTCGAGACTTCCCCCCTGCTCATCATGGCGCACTGCGAAGACACGTCTATCATCAACAAGAACATTGAGCAGTTTCGCAAACGATATAAAGGCCAGAACGACTTCCCTGTGCGCTACCATTCGCGCATCCGCAGTGCGGAGGCTTGCTATGCCTCCTCGTCGTTTGCCGTGCAACTGGCAAAACAGACTGGGGCTCGTCTCCACGTGGCTCACATTTCCACGGCTCAAGAGCTGGAACTCTTCGAGGAAAATCTGAACATTGAGGAAAAGCGCATCACGGCTGAAGCTGTCATCGCACACCTCATGTTCTCCAACGAAGACTACGACCGACTGGGCTCGAAAATCAAGTGCAACCCGTCTATCAAGACCATCGACGACCGTGAAGCACTGCGCGACGCTCTCTCCACGGGACGAATCGACGTGGTGGCAACCGACCATGCGCCCCATCTGCTTCGTGAAAAGGAAGGAGGCGCTCTACGTGCCATGTCGGGTATGCCAATGATTCAGTTCTCCCTCGTGTCCATGCTGGAACTCTCCGACCAGGGCTACTTCCCCGTGGAGCGCATTACCGATTTGATGTGCCACAACCCAGCCCGTCTGTTCCACATCGACCGTCGCGGATTCATCCGCAAGGGCTATTACGCCGACCTCGTGCTGGTGGACCCTAATGCCAACTGGAAAGTCATCGAGGGACGCTACTACACCAAGTGCGGTTGGACACCAATGGATGAGCGCACTTTCAAATGGCGTGTGCGTCGCACATTCGTCAACGGAAAGACTGCCTACAGCGACGGCATCGTGGTGGATGGCATCCGAGGCATGGAGCTTCAGTTCAATCCTTCATGAAAGATGCATCTCCGCTACCGCATATCCGACATCATCGACTACATCAACTGGCTCTACTTCTTCCACGCATGGGGATTGCCAGTGAAATTCGCCAGCATCGCCAAAGTACATGCCTGCGAAGCCTGTCGAGCCAGTTGGGTGGCATCGTTCCCCTTAGCGGAGCAGGCGAAAGCAAAGGAGGCGGCACGACTCCATGCAGATGCACAGCGACAGCTCTCACGACTCACTCCCTACACCACCATCCACGCCAAAGTGGAACTGTTCGATGCCAATGCACAAGGCGATGACATCGTCATCTTATTAAATAAGGAAAACAAGAAGGAACACTTCTTCCTACCCATGCTGCGCCAGCAGCAACCTGACAACGACGGTTACTGCCTCTGCCTGGCAGACTTCCTCCGCCCCATCGAACAAGGGAAGGCAGACCGCATCGGAGTGTTCGCCACGTCGGTGACTTCCATGCCTGCCACGGGCGATGATTACACTTCGCTGCTCTCTCAGACGCTTTTCGACCGACTGGCTGAGGCAGCAGCAGAACGACTCCACCAACAGGTGAGAACCGAAGTTTGGGGCTATGCTCCCGACGAACAACTCACGATGGAAGAACTCCATCAAGAGAAGTTTCAAGGCATTCGTCCTGCTGTGGGCTATCCGTCGCTACCCGACATATCCATCAACTTCCTCATCGACCGCCTCATCTCCTTCGAGAGCATCGGAGTCACCCTCACTGAGCACGGCATGATGCGTCCTCACGCTTCCGTTTCGGGACTGATGTTCGCACATCCACAAGCTCGCTACTTCTCTATCGGACACGTCACTGAAGAACAACTTCAGGACTATGCGCGACGCAGACACATGCCTGCCGACACACTCCGAAAATTCATGAACAGTTAATCTTCTTTCGAAACATTGCTTGACAGAGTTCTCATAACATTTTTCCTGCTACTCGTCATTCCCGACGTGTACATCTATTTCATGTACCTTCGCCAATGGATTCAACAACGAACGGATGCACTAACCAACGCACCAAAGGCAGGAAACAAAACTTTCGACCTGAAGACTTCGCTCTCATGGCAGAGTCTTCGCCAGTCTCCATCCTTCATTCATCATGCCTCGCTGCTGTTTTTCCTACTGCCAAGCATTTTCCTTCTCATCTACTTCATCATCGTTTATAGCACAGACGACATGCGAGCTGCCCATCAGGTGACGGTGGGGCGATTCGTTTTCGTCTTCCTTCTCATCACTGTGCCAAAAACGATTTTCACCATCTTTGATGGCATCGCACTCCTCATCAATCGCTACATTTCGAACACCTCGCTTGCAACACGTCGCTACCTCCGTATCTTTGCTATGGCACTTTCGCTCTGCACCCTCATCATCCTCTGCTACGGCTATTTCAAAGGGCGTAGCAGATTCGTTGTGCATCAGCAAGTGTTCTACTTCAGCAATCTTCCCGACGCATTCGACGGCTACCGCATAGCCCTCTTCTCCGACATACACCTCGGCACCTTTAACGATGGGCACGAAAAGGATGTGGAAACCATCGTCAATCTCATCAACAACCAGCAGTGCGACGTGATTCTCTTTGCAGGCGACCTCGTCAACTACGAAACCGAAGAAGCACTTCCTTACGTGTCCCTCCTCGGCACCCTCAAGGCACCCGACGGAGTCTTTTCCATCCTGGGCAATCACGACTACAGCAACTACATCATACAAGCCGAAACCGAGAAGATGCGCGATGCGCAAGCTCTCCGACAGATACAGCACAAAACACATTGGCAACTGCTTCAGAACGCCAACCATGTCATCCGTCGCGGCAACGACTCCATTGCCATCATCGGTTCTGAGAACGACGGACTTCCGCCTTGGCCAGCACTGGGTGACCTCAAGAAGGCTTCAAGAGGACTACAAGGTGTGTATTCGTCGGATTCCACCCTGAACCACACCTTCTCCGTTCTCATCACGCACGACCCAACACACTGGCGGCGCAACGTGTTGCCAGAAACAAATATCGACCTCACTCTTTCGGGACACACCCACGGCGGACAATTCAAGTTGTTCGGATGGTCGCCTGTGGCATCACGCTACACCGAGTGGTCGGGAGCCTATTCTCATGGTTCCCAAATCATCTGCGTGTCCGACGGCATCGGCACCATCTTCCTCCCATTCCGTTTCGGAGCATGGCCTGAAGTGAATGTCATCACACTGAGAAAAAGCCCTCAAACGCACTAAGGTCTGGGCTCACCTTTGACCTTCTATGCCTTTGTACTTTGTCTTTTGTACTTTGTACTTCTTTGTACTTTTCATCATTCATCACTCTTCATGAACATCCTATATAAACTCTATTCATTCCTCATAGCTCTCCCACTCTTTCTCGTAGTCACCATCGTCGTGGCCATCTGTGTCACCATTGCAGCCTTCTGCGGCGATTCAGTCTATATCGGTTACTACCTGCCCAAGTGGTGGTCACGCTTCACGCTGTGGGTTTTCCTCATTCCTGTAAAGACAGAAGGCAAACAACTCATCGACGCGCATCAGTCATACGTGTTCCTTGCCAATCATCAAGGCTACTTCGACATCTTCCTCATCTATGGCTATCTGGGGCATAACTTCAAGTGGATGATGAAGGAGTATCTCCGCAAAATACCATTTGTAGGACTTGCTTGCGAGAAGTCGGGACACATCTACGTAGGCGACAGTCGTGCCTCCATGCAGAAGACGGTCGTTCAGGCACAGGAAACCTTGCGCGAAGGCATGTCGATGGTCATCTTCCCCGAAGGAACACGCACCCATAACGGACAGATGGGGGAATTCAAAAAGGGTGCTTTCACCCTTGCCAACGAAATCGGACTCCCCATCGTTCCTCTCACCATCAACGGTTCGTTCGATATCTTCAGTCGCAATGCCTACTCCGTCACTCGCCATCCCATCAGTCTCACGGTTCATCGCCCTATCATTGCTGAAGACCGAAAGGGCAAGCCGACTCGCATCCTCATGCAAGAAGTGTTCGATGTCATTCACGGCGATTTAGAAGAAAAATATCAATAAAAAACACAGATTTCTCCAAACCTCTACTCGAATAGATTTTTGGGGAAACTTTTTTTAATTTTTCACTTTTAACTTTTCACTTTCATGTTTACCCTTATCACCCTACCTTTCGCACCCGATGCGCTCCAGCCAGTCATCAGTGCTGACACCATCGCTTTCCACCACGGAAAGCACTTGCAAACCTACGTAAACAATCTCAATGCAACGTTGCCTGGTAGTGGTTTCGAAGACCTTCCGCTCGAAGAAATCGTGAAGAAAGCAGAAGGAGGCATCTTCAACAATGCAGGACAAATCCTCAACCACAATCTCTACTTCCAGGCTCTCCGCGCTCCACAAGCCGACAATCGTCCGACAGGCAAGATTGCCCAAGCCATTGAAGCACAGTTCGGAAGTTTCGAAGCTTTCCAAAAAGAATTCACACAGAAAGGAACAACGCTTTTCGGTTCGGGATGGGTTTGGCTTTCTGCCGATGCTGAAGGCAAACTCGTCATCACCCAAGAGCAAAACGCACAGAACCCTGTCACTCGCGGACTCCGCCCTTTGCTCACATTCGATGTATGGGAGCACGCCTACTACGTGGATTACCAGAACCGTCGTGCCGACCACCTCGCTGCCATCTGGCAACTCATCAACTGGGAGGTCGTCAACCAAAGGTTATAAATAAATGAAGAATGTAGAATGAAGAATGAAGAATAATAAAATGAAGAATGTAGAATGAAGAATGAAGAATGTATTTTAGCCTAAGTAATTTTTATTCTTCATTCTACATTCTTCATTCTAAATTTATACAAAGCTGTTCACGGTGCCAATGATGCAGCCAAGGAGGGCACCGAGCCAGACGATGGCATTGAGTTCCTTACTCATCACATCAAGAATAATCTTTTCCGTTTCCATCATATCCATTTCGTTGATGCGGTCGCGGATAATCTTACTGATGTCGAGTGTGGAGAGAATCTTTGGAAGGTGAGTTGTGATGATAGTGGTATAACCTTCCAAAAGTATGTGACGAAGCTGAACGATTTGCTCGTCGTGGTCTTTGAGCAAATCACAAACAGGCGTATCGAGCAAATGATTGGATTCCTGAGCAACGAAATTCGAAATGATTTCCTCTGAATTGTTGGCGATAATCTGATTGATGTGCTTTTCCAACTGATGCTCGGCAGGACCTTCCAAGAAAGAAAGGAACTTATCTGCACCCAAGAAACCCATCACACCGCTACTCATTTTCGTCATCACATGCTCTATCACGGCATGTGCCATCACGCTACCCAATTCAGAATCGGACAAGCGTGTGTGCAACTGCAACGCCAGTTCTGTGCTCGTGTCTGCCTGAATAGCATCGATGTCGGATGCAGGCAGATAATGCGCCAAGAATTCGCGCAGCGTTTCCCTGTTCTTCTTTTGAGTGGAAACGAATGTGTCGTAACTCTCACCAATCTTTCCGAGCATTTCCTCCGAAAGAAGGTTCTTCGCCAGCACCTCCTTGTTCATCAAGTTCTCGCTGATGGAGTCGCCCACTGCCTCGGCGATGCGGAAACGTTCCTTAGGAATAATACCAGGTGTGAAAGGAATACGCTTACCAAAGATATGTTTAGGCTGGTGAGGTCGGAACATCATGCGGATGGCAAGATAGTTCGTCACATAACCAATGATACCACCCATGAGTGGGCCTAACAAATAGGATAATTCGATTTGCATAGGATATAAAAAAATGAAAAAGCCTCACCCCCAACCCCTCTCCAAAGGGCGAGGGGAGTAGAGTGAAAAATGAAGAATGTAGAATGAAGAATGAAAGTTACTCTGAGTACTTGAGTAAAATGCATTCTTCATTCTACATTCTTCATTCTTAATTATTATCGTTTAGTTCTTCAATGAATAAGTGATGTGCGACACCACGCGGATGTTCTTGATGTAAGGAGTGCTTTCGTCGCGGTCCACAATTTCAAACGAACCCTGGTCGGCAGCCACAATCTTGTCGAGCTTGCTATTGCTGTTCTTGGCAAACTGTTCAGCGGTCTTCTGCGCATTCTCGATAGCCTCAGCCACCATTTCTGGCTTCATCTTCTTGAAGTCAGTGTATTCGTATGTGATTTTCGAACGATTGTCCCAGTCGCTACCGTAATCGATGGCAATGTCCTGAGCAACAAGTTCTCCCTGACGGGAAATCAAGTCGCGCACTTTCTTCACATCCTTCGAAACCACGGTCAAACTGGAAGTGATGGTGTAGCGATATTTCACATCCTGCTGATAAGCGCCAGCCGTCTTATAGTCGTTCACGATAGGTGGATTGACTGATATTTCATCGCTCTTGATGCCATTATCAGTCAAGAACTTCTTCACGGTTGCCGTTTTTGCATTGATTGTTGAGTAGAGCGTCTGGATTTCGTTGCCAGTCTCCTTCAGTGTGATAGGCCACGTCACCTTATTGGCTTCCACTTCACGCTCTGCCAAACCCTTCACTTCCACATTACGACCTTTGTTCACAAAGTTGTCGATGCCTGCCTTGAGGCAAAATCCCATGATGACAATACCCAATGCCAAGATGGAAGCAGAAATAATACTACTTTTCTTTTCCATACACTTACTTTAATTTATAATTAAGAATGAAGAATTAAGAATGAAGAATGTATTTTACCTTGTTAGTGGAAAATGTAATTTTCATTCTTCATTCTACATTCTTCATTCTTCATTTATCTGGTCAGCTCATTGACTTCACTACTTCCATGATTTTCTTGCCAATCTCGTCGGCAGCCTCTTCCGTGCTTGCCTCACTATACACGCGGATGATTGGCTCAGTGTTCGACTTGCGGAGGTGAACCCACTTGTCAGGGAAGTCGAGCTTCACACCGTCAATGTCGTTCACGGTCACGTCCTTCTCCTGTCCGTAGAGTTCCTTCACCTTAGCGAGGATAGCATCCACGTCAGTCGATGGTTCGAGGTCGATGCGGTTCTTGGCAATGCAATAGTTAGGATAAGTGGCACGGAGTTCACTCACGCTCTTCTTCTCATGAGCCAAATGGCTGAGGAAGAGGGCAATACCCACCAAGGCATCACGACCGTAATGAGCTTCTGGATAAATCACTCCACCATTGCCTTCACCACCAATCACAGCACCCGTTTCCTTCATCTTCGTCACCACATTCACCTCACCCACTGCTGCTGCGTTGTACTCAGCACCATACTTCTGAGTGACATCGCGGAGAGCACGAGTAGAACTGAGGTTGCTCACCGTGTTGCCTGGTGTGTGCTTCAAGATGTAGTCCGAAACCGTCACGAGCGTGTATTCCTCACCATACATTTTGCCATCTTCCTGGATGAAAGCAAGACGGTCAACGTCTGGGTCCACCACGAAACCCACGTCGTGTCCACCCTTTGCCATCAATGCCATGATGTCGGAGAGGTTCTTCTCCAATGGCTCAGGATTGTGCTGGAAGTCGCCCGAAGGGTCATCATAGAGCGGAGTAACCTTCTCCACGCCAAGAGCCTTGAACAGTTCAGGCAGGATGATGCCACCCACCGAGTTGATGGAGTCGAAAGCCACACGGAAATGTGCTGCCTTGATAGCCTCCACGTCCACGAGCTTCAGTCCCAGCACCATGTCGATGTGCTTCTGATTGTATGTGTTATCTTCGATATACTTGCCCAGATGGTCCACATCGGCAAAGTCGAAATCCTCAGCTTCAGCAATGCGAAGCACTTCGTTGCCCTCGGCAGCATTGAGGAATTCACCCTTCTCGTTGAGCAACTTGAGCGCATTCCAATGACGAGGGTTGTGGCTGGCAGTGATGATGATACCACCACAAGCACCTTCCATCGTCACAGCAATTTCGGTGGTAGGAGTAGTAGCCAAACCGATATTAACCACGTCGAAGCCCATGCCCATCAGAGTGCCACACACCACGTTTTTCACCATTTCGCCCGAAATACGAGCATCGCGACCCACCACAATCTTGTTGGTGTCAATCTTTGTAGTACGGCGAATCAGAGTAGCGTAGGCAGAAGTAAACTTCACAATGTCGAGCGGATTAAGTCCTTCACCGGCTCTGCCACCGATGGTTCCGCGAATACCAGAAATAGATTTGATTAAACTCATATTTTATCTGTGTTTAAGTTTTCAAGTTTTTAATCAGGGATTTAAAGGATTTTTTAGGATTTTCGCTTACTACCTTGTTCCTTGTTCTTTGTCCTTTGAACTTAATTAAGTTTTTTATCAGGGATTTTAAGGATTTAAACGGATTATTTTCCTCTCTCTATCCACTCCCCTCGCCTTTTGGAGAGGGGTTGGGGTGGGTCCCTTTTTCACTTTCCTTTACCTTCCCTGCTGGAAAGTGATTTCGTAGAAGAACGGAAGCACATAGCTGCTGGCGTTGCTCGTTCCCGACGAATGAGGAACAATGAGGCGCACCTTAGCAATGCGACCCGAATTGCGAGACAAGCGAATGTAGTCGAGCGGCTTGAGCCATCCCTTTGGCACCACCGACCCATAGCGTTGCAACATGTAGCCCTGCGTGAACGAAGCAGAATAGCTGCGACCACGATGAGCGTATGTGAGCTGCAACTTATCGACCATTGACGATGTGCGACCCACATTCGTGCAAGTGGTGTCGGCATGTTCAATGTCCCATTCGTAGAAGCGACAAAGCACACTCGTGTAGAGCGTACTGTCAGTGAAGGCTTTCGCCATCTCCACCACCGACTGCCCTTCACCCTTGCGCACAATCTGCATATACACGCCATCCTCCTGGAACAGCACGAATTCGTTTTTCGTGTAGTCCGTCAGAGAATCTTGCGCATAGAACGTAGATTCGCTTATCACATTGATAGGACCAACCAACTCGTTATCCTTGATAAACGCTTCAATAGCATTTCTTTCCTTCTTTTTCATCTCGGCGTAGGTTTCTCCCTTATTGCATGAATACAACATCATCATGCCTACACATCCCATCACCATCGACAAGATTGCAAAAATCAGCTTTCTCATTCTTTGTTATCTGTTTTGTGAACTGAAAGTAATATACGTTCGTGGCACTTTTCCGTAGGAATACACCAAAAACCTTGCAAAGTTAGTGCAAGTTGAGCGAAATACCAAATTTTGAAGAATGTTATTAAATGAAGAATAATAAAATGAAGAATGTAGAATGAAGAATGAAGAATATATTTTACTCTGCTCATTGGTTGAGTAATTTTCATTCTTCATTCGGAGCGTAGCGACCATTCTTCATTCTTCATTTAAGCGTAGCGCTCATTCTTCATTCGGAGCGGAGCGAAGCGACCATTCTTCATTCATCATTTTTCTTTTTGATTCTACTAAATCACCGAGCCTTCATCGTTTTTCAAGCGAAGGCTCGTTTGAACTACGACGAGGGCTCGCTTGAACGATAACGAGCCCTCGCGCATTTAGTAAAATCGAATAAACAATTCAGACAATCCTCAAAATCGCCTAAAAAGAATTGAATTATTGAAACTCAACCACTCTGCAATTCTTCCCCTTTGCATATTTCTCCATCAATTCCACGATGAAGTCGGCACAGGCACGAGTCTGCTCCTTGTTGCCATCATAACCATTCACGAGCGCAAGCAGATGGATGGTCGTCATCGACATTTTCGTGCGCTCGTTGTCGCTGGTGGGAGTGCCAATGCCACCGACAGCATCACGATAGACGGGCATTCCTTCAATGTTGAGCACACCGCGTCCAATGCCCTCGTAGGGTTCTCCTTCCTTGCCAATGCCCAAGCAGATGGTGTCGCCCTCAATCTTGTCGCGGTCGAAACCACCAATGCTGTAACCGTATTTCATCGATGCCAAATTGATGAGGTCAACTGCCGTGTCTATCTGGTAGAGGTCTTTGCCCTGCAAGGTGCGACGCACCAACTGCTCGTTGCTGGGACGATAACGGCTCGGGTCCTTGCCGCAAGCCTTATATGCTTTGCGCGTGGCTTCGATACCACTGATTTGCTTGATGCTATCCACCGTGTATTGAGTCCGCATTTCCGCTACGAAGGCATCTATCTCCTGCCACAACTCGTCGCTATGCTCCGTATTCTCAAAATCGGCATACACGGCACAGCCTGTGAACAGCGGCCATGCCTTGCGTAATTCGTCGGAAACAACGATATTCTTCTGTTCCATATTTTGTTTTCTTTTTTGGGATTGATGCTGCAAAGTTAGACATTTTTAGCTCAAGAGTCCTAAAAAAATCGTAACTTTGTCCTCATGTTCAAAGCACTTTTCTTCGATATTGACGGAACACTAGTTTCCTTCACCACTCATTCCGTACCCGAATCCACGCGCCAAGCCATCCACGAAGCACGTCAGCGCGGCATCAAGGTGTTCATCTGCACAGGCCGTCCCTTGCAGTTCATCAACAACCTGCAAGGCGTGGAATACGACGGCATGGTCTGCGCCACGGGAGCACTCTGCCTCGACAGCGAGGGAAACACCCTCTTCCAGCAGAGCATCGTGAAAGACGACGTGGAACGACTCCTCTCCTTCCTCTCCACGAATCCCATCCCCTTCCTTGCCATCGCCAAGCACAACGTCTATGGATTCAACACGCAGCAGGCGGTCGTTGACGATGTGATGACCACCCTCAACGTACAACTTCCCGCACTCCTTCCCATCGAAGAAGCTGCAAACGATGACATTCTACAACTCATCGGTTTCTTCTCAGCCGACGAAGAAACCCACATCATGAACTCGATTCTCCCCCACTGTGTAGCCGCACGCTGGCATCCGTCCTTCACCGATGTCATTGCGCAAGGCGTTGGCAAAGACTCAGGCATCGACAACATCATCCGTCACTACGGCATCGACCTTTCAGAAACGGTCGGCATAGGCGATGGCGGCAACGACATCCCCATGCTCCGCCACGCTGCCCTCGGCATCGCTATGGGCAACGCGTCCGACACGGTGAAAGCCCATGCCGACTACATCACCTCCCACGTGGACGACAATGGCATCCTCCACGCCCTCCAGCACTTCCACATCATCTGAAAGCAAGAAATTCAACCATGCAACGCGAAGAGGCAATAAGCAAAGGTATTCAACTGGCAGACATCAAGCACAGCATGAAGCGTCGCAAGTCACAGCACGACTATGGTCGTTTTGGTTCCTACATGCTGACGATGGTCACCAAAGGACGCTTGCCTCTTTTCGGCACGCTCCATTACGAGACATTTTCAGAAGACCAGCCCGAAAGTGCCCCCTTTGTCTCACTTTCTCCCCTTGGCAAAGCCATTCTTCAAGACGAACTGCAAAAGATTTCCCAGTTCTATCCCATGATAGAAGTGCAGAAGGCATGCATCATGCCCGACCACATCCACATCATCATCCATGTGAAAAGGAACATGCCCAAAGGCAGCCACATCGGGAAAGTCATTGGCGGTTTCAAAAGCGGTTGCTCCAAAGCGTGGTGGCGATTGCAAGACGAAGGCATCATGCCCACCAACAAAGAGCCTCGAACCGACGTTCGAGGAACTGTGCCTTGCACATCTGTGCAAGGTTCCCTCCCCCAGTCTGCCCGCCCATCTCTATTCGAACCTGGCTACAACGACAAAATCCTCATGCGAGAAGGGCAGCTCGAACGATGGATACATTACCTCGACGACAATCCCCGTCGCCTTGCAGTGAAACGCTCCCATCCTGACTTCTTCACCATCAGGCGCGAAGAACCATTGCTGGGAAAACAAGTTCAGATGGTGGGAAATCGCTTTCTGCTCGACATCCCCATGAAAGCCGCCATCGTTGTCCATCGTGCCTACACAGATTCGGAATACGCACGGTTGGCAAAGGAATGGCTTGCTTTGGGCGAAGCGGGTGGCGTACTGGTCAGCGCAGCCATAGCACCACGAGAGAAACTCGTGATGCGCGAAGCCATGAATCGTGGCTATTCCATTATTTTACTACGTGAGAACGGTTTTCCTCCTATTTATAAACCAAGCGGAGAAAGTTTCGATGCGTGTGCCAGCGGTCAACTGCTACAAATCGCACCGTGGGAATATCATACAGAACACAAGACCATCAGTCGAGAACAATGCCTCCAACTGAATCATTTGGCTGAACAAATTGCCGAAAGCTAATCAATCTGCTTGCCTGTGTAGAGCTGGTAGTATTTGCCTTGCTTGGCAATCAATTCGTCGTGATTGCCTTGCTCGATGATGCGACCGTGGTCCATGACACAAATGATGTGGGAATTGCGGACGGTGGAAAGGCGATGGGCAATGACGAAGGTGGAGCGTCCTTCCATGATGCGGTCCATGCCATCCTGCACGAGGCGCTCGGTGCGGGTGTCGATGCTGGACGTGGCCTCATCGAGAATCAGCGCAGGAGGATTGGCAACGGCTGCTCGGGCTATCGCCAACAACTGACGCTCGCCCTGACTGAGGTTGCCACCATCGGCGGTGAGCATCGTGTCGTAACCCTCGGACAGACGAAGGATGAAATCGTCGGCATTGACAAGTTCGGCAGCGGCACGACATTCCTCGTCTGTGGCATCGAGACGACCATAACGAATGTTCTCCATCACTGTTCCCGTGAAGAGGTGTGTTTCCTGTAGCACCATGCCGAGCGAACGACGCAAGTCCTCGCGGTGAATCTTGCGGATGTCGATGTGGTCGTAGAGGATGCGTCCGTCCTGAATGTCATAGAAACGATTGATGAGATTGGTAATGGTGGTTTTTCCCGCTCCGGTTCCTCCCACGAGGGCAATCTTCTGCCCAGCGTCGGTGTCGAGCTCTATGTCGAAAAGCACTTGTTTTTCGGGAACGTATGAGAAATCCACCTGCGTGAAATCCACTTCGCCCTTCTGTTGAATCAGTCCGTAGTTGGCATCGTTGTGGTCGGACTCGTCTGTCTTTCCCTCGATGTTTTTGAATTCATCCTTCGGCACTTTCCATGCCCACACGCCAGTGCGCTCCGTGGTTTCGGAGAGAGTGCCATCAGAGTTTTTCTTGGCATTCACCAAACGGATACAAGCCTTTTCGTCTTTCTCAGGTGTGGCATCCATCAGTTCGAACACACGTCCTGCTCCTGCCAATGCCATCACCACGCTGTTGATTTGCTGACTGAGATGGGAAACGGGCTGGGTGAAGTTCTTGATGAGCGTGAGGAAGGACACGAGCGTTCCGATGGTGAGCGTGGCACCCAATGGCGACTTCAATGCGATGGCAGCACCGATGATGGCGCAGAGTACATAGATGAGGTTGGAGAGGTTGCCATTGACAGGCATCACGATATTGGCTTCACGATTGGCTTTGTTTGCACTGTCGCGCAATGCCTCGTTGTATTGCTCGAATCGCGCAATCGCTTCGTCTTCATGGCAGAAGGTTTTCACCACTTTCTGCCCTGTCAGCATTTCCTCAATGTAGCCGTTCATCGCACCGAGATTCTGCTGACGACTCTTGAAATGGACAGCGGAACGATTGCCCAGCACGCGAGTGACGTATATCATCACGATTGTCATGAGCAGAACGAGCAGCGTGAGTTGCCAACTCATCACGCACATGCTCACGAAGGTGATGCTGATGGTGATGGCGGAAGAAAAGACCTGTGGTATGCTCTGCCCGATGAGTTGGCGAAGTGTATCAACATCGTTGGTATAGACCGACATGATGTCGCCATGTGCATGAGAGTCGAAATAGCCAATAGGCAGTTGCTCCATGTGTTCGAAGAGGTCGGTGCGCAAACGGAGCAAGGTGCCTTGCCCCACATTAATCATCAGACGGTTGTTGAGGTAGGAACACACAATGCCGACGGCGAGAACGGCTGCCAGCGTGAAGAGCGTATGAGCCAACGGTGTGAAATCGGGGTTGGCACTCTGCGTGAGTGGCACGATATAGTCGTCAATGAGAGTGCGGGTGAAAAGCGTGGAGACAAGTGTGGTGACGGAAGTGATGATGATGCACAGGGCAACGACTCCGAGCGAGAGCTTGTAGTTGCGTGTGACATATCCGAAGAGTCGCTTCACCATCTTCATGCCTCCCTCTGGCATCTTGGCTGAAGCACCAAAGTTTTGTCCTGGTCCTCCAGGACCACGTCGTCCTCCTATGTTGATTTGTCTTGGCATTGCTTACAATTAAGAATGAAGAATGAAAAATGAAGAATGAAGGATATTAAATCCTAAAAAATCCTTCTAATTTGTGGTTGAAGAATTATTCTGGTGAATCAAAGTCGGCTTCACCTTCCATCTGAATGTGATAGATTTCCTGATAGAGTCTGTTGGTCTTGAGAAGATTCTCGTGCGTGTCGAATCCACTCACTTGTCCGCTCTCCATCACAATGATGCGGTCGGCATCCTGCACACTCTGAATGCGCTGGGCGATGATGAGTTTCGTGGTGTTTGGAATTTCCTCACGGAAGGCACGGCGAATCTTTGCATCGGTGGCGGTATCGCAAGCACTCGTTGAGTCGTCGAGTACCAGAATCTTCGGTTTCTTCAGAAGGGCACGAGCAATACAAAGACGTTGCTTCTGACCGCCCGACACATTGTTTCCGTTCTGTTCAATCATCGTTTCGTACTTCTGCGGCATCTGCTCGATGAATTCGTCAGCTTGTGCCAACTGGCAGGCACGCACACATTCCTCCAATGTGGCATCGGTCTTTCCCCAGCGCAGGTTGTCGAGAATCGTGCCAGAGAAAAGCACATTCTTCTGAAGCACCATTGCCACTTCGTTGCGAAGCACATCCATGTCGTAGCACTTCACATCGACTCCTCCCACCAGGACGGAACCCTTCGAAGCATCATAAAGACGACTGACCAACATCGCCAATGTACTCTTACCACAACCTGTTCCTCCAATCACTCCGATGGTTTCGCCCGCATTGATGTGGAGGGTGATGTTCTTGATGGCATACTCTCCGTTGCCGTAAGAGAAGCAACAAGCCTTGAAGTCGATACTTCCGTCCTGCACCTCCATGACGGGATTCTCAGGAGTGAAGATTGTAGCCTTCTCGTCGATGACTTCAGCCACTCGTCGTCCGCTGGCAGCGCTCATGGTAAGCATCACGAAAATCATCGAAAGCATCATCAGCGAGTTCATGATTGTCATGACGTAAGTGAAGAGCGAAGTGAGCTGACCCGTGGTGAGTTCACCAGCCACGATGAAGTGTGCGCCGAACCATGAGAGCGCGATGATGCAACCATAGATGACGCTGGTCATGACGGGATTGTTAATGGCTTGCAAACTCTCCGTGCGGACGAAGAGCTTGTAGAGATTCTCCGCGGCTTTCCTGAATTTTGAATTTTCAAAGTCTTCACGCACAAAGGCTTTTACCACACGGATGGCCTGCACATTCTCTTGCACCGAGTTGTTAAGGTCGTCGTACTTCTCAAACACTTGCGCAAAGAGTTTCACCGTTCGGCTGATGATGAGATAGAGGGCAGTGCCAAGGATGACGAGTGCAACCACGAAAATGAGACTCATCTTCATGTTGATAAAGATGCACATGAAGACACTGAAAATCAAGTTGAGCGGAGCACGCACCGAGATGCGAAGAATCTGCTGGAAAGCGCTCTGCAAATTCGACACATCGGTCGTCATGCGAGTCACCAATCCTGCCGACGAAAACTTGTCGATGTTGGAGAAGGAAAAAGTCTGGATATTGCGAAACATGGCATTGCGCAGGTTGTAGGCAAAACCCGTAGAGGCGTATGCCGAGAAGCGTCCCGACAAAATGCCAAACATCAGCGAGATGAATGCCATGACGAGCATGATGCTTCCGTAGAGTACCACTTTGCTCATGTCGCCCGCCATGATGCCACGGTCGATAATCCACGACGTGACGTATGGAATGAGCACACCCATCACCACTTCCAAAGAAGTAAAGATGGGTGTGAGGATGGAAGCAGTCTTGAACTGCTTCACTTGTTTCAAGAGAGTTTTCAGCATTATTTCTGTTCGCCTTCTTTCTGGAGCTTCACGTTCTGTAGCGTGAGCTTGGCTGTGGCTGTGTTAATGTCCTGAGCCGTTTTCCAATAAGTGATGGATGAGTTCGAGATGTAGATGTCCTTCACGCAGTCCATGCCTTCCACACCTGATGCCTTGATGCCCACCTTAGCACCATGACAAACCACGCGGTCGATGTGAATGTCTTGGAAATGAGGAACCAGCGGACTGTCCTTCTGCGGTCCCTGTGCTGCTCCACCAGCAGGACGGTTGGCGTAGTCGCATTCGAAGATGATGGATTCGTTCGTGATGTCCGACATGAAAATATCGCTGATGAACACGTCGCCCGTCACACCACCACGGCCAATGGCACTCTTGAAGCGTAAGCCCGTGTCGGTGCCACTGAACTGGTTGTTGCGAACCACCAAGCGGTGCATACCTCCGATGTCCTCGCTACCAATCACGAATCCACCATGAGCATGGAACACCGTGTTGTTGGTGATGAGGATGTCCTCGCACCCCCAAGGCAATCCCTTCTTCTCTCCACCGCTCTTCATGCAGATGCCGTCGTCGCCCACATCCACCGTGGAATTCACGATGAGTGCGCGGTGGCAATCAGAGAGGTCGATGCCGTCGCCATTCTGCGCATTCCAAGGGCAGCGCACAGTGATGCCGTCGATGATAATGTTGCTGCTGTAGCAAGGATGCACATGGAAGCGAGGTGCGTTCTGGAAGGTGACACCTTGCAGGAAGATGTTCTCGCAGTCGGTTGGGCGGAAGAGGTCGTTGCGCATACCCTCCTGCTTCTCAGGCGTGTCGGCAATGTTGGCATATCCAGCCTTGTGGTTCCACGGATACCACAAACCCTTTTCTGTCTGCTCCACGCCTCCGAGCCGTTCGATGAAGCCCTTCCATTCCACGTCGCTCACCTTCGACCGCTTCACAGGTCTCCACTCCGCACCATTGCCGTCGATGATGCCATGTCCCGTGATGGCAATGTTCTTGCACTTCGATGCGCGAATGCATGGGTCCACGCGACTCGATTTGCCATCTTGGTCAATGTAGAGCCGCTTGTCGGCTGAGAAATAAATGATAGCACCATGTGCCAAGTTGAGGCGAATGTTGCTCTTCAGCGCAATGGGACCCGTGAGCCAAACGCCAGCAGGCACTTGCACGGTTCCACCCCCTTGCTTCGTGAGCCGACTGATAGCCTTGCGGAATGCTTCCGTGCAAAGCGTCTGTCCGTCGCCCACAGCACCGAAATCGGTGATTGTCACTTCGTTGGCAGGAAAGGTAGGCACCGTTGCTTGTGCCACCTTCGTAGGGAGATTCTGATAATAGGCAGAATAATCTTGCGCCTGCAGAGTGGAAACCACCCACAACAGGCACACCGTCAAAATTGCTTTATATTTCATCATTCGTTAGTTATTCAGGTTCATGTCAAAACACATGCATGAGCATCATTTCTTCTCGCGGTAAAGCAGCAGACCCTTGCCATTGATAAGGAACGTGTAGAAGTAGCTGATGTTCACTCCTTCGGCAACAATCTTCTCGATGGCCTCGGCAGCACCGCCTGGCTTGTCAGCCAGTTCCACGCACTTCATCTCAGTGAGGTTCACAGCCACACCCTGCTCCTTGAGCACGATGTATGCCTGCTCTGGATTATCACAAATCACACGATAGATGCCATATTGCTCTGTTTCGGCAATGGTGGAAGCAACGATTTGAATGTTTGCTTCTTTCAGATAGCGGAGCACATCCACCAGCGCACCTTGCTTGTTTTCGAGGAAAATAGATAATTGTTTCATGATATCTTTAGTTTTTAAGTTTTTGAGTTTTTTAGTTTTTGAGTTCTACCGTGAAGCGTGAAGTGTGAAGCGTGAAGCGATTGAGCCGGATGGCATTTTTGGCTACGCCGAGCTAAAGATTCACTTTTTACGTAAGTTTTTAATCAAGGATTTAAAGGATTTAAAGGATTTTTGATTACTACGTTGTTCCTTGTCCTTTGTCCTTAATTTAGGCTTTTCTCTTTTCACTTTTCACTTTGAGCTGAGTTTTTGAGTTTTTGCAAGCTTTCAAATCAAATTCATTGCATGAGAACTCAAAAACTTACAAACTCAAAAACTTATCAACTTACTTCAGCACACGCTTGTCGATGACGCGGGCACTCTTTCCTTGGCTGCGCTCAATGGTGTTAGGCTCTTTCAGCTGCACCTTCGCACTGATGCTGAGCACGTTCTGCAGCTTGCGAGCCAATTTCTTTTCGAGAGCATCGATTTCGCCGATGGTGTCGAGCGCCTTCTCGAAGTATTCTTGGCGAATTTCCACCTGAACGGTGAGTGTGTCGAGGTTGTTCACGCGGTCCACGATGAGCATATAGCGAGGAGCAAATTCCTCCATGCTGAGCACCACGCTCTCCACCTGCGATGGGAACACGTTGATACCACGGATGATGAGCATATCGTCGGAGCGTCCCTTGATGCTGGTCATGCGCACAGCCGTGCGTCCACATTCACATTCGCCTTCCATCAGCGCACAGAGGTCGCGTGTGCGGTAGCGCAGCACTGGCATACCCTCCTTCGTGAGCGTGGTGAAGACCAGTTCGCCCGTCTGTCCCTTTGGCAGCGGTTCGAGCGTGACAGGATTGATGATTTCGGGATAGAAATGGTCTTCGCAGATGTGCGAGCCGTGCTGACACTTGCACTCATAGCTGACGCATGGTCCCATCACCTCCGAGAGTCCATAGAGGTTGTAGCCCTTCAGTCCGAGGCGTTCCTGAATCTCCTTGCGCATGTTCTCCGTCCAAGGTTCAGCACCGAAAGCACCCACTTTCAGCTTCAAGTCCTCCTTCTTGATGCCCATGCGGTCGATAGTTTCAGCCAGATAGAGCGCATAGGAAGGCGTGCAGGCAATGCCCGTGATGCCCAGGTCGCGAATCAGCTTGGCATGTTTCTCCGTGTTGCCCGTAGATGCAGGAACAACGGTGGCACCCATGTTCTCCACACCATAGTGTGCGCCCAGTCCACCCGTGAACAAGCCATAGCCATAGGACACAGAGAAAATGTCATCGCGCGTCACACCGTAAGCCGTGAGGCATCGGCTCATACATTCGCTCCAGATGGCGATGTCCTTACGCGTATAACCAACGATGGTGGCGTTTCCCGTCGTACCCGAAGATGCATGGATGCGCACAATTTCGCTCTGCGGAGCAGCCTGAAGTCCAAAAGGATAGTTGTCTCTCAAGTCTTTCTTTGTCGTGAAAGGTAGTTTGGTGATGTCTTCGATGGTCTGAATGTCATCAGGTATCAGACCCAACTGCTGCATCTTGTCGCGATAGAAGGGCACGTTGTGATACACATACTCCACCACCTTGTGGAGTCTTTTCCCTTGCAGAGCACTCATCTCGTCGCGGCTCATGCATTCCTTGTTACGGTTCCAAATCATTTTTTAGCTCTTAAAAAGTATTTTTTGATAATAAACTGCATTACGAACAAACTAACACTTTTTCTGTTGAATTCATTTCGTATTGACGGCAAAATTACGCTTTTAATTTTAATTAGACAAGAAAAACGACATTTTACCATCAAAAACCACCGTTGTGGGCTCGTTTTTGCCCACTATCTCTTCATCGCCTTCACCACTCTGCCAATGTATTGCGCATGAACGCCAGCAGGGAAGCGCGAATAGAACTGGGCAGGGAATTCCTTCATGTTAGCCTTCTGGAAATCCTCTTCGTAAAGGATTTCGCACTCAATCACCACGCGCGCCTCATTATAATAAGGTGTGCCATGCTCCGTATAGGAAAGATGCAAGTCGAGCTCCTTCGCCTTGTCCTTGTCGCGTCCCGAATTGCTGCCCATGAATTCCAGGATGTCGTTGTCCTCACGGTCGAACTGCATGATGGTGAAATACTTCGCCTTGTCCAAGAACTGCTTCGTGTAGCGAGCCTGAGCCACATACACGCTCACGAGGTCCTGTCCCCACAACGTACCCAGTCCGCCCCAACCGATAGTCATGGCATTGCTCTTCTCCTTGTCGCCAGCACAAAGCAACCAGCCTGGACCGCGGAACACGGTGAAAGGATTCACGCTGAAGTCCTCGCGCACATTGAATTCATGGAAGTCATCGTCCTCAGCCACGGGTGCAGGCACGGCATCGCCCTGTTTGCCACCAAAGAAATTGTAGCTGATATTCTCCCTCTTGAACTTGTCCTTCGGTGCAGGCATGTCCTTGGGATAACCGATAGAAATGATGTTCAGCGGCACGAGGTGCTTAGGCAGATGCAGAATGTTTGCCACCGTCTTGCAACGCTCCTTCATGGGATACACACCGAGCCAAACCGCTCCAAGGTCGAGCCCGTTGGCTGCAAGGAGGATGTTCTCCGTCACAGCCGACGCATCCTGCACCCAATACTCGCGTCCAGCACCTTCCATTGCCTTGTTCATATCGCCACACACCACAATGCCCAGCGGAGCGTCAGCCACAGGACGCGATGGTCCACCATTGCCGCCCAATGCCTTGAGCTGGGCTTTGTCGGTCACGACCACGAGGTGCCACGGCTGGCGATTCACAGCCGAAGGTGCAGCCATGCCAGCGCGAAGCAGAGTCTCAATCTTCTCGGGTTCCACAGCCCGTTGCTGATACGTGCGAACCGATGTGCGCGTCATGATAATGTGGATGATGGAATCCGAAACATTCACTTGTTTCATATTCTTTTTCTTGGTTTTGTCTCCAGGCATGAACGACAGCATTCCCACTGCCAACACCATCAAAGGAAGAACCCTGATTAAGTTTTTGATTTTCATTTTGTTTAGATTATTAAATAATTCACTATCTTTGCACACGTTTTCGCAAGCCCAACGCTTCAACAATGCAGTTTATTCATCGAGTTCGTCACGAAAGAACGGAATGCATCAAATAGCATGGTAAAAAGATTTGTACATCGCAAAGATAAGAATAAAATCACGTATTGGACAAATTTTCCACTCTGTTTTTAAGATTATTTTTGAGGATAAAACCCAAATGTGCAGATTGGCAAAAGTTTTTCTGAGGATATTGACACACGCAGTTTTGCTTCCCGTGCGCCCATCTTTAGGATTTACTGAAACGGCGAGGGCTCGTTTGCATTTCACCGAGGGCTCGTTTGCGCTTCACCGAGGGCTCGTTTGAGTTTCACCGAGCCCTCGCACGTATAGTTGAATCCAATAAACAAATGGCTATAAGCAAAAAGAAGCCTCACCCCCAGCCCCTCTCCAAAGGGCGAGGGGAGTAGAGTGAAGAGATAAAAGTGAAATATTAAGAACAACGGAAAAAACGGGTAAACAGAAAATTTGTTATTATTTGTTTCATCCGATGATTTCATATAAAAACAATTAGGCTTCGCCGAGCAAAAATTTCCGTTCTTTCCGTTCTTTCCGTGGGACATTAAAAGATGCTGCAAGCGTATATCATAGTCCCACAGAAATGACAGAAACAACAGAAAGGCTCCGCATGGTGCTGACCAAAGATTTGCGCCGAGCAAAAATTTCCGTTCTTTCCGTTCTTTCCGTGGGACATTAAATTAAGGACAAAGTACAAGGAACAACGTGGCAAACGAAAATCCTAAAAAATCCTTTAAATCCCTGATAAAAACTCAAAAACTTAAAAACTTAATAAAAAACTCAACTATAGACTCCGATGATTTGGTTTTTCATCATCTTCTTTACAGTTATGCTGGCAGGACACGGCTATGTATATTGGCACGTGTGGCAAATCCTGCCATGCGGCAACGGAGTGAAATGGGTGGTGCTCGTGCTGATGACCTTGGCATTCGCCTGCCTCTTCATCTGCAACAGCCCGCTTCAATTCAAGTTTCCGCTCAAAATCGCACAGGCTGTCTATGACATAGGTTGCTCCTGGATTTTCATCCTGCTCTATCTGTTCATGACGTTCCTCCTGCTCGACCTGGGCAGACTGCTCCATGTGACACCCAAATGGTTTCTGCACAACAGCATCGTCGGCACCGAAAGCATTGTCATCCTGCTCGTCATTGTGTTCACATACGGCTATTGTCACTACATCGACAAATACCGCGAAACCATTACGCTCGACAGCAAGGGAAAACTGAAGAAGGAAATGACGGTTGTGATGGTCAGCGACCTCCACATCGGCTACCACAACCCTCGCAAGGAACTGGCACTATGGGTGGATATGCTGAACGCCGAACATGCCGACCTCATCCTGGTGGCTGGCGACATCATCGACGGCAGCATCCGTCCTGTTGACGAGGAGCACATGGAGGAAGAATTCCGTCGGTTGAACGCACCCGTCGTAGCTTGCTATGGCAACCACGACTACCTCACGGGCATTGAGCGCTCACGTGAGTTCTTCAAGAAGGCTGGCATCCAGCTGGTGCAAGACTCCAACGTGACGATTGGCGACCTGTGCGTGATTGGACGCGACGACCGCACCAACCGCCGTCGCAAAAGCGTGAAGGAACTGACGAAAGCCGCCGACATGAGCAAATACACCATCCTGCTCGACCATCAGCCCTACCACCTCGAACAGGCAGAGCAAAGCGGCATCGACTTCCAATTTAGTGGACACACCCACGAAGGGCAAGTGTGGCCCATCTCGCTCATCACCCATGCCACCTACGAATGTGACTTTGGTCCTTGGCAACGAGGCGACACACAGTATTACATCAGTTCGGGCCTCGGCATCTGGGGCGGCAAATTCCGCATCGGCACCAGGTCGGAATACGTGGTAGCGACGATTAAGTGAAAAAAGACCCACCCCAACCCTCCCTGTGAGGGAGGGAGAATAAACCCCTCCCAACCTCCCAAAGGGGAGGAGAAGCCATCCGAATGGTTATTCACTCCCCCTTGGGGAAGCTGGAGGGGCTGGGTGACTACTCCCTCCCTCACAGGGAGGGTTGGGGAGGGTCTAACATACAAAAACTTACAAACTCAATAACTCAAAATGAAAAAACCTTTATTATTGTCTGCATGTCTCCTTGTCTCAGGGTCAGCTACGGCACAATCCTTTGCCATCGACGACACCTTGCAGAACGTAGTTGTGACTGGAACACGAAATGCTACCAACATGGCAAACCTGCCCGTGACCGTGAGCATCGTTAGTCAAGAAAAACTGAACGAGACCTACAACGAGGCAGTGCTGCCAACACTCAACGAACAAGTGCCTGGATTCTTCTCCACCACGCGAGGCATGGTAGGCTACGGCGTTTCGACAGGAGCCGCTGGCGGCATCCGTGTGCGAGGCATCGGTACCGTGGCAAATTTCCTCGTACTCGTGGACGGACAGCCCCAGTACGCAGGACTCTACGGGCATCCCGTTCCCGACCTCTACACCACAGCGATGGCAGAGCGCGTGGAAGTGGTGCGCGGACCTGCATCGCTCTATTATGGCTCGAACGCTATGGGCGGCGTGATGAACATCGTCACCCGACAAATGCACAACAACGGAGTGCGCACCGACGTGCAAGTGCAAGGCGGAAGCTACGGAACCATCGAGGCACATGCCACCAACCAATTGCGATTGGGCAAATTCACTTCGTCCATCGGCTTGAACTTCAACACCACCGACGGACACCGCAAAAACTCCGAGTTCAACCAGTATGGAGGATTCGCCAAGTTCGGCTACGACTTCAGCAAGCACTGGCAAGCCGTTGCCAACATCAACCTCACCCACTTCGAAGGCACGAACCCAGGCGAGACCACCAATCCCTACCTCGAAAACGACCAGTGGATTACGCGCGGATTCGCCTCAGTCGGCATTCTCAACCACTACGGAAAGACATCGGGAGCCATCCGAGGATTCTACGACTTCGGCCATCACAAAATCAACGACGGCTACCATCCAGGCGGCAAGCCACAGACCGTGCATTACCTGCACAACGACCTCAACGCTGGCGTGAGTGCATACGAGAGCATGTCGTTCTGGAGCGGAAACGTCACCACCATAGGCTTCGACTGGCAGCACTTCGGCGGCGAAGCATACACACGCAGCATCGCCACCCACGAACACGTCACCGACTATGTCGATACCACCGAGGACGAACTGGCTGGCTACATCGACTTCCGACAGGACCTCGCCTCGTGGGTGACACTCGATGCAGGTCTGCGCGTGGACCATCACTCACAGGCAGGCACCGAACTCATTCCGCAGGGAGGACTCGCCTTCCGTCTGCCCCACCAGATTGAGCTCAAGGCACTCGTCAGCAAGGGTTTCCGCAACCCTACCCTTCGCGAAATGTATATGTTCCGTCCTGCCAATGCAGAACTCAAGCCTGAGCGAATGATGAACTACGAACTGGCATACGCACAGCGGCTGCTCGACAACCGCCTGCGCCTCGGACTGAATGTGTTTTACATCAAAGCAGAGAACCTCATTGCCACGTCGATGGTAGATGGCAAACCGCTCAACATCAACACGGGCGAAGCAGAAAACTACGGATTGGAATTCGAAGCGGGCTACCGCATCAATCCTTACTGGCGATTAGATGCCAACTACAGCACGCTCCACATGAACAAAGTGAAAGTGACTGGTGCGCCCGAACACAAAATCTACTTGGGTGGAAACTACGACAGCAAGCACTGGGCATTCAACGCAGGCCTCACCTACTTGGCGCTCTACACCGCCGTGGGCAACAACCCAGCCAAGGAGGAAGTGCCCCTCCTCCGTGCAGCCATCGCCTACAAACCCATCCCACAGCTGCGCCTCTTCGTGAAAGGCGAAAACCTCTTCTGGCAGAAATACGAAGTCATTGCAGGCTACCACATGCCCCTCGGCACCGTGATGGGCGGCATCAGCGCAAGCTTTTAGACCCTCCCCTACCCTCCCTGTGAGGGAGGGAGTGAAAAGTGAAAAACGAAAAGTGAAAAGTTTCAACGTGAAGAGTGAAGCGTGAAGCGATTGAGCCGGACGGCATTTTTAACTTTCAACTTTTCACTTTCAAGCCGAGTGACTACTTCCTCCCTCACAGGGAGGGCTGGGGAGGGTCTACTTTTCACTTAAACTAATCGTTTCCAAGTCATCAGGAACAACGACTATTCCGCTGAAATGCAGTTTGGCTTCAGCGGAATAGTCGTTTTTACGTGTATTGAGGTGAGAGTCCTCGGTGTGGTAAAGCAGCAGATGCTTCACGTTTAGCTCCTCAGCCAAACGTCCTGCATCCATTGCCGTGCTGTGGAATTTCTCGTAGGGATGGAACACGTCCCTGTCGCGATAAAGGCAAAAGGCTTCGCACATCAGCCAGTCGGCACCCTCCACCCATCGTCGGCACTCAGGATGATAAGGTTCATCGCCCAAACAGACAAGCACCTGTCCGTCAGCCAACTCAGTGCGGAAACCGAATTGTGGTTCCATTCTGGAATGAATGTCGAACGCAGTGATGCGAAGCGGAGAAGCAGCGGGAACGGTGAATTCTTCTCCATCCGTCAGCGTGTGAAGCACCACTTCCTTACCAATATGTTCCGTTTGCATCTTGTGCATCGTCATCTCGCAAATGGAACGGAGTGTGTCGATGCACTTGCGATGGCTATACACGTGCAACTGCCCTTCATACCAACCACGCTGCACATACTGAATGACCATTCGAACCACCCACACGCAACCCAAAAGGTGGTCGGTGTGGGCGTGTGTGATGAAAAGATGATGAATATCGGCAATAGACTTCCCCACCTTTTCCAACTGGTTGAGAATGCCATTGCCACCGCCTGCATCCACCATCAGCAGTGCATCGCCCTGTTGCAGCACAAAGCAAGTGTTATAGCATCGGCTCACGGTGGCATGACCCGTGCCTAACATTAAAATGTCAGTCTTCTCCATATCTACCAAAAAATCTTTTGGCAAAGGTAGGAAAAGAAAATGAAAAGTGAAGAATAATAAAATGAAGAATGTAGAATGAAGAATGAAGAATGGATTTTACCCTGCTCATTGGTTGAGTATTTTTCATTCTTCATTCTACATTCTTCATTCTTCATTTAAATAGTTACTTTTCACTGACCACTACATCGCTAACAGTGATGTTGCCACCATAGTTGTTGATGCTCCAGCAATTCTTCTGGATGCCGTAGATGCGGTTGGTGTAAGCACAAACATCGTTGATGTAGAGGGTGAGGACAGAGTTGTCGGTGTAGATGTTGACATGATAGACATTGTCAGCAGGACGCTGGAAGTTGTAGCCATCGATACCTTCGATGAAGCCCTTGCCTGCCTTGCCTTCTTCCTCGAAGTTCACCTTGCGGCCATCCTCCCACTCAGGGTTCACAACCATGGTGTAGTACTTCTCAGAGTCAGTGCCACGAACGAAGGAGATGCCAAACTTGTCCCAGTTGTTGCTTGTGGTGACAGTGAAAGAAATGTGGTTAGAACTGCCGAGACGACTGTAGAGCACGTAAGCATCGTCGCCCGAGAGTTTGCCACCAGTGCCCGTGAGGGTTGCACCATGAGATGCCATCACCTTCACGTCTTGAGCCTTCTGGAACTTCTCAGCAATGGCAGGCACCTGACCCAGCGTGAGCGTGCCGTCGGCGTGCTGGATGATGCGATGGCAGACGAGAGCACCTGACCAGTTCGGTTCACCACCTGCACCCACGTTCACATTCTTGTCGAAGATGGTTGCACCCGTGCGGTAAGGACACCAGCCCCAGATGTAACGGTCGGTGCCGTTGCTGGCAGTCTTGCCTGCATAGAAGGCACGGCTGTCGAGAACGCCCTCATGTCCGTCCTTTGGCCAGTTGGCACCAGGGTCGTTGAAGCACGCCCTCAGCTCGTCGAGCGAGCGAGCCATCATGTACTTCACCTTGCGGCTCCACGAAGCACGATAAGCTTCGCTATAGACCATGTACCACCAGTCGCCCATCTTGAAGATGTCAGGGCACTCCAACATGCGGTCCCAAATCATCGGGAACTGACCGAGGTGAGTCCAAGTCTTGAGGTCGGAAGAAGTGAACTCAGCGAACTTCAGCTTCGAAGAAATGACCATGTGCCAAAGCCCATCGTCAGCCTTGAACACCTGAGGGTCGCGGAAATCCACAGACGAATAGCCATAGTCGTCGCCTTTCAGCATCCAGGCATTGTCCTTCGTCCAAGTCTTGAAGTCGGGAGAAGTGGCGCGCATCACAGCCTCCACATTCTTGCACTGAGGGTTGTGGCCCGTGTAGTAGATGTAGTAGAGTCCGTCCTTTTCGTTATAGACAGCGCAACCCGTACCGAGAGCAGCATCCTGTTCCAGCGAAGATGTGCCAGTTGGCAGCACTTCGCCCAGGGACGTGTAGTTGCCTCCGTCGCTTGTGGCAACGCCCCAGATAGGGTGGTAATTGTACGTGGCGTTGTTCTCGTACTCCTGCAAGTAGAGCACCTTGAAATCGCCAGCCTTCTGGTCGTAGAACGGCATTGGGTCGCCCACACGACCGATGGCAGGAGTGTAGTAGGTTTGGAATCCCTGCTCGTCAGTCGGAGTGAAGAACGCGGAAGTGCCAGCCCAGTCCTTTGGTGCGTCAGGACCATATTTGTCGTCGCTGCATGCTGTCAGCACGGAGGCTGACAACATGAGTGCTAATGCGGAATATATCATAGTCTTCTTCATAATGGTATTACTTCATTAAGTAGTTGAACGTATTTTGAGTGATGATAGCAATGTTGCGGTGATAGTTCTCCGTGTAGCCAGCTTCGTAAGTGTAAGAGTACCAGTCGAAGCAACCAGAGCCGATGCAGACGATGCCACCCTTGCCGTCGTGAGCAGGATATTCCCAAGCCACAACTGCTCCGTCGCCACCCACGCCGAGAATCTTGCCGCCTGTGCGTGCTTCCCATGCAGCGTGGTTGTCGTAACCGCCCCAGTCGGTGCCGATGTGGTACTGAGCTGTGGAGTTCGTGATGTGATAACCAGCATCAGTGCAATAAACCTCGTTGGCATTGTCGCCCTGGATGAGGTTCTGCCAAACAGGGTGGTTGTTCTGTCCGTCGAAGATGCGGAATGTCCAAGGACCGCCACAGACTTCGGCAGCATCTTCGTTCTGACCCCAGCAGTTGTTAGGCGTGGTCCAGTCGTCATCGCCAGTTGCGCCGATGAACGAAGGCAGGTTGGTAGCGTAGCGAGTGAGGAAGAAGGAACCGCCATTCTCGTAGAAGTTGCGCAATTCGTTCTTCGTGTCCATCGCATCAGTAGCCTTTGCCAAGAACACGTCGTGTCCATCCACACCTCCATCCACGTGGTAGTGCCACCAGATAATCTTGCACTCGGAGAGGTCGAGCGTTCCAGTACGGAGGTCTGCAAAAGAAGCATAGAGAGAATTAGGGATGTTGCCCAGCATCCACTGGCAAGCAGTCTTTGCCTCCATGTCGAGGTCGTTCATCGTAGAAGCAGATCCAACGAAGAGAGCTGCTGGCTTCTCGATGGCAATGACAGTCACGGTATAGACCGTCTCAGCCGAGTTGTTCTTCACCGTATATTGCACAGGCTTCGAGAAGTCTTGAGCCACACCCGAACCAGGAGTAACCGTAGCATTGGCACTGATGGTGATGGTAGGAACCAAGTTGGTGATGTCAACCGAACCTGGCACATAGACCGTGATGGTCTTGGCGTTCTGGTCGATGGTGCCCTGATAGATGTCGTTCACCACGAACTGCTTGATGCGAGCTTCGTCGTGGAGCACGCTCAGTGTCCAGTCGAGACTGACGTCGCCGTTCTTCACGTGCAGCACCTTGGCTGCATCCATGTTGAGCGTTTCACCTTCCTGCACGTTGCACACGGCACCATTGGAAAGCGTGAGAGCCGTCACCTTCATGGCAGAAGTTTCATACACTTCGGGCAGACGAACCACGATGCTGCGCGAAGGGAGGTCGATAATACCTTCGTAGTTGTCGAGCTTGATAGTCTCAACCATGCAGTCACCGCTCAGCTGAAGGTCGCTGACATGGTCGTCGGAGCAAGCTGCCAACGCGCAAATGGTGCAGATGACGCATATTATGTTTAAAAGCTTTGTTTTCATCTTGTTCATTTTTTGATTAACCATAACCTTAACCATAACCTTAACTTTCCATCCGAATGGCGGTTATCGTTATGGTTATCGTTATGGTTGAAATTTTACCAATTACCGATGTTCTGAGTGTAGTGGCCGTTCGAAGCAGAAATCTGGCTGAATGGAATAGGCAGATACTCGTCCTTGTTGGCAGTGAAGCTGGCTTCGCCATAGATGGCACAGTTGTCACGCTCCTCAGCATAGTATTTGTTCAGCACGGTGGCAGCATCGCCCCAGCGAACGAGGTCGAAGAATCGCTCACACTCCATGCCCAACTCCAGACGACGCTCCATCTTCACAATCTTGATGGCCTGCTCCTGCGAGTAAGCACCCTTGTAGTTGGAGATGTGGAATTTCACATTGTAAGTGTTTGGATAGTTGCCAATCATCTGTGTGCTCTTGGCAGCACGGGTACGAACCTGATTCACCAAATTGATGGCCTGGTCGGTCTGTCCCAACTGTGCGTAAGCCTCAGCACGCTCCAGCAGCACGTCGGCATAGCGGAACACGATGCGGTTCATGGAGCTTGCCCAATAGGAACCCTTGATGAGATAGCTGTCGATGAGAGCAGGATCGACATTCTGCTTCAGCGAAACATTGTAGCCGTAGAGACCGTTCGAACGGCTCCAGATGCTGGTTTCCTCCATCATGTAGTTCTTGTTGAACATATATGGCAGTCCAGGAATACCAACGGTGAGGAAGAGGCGTGGGTCAGCATTGTCCTCGTTCTTGTTGTAGTCCTTGCTGTTGAAAGAGTCGATGAGCGGCAGACCGTCGTCACCCGTGCGATAAGCATTCACGAGGTTCTGACTTGGCTTGTAGAAGTCGCAGCCACCGTCGGTTGCACCAGGAATGTTTGGCGGAATGAGTCCGTAGCTCCAGTTCAGGTTGCCATAAGTGCTACCGTCGTTGCGAGAGTACTGGATGGCCCAAAGACTTTCCTTGCCGTTCTCGTACTGCTCTTCAGGGCGGAAGTTGTTGTGCAAGTCGTCCTCAAGTCCGTAGTTGGTGTAGAGCGCAGGATTCGTGAATTCAATCACCTTCTCCAAGTCCTGCTTGTTGATGCTGGTCACCTGGTTGCTCTTCACGTCGTCCTGATGATAAGCCTTGTAGAGATACACCTTGGCAAGGAATGCAGCAGCCGAAGCCTTCGTTGGGCGACCCTTGTCGGCTTGAGTTTCAGGAAGCGTGTTGTAAGCCTCCATCAAGTCGTTGATGATGAGCTGCCAACCTTCGTCGTTGGTGTAAGCCGTGTTGGAGAGTTCGTTATACTCGTCGTAAGTGAGGTTTTCGTTGATGACGAAAGGAATGTTCTTGTAGAGACGCTTCAGCAGGAAATGAGCGTAAGCACGCAGGAACTTCATCTCAGCCATGCGCTGAGTCTTCATCGGATAGGAGCTTTCATCCGTGGAGTTGAGCAAAGCGATTGCCGTGTTCACACGCGAAATGCTGTTGTAGAGGCGCACCCACATGTCGTTGATGTTCCAGTTGGTGGTCAGCACACCCTTCTGCACTTCGAGCTGATGGAACACGTCGCCATCGCTCGTACCGCTACCGCCTTTGTAGGCATCGTCCGAGCGGACATCGAAGTTCCACATGGAGAAGCTGGAGTTGATGTCCTCGGCTGTGGTGAAGATGGCGTAAGCCGACACCACCATTGCCTCTGCATTTTCGGGTGTCTTCACCTGTTCGTCGCTGAGTGTGCCTTGAGGCACGTGCTCTTCGAGGAAGTCGGAGCAAGCTGTCAGACCGAGAGCTAAGAGTGCAGCGCAACCGACGTGAAATATATTTGTTTTCATAATGCTGTCAGTATGTTTAGGGATTAGAAAGATACATTAAGACCGAATGTGATATTCAGAGGGATAGGATAGCCGAAATTGGCATTCTCAGGGTCAACACCCGTGAACTTCTTGCTCTTGATGGTAAGCAGGTTCTGTGCCGAAACATACAAGCGCAGACGCTCCATGAAGAGTTTCTTCGTCAGGTTCTGAGGGAAGTTGTAGCCCAGCTGGATGGTGCGCAACTTGGCGTAGCTGCCATTCTCAACAAAATAGCTGCTCACGCGCTTCTCGTTGTTGTTGTCCATCGTGCTGATGCTTGGAATGTTGCTGTCCATGTTCGTTGGACTCCATGCGTCGAGCAGACGGCGACCCTTGTTCAGGTTCGAGATGTTCAGACCGCTCCAGAGGTCGGTCTCTTTCTTCAGGTCGCTAATCACATCCACTCCCTGCACACCTTGCCAGAACATGGTGAGGTCGAAGTTCTTGTACTGCAAGTAGATGTTCAAACCCCAAGTGAAATCAGGCACAGGATTGTAAATCCACTTCTGGTCCTTCTCGTTGATGACACCGTCCTCGTTCAAGTCCTTCCAGCGGATGCGACCCAAGCCTGCACCGTTCTGCACGGCATGGTTGTCGATTTCGTCCTGGCTCTTGAAGATGCCGTCATAGACGTAACCCACTTGCGAACCCAAAGCATGACCCACAACGCTTTCCACACCGTTTCCACCAAAGGTTCCGTTGGCAGCAATCGTCTCAGGAATCTTCGTCACCTTGTTGCGATACGTGCCGATGTTGCCCGAGAAGTCGTACTGGAAGTCGCCCACATGACCGCGATAACCCACGTTGAATTCAATACCCTTGTTCTCCATCTCGCCGGCGTTAATCCACTGCGACGAGCCTTCACCCATCACAGCGATGCCAGGCATATATACGAGGATGTCCTTGGTCTTCTTATAATACCATTCGAAGGAACCGTAGAGGGCGTTGCGGAAGAGTCCAAAGTCGAAGCCCAAGTTGGTCTGCGTGGTCGTTTCCCACTTCAGGTCGTCGTTGCCCAACTGGTTGCGCTTGAAACCGCTGGCGAGAGTCTGTCCACCGTTGGTTCCAGCGATGTCGTAACTCGTTCCGTAGCTCTGACCGCCGAAGTTGGCCTCACCATAGTTGCTCTCATAGAGCGTGTAGCGAGCGATGTTAGAGATTTCCTGATTACCTGTCTGTCCCCAAGATGCACGGATTTTCAGGTTGTCAAGCCATTCCACATCCCTGAGGAAACTCTCCTGATTGATTCTCCAACCAGCACTGACAGAAGGGAAGATACCATAGCGGTTGTTCTTACCGAAGCGGCTCGAACCGTCGCGACGCATCGTGAGGCTCACAAGGTAGCGGTCGTCGTAAGTGTAGTTCACCTTGCCGAAGAAAGACACAAGCGTGTAGCCTTCGCCCGAACCGTAGGCTTCAGCCTCACCCACCGCAGCGTTTGGCCACATGTAGTCGGGTTTGAGTACAGCGAAGTCGTATGCCTTGCCACTGAGCCAAGAGTCATCCTCGCGGTTCAGCTCCATACCCACCATCGCATCACCACGGTGCTTGCCCGTTTCGAGGTTGTAAGTAGCAATGGCGTTCCACATCCACTTCGTCCAGTGCTCCTGCTTAGGCTCCACGGCATTCGTAGAGTTTGCCACCGTTCCTTCCGTAATAGGATAAGTGAAGATGCGCTGTTGCTTCTGAGCGTAGTCCAGACCGAAAGTAGTCTTCACATTGAAGTTCTTGATAGGATTGATGTTCAGATATACGTCGCCAAAAGTGCGCCAGTAAGTGTAGCGGTTGTCGGCATTGCGCTCCAAACGAGCCACAGGGTTCTCACGGTCGGGATAGCCACCCACAGGTCCAGCAAACTCGCCGTCGGTCGTGCGAACAGGCAGCGATGGGTTGAACTGGAGCACATTCTCCAAGAAACCACCAGGAGCCTGCACCTCGCTCGTGCGGTTGAGCGTGAAGTGCTCACCGATGGTCAACACGTTGAGGTCGCCAATCTTCAGCAACTTGTAGTCGCTGTTGATGCGGGCAGAATAACGCTTGAAGTCGCTGTGCTTGATGATACCTTTATTATTATAGTAGCCCAAGGAGAAGAACGAGGTGCCTCGCTCCGAACCATTGCTCAGGCTCACATTGTACTGCTGAGCCAGACCGCTGCGAGTCGTCTGGTCGAACCAGTCGGTGTCGGCAGCAGGAGTCTTGCCAGCCACGTCGAGATACTTGTTCATCGTCAGACCGTTCAGCACGGGAACACCCTGAGGGTTGTAAGACCAGTCGTACTTGTAGCCCAGTCCGTTGCTGTTAGGGTCGAGACCATCGTTCACGTAGCCCTGCCACATCACCTGTCCGAATTCCTTCGCATTAAGCACGTCCATGCGGTGAGCGTAAGTCTGCAAGGCGATGCTTCCGTCGAAGTCAATCTTCACCTTGCCCTCCTTGCCTCGCTTCGTGGTGATGATAATCACACCATTGGCAGCGCGGCTACCGTAGATGCTGGCAGAAGCAGCATCCTTCAGCACCTGGATGCTCTCGATGTCGTTGCCGTTCAGCTCGTGCATACCAGCCTTCGTTGGCACACCGTCGATGATGTAGAGAGGGTCGTTGTTGTTGAGCGTACCGATACCACGGATGCGCACCGTGGCAGCACCCGAAGGATTACCGTCGGCAGAGATGTTCATGCCTGGCACACGTCCCTGCATGGCCTTGATAGGGTTGTTCTCGTTCTGCTTTGCCAAGTCGGAAGGAGTGACAACCGACACGGCACCCGTGAGGTCAGCCTTGCGCTGGGTGGTATAACCAGTGACCACGACCTCCTCAATCGAGAGGGCATCGTCGGGCAGCGTCACCGTCATGCCGTTCTTGGCTGGCACCTCCTGCGTGAGGAAACCGATGAAGGAGATGACAAGTGTTTTGCCAGCCTCCACACGAATTGTGAACTTACCGTCGAGGTCGGTCACCGTACCGTTGCCGGTGCCTTTCTCCAGTACCGTGGCACTCATCACTGGCTCGCCCGTCGAGTCGATGACAGTACCACTAATCTCTGTCTGCGCGTATAGGAAGACACACGCAAGCGAGAGCGAGAAAGTGAGTAACAGTCTTTTGAGTTGCTCCATTTTTCTTGTAGTTTAAGAGGTTAGAAACTAATTAGGTTGAATGATTTCGACTGCAAGTTTACTCATGTTTTTCGTTAGAAAACAAAAAATATGTTTCAACGGGTGAAAAAAATGATACATGGTAACATTTCGTGCCGCCTTAGTTCATTTCGTTTATCAGTTTCGGCCTGCCACGCGGAGAAATCACAAAAGAAGAAAAGGACGAATTGAACGAAAGAAAAACGCGAATTGAACGGAAGAAAAAGGCGAATTGAACGGAAGGAAAACGCGAATTGAACGGAAGGAAAACGCGAATTGAACGGAAGGAAAGCGACGAACGTCCGTTTCAGGTTCAGCGAGCGTTCGTTTCATCCACTACGAACGCTCGTTTCCATCGCAACGAAGGCTCGTTGCAAAGCTATGGATGAATGAATGAAGAATGAAGAATGAAAAAATGAAGAATGAAGAATTAAACTTTCCCATCCCTTGAATAATTGTATCAGAAGACGCTGAAAGCGTCACCGCTCAGTAACCGAGGGTGCAAAGCACCCCCGGATAGCTGTGTGTCCGCTCTATCGACTCAGAAAGAGTCGCCCATCTGTGGCTGTTGGGGCACTCTTCCAGAGTGCATCCTGCCCTAATACACTCCAACCGCAGGTCGTTTCGACCTACGGTTACTGAGCGATGACGCCTTCAGCGTCAGAGAGTTACGCTATCCCAAAATGATGGGAAAGTTTAGTGAAGAATAAAAGAATGTAGAGTGTAGAATAAAAAAAATGAAGAATGTAAATTACATGGAGTAAAATACATTCTTCATTCTTCATTCATCACTCACTTCTCAGGTCGGTTGGATATTTTCCGAATTGCTTCTTGAAACAATTGGAGAAGTAGCTCGGTGTGTTGAACCCGACCTCGTAGGCTATTTCTGAGATGCTCTTTGTGGTGGAATGGATGAGATGGAATGCACGCTGAAGACGCATTTCGCGCAGGAGTTCCACTGGCGACACGCCCGTCAGCGCCTTCACCTTGCGGTAGAGCTGCACGCGGCTCATGCCGAGTTCGTCGCCCAGGTCGTCCATCTTCAGTTCGGGGTTCGACATGTTGCGCTGGAACACTTCTTTGAGCATGTCGGCAAAGAGCTTGTCCTGCGTGTTCAGCTGTGCAGGCGCGTCGTCGTCCTGCTTGCCATCGGCGAGGTGGCGCAACTGCTTTCGGCTCTTCAGCAGGTTGCAGATGCGGGCGACGAGCAAACTGGCGTTGAAGGGTTTGGTGATGTAGGCATCGGCTCCATGCTCATAGCCTTCCATCTGCTGCGCGTCGGTGCTTCGAGCGGTGAGCAGGATGACGGGGATGTGGCTGGTGATGGCGTCGTCCTTGAGTTTCGAGCAGAACTGCAATCCGTCCATCACGGGCATCATCACGTCGCTTACAACGATGTCGGGCACGCACTCGCGGGCGAGCTTCAGTCCTCCCTGCCCGTCGGGTGCATCGATGACGTAGAACTTGTCGGCAAGCAGGGTGCGCAGATAGCGTCGCATGTCGGCATTGTCGTCCACAATCAGCACGGTGGCGAGTTCGTCGGTGTCTTCCTGCTTGAACTGTGTGAGTCGGCTTTCTTGGAGTTCATCGACGTATCCATGCTGCTGCAAGGCGGCATCGGCGGTGTCGTCATCCACCAATGTGTCGTTGACTCCTGTCTTGAAGTTGAGCACGCTGGAGATGACGGTTTCGAGCTGTGTGACGTTTCTGCTGATGATGTCCATCATCTCTTTCTGTTCTCCCTTGAGTTGTCCGCTGTCGAGGAGTCGCTTCACGGGTCCTGCCACCAGGGTGAGGGGTGTGCGCAACTGGTGGCGTGCGTTGGTGTAGAAGGCGGTCTGCTCGTCGCTCATGGCTTGGATGCGTCGGTTGGCTTTCCGCGTCTGGACGACGGCGCGCCAGATGAGGAGCGTTGCGAGCAGGAGGAGGAGGATGGCACAGAGGGCTGCGATGATGAGTTTGTGCTGCCAGTTGTAAAGGCCAAAGTATTCTTCCAACTTGTTCTGAATGACGACGAGGTGTTCGTTTTGCTTCAGCAGTTCCTTGCTGGAGGCGGCTACGACATCTACATTCTCTGGGGTGACCATGATGCCTTGGAGTGCGTTCTCGCGCTCGTAGGGCTTGCCGGTGAGGATGTCCAATGCCAAACGGATGATTTGCTCGCCATGCGTGGGATAGACGTAGGTGCCGACTTGATGACCGAGCTGCACGTAGTCGAGTCCTTCGCCTGGCATTCCGTCGATGCCGAGTATCTTGACGCGCTCTTGGGCGTGTGCTTCTACGACTGCCTTATAGACTCCGGTTGCCATGCCGTCGTTGTGGCAGAAAACGATGTCGGGCACGATGCCTGCCTGCATCTTCTGCTTCATGATGGTGTAGGCTTTGTCGGATGTCCAGTCGCCATTGACCGAGATGTATTGGCATTCGTCGTGTCCCTGCATGGCTTGTGCGAAGCCTTGGTGTCGTTCCTGCGCTGGCGTGGTACTCATGGCAGCTGTGATTTCCATGACGATGGGTTTTCTTGTGCTGGCAGGTAGTGTGCTGAGCAACTCGGTGGCGTAGTGCCCGACGGTGCGTCCTGCTTCGACGTTGTTGCCTCCGATGAATGCGGTGTAGTGGTCGGTGGCTGCCTTGCGGTCGAAGAAGATGACGGGTATGCCTTTCTGCTGCACGCGCTGGATGGCTTCGCCGAGTGGTACGGCTTCGTTGGGTGCGACGACGAGAAGGTCGATGCCTGTGTTGGCAAGGCTGTCTATCTGTCGGATTTGGAGTTGTGTGTCGTCGTAGGACTCGGCAATGGATAGTTTGACATGGTGTTCGTAGAGGTGCTGTGATGCGAGCATCTCATGGTTGACTTTTTCGCGCCAGTGTCCTTCGGAGCATTGCGACACGCCCACTTTGTAGGTCTTGGGGCTGTGGGTACACGCTATCAGAAGCGTGGCGAGCACGAGGGCTTGTGTTAATTTTTTGGACATAGTGTATAGATTTTGGGGACAAAGGTAATAAAAACATTCTGATTTTGCATATCTTTGCAAAAAATTAACGTGAAGCGTGAAGAGTGAAGAGTGAAGAGTGAAGAGTGAAGCGTGAAGCGTGAAGAGTGAAGAGTGAAGCGTGAAGCGAGGAGAGTGAAGCGTGAAGTGAGGAGAGTAAAAGGTGAAAAGTGAGAAATTGCTATCCGGCTCAATCGCTTCACGCTTCACACTTCACGCTTCACGTTGAACTTAAAAACTTACAATAACATGTGCAAGGTATTAATGATTAATGGTAGTCCCCATGAGAATGGGAACACGAAACTTGCTCTGAAGGAGGTGGCTAAGGCGCTGGCTGAGGAAGGCGTGGACAGCGTTATCATCGACTTGGGCAAGCAGGCGATGCAGGGCTGCATTGCTTGTGGATGGTGTGGACGGATGGGTAAATGTACGTTCAGCGACCGTGTGTATGACAGGATTCTCGACGAGATGCGCAATGGCATCGACGGCGTGGTGGTGGGCAGCCCTGTGTATTATGGTGGTCCAAACGGTTCGCTCTGCGCTCTCTTGGACCGCGTGTGCTATTCTCTCAACCGCTTCATGCAGTTCAAGCCTGCTGCGTCGGTGGTGGTGTGCCGTCGCGGTGGTGCTTCGGCTGCTTTCGACCGCCTGAACAAGTATTTCACGATTCTGAACATGCCTGTGGTGTCGTCGCAATACTGGAACATGGTGTATGGGCAAACGCCTGGGCAAGCGATGCTCGACGAGGAGGGTATGCAAACGATGCGCACGCTGGGCAAAAACATGGCTTGGATGATTAAGAAGCTGAACGTGGCGCAGGACGGTCATCCTTCGCCCGAGGCTCCCATCCGAACGAACTTCATTCGATAAGCAGAACCTCCCCAACCCTCCCTGTGAGGGAGGGAGTAGTCACCCGGCTTGAAAGTGAAAAACCTAAATTAAGTACAAAGGACAATGTACTGGCTTTGAAATTTGTCCTTTGTACTTAATTTAGGTTTTTCGTTTTTCACTTTTCACTCCCTCCCTCACAGGAAGGGTTGGGGAGGGTCTATTTCAAGAAAACCTTGCGAGTGGTTCCGTCTTTCATCTTGATGATGTTCAGGCCTTTGGTTGGTCGCTGGAGCTGGAACCCTTCGGGTGTGTAATAGGTTTCGACTTCTGTGTGGTTGCTCGTCTGGACGATGTTTGTCATGTCTTCTTCGCTGCCCTCGGTGATTGCGAAGAGGAGTTTCGCATACTCAGGGTTGCTGGTGTTTGGCGTTACTTTCACGTACCAGCAGTAGGAGCCTAACTTGGCTGCCTGAGTGGCGTTCCAACAGATTTCTCCTGCCGTGCTGAGGGAGAGCCAGTCGTGTCCCTTGGTGGCTTGGAAGGTGTCGTATGTGCCATAGAAGTTGTATTCGAAGGCAGAGGTTGACATCTTCAGCCTTGATTCTGTGGTTGGCGCATAGAGGATGACTCCCTCTTCTGATTGGGAAACGAATTCATAGTCTTGCTGGTGTGGCTTGATGACGTATGGCATGTTGGCCTTCAGCTTGGCACCTGCTGTTCGCTTTTCGATATAAATATATACGGCTGTGTTGTCTGTTACGATTCCATCAGGGTCGTCGGTGGCAGCAATCATGTTGATGCCATAGAAGTCGGCGTTTTCTTCGCCTGTGATGGTGTAATCGAATGGTACGTACCACACTTGATAGTGGTTTTGGCGTTTGCTGTCGAAGCTGCGCTTATAGACGACTTTGTCCACGGTGGTGTTTGTCGTTATCGTATAAGGTTCGCCATGCACGAGTTCTGCGGTGGCAAGGACTTCGTTAGCGGAGAGTTGCTTGAACTTGGTGTCGAGATAGACGAAGCGCTGGTTGAGATAATCCTTGATGGCTTGCACGGATGATGCGTAGTCGCCTTCGAGTGTCCATCCTGCTCCTCCCTTTGCCTTTGCTGCGTAGTTGTCGGCTTGGGTTTGGGCTATCTCTGCTGCAAGCACGTCGATTTTTGCGGTCAAGGATGCAAGGAGGTCGGTGGTCTTGGATTCGCCATAGAGGGTGTTCCACTTTGCCAGGACTGCATCTTTGAACCACTGTTCTTGCCAGAGTGCTTCGATGATGTTGCGCATCACTTTGTAGTCAGCATGGCTGAAGAGCATGCCGTTGTAGGAACCTGGAGTGTTGAGGTCGCTCATATCGACTGGGTGGTTGGCGTTGTTGTTGTATGCCTTGTCGTTGCTCCAGAGGGGACCGAAGTAGAGTTTTCCGTCGGCATTGTCTTTATAGACATAGATATCGGAGAGCTGCTTGTAGCCGCCGAGGATTTCGCTGGCAACGTACCAGTTGATGAATGAGTTCTGGTCAACCATGTTCTCGATGTCTGCCCAGAAGGTCGCGAAGTAGTTGCCGACTGCGGTTTGCAGTGCTGCCTGCTCGTCTGGGGAGATGTCGTCCTTGTCGGGGTTCTTGATGACGATGTTTGGATGGGTGTCGTCGCCTGCCACATAGAGGTCGTTGGCTCCTACTTCGCCATTGGATGCAATCTCCAAGAGCCAGTCGGTGTCTTTGTTGCTGACGAATACTCGTCCGCTTTCCACTTTGACGCGGTCGGTGAGCTGGTAGGTGCCTACGTATATGCCGTTGACAACGAGGTCGGCATACTGGCAGCCAGGGGTGAAACCGAGTCCTATCTGGTCGCCAAGTTCTTCGGTCAGTCCGTTACGGAGCATCGATGGGTCGTCGTCGTTGGATTCGAGTACCCATTGCTTGTAAGAACCAGACTTGCTTCCCAACAGTGCGCGTTTTTTCTCGAACTTCAGTCGGTAGGATGTCTTTTCGTCGCTTCCGTCGCCCACGTATTTCACGCTCAGTCCTGTGTTGTCCAAGGTGAAGCTGCCGCCAATCATGTTGTTCTGGTCGAACACTTCAATGGCTGCTGTTCCCCAGTTGTCGGCATCGACAGGCGCATTGGTATCGATGTAGATGGTTGGCACGTCGTTCATCTGTTTGCGTTGCTCTTCGACTGCATCTTCTGCTATGAAGCTGATGGTAGGATTTACGGCTCCGTTGGCTTTTCTGATATATGCGTTGAGTCCGTAAACGGAACCAGACGTATCCCACGAATTTACCTTTTGTGGAGTAGTGAACGATGCCGCATCACCACCGATGAGGAGGTCGGTACCATCCACTTTGAGCGAGTTGAGATAGAGGTTGGCACTGAAGGTGTAGTTGCCGAATGTGACGCTTTCGCCGTATGGCTTATGGTTATTGTCCCAGTTCGAGCAATATGCCATCATGACTCCATTGAAAACAGGATTTGTGTCAACAGCCTTCGAAGGCTTAATGAGATAAGGCATTCCTGGGTTGATGGCATTGTTGGCAGGTGTGGCGAAATAGAGCGTGGTGCCGTTGGAGTAAATGCCGGCGAGTTCCTTCAGCTCGTATTGTTCGCCAAAGACGCTCTTCAATGTCTGCTCGTTTACTGAGAATGGCAGCGAAATGGCACTCCATTTGTCTTTCTCAAACGACTTGTTAGCAAGCGTCACATTGTATAGCTTATCCAGCAGTCCGACCACAATACCATTATCTGATTGGTTCTTTGAAGCATCGAGTGTCAGTCCGCCCGAAACGGTATGAGCTGCTTCCTCAAGGATAGCGAATTGCTCCTGCACGTAGTCGATGCGGTCGCTCAACCATTGTTTGAGCTGGTCAACGTATGCCTGATAGTTGGCAAGACCGCCAACATATCCAAAAGCTCCCTTTGGCGTGTTGCCCCATTTATCAAGATTTAGTTTTTGGGTTTCTCTTACAACATCTGCCATTTCGTCAATTTTAGCGAGCAAAGTGGCTTTGATGCCTCCGCTGATGAGATTGTCCAAGACTTCCTTTGCATGAGCCATGAATATAGGGTCTTTCGTCAGGTTTTCGAAATAGGCTTGGATGCAGGATGCTTGTTGAAGGTGAGCCACCAATTTTCCATCAGGCGCACCCATTGAGTCCCAGTTTCCGAATGCCAAATCCTTGTCCCACAGAGGTCCCCAGCAGAGTTTTCCGTCGGCTTCACGATATGCCTTCACGCTCATCAAGCCGTCGTAGTCGCCTGTGAATTCGGTGGCAATCCAGAATTTCAGCAGTGTTTCCTCGTCGTTGTAGGCGCGCCATCCCGTTGCTGGGTTGGAAAAACCTGAACTGAATGCTTTCTTCCAAGTGTTGAGGAACCAGTCTTTCATTGGGTTGATAATGGCAGCGCGCTGGGCGGCATCGTTTTCATCGTCTGGCTCAGGGTTGTTGATGTTCATCAGTACACCACCTTCAGCAAAGCACATTGGATAGTCGCACATGTCGTTTCTGCCTTGGAACTCAACGTACCAGCCCGTGTCAGCATTGATGTTGATGCGGTCGGCATCCACTTCGCAATGGTCGGAAATTTGGTAAGTGCCTCGGTATTCATTGTTGATGACAAGGTCAACGAACTTGTAACCAGCAGCGAAAGGCATGCCCACAGCTTGTGCAATGTGGTAAGTGAGTGCATTGCGGAGGAGGGACCTATCGTTGACGTTAGCAAGGAGAGTCCAGTTGCGCTTGGCATAGCCTTTTCCGAGGAGGTCGTGCTTGTGAGCCTGTCCGTCGGTAGAGGTCTTTTTGCTTGCAAATTTTAGGCGGTATGGGCGTTTGTCAGCTCTAGACGTGGAGTTTCCTCTGACTTTGATTTCCAGATTGGTATCTTCCTCGATGAACGACTCAAGATAGTCGGGACTTGTGACGTCGGAAGTTGCTACAACCTGAATCTTGGCAGGACGATAAGGTGCTTCTTCTGGAGTTGTGTCGCTGCCTACATTCTTATAAAGATATTCGTTCAAAGTTTGGTTACCAATCTCTGGGAGGTCAATATAGACGGTAGGTACATTGGTTATTTGGGCACGAGCTGCTATTTTTCCTTCAAGAGTGGTTGGGGTAGGCTCATCGCCGCCTCCGCCTTCACCACCTTCACCACCTTCACCACCTTCACCACCTTCTCCGCTACCTGAATTGGTGATGTCGAGGGAGAGGGATGGGGTGGTTGTGTCGAGAGTAGGGTGGTAAAACCATGCGAAAGTGCCGTAATATGCTTCATTATTTATGTCTCTTGCCCTGAATGTTTCTTGGTTGGGACGCCAGTTACCTAATCCAGAACCATCGCTTTTGAATGAAAAAGCCGTTACGGGATTGCCTTGACCATTTACGATTCTATACCAATCCAGCTTGAAGTACGTTCCCCAAAATTCCAAGTCATTGCTAAGAGTAACTTTGATGAAGTTGGTGGAAATGCTGGAAGCAAAAGTAACATTGCTGAATGTTGGATTTTCAGCCGTTTGCTTCACGCGAATGGCGTATGGCTGTCCGGCAACAATAGATGTCGCAGCCTTCATCTTGATGGTCGTGCCATCGAAAGAATCAAACTCTTGCAAATCCCATTTCCCTTCGCCGAAGGTGGCATTAAGCACTTCTTGCGAAGCCGTGAATGGGAACACTGCCCCATCCCATTCGTAAGCTGAAAATGTTTTGTTTTTCAAGGTAACGTTACATGTCTGACCACAATAGCTGGTATAAGCACCAGCATCAGTTGAAGTAACATCAAATTGTACGTCTGTTGCCTGTGCGCCTCTGCACACCAACAAAAAAACGACCGCCAAGGCGGCACGTAAAAATGTTTTCATGTTTATATTAATTAGTTAGTGATTATTCAAACCGATTAGATAGTAGATGATTGAATATCGCGGTGCAAAGATACAATATTTAATCGAAAGTAAAAAGTGAAAAAGTAAAAAATAAAAAACCTGCCACAAGTTTCACAACCTATGGCAGGCGATAACATCCATCTGCGTCATGCAGATGAAAAGTCCGATTTTTCAAGTAAGTCAAAATAAATAACAAACAGGACACCGCGCTTCACAGCGACTCTAATGCACCCCTTTTTGTACCGAAAGCGGGACTCGAACCCGCACAGCCGTTATGGCCAAGGGATTTTAAGTCCCTCGTGTCTACCATTCCACCATTTCGGCAGCCATTTCTGAAAAACATTTGCAAATTTATAACTTGTCAACGAAAAAACAAAATTATTCCCACAAAAAATGAAAAAATAATGGTTTTACACCTTCATCAGCACACGAGGATACCGCACCGTCTGATACGCACTGCGGCTCAGCAAGAACAACGAGTAGGCAAGCCACAGCGCATGATTGCCCCACGACGAATGGAAACAGAAATACACTAAGAAATAAACACACGTGGCAACGATGGCAGATTCCAGCATCAGTCGCGTGGAAGTGGTGCCGATGTAGATGCCATCCCACAAGAAAGCCAACATGCCCACCACTGGCACCACCATGAGCCACGCCTGATAAGGACGAGAGGCAGCAATGACGGAAGACTGGTTGGTGAGCAGTCCCAGCAGAGGCTCAGCAAAAAGGCCATAGACGAATGTGAAAAACGCCACGTTCAGCAATCCCCACAACAATAGCTGGCGCACGGCACGAACGAAAAGCGCACGATGATGCGCACCCAGGTATTTGCCACAAAGCGCCTCGCCAGCATAAGCAAAACCATCCATAAAATAAGAGAACAGCAAGAGAAACTGCAAGAGCAGCGAATTGACAGCCAGCGTCATTTCCCCCTGCCACGAACCCGCCGAAGTGAAAAACACATTGACCGACACCATGAAGAGTGTGCGGATGAAGATATGAGCATTCACCTTGAAGAACGGTCTCACCCACCCTTCTGCACGCAGAGCAGCCATCAGGCCTTCCCACCGATGTGACAACGTGGAGCGTGAAGCGTGGGGCGTGGGGCGTGAAGCGTGAAGCGAGGGGCGTGAAACGTGAAGCGTGAAGCGTGAAGCGTGGGGCGTGGAACGTTGCTTCTCTGTCTGCTGGTCGTTCTGTGAAGAAACATAAAGCTTTCTGATAACCTTGCCATAGTATTTCGTACAAAGCAGAAGATTCACCAAGAAACCGCACCACTGCGCAATCACCGTTCCCCATGCCACACCTTCCACCTTCATGCCCAAAGCAAACACCAACAGCAGCGACACGATGATGTTCACCACATTCTGCGCAATGGCAACCAGCATTGGTATGCGCGAATTCTGCATACCCACGTACCATCCCGACAAGCTACTAAGTCCCAACACCGCAGGTGCGCCCCAGATACATATATTAAAATAGGTGGTCGCCAGCGGACGGATATTCACATCGGGACGCATCAGCAAGAACGCCAACTCACGGATGGGATGCTGAAGCAGCAACAGCGCAAAGGCAATCACCCCACTAATACACATACTCCTTGCCAAGATGCGCGCATCCTCCGCCAAGTCCCTTCTGCCAAACGCCTGCGACGTAATACCACTCGTACCCATCCGAACAAAAGCGAACAGCCAGTACATCAGATTGATAATCATACTTCCAATGGCGATGGCACCAATATAGGCAGGCGCACCCAAGTGTCCCACGATACCCAAGTCAATCAGACCCAACAACGGCACAGTGATATTGCTCACAATGGCAGGTATGGCAATACGAAGTATTCTGCGATTCATTCCTTTCAAAAAACAATAGCGTTCTGCAAAGATACAACTTTTGTAAGTGAAAAGTGAAAAGTGAAAAGTGAAAAATTTGGTAAACTAATAATTAAAAGTTAAAAGTTGAAAACTAAAAGTTGAGCTTAACCCTAACCTTAACTGCCATTCGGATGGAAAGTTAGGGTTAGAGTTATCGTTATGGTTGATTTGTTTAATTTTTAACTATTAATTAATAACTCACCCAATTTTTCACTTTTCACTTTTCACTTTTCACTTACAAAAGTTGTATCTTTGCGGCATAATCACCAACAAAAGCACAATTATGAAAAGAATCCTATTCACACTGCTTGTCCTCTGCTCAATGGCTGCGACAAGCTGCACAGGCAAGAACCAAGATGGAGAAACAGAAGTACTCCTGCAAACCACCGAAGGCGACATCCGCATCCGTCTCTTCAACGACACCCCGCTGCATCGCGACAACTTCATCAAGAACGTCAAAGAAGGACTCTACGACGGAGTCACCTTCCATCGCATCATCCGCTCCTTCATGATACAGACAGGCGACCCTAACACACGCCCTGGGCACGAAGCAGAACTGGCAGCAGCCGAAGCCGACACCACCAAAACCTTAGGCGAGACCATTCCAGCCGAGTTCGTCTATCCCAAGTACTTCCACAAGCGAGGCATGGTGGCAGCAGCACGCGAAGGCGACGACATCAACCCCAAGAAAGCCTCCGACCCTCACCAGTTCTACATCGTGACAGGCAAATTCCAGAACGAAACAGCCATGTCTGAATACGAAACAGCACGGAAACAGGCACTCGTGGATGAACGCTACCACAAAAAAATGCTGGCACACAGCGACGAACTGGAGGCCATGCGCAAGGCTCGCGACCGCGACGGCGTGAGCGACATGCTTGAAAAACTGCTCGATGAATCGAAAATGGAAGTAGATGAACTGCCCGCAACGGCATACGAGTTCAACCCCGAGCAGATGCGCGCCTACCGCATGTATGGCGGTGCTCCGTGGCTCGATGGCAGTTACACCGTGTTTGGAGAAGTGGTAGAAGGCATGAAAATCGTGCTGCAAATAGAAAAGGTGAAGACAGGTGCTGCCGACAAACCCCTCCGCGACATCCGCATCATCAAGGCAAGCATCGTAGGAGAATAAAAGAAGAATCCCGTACTTGAGCACACACTTCCAGAACGAACGTTCGTTCTCATCTTTACGAAGGTTCAAACGCATCACGACGAACGTCCGTCAAGAAGCGTTTGAACCTTCATCGTTTTCGGCTGAGAGAACTGCAAGATGTCAGAACATCAGACTTTGGTGATGAAACGCGCGGAATCCATGCTTCACTAAAGCGCATTGCATAGACAAAAAGAAGGCTGCCATCCCTCGCTGGGATAGCAGCCTTCTTGTATAGTTGTATGGACGAACGGACTGTCCGTCCACTTGCGGGTTGGTATGATTACTTCACAAAAATCTTCACTGCCTTGGAAGAACCGTCCTTGTAGGAAATCTTCTTGAGCAGAACGCCTGTTGCCTGAGCAGGAGCAATCTTGCGACCAGCGATGTCGAAGTACTCGATGCTGGCTGCGTTGTTGTCGTCTTCAGAAGCGAACTGTTCGATGCCGACGAGTGAAGTGACATGGAACTTGTTGGCGTTCACCACAGCACCAGTCTCTGTGTTGATGAGGAGAGCAACTACATTGAGCTTGTCGATGTCCTGAACGAGGTTTTCACCGCTTGTGCTCACTGCGTCTGCAAGAGAGAAGGTGTAAGTGTGGCTCTGAGGCACTTCAGCAGGGATGGTCTCTGGGAGACTGCCTTCCATGCCGAACATGCTTGGAGCGAGGATAGCAACGTCGCTGAACTTGAGTCCTTCAACAGGAGAGCTTGCCTTGGTGAAGAGGTCCATAGATGCTGGCCATCCTTCAGCACCGGCGTATGCGTTCACCTGTGCCCAGTCGGAAGATGTACCGCTGAGTTCGTCGGCTGTGAGGACATAAGTGACGAGGTACTTGTTGTCGGTAACTTCGAATGGGAATGTAACAGTAGAAGTAGCTGTTACTTCTGTCTTGTCAGCATTGTAAGTAGCCTTCACGTCGATGTCGGCTGGTGCAAACACTTCGCTCCGTTCGAGCCATACCTGGTCGATACCGAACTGATAGCTGTAGTAGTCGAGGTCGCCTGCGAATGCATCGGTCTGACGCACACGGTCGAGCCATGCGTCTGGGAATCCAGCTACAGGAGATGGGAAGTCGGTTATGATTTCCATTGGGTCGCCATTGTGGTAGGAGATACCGATGAAGTCGTTAGGATAGAGGCGGTTCATTTCTTCGAGTCCAACGAATCCACGTGGGCAATACTGGCACCATGTACCTGTGTATTCCTCAAGAACAGCACGGTGGGTAGGCACGAAGCTGATGACTTCCACGCTGCCTGTGCTGACTGCGTCGGTATTTTCGTTTGGCTGTCCGTTCACCTTTGTCACCTTCACGTTGAGGTCGTAGTGTCCTTTTTCAGGAAGTGCAGGAACTTCGGTCTTGACGATAGCAGTGGTTCCGTAAGTGTTGGAGAGAGGCTGGTCGAGGTCAACAGTAGTTGTGTAAGACTGTCCTGCGATGTCGCATTCGAGTTCTACAGACTGCACACCGTTGGCACCCATGTTGGCAACGACGAATGAAACTGTGCCTGTCTGTCCCACTTGAACATACACGTCGTCTGTCTGCACAGCGTATGCAGCATCGCCCATGATGTTCTGGCCAGCAAGGAGAACCTTGAGAGGAGAGTCACCTCCATAGTTGTCAACGTAGTCAATCCACTTGAGATAGGTCTTGGAAGAGTGGATGAAAAGACCATCCTCCAGTTTGTTAGAACAAACAGCCACTGGTGAAGCACCATAGTCGGCAGTGTTGTCGGTCACGGTGAAGGAGTAGCCCACATAGACATCATCTTCGCCAATGAGGTAAGGCTTGTCGAGGGTAACGATGACATATCCGTTGTCATCAACCACGTTGAGGTCAGCTTCTTTCGAAACGAGGTTCACAACATTCTTGCCGTTTTCGTCAATGCGAAGCTCTGTGGTGAGCCATGCGGATACGTTGGTAACAACCTCTGGGTCAATGATTGGGATGAGGATGCTTGAGATGTAAGAACCAGCCATGCTGTCGTCAATCTTGATGGCCACGTCGTAAGTTTCTGCCTTACCAGAACCCGACACAGCGATTTCGCCTGTTGTGTCGTATGAGAAGTAAATGCTCTTGTCAGATTCCTGCTTCTGTGCTTCGTTGAAGGTAGCTACCTCTGGTTCAGCATCCTGGTTCTGGGAGTCGTCAGTCACAGTGTAGTAAGTGATTTCAGAGCGACGCTCTTCGCCACCTCCACGGTAGATAGCCTGAACGCCAATCTTCTCGAAGCCAGTGACAAAGTAGTAGAACACGGTGCGTCCACCACCCTGTGGATAGACATCCCAAGAGTCACCGTATTCGAGTGGCCACTCGTTCATCACTTCTTCCACCTGGTTGGTATAGATATCGTTGGTGGTTTCGAGGACACGTGGCTGACCATTGACTACTACATAGAGCTGGTAGGAAACCTTAGCAGGATTGATGAAGTTGCCATTCACGTCGAAGGTCTGCACCTGGAAGTCGATATCTCCATAGCCATAGCTGTCGTTGAATGGATCAACTTTGTTGATGATTGGAGCTGCTGGAGTTGCTGCCACTTCCTTGAACGGAGTGAGCACTGCGCTGTTGTATTCGGCTGCAAAGTTAACTTCGGTCTTGCCTCCATTCACGAGGAAAGCTCCGTCAGCCTTGTAAGTTTCGCCTGACTGGTTGAAGGTGATGTCCTTGCCATTGAGACTATACTCGGTGTAGTATTCTTCATAATAGTCATCGTAAGCCTGAGTGGAGTCTGCACCCACCAAATACTGGTAGTTTGTAGCTGTAGCACCCATGAACTGTCCGTTAGGGAATACGTACTTGCCATCGGAAACAGTACCCTTAATCCATCCGTCTGGAAGGTCGGAATAAACACCTTTCACATAAACGTCAGAACCAGACACACCGAGGTCAACGATGCTACCCACACTTGCTCCATAGCCATCGTAACGAGAGAGTGAATACTGCTGAGTAGCGAGGTCGGCAGGAGCCGTAACAGCTTTGTCAGTGAAAGGAGTGAGTTGGATGTTCCAGTCAGCATAACCGGTCCAATCAGAACCTTCAGCGAATGCCAAACCGAGAATGGTGTTACCACTGACGAAGTCAGCATCGTCGGTTGTCATGCTGCCTCTGAAATAGGAGTACTTGAGAGATGTCTTGCTGCTGGACTTCACGTACCACTGCGAATCGGCATCGTACTCGAAGAGGTCAACCACGAGTTCTTGACCGCCAGAGTAGCCCACTGTTTGAGGGAAGTCGAATGTAACGGTTGCTCCCGAAATGGTACCCTTAATCCATGTGTCAGTAGCATACTGCGAAATAGGGTTCTTGAAATAGAGGTCGTTGCCATTGACCACCACTTCTGCTACTCCGTCAACGACGGTGGCATTCAACACGTAGAAAATGTACACCCAATAAGCCGAAGCGTTGCGATACATGTACATGTGTGTACCTTCAGGCTGAGTAGCGACAATCTTGGCTGGAGCCTTACGTGCTGCTTGAGCCTTGCGAGCAGGATTGAGCGGAAGGAGGGTGCTCCTGCGAGCTTCAGCCTTCTTGCCTTTCATTGCTTTCTGCTGGGTGAGCACACGGTTGTTGATGCCGTTCACCATACGAGCAGGCTGTTCAATCACGAATTTCTGCTGAAGTTGATTAGGGAGTTCCAGCTTGACTTGCGACTTGGGCTGGACCTGCGGCTTCACTTCAAGACGTTGTGCGAATGTAGCTGTTGTCAAAGAAGCAGCTACCACAAAGAGTGAAAGTTTCTTCATAAACATAAATAATTATTGGTTAATAAAAAAAGAAGCAATCTTTCTACAAAAGGTTGGAAGACAAAGGATATGGGGATTCAGCTTTTTCTCTGCAAAGATAGGGCTATTCTCCTGATGTTTCCAAACACAACCGATTGGTTTGGAAAACTATTCTATGGAAACACAACTTTTCAGAACAATTGTTTTGTCTGCTTCTCGCTTCCGTCGGCATATTTTGTCTTGACGACGAACACTCCCTTCTTTGGCGATGCTATGCGTCGTCCGTCGAGTGTGAAGTATTGAACACTGGAAATGCTCTTGTCAGCAGCCACTCCCGAGATGCTGGCTGGGTCATAGGCAAAATTGAGCTGGACTGAAGGACCATCGCCCTTCTTCACCCATGCCTTGGTGATGGCGTTCTGCTTGTAAGTGACAATCTTCATGCTGACGTTGCAGGTGCCAGTTTCCTTAGGAAGCCATTCCGTCTGCATGTCGCGCAGAGCACCTGCTACAATATCGCCTTGTTCGGAAGCGTAAGTTCCGATGCGGTTTTGAGTAACGCAGTTCTGAGGAAAGCAAATCTGGAACTTACCCGACGAGAGCGTGCTGATGGTGTATTCAGCTGAAACATGCACGGTACTGCTCGTGGTGTTCTTCACGAAAAGTCCTGAAGGCATGAGTATGTCTCCGAAGAAGGGGTCTTCCTCGAAATGATTGATAGTAAGCGTAGTGCCATCAGCGATGATGTTGCCGTCTTTGTCGCTGAATTGGACAGATGTGTCCGTTGCCTGAGCTGCTGCGGAGAGCGACAAGAGCAAAGAAAGAGATAGCGTAAAGATTTTCTTCATTATGCAAGTATTTTATTAAATGATTTGATTGTTTCTATTTAGAGGACTTTCTGCCGAACGACTTGAACGACTCCCGACTGATTGTAGATGAAAGCCACTACGGAAAGATGCTTCTTCACCCACTTCTCATCGCAAGTGAAATGGAAGTCGCGCGTGAATTCCGATTCCGTGGTCAACTGCACATCGTCGCCGTAAATGTCTTTCGTGATGGAGGAACGGAACACGTGGTTGTGCATGTATGCCATGTTTCCACTGCCGTCGGGCATGAGTTGGATGGAAGAAATGCTGTCCTCCACAATCCACACTTGAAGCTTACCAGAAAGGGGTTCGTTCGTTGCCGCATTCACCTTGAAGGAGCAATCGCTTCCTGCGGAGTTTTCGCCCATGTCGATGCCCATTGTGAGAGGTGTTTTTCGCTGAATCAACGTGTTCACATAGGAGGCATACTGCTTGGTGTCATAGACAGGGTTACCCGTTCGGTTGATGACGACTCCAGGCTGTGCCTCAATGCCCCAATGCGCATAGTATTCGTCGCCGAGGTCCGTGGCGAGTGCCTGATAATTGGGGTTGGGCATGGACTTCACGCCAAAGGGACCGCTATGGATGCCGACGGCAATGATGGCATCTTCTCCATACGTGTTCTGTAGCAGTTCGATTTCCTCTGTAGCACCGGGGCAATTGACACAACGCTGACCCGTGAAGTCTTCTATGAGGATATTGCGTTCTACTTCTGCGGGAGCCACATACACCAAGCGATTCTCCTCGTCAATATGGTCGCAAGCAACCACGGAGAACAGCAATGACAGCAGGATAAGCCCTCGTCCTACCCCACCCTTCATGGCGGTTATGGAATGCCTTATCTTTTCACAACGTGTCTGTCCGTATTTCATCTTTTCCATCTATCTATATTCGGCAGAGTCTAAAAATTGTAATTGTATGAAACGGTCACACCCCTGCTGGCTGGCACATAACGGCACACGCCTCCCGAACAGTTATAGCCTGCACGGGTGCGTCCATAGCCAGCCTGGATGCGATGCGACTTGATGTTGAAAGTCACGCTTCCCTGATAGTAATGGATGTTGGTTTCGCCACAGTTCCAAGTGTCGCTGATGGTGAACATCCAATGCGGGAGCATGGAGAGCTCAAGCAAGCCAAACGCCCAGTCGCCATCGTCCTGCTTGGTGGTGAGATACTGCAATTCGCCACGGAGGGTGAACTTTGGATTGAAGCGGTACTTGCCTTCTGCCACAAAAATGTTGGAGTGGATAGTACCACCTTCTCCCTCAATAGCAGACTTGTTGTAGTGCTGATTCATATACATCAAGTTGAGCTTGAAGTTCTTCGACAGTTTCTTGTCAATCTGCACGTTGAAGTCTTGGTAGTACATTTCGTCGCCCCATTTCCAGAAAGGCGAACCATAGCCATCACTGCCTGAGTAGGTGGTAGAAACACCGTCGGGATAATTGACAGGAATGGATTTGAATCGCTTGTCCAAACTGTGAACATGCGAGAAGTTGAGCTTCACGCTCGTTCCATATTTGCCACCCAGTGCCGTCTTGCGCTTGAAGGTGTAACCCAGTTCAGCCTGATATGCCCATTCGCCCATTGGCTGTGTGGCGTAAGGATAGAGAGCAGCCAACGTGTAGGTATGCTCCATCGTGAAAGCAGGAAGATGGTTGATGAACGACGACGTGCCGCTCATGGTGCGCATACTGCGGAAGGACATGTTGTCGCTGCGTTTGGCTTGGAGCAAGAGACTGAATCCACGCTTGGAATAGGAACCCGACAACATCGCCACATAACCCTTGCGGTAGATGTATTCGTTATCGAACGAAGGGTCTTGCGTCTTCTGCGCATATTCAGCCAAGATGTTCACATTGCCTTTCTGAAAACGCGCGCGCACATCAAAGGCATTCACATTCTCAGGCAGATTCAGCTTTTGGGTTGGCGACACCATCACGTTTTCATCCTTATCCTCGTGTTTGTTCACAAACGAAGCACCGAGGGTGACAAACGTACCGCTTTCAGTCATGGCCTTCGACCACTGGTCGAGACTCAGTTCCAAGTCGGCACCGCTCACCAACGCATCGTTATGATGCCAATAGCGACGCTGCTTGCCCGTGAGTGCTTTCAGCTGCACTCCCTTCACGGGACGCACCACCAGCCTTCCTCCTCGCAGAGAGTTGTCGATGCCCAAACTGCGCTCCTCGTAGGTGCGAAGGATGAATCCCGAACCGAACTGCTCGTAATAGTCACCCAACGTGAGTTCAGCCCACTTGTATTTTCCCTTCACATAAAAATAAGGAACGCCCCATCCCTTGAGGTCTTTCTCAAAACCAGGAAGTGGGAACCTCAAAAACTCGAAACGAGCACCAGCATCCACATATTCGCTCTGTGCATTGACCAAAGCATACGTGTTTGTCAACGCCCATTCGTCGTATTTCTGCGCACCGATGTCCTTGTCCTCCTGCGGAATGAGGATGTCGCTTTGTATGCTTCCGCTCACATGAATGGGATAGCCCGACTTCTTGGTTCCGTCCGCAACAGCTGCGACCTCTCCCCCGTCTGTCTGAGCAAGCACCCCTCCAGCAAAGAGCAACGATGCCGAAGTGAGTAAAGATTTTAGATATTTCATTTCTTACTTCGTTTAACGTTTAACGATTAAAGTTTAACGAAGTTACAATCCACTTTAAACGGTTCAACTTACTTCGTTAAACGCTAAACGTTAAACGTTAAACTTTATACTATTTTACAAGTTCTCTAACCTTCTCAATCAGCTCCTGCTCAGCACCGTCGGTATAGCCATTGTGCTTATAGACAATCTTGCCAGAGCCATCCACGATGAGCGTGTAAGGAATCATCTGAATGCCAAGTGCCTTGCAGAATTCACTGTTAGGGTCAAGCAACACATCGTATGGCCAGCCCTTCGAGTCAACCATTGGCTTCACCTTGTTGATGTTCTGAGCCTGGTCGATGGACACCGCAATGAGGCGCACACCCGTCTCATCCACCCAGTCTTCATACTCGTCCTTGATGGCATCGAGCTCACGGTTACAAGGCTTGCACCAAGTGGCAAAAAAGTCGATGATGATGGGCTTACCGTTGTTGGACAGCGTGTCGGTCTTCACTTCTTTTCCATCCATGCTACGTAGCACGACCGATGGGAGTTGCGCAAAACTTGTCCCAGTAGAGAGGGCAAATAAAACAACTGCTAACTTGAGAATTTTAGATAAAGGGTTCATATTCATTTGATTCATTGATTTAGGATGTTAAATGTCTGTAAGTTAGACTCTTCCTAATCCTCCCTATGAGGGCGAGGACAACCATCCAGATGGCTATTCTCTCCCCTCTCAGGGGAGCAGGAGGGGTCTGGGGCGGAGGTGAGGCTTTTTGACCAAAGGGTTTGCCACTCAGCAGGGAATCTGCTTAAAGTTTCGCTCTTTTTACCAACCTTCTATTATAAATCGATGCAAAATTAGAAATTTTACTTCTAAACAACAACTTTTGACGCATAAAAAGTGCATAAAGTAAGAAAAAAAGCGGTTATTTACAAGAGAAATGCTTAGAAACCATATACACATTGAACAACAAGACAAAAGTCAATTAAGTGAAAAGTGAGAATTTAACGTGAAGCGTGAAGCGTGAAGTGTGAAGCGTGAAGTGTGAAGCGTGAAGCGTGAAATGTGAAGCGTGAAGCGTGAAATGTAAAGTGCGGAGTGTAAAGTGTGAAGCGATTGAGCCAGATGGAATATGTACTTTGTAAATTGTACATTGTACTTCCCTTCACACTCCACGTTAAATGGCGACCTAATGATTCTTTCTTTCGATTCAACTAAATAACCGAGGGCTCGTTATCGTTCAAACGAAGGCTCGTCGTCGTTCAAGCGAGGGCTCGTTTGAAAAGTGCCGAAGGCTCGGCATTTGGCTTAAACCGAATACAAGGGAGAGAAGGTAAGAAAAAAGTCACGTGTTCCTTCCAAGTAAAAGAGGAATTTTGCCACTACTTTCGGATAAAAATGTCCGTTTTTTGACAGCATATTGCATTAGTCGCCCATGATGAATACAATACGTTTTCAGCGCAGAGAGGTCAAGACCATTGATGTATGAGTTGAAGCCCGTCATATCTAAAAATGCTTATTATTGCAGATGTTTGTTTTGCGTCGGCAAAGTTTCTACTGAGTGACAAAGACCCTCCAACTTCCATCTTTATCTCCACGTTCAACGTACTTTTTTTGAATCAATTGGTCTAAGAGTTTCTGGATAGCTGCCATGCTAATGCCTGTCACTTCCTTCATATTTGCCAGCGTAAGCGTTGGCTGTGTACGCATGGCGTTAAGAATTTTCGCATAGTTGGGGGTACGGAAAGCAATCCGTTCACCATCATACCACCAAATATTCTCATCCCTTTCACTCACAAAAAGCACATCATTATATAGCTCGGTAGCCACAAGTTCATTAAAATACTTCAAGAATGGTTTGATTTCCTTGATGTCTGCATGAGCACCATCGCCTGGCACAGGACCCACCTCAATATCCGTCTGGTGCAAAGCCTCCAGATATTGGCTCTTTTTACGACTACGTACCACAATCATCGGATAGTCGTGACGTGTCAGAATAAAGTTTACCATCAGTCGGGCTATGCGCCCATTGCCGTCTTCAAACGGATGGATGCGGATAAACCTATAATGGAATAGTGCTGCCAACTCCACTGGAGTTAGCTTTCCTTCCTGCTCTGCCTTGTTATACCAATCCACCAAATCAGTCATCAAACTGGGAGTTTCTTCTGGTGAAGCATATTCAAACCGGTCACCATAACGAGTTATGACGCTGTTAGGACGAGTCTTATACTGTCCCGCATGGATTGTATAGCTCGTTTGTACGCCTCCAGGAAGTTCTCGACAGACGGTATAGTCTTCACGAAGCAGGGTTTTGTGTAATGCACGAATAAAGTTCTGCGTTAGTGGCAACTCCTTCACAGCTGCCTCTTCTGACATCATACGCAGTCCCACATTACTCGCTGTCATCTCCAGAACATCGCGTACATCGGCTTCACCTATCACCTTACCAAAAAGCAGCAGGATTTCCGTCTGCCCGTATGTCAAAGTGTTACCTTCTATGTGATTGTTATTGTAATTGAAGTCCACAGTGAATCGACGGCTTAGTCTATCTCTATCCTTTTCTGACAACGGTTGCAAATCTTGCCACGCTGCCAATGCCTTTTTTAAATTCAAATACTTCATTCAGTAACAAATATATCAATTAACGTCGCAAAGATACAAAAATATCAATAAAAGGTTGTAACATTACAACTTTTTAATGCAATTCTCATAGTAAAATCAAAAAAATGTGCTGAATTAGTTTATCGATACTTACTGAACACGAACTCGCATAAGGAAGGACTTTCCTCTGAAGCTTTCACAAAAGGAGGGGAACAAAAAAAGCTTCCCCATACAAGAAAGGGAAGCTCTGCATATATATAATAATGTGTGATAGTTTGAAATCGTTTAAAGTTTATTGTCACTTCGTTAAACTTTAAACGTTAAACTTTAAACGTTAAACACTAAACGGAAATGGTTTAAAGCATCTTGAACGCCATCTTGATGACGCGCTCCACACTGGCGTTGGGGTCATCCTTGAGGATAGCACGTACCACCTTGGCAACGGGTGCGGGAGGATAGCCCAATGCCTTGAGTGCTTCGCAAGCATCCTTGAAGACTTCCTGGTTGATGGCACTCGCGTTTTCCTTCTCGCCACTTTCGCCGAAGAGTGTAGGCGCGATGCCCAGTTGCGACACCTTGTCGTGAAGTTCTACAATGACACGCTGGGCTGTCTTGCTGCCCAATCCCTTCACGGTCTTGAGCATCTTGTCGTTACCCGTCATGATGATGTCGCAGAGTTCAGCAGGCGTGAATGCCGACAACATGGTGCGAGCCGTATTGCCACCGATTCCGCTCACCGAAATGAGTTGAATGAAGAGTGTACGCTCGTCCTTTGTAGCAAAGCCGAACAGTGTCCAAGCATCCTCACGAATGGCTTCATAGACAAAGAGTTTTGCCTCGCTCTTGCCCTGCAAGGCGGAATAGGTGTTGACTGAGATATTGACCAAATAGCCTACACCGCCGCAATCAATCGTTGCAGTGGCTGGCGTGAGTTCTGCTATAGGTCCTTTGACGTAATCTATCATATTATAAAGTGAAAAATTAAGAATGAAGAATGAGGAATGAAGAATGAAGAATGTAGAATGAAGAATGAAAGTAACTTGTTTCATGTGCAGAGTAAAATACATTCTTCATTTTTTATTCTTCATTCTTCATTTTATTCTTCATTTTTTTATTCTTCATTCTTCATTTATTTACTGTCTCTTCATGTGCAACTGGTCGGAAGTGAAACCAACGACAGCAAGACGATGGGTGACGAAAATGATGGTTGTGTCTTTGAAGTGATTCTTGATGTTTTCAAGCAGGCTGTGCTCGGTTTCGATGTCGAGTGCAGAGGTAGCCTCATCGAGCAGCAACACCTTGCAAGGACGGAGGATGGCACGGGCTATGGTGATGCGTTGTGCCTGACCTTCGGACAGACCACCGCCTCCCTCTCCACACTTCGTGTCGATGCCATCGGGCAATTCCAGCACGAAGTCGGCTTTGGCTATGCGGAGGGCTTCGTGCATCTGTGCAACAGTGGCATCGGGATTGCCAAAGAGCAAGTTCTCGCGAATCGTTCCACTGAAAAGCGTGTTTCCCTGCGGAACGTAAGAGAAATTGCAACGAGTACCCGTGCCAACCGACACTTCCTGATGGTCGTTGTAGAGCACTGCCCTACCTTTGTTGGTATTCATCAGAGCCAACATCAGGCGAATGAGTGTGGTCTTGCCTGCACCCGTTTCGCCAAGGATAGCAGTGAAGGAGCCTGGTTTGAAATCATAGCTGAAGTTGTCGAGTACCTTTCGTCCTTCAGCCGTGTATTGGTAATCAACGTGTTCGAAGCGGACTCCCACCTTGCCTTCCAACTTCGTGGTAGGTTCCTGTTCCTCCAGCGGCAATTCTTCCAGTTCCATCAAACGCTCGGATGACGTGAGGCTATTGACGAACACTGGCAACATGTGGGCGATGTCGAGCAGAGGACGCTGGATGCGGTTGATGAGCTGGGTGTATGCCATGAGCACACCAATCGTGATGATGCCAGCATGTACCTGATAGAGTCCCCACGCCAATCCCACGAGGAAGGTGCCTGAGAAGCCCAAATTGATAATGACTTTCGTGTAGATAGAGAACTTGGCTCTTGCCTTGATTTGCCAATGCAACAAAGCCTGTCGGCGTTCCAATCGCTGCACCATCACTGAACCACGCTCCAAGACTTTCACCACCATCTTGTGCTGCACCGATTCCTGAATGATGGCTTGCAGGGCTGAGTTGCTGTCCTTGATTTTTCGGACAATACGACGCATCTTGCGGAAGTAGAACCTACTCAGCACCACGAAGAATGGGGAGGCGATGATGAGTATCAGCGCCATCGTGGAATCGAGCGAATAGAGATAGATGAAGGAGAAAACAAACTGGGTGATGACAGCCACCAATGATGGAAGCACTTCGGTGAGCAGGCTGATAATGTCGCTCACATCACCAAACAGACGGTTCAGAATGTCTCCGCTATGGTATTTCTCGATGCCGTTCCAATGGCCATTGAGCAAGCGCGCGAAAAACATCCGCTGCATCTTGTTTTGCGACCTCACACTCAGCACGGCTCTGAGCCACGTGGTAAGTACACTCAGCGCAATCTCGACAACGAAAATCGTACCGAAAATGGCTATCATCATCCACAGATTACCCTCTTGCTCATGGGTTGCGATGTCGGTGACTTGTCGGAGAATATCTACATAGTACAAGCCAATGAACACCTGAACGATTCCCACCACGACATTCACAATCATCTGAGTGCGACAACCTTTGTGGTGCTTCCACAGCCAAGCGGCAATCTGCTTGAAAGTATATTTAGTCTTATTGAGTTTCAACGATGTCTATTGTTAAAAATTGAAATTTTTAAAACGGGGGGGGTGGCGTTTGGACTGGAGGGAATGGGGGTATCAGATGCGACTGTCCGTTCCCCACATCATCTTCCGACGAAGGGTGGAGAAATAGCTCTGTCCCGACTTCGTCACCACCTTCACCACGTATGGAGCCTTGCGAATGCGAAGATGGATATTGTCGTGATAACTCTGGCTACGTCCATCGAGCGAAACCAGAAAACTTCGGCTTCGGCTCTCCACACGCAGTTCCACTTCGGAATCGTCGCAAAGCACGATGGGACGCATGTTGAGCGAATGAGGAGCCACAGGAGTGAGCGTCATCGTCTGACTCTGAGGCACCACAATCGGACCGCCTACACTGAGAGAATATGCCGTTGAACCAGTTGGTGTGCCCACAATCAGTCCATCGGCTTGGTAGGTGGTGAGATACTCGTTGTTGATGTGCGTGTGAATGGTAATCATAGAGGATATATCATGCTTCAGAATGGCTATCTCGTTCAGAGCAAAGGGATAGCCCAACAGTTCTGTATCGTCACAGAACAACTGTAGCGCCGAATGGGCATCCACACCGAAATGGCCTTCGTAGATGTCGGCAATCGCCGTTTCCATCTGTTCGGGCGAGAAAGATGCCAAGAAACCTAAGCGGCCCGTGTTGACACCAATGATGGGAATCTGCTTGTTGCCCACACGACTTGCCACGTCGAGGAAGGTGCCGTCGCCACCCATACACACCGCAAAGTCAGCATCGAAGACATCGTCCTTGATGACTTCGCAAGGAGGCACTTGGATTTGCAATCCTGTGCTCAAGAAATCAAGAAAGCGCTCGGAAATGAGAATCTCAGCCTCACGCTGAACAAGAATGGCCAAGAGTTTCTGGACAGCAGCCGACTTCCGCTCTTGATAAACATTCCCAAAAAGTGCAAACTTTAACTTCTTCTGTGACATAATAGGCAGCTTAATGTTATTTTTCCTCAAATTATTCGCATTGTTGCCACAAAATAACTTTTTTTTTGCTACTTTTGCAGCAGTTATTGCAAACTATTGTGCAAAGGTATGAATTTTTTTCCGTATGCGCCTATTGGAACGGTGCAAAAATGATGACAACAGAAATACGAAAGAAGCAAATCGATTAGAAAACAAGTAGTAAACTCAAACGAAAAATGACAAAACTCAGTGTTAACATCAACAAGGTTGCCACAATCCGCAACGCTCGCGGAGGCAACAATCCGAATGTGGTTCAGGTGGCACTCGACTGCGAAAGCTTCGGAGCCGACGGCATCACCGTACACCCTCGTCCTGATGAGCGACACATTCGTTACAACGACGTCATTGACCTAAAACCTGTCCTGAAAACCGAATTCAACATCGAGGGCTATCCTCAGAAATCTTTCATCGACCTCGTGAAAAGCGTTCGACCTACACAAGTGACACTGGTACCTGACGCACCCGACCAAATCACTTCCAATTCGGGTTGGAATACGAAAGAGCACTTCGACTTCCTCACCGACATCGTGACGGAATTCAAGGAAGTGGGCATACGCACCAGCATCTTCGTGGACGCTGATGTTGAAATGGTGGAATACGCTGCCAAAATCGGTGCCGACCGCGTGGAGCTTTACACAGAGCCATACGCTTCCAACTACCAGAACTCGCCAGCGAATGCCATCGCTCCATTCCTCGAAGCCGCCAAAGCAGCACGCCACTGCGGACTCGGACTCAATGCAGGCCACGACCTCAGTCTGGTGAACTTGGCATACATGAAGGAGCAGATTCCTTGGCTCGACGAAGTGAGCATCGGACACGCTCTCATCTGCGACGCGCTCTATCTCGGTCTGAAGACCACCATCGAGAAATACCAAGAGTGCTTGAAATAAGGATTCAGTACCATCCCAAAAAATTCCATTCTTAATTCAAAGAACAATGAACGAACTGAGTATTTTGGAACTTTGCAAGCAAGGCGGTTGGATTATGATTGTCCTTGCCATTCTCTCCATCCTTGCCATCTACATTTTTGTGGAGCGATTCATTGCCATTCGTGCAGCTGAGAAGGACGACCCCCTCTTCATGGACCGCATCCGCGACTATCTGAAAGGTGGCGATATCAAGTCTGCCATCAATTTCTGCCGTGTCACCAACACGCCTGGAGCACGCATCATAGAACGTGGCATCAGCCGCATCAACCAGCCTGCTCCCGAAATCCAAACCGCCATTGAGAACACGGGCAACCTCGAAGTGGCTGCACTCGAAAAGCGCATCCACATCCTGGCAACCATCGCTGGTGGAGCACCAATGATTGGATTCTTGGGCACGGTCATCGGTATGGTGCAAGCGTTCTGGCAAATGTCAAACGCTGGGGGCAACCTCGACATCTCCATGCTGTCGGGAGGCATTTATCAGGCAATGATTACTACGGTGGGAGGACTCATCGTCGGTATCATAGCACTCTTTGCCCACAACTATCTCGTGGCTAAAATCGATGGTGTTGTCAACGAGCTCGAACGCAAGTCGTTGGCTTTCATGGACATTATGAATGAGGAATAGCGTATGGCCCTTCATCGCAGAACAAAAGTAACACCCACGTTCAACATGTCGTCCATGACCGACATCATCTTCCTCTTGCTCATCTTCTTCATGATCACGAGCACGCTGGTGTCGCCCAATGCCATCAAGGTGAACTTGCCACAGAGCAAGAAGCAAACCACCACACAGGCAGCGGCACGAGTGATTCTCAGCGTGAACGACAGCAGTCAGGTGGAGATTTATGCTGCCCCCGACGGCGGCGAGGAAATCCGCGTCGATTCCATTCAGGAACTGCCAATGATTTTCGCACAAGCCAAGGGCGACTCTATCGAAACGGACTCAACCACAGAATTCTACGTGTCGCTCTATGCCGACGAGATGGTGCCTTACAAGAACGTGGTGGAAATACTCAACGTGGCAAACGAGAACCATTTCAAGATGATTCTTGCCACTCGACCACCTGAAAAATAGCAATCCAACAATGGAAGAAGAAAACACTCCAAAGAAACGAAAAGCATTAGCTGCTGGCATCAGCCTCGCTGTCCATGCATTGCTTCTGCTGCTCCTTGCCTTCATCACGCTCAAGGCTTCGAAGCGTGAGGAGCATCGCGAGGATGGCATTCCTGTGTTGTTGGGCGAACTGCCCGATGCCGCTGGAATGAACATAGGCGGACTGCCTTCTTCTGACCAGTCGGAGAACCAAGAGGCTGCAACTACCAACGACAACGCTTCGGAAGAAACTGCTTCGGAGTCAACAGTCAAGGACACGCCTACTCCAGCACCAATTCCACGGAAAAGCACCTCTACAACCGAACCAAAGACTTCACCCAAACCAAGCGAGAAGCCTCTCATCACACAGGAGAACGAAAAATCCATAGCAGCCGAGAAAGCCAAGGCTGAAGCCAAGAAAGCCAAGGAAAAGGAAGAGGCTCTGGCACGAGAAAAAGCCAAAGAAGCCGCCAAAGCAAAGGCTGAAGCCGAAGCCAAGCGGAAAGCGGAAGCGGAAGCTATCCGCAAGGCCGAGGAAGCCAAGCGAAAAGCGGAGGAAGAGGCAAAACGCAAGGCGGAAGAAGAGGCTCGCGCCAAGAAAGCAGCCGAGGAAAAGGCACGCGCCGATGCAGCCAAGGCAGCCGCCTCCAGCAAGATGTCGGGAGCATTTGGCAACAACGGCAATGCTGGTAGCAGTGGAAACACCAGCGGAACGGGTAGTCAAGGTTCACGCACGGGCAACTCCAACACTGGAGCCTCAAAGGGAACGGGTGGCACGGGTTCCGCCAATGCTGTTGTTGGCAACAGAAGTGTGAAATATCTGGCAAGACCATCTTATTCCGACCAAACCAATGAAGGAAAAATTGTGGTAGGCATTGTGGTTGACTCAAACGGAAAGGTTGTCAGCGCACAAATCAAGAGCGCAACCACCACGTCCAGTTCACTCCGCAATTCAGCCCTTGAAGCAGCACGTCGTTCCACCTTCTCAGCAGGTAGCAACAACGCTGAATCGGGCACTATCACTTACATTTTCAAGCAACGATAACACTTCTTGTCCTCGTGACAGGAGTTCACATAACAATGGCGCGTACATCGCGCCGTTCTTTTTTATCACAACTTAACCCCCACACAATCCTATGGAAAAGATATATGTGTTTTTCGCCACAGGTTTCGAAGACATCGAAGCTCTTGGCATTATCGACGTTTGCCGTCGTGCAGCACTCCCCGTAGTCACAGTTTCCATCACTGGTGAAAAGGCTGTCCTCAGCAGTCACCACGTGCCTATCGTTGCCGATGCACTCTTTGAGGACATCGACTTCAGCGATGCAGCTCTCATCTTCCTGCCAGGCGGAATGCCTGGAGCCAGCAACCTCTTTGCCCATGAGGGTTTGCGCAAAGTGATTCTTGCTCAGTACGAAGCTGGAAAGCCATTAGGTGCCATCTGCGCCGCTCCATTCGTTTATGGCAAACTCGGACTGCTCCGTGGCAAGAAAGCCACTTGCTATCCTGGCTTCGAAAACGACCTGCTTGATGCCACACCAACAGGCGAACTCGTTGTTCACGACGGACAGTTCTTCCTCGGCAAGGGACCAGCAGCCGTGCTTCGTTTGGGTTACACCATCGTGGAGCATTTCTGCGGAAAGGCAAAGGCTGACGAAGTGTGTGCAGGTATGCTCTATCCTGATGCCATCAACGCTGGTCTCGCATGAACGCCATCATCATCGTAGCTGGTGGAAAGGGATTGCGCATGGGAGGCGACATTCCCAAGCAATTCCTTCCCATCCACGGCAAACCCATTCTGATGCACACCATTGAGCGTTTCCTTGAGTTCGACCCTACTATGCAAATCGTGCTCGTTCTGCCCAAGAACCAACAGGACTACTGGGCAGAACTGTGCCAGCAATATGCCTTCGCCCCAGCCCTCACCATTGCTGATGGTGGAGAAGCACGATTCCATTCGGTGAAGAACGGACTTACCAAAGTACATCCTGACGTGGAACTGGTGGGAGTACACGATGGGGTACGCCCTTTTGTTTCTGTCGAAGTCATTCAGCGTTGCTACGACGAAGCGCGTCGCTCGGGTGCGGCTATTCCTGTGATAGATGTGTTCGAGACCATCCGTCACCTCACGCCAGCAGGCAGTGAGACGGTTCCTCGCAACGAATACAAATTGGTGCAGACACCACAAGTGTTCCAAGCATCCTTACTTCGTCAGGCATACGAGCAGGAATTCACGGAGTTCTTCACCGACGACGCTTCAGTGGTTGAAGCACTCGGACATCAGGTCGCACTCGTCGCTGGCAATCGCGAGAACATCAAAATCACCACTCCTGCCGACCTCAAGTAAAACGTCTTAACTTCTTTTACCCTCACTTCATACTCGCATTTTCTCATGAAACTTCCCCGCAAGGAAACAGTATATGAAGTAATTTTTGGCTTCGAAACCAGAGCTGGAAAACTCTACGACGTATTCCTGCTTGCCATCATCATGCTGAGCATTTTGATAGCACAAGTGGAATCACTCCCAAGCATTCCACATACAGCCAAGAGTGTACTCACCGTCATTGAATACATCCTCACATTCATCTTCACGGTGGAGTATATCGTTCGCATTTGGTGCTCGCCACGCAAGCGCAAATACATCTTCAGCTTTTTCGGCATTGTGGATTTCCTCGCCACCATTCCGCTCTACATCATTTGGATTTTCCCTGGAGCACGCTACATCAGCCAACTCCGTGCCCTCCGACTGCTCCGTGTGTTTCGCATTTTCAAGCTTTTCCAGTTTATCAACGAAGGCTACCTCCTGCTCGTTTCCATCAGGAAAAGCTTCAACCGCATCCTTGTGTTCTTCCTTTTCATCGTAGTTCTCGTGTGCTGCTTGGGCACACTCATGTTCATGGTGGAAGGACGACTCCCAGGCTCCCAATTCACCGACCTCACCACCAGCGTCTATTGGGCTATCGTCACGCTCACCACCGTGGGTTATGGCGATGTCACACCTGTCACACTCTTTGGCAAAATCCTTTCTTCCATCATCATGCTCCTCGGTTACACCATCATCGCCATCCCAACAGGCATCGTGGCAGCCACCGTCATCGACGAGACACAAGACCCCGTCAAGGACGGACGTTGTCCTCGCTGTGGCGAGAAAGTGAACGAAAAGCGAGACACCTATTGCTGGCATTGCGGAGAAAAGCTCTGACAGATACTCACGCATTGTGCTTTAGAACAACAAATGAAAAATCAACAATCCTTGTCAGCAAACGAACTTGGCACAGGGAAAGCCCAGCCTGTGAAAGCATCCCAACGTATCGTCGTTCTCGATGCCCTCCGTGGATTTGCCCTCATGGGCAATAGCACTGGCTAATTATCCCGAATTCACCCTTTGGACATTTCTATCGGAAACAGAACAGACTGAAATGCCTTCTGCACACATCGACAACATCGTGCATTGGCTACAATACCTGCTGGTAGATGGCAAGTTCTACACCATTTTCTCCATTCTCTTCGGCATCGGCTTCTCCATCATCATCACACATGCCATGCAACGCCAGTCCAATGGATTTTCCATTTTCTTTCGGCGCATGACCATCCTCCTGCTCATAGGATCAGAACTCATCAGCCTCATCGTCTTTTCCATCGAAACGCTCCTCTGCTCCTGCTGGCTACGCTTCTTCAACTTCGGGCCACTCGAATGGCTTTGGCGAATGCTTACATACAGAAAATGGTTCCCACTGGTCAAGCACACACAAGCATCAGAAAAAACAGCTTCCGAACAATGATTCGGAAGCTGTTTTTGTTTTGCCCTTAGAGTCTTTTTACAACTGATTGTAGTTGAGAGCGAATGTGTTGCCTTCACTGATGTCGCCAGTAGTGAAGCCCCTGTTGAACCACTTCTTGCGCTGTGCGCTGGTTCCGTGAGTGAACGTACTGGTGTCAGCACGTCCGCGAGACTTCTTCTGCAAGTAGTCATCGCCAATCACGAGAGCCGTGTTGAGAGCCTCTTCCAAGTCGCCCTTCTCCATCGAGCCATAGAGAGCCTGCTCGTCGTGGCCCCAGAGACCAGCAAGGAAGTCTGCCTGAAGCTCAATCTGAACACTCACCTTGTTGGCTTCCTCTTGACTCAACTGGCTCATCTTCTGATGTGCCTTGCCGAGAATACCCAATTCGTTCTGCACGTGGTGACCCACCTCATGAGCAATCACGTATGCCCAAGCGAAGTCGCCATCAGCACCGAGAGAGTTGCGCATTTCGTTGTAGAAACTCAAGTCGATATACACCTTCTCGTCAGCCGAGCAGTAGAAAGGACCAGTAGAAGAACTACCCATACCGCAACCCGTCTGGATTCGTCCGCTATAAAGAATCAACTTCGGAGGATTGTACGTCTTGCCCATCTTCCTGAATTCCTTAGCCCACACGTCCTCCGTACTTGCCAGCACCTTCACAGTGAACTCCTTCAGGGCTTCCTCGTCAGCCGAGCCCACGTATTCTCCATTCTCGTTCGTTGTGCCCGTAGAGGTTTCAGTTCCAGGCAGAATGCTGCCCAAGTCGCCGCCACCCGTGAGCATACTCAATGGGTTCATACCCAAAAGATACATGACGAGGAGCACGATAGCGATAGTGCCACAGCCACAACCACCCTTGCCACCTAACAGCTGGCCAAGGATGTTGCCGCCACCACCTCCTAAGATACTTCCTCCTAAGTTTCCGAGACCACCACCCAGTCCACCTCTTGAACTGCTACCACGACGGTCTTCCACGTTCTGACTTTCTCGTCTTCCTGATAAATCCATGATATTTTTAAAATTTAGTGTTTAATTTCTTCAAGCGTCAAATAACGAACAATCATGATTTCGGTGCGAAGATAATAAAATAAATTAGAAAGTAAAAATTAAAAAGTAAAAAGTTAAAAAAATCAACGAAAACGTTAACATAAACGAAAACTACCATCCGAATGGCATTTTTCATTTTTTACTCTTCACTTTTTAATCTCTAAGGAGTTTTGGAGTATAGGAGTTCTTCAAAAAAACCATTTAATCCTTTAAATCCCTGATTCAGAGTTCTTCCACTATCTCCTCGATTGCTTTACGCTGCTTTTCCTTGCGAGGGCAGTCGGCAGCGATGTGTCCTATCGGTACAATCACCACAGCCTCCCATCCTTCGGGTTGAGGAAACAGCTCAGCAAAAAGCTGCGTGTCATAGTTGCAAACCCAGCAAGTGCCCAGTCCGCGGTCGGTGGCAGCAAGACAAAGATGTTCCGTAGCAATCGACACATCCACATCGCCATGCATCTTCCCATCCGTCTTGCGCACCCAGTTCGTGTTGCAGTCCTTCAGTCCGACGACATAGAGCGGAGCCGTTCTGAACCAATCGCGGTCGTAACACTTACACAGCTTTGCCTTCGCCTCTTCCGACTTCACAATGAGCCACTTCCACGGTTGGAAATTCACTGCCGACGGTGACAAGCGCACACATTCCATCACATAATTCAAATCGTCTTCACTGACAGGCTCGTCAGTGAATTTGCGAGCAGAAAACCGCTCTTCGCATAGTTCTAAAAATGTTTTCATCTTGTTTATTGATTTCAAATGATAAAAAAATTAGCTTTATCTAACAACAATATCATTCACGAAAATTCACGAATAATTCATGGAAATTCATGTAGATATTTTTTAAACGCGAATTAATCGTGAATTAACCGTAAATTAACCATAAATTAATTTTATCTAAGACATTCACGAAAATTCACGAATAATTCATGGAAATTCACGTTAATATATATTTAACGAGAATGAACCAAAATTATTTTTATCTAAGAACAATATCATTCACGAAAAATTCACGGTTAATTCATGGAAATTCACGTTAAGTATTTTAATAACGCGAATTAACCGTAAATTAACCATGAATTAATCGTAAATTGGCTTCATTGAAAGCTTCAGTTAGACATTAAAAAAACATATCATTTCTGATAAAATTATTCTAATTATTCTAATTTCTTTCCTAAAAAAGTACCAACTTATTTTTTAACGATTACTTAAGTAAAAAAACAAAGGCGCACAGCCCTATCCTTGTGAGCTGTGCGCCATTGTGCGATTCAGGTTGTTAGTTAGTTTTTAAAAGTGAAGATGAGTGTAAGAGATTAGTTAGTGATTGTTTCAATTGTACCAGATGTCATTTCCGTCAGCATACTGGTAACCAAAGGTTTGGCCACTGCCATTCATGGCCTCTTCACGATCCTCGTTGTTTACGTTGTCGAGATCGTAGGCTTCATCGAAAACGTACCAATCGGGTTTCATAGCTTGTTCCTCCCTTTGTGTCTGCCGTCCCAAGCAAACACACATTTTTAATGGTAAAAGATTTTCCTTCATGGTCGGACTCGGGACTTGTCCTTCCATGCGCAAATATATAAAAACTTTTTCAATCCGAAATCTTTTTTATTGAATTTTCTTACGATTCAAACAAAATTTAACCTATTTTGGCTTTCATTTGTAATCTTCACTTCGTATTGTCACGAAGAAACCAGCTCTGCTGACGCTGATGATAACTGAAAAACGGCTACATCTTAGTCTGTAGATAGAATCGGCGGAAGAAAAGCACACCAGCCGTCGTGAGTCCGAAAGGAAATCCCCACCACACACCTTGCGGTCCGAGTTTCAGGATGAAACCGAAAAGATAACTCGTAGGAACACTCACCAGGATGTAAGCAATGAAAGCATACCACACGAGCGGTTTCACATCTTCAATGGAGCGCAACGAATTGGCAAACACAATCTGCAAACTGTCGCCCAACTGGTAGAAGAGGAATGGCAACATCAGCGTGAGCGTCATTGCCACCACCTCGGCACTGGTGGTAAACAAAAAGCAAAGCGGAGTCCGCATCAAGAACACACCACCAGCGAGCACCGCAGCTGCCACAAGGTTCATGCCGAACGCTGTGAAAGCAATGCGGCGCACCTCATGCCATTCGCCTCGTCCTCTGAAATGACTGATGCGCACTGCCGCAGCAGCACCTATGCCATAATAAAACAAGAAACAGAGCGAACCAATCGTTCCCATCACCTGATGCGCAGCCAAAGCCGCTGAGCCTAACCATCCCATCATCACGGCTGCAATGTTGAACGAAGAGCTCTCCAAGCACAACTGCAAACTGATTGGCAGCCCCACTTTGGTCACATGGAAGAAGCCCAAGCGAGTCATTCCCTTCTTGAATCCATTCCGGAACGGCTCGTATCGCTTGGCACGCAACACCAGCCACGCCAACACCACGAGCATCGTCACGCGGGAAATGAGCGTAGCCAGTCCTGCACCATTCAAGCCCAGCGCAGGCAGACGGAAACTAAAGCCAAAGAGAGGGAAGGAAACACCGAAAATCAAGAAGAAATTCAGCACTATATTCACCACGTTTCCCCAAAGCATAATCCACATCGGAGTCTTCGTGTCGCCCACCCCGTCGCTGAATTGCTTCAGCGCATTGAACACTGCCAAGAAGGGCATCGAACTGAGGATAATCAGGAAATAGGGCTTGATGAGAGGCATCAACTCCTCTGGCTGATGCAGCCAAGCGATGTTTGCATAGAGTATCAGCATCAAACCACACACCACCAAGCACACCAAAAGATTGGCTGCAATGCTCTCCTTCAGCGTTCGCCCCACATCGTCCAGTTGCTTCCTCCCGAAGAAACTGCCCACAATGGGGGTGGTGCTATAGGAAAAACCCAAGAGGAAAAAGATGACCAGATTGAACACGTTGTTCACAAATCCACTCGCACTCAGCTCTGGAGTGCCATACTGTCCCACCATCATCGTGTCGGCAAAAGCCTGTGCAATCGTGCCCAACTGCCCTATCACTATCGGAACGCCCAATACAGTCAAAGCACTGGCATGTTCTCTGTAGGGTATGAATGGTTGTTGGGCATTGCCTCTCTCCATCATGTTGTAAGTTTTTGAGTTTTTGAGTTCAACGTGAAGCGTGAAGTGTGAAGCGTGAAGTGTAAAGCGTGAAGTGTGAAGCGTAAAGCGATTGAGCTGGATGGCAATTATCAGTCAACAAATTATCACAAATTATCTCAAAAAACTAATTTGAATTTGTGCCTAATTTGTGTTCATTTGTTGACAAAAGAAAAAATTCGTTGACTCACTTTTTCACTTTCCTCGCTTCACTCTTCACGTTTCATCGCTTCATTCTTCACGTCATATACCGCCTCTCCCTTTCCTTTATTCATCTTGTCAATCACCAAAGCAATGGCACCATCGCCCGTCACATTGCAAGCCGTGCCGAAACTGTCCATTGCTATGTAGAGCGTAATCATCATTCCCTGCTGCTCCGTGTCGAAGCCCAAGATACTTTCCAAAATGCCTAATGCTGCCATGATAGCACCACCGGGCACACCTGGAGCCGCCACCATCGTCACACCTAACATGAGGATGAACCCGAGCATGGTGGAAAACTCCACTTCCTTGCCTATCAACATCATCAAGGCGATGGCGCAGGAGGTGATTTTCAGCGTTGAACCCGACAAATGAATCGTGGCGCAAAGTGGTACGGTGAATCCACCCAACGATGGGTTCACTCCATTCTTTGCTACGCACTTCAGTGTCACGGGTATCGTTGCAGCCGACGAAGATGTGCCCAGTGCCGTGAAGTAAGCAGGCAACATGTTCTTCAGCATCACCAACGGATTTTTCTTCGCCACCAGTCCAGCCACAGTAAATTGTATCAGGAGCAGCGCCAGAGTCATGACAAAGATAATCACAACAATGGCAATGAAGGCTTTTATCACGGGAGTCACCTTGCCGGCAGCCGCCATGTCGAGAAAAAGACTAAAAATATAAATAGGAAGAAAGGGAATAATCACTTTCTCAATCACCTTCACCACGATTGCCTGCATCTCTTGAAATCCTTTCTGAAGCACAGGAGACTTGATGACAGCTATGCCCAAACCCAGCATAAAAGAAAGAACCAGCGCCGTCATCACCTCCATCAGTGGAGGAATCTGAATGGTGAAGAAAGGTGGGAAAACCAAGCTTTCTGCCTCCAATTCCTTCAGATTCTCAGCATGGAGGAAATGAGGAAAAAGCCTCGTACTGCATCCGTATGCAAAAACTCCCGAAAAGACCGTGAAGAAATAGGACATCAGCACCGTTAGCACCAGCATACGCCCAGCACGGTCGCCCACATCGGCAATGGCTGGAGTCACCAATCCCACAATAATCAGCGGTATCATGAAACGCATAAGCTGGTCGAACAATCCACAGAATGTGTTCATCGTGCGCATCACGACTGCGGGTGCAAACTGACCCATGAGCACACCCACCACGATAGCAATGATGATTTTTGCCAGCAGAGGTATTCGGACTTTCTTCATATAGGCATCAGTTCGTGGAGCGTCCCTTCTCGTCAAGATATGAATCCTTGAATCCGAGGAAATACAGCACACCGTCGAGACCGATGGTATTGATGGACTGCTGTGCATTCGCCACCACACGAGGCTTGGCATGGAAGGCAATACCCAGTCCTGCCTCACCCAGCATCGGCAAGTCGTTCGCACCATCGCCCACGGCAATCGTCTGAGCAATGTCCACCTTCTCCACCTGAGCAATCAGGCGCAGCAGTTCAGCCTTGCGCTTGCCATCCACGATGTCGCCCACGTAGTTGCCCGTGAGCTTACCGTCCTCGTCGATTTCCAGTTCGTTGGCATACACATAGTCTATGCCCCATCGCTTCTGAAGATATTCGCCAAAGTAAGTGAATCCACCCGAGAGGATGGCAATCTTCAGTCCGTAGCGCTTCAACACATACATCAGTCGGTCGGCACCCTCCGTGATAGGCAGGCTCTCAGCAATGTCGCGCATCACACTCACGTCCAGCCCCTTCAGCAGCGCCACACGCTCCGTGAAACTTTCCTTGAAATCAATTTCTCCACGCATGGCACGCTCTGTAATCGCCTTCACCTTGTCGCCCACACCCGCACGCATCGCCAACTCGTCAATCACCTCCGTCTGAATCAGCGTGGAGTCCATATCGAAGCAGATGAGTCGGCGCATACGACGGAACATATTGTCCTGCTGAAAAGAGAAGTCCACCTCCATCTGCGAGGAAAGATGCATCAGCTCGCCCTGCATCTCATGATGGTCGCGAGGATTGCCACGCACCGAGAATTCAATGCAGGCACGCACATTCTTCTTCGTGTTCATAATCGACGGACGGCCCGTCAGTCGGCGAATGGAGTCGATGTTCAGTCCCTGCTCCGCAATCACCTTCGTTGCAGCAGCAATCTGCATGGCAGAAAGTTGACGGCCCAGCATCGTCAGGATATAGCGGTTCTTTCCCTGACGGCCCACCCAGTCCTCATACTCTTGGTCGCCCACAGGAGCAAAACCGATGTTCACACCCAGTTCCGTTGCCTTGAAGAGAAGTTCCTTCATCACCTGACCACTGTTGCGCTCGTTGATACGAATGAGAATGCCGAGCGAAAGCGTGGAATGGATGTCAGCCTGACCAATGTCGAGAATCTGAGCATTGTAGGCAGAGAGGATAGACATCACATTGGCAGTGAGACCAGGACGATCCTGCCCCGTGATGCGAATCAGTATCTGTTCTTCTTTTGCCATAAGTTGAAAATGAAGAATGAAGAATAAAAAAATGAAGAATGAAGAATGAAAAATGATGAATGAAGAATAAAAAATAAAGAATGAAGAATGAAGAATGTATTTTACTCTGCTCATGGAACGAGTAATTTGCATTCTTCATTCAGAGCGAAGCGAACATTCTTCATTCTTCATTTAAGCGTTGCGCCTATTATTCATTCTTCATTTAAGCGTAGCGCCTATTCTTCATTCAGAGCGAAGCGATTAGAGATTAGGATTGATTTCGCTCCACTTGTCAATCGGAGGCACGATGTTCAGCGTAACCAACTCGTCGCGCATCTTGCAAAGGTGAGCATAGCTGGCATCGAGCTTAGCCATTTCCTCAGCTGTACCCACAGGCATCTTGTATGTGCAGCCGTCAGGGCCGAGTGTCGTGTCCATAGCCATCATGATGTGGTTGTACTTCTCGTTGTTCACGTAAGTACCAGCAGGCCAACGGAATGCCTCGCCACCCATCACGGCGCGAATCATTTCCACAGAGCAATATGCAGGACTCTGCCAAGAAGAACGGCCACGAAGCTCAATAATCTTCGCACCACCCTTCGTCACATCCACCTTTAGCTGCTCCCACTCCTCCTGAGTGCAAGCTTCCGTGCCAATCAGCTCAGTGAGAGGCTTGCCAGCCACCTTCACAGCACTGCCAAACACAGCCATCTGCTCGCCGTGACCACCGTAAGTAGCACAACCAGTCACCTCATACTGCTTCACACCAAACTTCTTAGCGATAGCCGACTGCAAGCGAGTAGAGTCGAGAGCTGCCAAAGTAGTCACCTGACCAGGTTTCAAACCAGAATAGAGAAGCGTCACAAGACCCGTGAGGTCAGCAGGGTTGAAAATCACAACCACGTGCTTCACATCTGGGCAGTAAGTCTTGATGTTCTTACCCAGTTCCTCAGCAATCTTGCAGTTGCCAGCAAGCAGATCCTCGCGAGTCATACCAGCCTTGCGTGGAGCACCACCCGAAGAAATGATATACTTAGCATCCTTGAATGCCTCTGCCACGTCAGTCGTTGCAGTCAGGTTCACACCGTCGTAACCACAGTGGAACATCTCTTCCATCACGCCCTCCATACCAGGAGCGTAAACATCATAAAGACACACATTAGGAGTAAGCTTCATTGTCAAAGCTGTCTGAACCATCGTAGAGCCGATTGCACCACCAGCACCTACAATCACGAGTTTCTCATCTGTTAAAAATGCCATAATAATGAATAGTTTTTAGTGATTAAGTATTTTTGAATTTATGCAAAGATAATGCTTTTCATCCACAATCAACAACCGCCCCAAGAGTTTTTTACTCCGATTCCAGTTTTTTCACCACAAAAACGGAATTTTGCTAACCCGAACATACAAATTACACAGATTGCCATTACTCAACAACCGATTTTTCTCAACCACAGATGGCACAGATGAACACGGATGATATTAAGTACAAAGAACAACGTACAAGGTACATCGTTTAACGTGGAGTGTGAAGCCTGTCCGTTGTTCTTTGTCCTTTGTTCTTCTCCGTGATGATTATTTGTCCATCAGAAAAATCAGATGAATCAGAACAATCAAGCACAAACGTGCGATGTGTTTTGATAAAACCACAGATGACACAGATGAACACTGATGCTTTTTCACTTTTCACTTTTATCTTTTAACAATCAATTATTTGCTTTTACTAAATGCGCGAGGGCTCGTTGTTGAATCAGCGAGCCCTCGGTGTAGCTCAAGCGAGGGCTCGCTTGAAAAACACTGAGGGCTCGGCAGATTAGTAGAATCGAAAGAACATTTCTGTGTGGTATAAACGAAATATGAACGGAAATGAATTTCTACATCATGCTGAGCATTCTGTGTGACAAAAATTCTTCATTCTTCATTTTTCATTCTTCATTGAAACTCGTATCTTTGCAGCATGATTATCCACAATCGCTACATACCTGCAAAGAAATTCTACGCCATCAACCTGTTTGGGGTGATTTTCGTGAGGCATGGGGTACATCTCAATGCCAAGGAAATCAACCATGAACGCATCCATACGGCTCAGATGCGGGAAATGCTGTTCGTGTTTTTCTATCTGTGGTATGTGGCTGAGTGGTTGGTGCTGCTGGTCAAGTACAAGAACAGTTTTTTAGCTTACAAGAACATCCGCTTCGAGAAAGAGGCTTATCGTCATGGCGACGAACTCCGCTATCTGAAACACCGCAAGCATTATGCGTGGCTGCGGGAATAAAGAAAAAAGGGAAAAGGAACCTGTGCGATTCCTTTTCCCTTTTTGCTAATACACATGAAAGAGAGATGGTTTATTTCAGGCTGTCCACCCACTTCTTGATGTCATCCTGACTCATACGGTTGAGACTCCTGTTTTCGCCACTCTCATCCC
>DGSN01000073.1 GCA_002393575.1 Prevotellaceae bacterium UBA4361 | reverse complement strand
AATCCTTTAAATCCTTTAAATCCCTGATTAAAAACTCAAAAACTTAAAAACTTATATATGAAAAGAACTATGGCATGGCTGATAGCCTTATCATGCAGCATGATGGCTTCTGCACAAAGAGAAACAGTGACTCCAACCTCAAGTTCGTGGCTACAGACCAACGGCATGGGCAACACGATGCTTCCCTTCGAATACGGCGGGAACGGCAAGGAATACGTGATCGACTGGGGATTGGACGTGGCATGGAACTGGGACGTGAACGTGAATCGAGGCACCAACCACATTGGCAAGGAAAACCTGAAAGTGGGACGAATCTCATTCCAGACCACCGACCTCGTGGATGAGAACGGCAATCTGTCGGCAGCACAACGCAACGAGTTGAACCGGCGCTTGAACAACATCGCCAAATCGGGCGTGAAGAACCTCGTCATCAACTCCGACCAGGAAGCATACTACCCTCATGCAGAATACGTGGAAAACTACTACGGAAAACCCACAGAGTGGTACAAAGTCATCAAGGCAAGCGTAAAGCACGCCCAAAGCCGTGGATTCAACATCATCACTATTTCGCCATTCAACGAGCCCGACTACACAGGCTGGAAACAAGGTTCGAAAGCGAATTTCAAGGAAGTGGCTCGACTCATCACCGAGGACGAGGAACTGGCAGGCATTCGCATCTCGGCTGGCAACACGCTCAACTGCGACCAGGCATCCAGCTGGTACAACGCCGTGAAGCCCTACGTGACGGAAGGCAACACACACCAGTTGGCAGGTTCGTTCAACAGCTATGCGTCCTTCTGGCAAGAAGTGGCCAAGGACGGCAACCACGTCACCGCCGACGAGTTGCACAACACGATGGAAGCTTTCGTAGCCGCACACTATGGCATGCAAACTGGCATCTGGTGGGGATTCGACGGCACCTGCCGCGGACAGTATTGCAAAGCCACGTCGGGCGGTGGAGCCGAACTGGGCTATGCCGAGAACCGCGACAACTGGACCGCAGGCAGCGTGTATCGACTGCCCAACGGCAGCGTGAAGGCATTCATGGGAGCATCGGAACGCCAAGCCAAACCAACCACATTCGAAATGGTTTCACTCGACCGCGACGTGTATTTCGATGGCTACGGTCCTTACAGGAGCTATCCCATGCTCATTCCAGCCGATGCCAACGGTACCTACCAGTCCGCCAACCAGAAAAACGCTGAGCGACTGGTGGAAATCCACAGCGGAGAGGACGTGCCTCCTTGTCCCGTCGATACAGGCACATACATCCTGATGAACATGAACTCAAAGATGATGATGTCCATCCAGGGCGGCTCGACCAGCAACGCCACAGCTGTCGTGCAGAACTCCAGCAAGACCGTGCAGCCCTACCACAAATGGGTGATTGAGAAAGTTAGCAACACCATTGGCGGCGACTTCAGCTACGTCCATATCAAGAGCGCACGCAACCAGTCGATGCTGCTCGATGTGCTGAACTGGAGCCTAAGCAACGGCGGAGGCATCATCGTTTACACTGGCGATGGTGGCACCAACGAGCAATGGCACTTGGAATACGCAGGCGATGGCAGCTACTACATCCAGAACCGCTACTCAGGACTCTACCTACAAACAGCCTCCACCGCCACCAACGCAGCAGTGACCCAAGCAGCCTTCACAGGCAGAGACCAGCAGAAATGGCGCTTCATGCCCGTCGATGCCGCTCGCGAACGAACCGCCCCAGCTGCACCAAAAGGATTGGAAGCAAATGCACAGAGCGCCTCGGTAATGCTCAACTGGGAAGCCAACACCGAAAGCGACCTGGACGGCTACATGGTGCTGCGCGGCGAGGAAACAGAATCTGGTTCCATCGATTGGAACACCATCGGCCGCATCATTCAAGGCACCAGGTTCATCGACAACTCCCTGGAGCAGAACAAGACTTATCATTACAAGGTGAAAGCCATCGACCGCAGCCGCAACCAGTCGGAAGCCTCCGAAATCATCACGGCAAGGACATCTGGCAAGAAAGCCCTCATCGCCGAATACGAATTCGACGATTCCAACATCGACAACAGCGAGAACTATTTCGATGCAGCCATGAACGGCACAGCCACCTACGCCAACAGCATCAAGTCGCGCCTCAAGTCGGGCGAAAAATACCTCAGCCTGAACGGTTCCGACAACTATCTGTCGTTGCCCTACCAAGTGGGCAACCAAAAGGAAATGACCATCTGCACATGGTTCTACACCGTCAGTTCACAGGGCAACTGGCAACGCATCTTCGACTTCGGCAATGGCACCGACCAGTACATGTTCTTCACTCCAAACAGCGGCTCTGACGCACGACTCGTGCTGAAGAACGGAGGTGACGAGCAAATCCTGAAGACAACAAGGATGAACAGCACGGCAGTGAAACACCTTGCCATCACCCTCTCCGCCGACTCCGTCTGCATCTACCTCGACGGAGAACTGGTGGCTTCAACCAACGACATCAGTATTCGTCCATCCGACTTCAAGCCCGCACTTTGCTACATCGGCAAAAGCCAATTCCCCAACGACCCTCTCCTCAGAGGAGTCATCGACGACTTCCGCATCTACAACTACGCGCTTTCTGCCGATGAAATTGCAGCAGTGATGCAGGATTCCACCAACGAAGGAGCAGTAGATGGCATCCAGACCGTAGCCACAGGGCAGAACGATGACATCTCTACGAAAATCTTCTCAACCAGCGGCATCGAAACACCAACCCTGCAAAGGGGCGTGAACATCGTGAAGTCAACGACACGCAAAGGAAAAACCAGCGTCAAGAAAGTGATGAGATAACGCCACTGCTTGACAGCCACATCCACCTCAAAAAAGCCCTCCCGCAGCATTTGCGAGAGGGCTTTCTTGATTTAGTACCTTATATTATATTGTCGCTGTTTACATCGAATAAAGTAATCCCATTTTGAATTGGTAGCTCTTGGCGCGTAAGTTCTCAAAATCCCGATAGTTGGATATGCGATAATAGAGTTCGCGCTCAACGTTGATTTTGAAGTTGTGTCTCAAATTCGCCACCAAATAAAGACGGTTGATGAAGATGTTGTGTACACCCTTGTCACCCCAGTTGTAATCGCCCATGTCCGTTGGGTCGGCGGGGCCTTTCGGCACAGCAAAGAATGCATAGTAGAAGTCGTGTCCAAAGGCGAGTTTGCGATTCAAGGTGATGCGCTGGTCATTGCGCAAGCTGAAGCCTGAGGCGAAGTTGTAGCGACGACCTTGGAAATAGTCGGCGGTAGTTCCACCGAAAGCCACTCCGTTGAGCTGGAAGTCGTTGAAGTAAGACCACTTCGGTCCGTTCTTCTTGGAGTAAAGTCCCACTCCGAAACTGCAAGCTTCGTTGACCAAGACAAAATCACCAGGGTGTTCATTGTCCTTGTCTCCATAATTATCCACATACTTGAAGTTCTGATGCACAGCTAAGTCGTGCTTCCAGTTACGGCTTGTTTCAAATGTCTTCCCGAAAAGACGACCTCGGATTTCAAGAAGCGAGAACGTGGGATTATGCCCGCTGGTATTGATGAGCATGTCCAAGCTGAACACGTCGAACGGTTTCCGCCTTTTCTTCTTCATGAATGGGTCGCCATACCTCAGATGGAACTCCACATAGCTATTTTCCTTGGTGCGATGCTGGTGTTTCATTTCGTGCATGTAGCGCACTCCGATGCCTGCATCCATCGAGAAGGGCTCGGGTTGCATACGTTTTCCTCGGGCAGGACTGTAGCGCCAGGCTTCGCCCGAAAGGAGGCGATGGAGTCCGCGTGTGGGATTGAGCACTGTGCCCACCAATTCGCGCATCACTCGTACAAACCCGCGCTTGGAATTGTCGAACACAATGTCCGATGTGCGGAATGTGACTTCGCCAATAGCTGAGCCTCCTATTCCCGTGGAGATGAAGTCGTTGAAAGCGGGTCTGTTGGTTTCGCAGAAGTATTCCCACACCACGCTGCCAATGAGCGGATAGAGGGCTGCCGTGTAATAGGACTGCCCATGATAGCGGGCTGCATTGTAGAACATGCTTCCGTGGTAAGGATGGGAAAACTGGTTGCCCGAATAGGAATCATAGTCGAGCACGAATCTACTCTTCAAGTTTCTACGAATGACATCCATATTCACGTCTGCCCAGTCGCGGTCTGTAACGAAATGGTCCCATCCCCAAACCCCGAAATTGATGCCCAGTGACTCCAGCACGGGCTTGAGGAAGCGTTTGTTGGGAACCACTAATGTATCCACATCGAAGAGCCGCTGCAAGTGTACTCGCCTGCCCGTGGCTGCATCGAACCAGAGGGTGTCGTTGTGCAAGTAGTGCTGACGGTAGTCGTAGGTGTCGTTGTCGTAAGTGAGGTACGACACTGAATCGAGGGCAATGGAATCGTCCGGAACCGCTATGGCTTCAACGCTCGCACGAGCCATCGACAACATCTCATCGTCTTTAGCTGCATTCACGAACAACGCAACACACGTCAAGATGCACAACATGAAAACACGCTTGATTTGCTGGCTGACAATCCTCATAAATGAAGAATGAAGAATGGTCGCTTCGCTCCGAATGAAGAATGTTCCATCCGGATGGACTAATACTTCATTCTTCATTCTACATTCTTCATTTCATTATTCTTCATTCTACATTCTTCATTCTACATTCTACATTTTCAAGACTTCTTCCAGAAACTACGAGTGAAAAGTATCAGCACGGGGAAAATCTCCAAACGTCCCACCAACATCAGTCCTGAGCAAACGAGTTTGGCAACGGGCGAGAGGATGGCCCACGAATGTTCTGGTCCATAATAGCCCATGCCTGGACCCACGTTGGAAAGCGACGACATGGCTATACCCAAGGCATCGTAGTAGTCAAACTGCTGATGAGGACTGGTAGGCGACACGCCGTGGAGTGCCAAGACGAACGAACCTAAGAGCAAGGCTCCCACGAACAAGGCACAGAAGGCAAGGAGCGTTTGCACCACTTCGTGCGAAATCACCTGCCCATTCACGCGAATAGGAAGAATGGCACGCGGATGCAGAATTTTCTTGAAATTGTTGCGAGCCACACGGAAAAGGATGGACCATCGGATGCACTTGAATCCACCTGTGGAACTACCCGAACAAGCACCTGCAAACATCACAAACAGCAGAGGCGGCATGAGCTGCACTGGCCAATCAGTGTAGTCGCAATTTGCCAACCCCGTTGTCGTCTGCAAGGACACCACCGTGAAGGCAGAGTCGCGGAAACTCTGTTCCAGGATGTCGAGGGAGGTGAATACGGAATCAAACGAAAATGGCAGTCCGTCGATTCGTGTCCAGAACAAGGAATTGGTACAAACCAGCGTGATGCCAACCACGATTATCAAGTAACAGCGCAATTCTGCATCTCGGAAGAAACGGCCTACTTTTCCTTTCAGAATGCTGTAATAAATCAGTGTGTAGTTCACGCCTGCCATGAACATGAAGAAGATAAGCATGTATTCGATAGCTTTGGAGTTATACACTTCTTGCAGCACAGCACTGTGTGTGCCATATCCTCCCGTAGCAATAGACACCATCGAGTAGTTAATAGCATCGAACAAGTTCATGCCACACAGGAAAAGGGAAGCCATGCAAAGCATCGTGAGCAGCAAATAAACAAAGCCTATCCACTTGGCAGTCACGCTGATACGCGGATGCACTTTGTTGTGCAAGGGACCCGTACTCTCCGCCGCGAACAGCTTCACTTCACCCACGCCAAAGGCTGGCAAAATGGCAATGGTGAAGAACACAATTCCCACACCTCCAATCCATTGCGAAAGGCTGCGCCAAAAGAGAATGCTCCGTGGTTGTATGTCGCAGTTGTCAATTACCGTAGCACCCGTAGAGGTGAATCCCGACATGGCTTCGAAGAACGCACTTGCCACGTCGGGCAACGAACCACTGAACAGGAATGGCAACATGCCGATGAGTGTGAAAATCAGCCAAACCATTGTCACCACCAAGTAGCCATCTTTCCTGCCCATCGAGGAACTCGCATCGCGACCATACACCACTCCTGCCGTGCCCAGTACCACGGCAATCGCCGTTGGCCAGACGAATGGCAAATAGCAATCGTCGTAGAAAATGCCCACACCCATGCACAAAGCCATCAGTCCTGCTTCCACAAAAAGCAGAATACCTATAACCCTTATGATTAGTTTCCAGTTGAACATTGCTCTGTGTTTGAAAAGTGAAAAAACGTTTAAAGTTTAGAGTTTAACGTTTAACGAAGTTACTCTTCTCAGCGAGAACTTAAAAACTTAAAACTTACGTGAAGCGTGGAGCGATAAGAGTGAAAAGTGAAAAATGCCATCAGGCTCAATCGCTCCACGCTTCACGTTGTTTTTTCTTTTTCACTTAAAGAATCTATCCAGTTTCTTCAGGGTGCCACCAATGCAGAAGACCACCACCTTGTCGCCTTCACGCAGCACCGTGCGACCACTTACCAGTTGCCCCTTGCCATCGCGCACCATTCCACCGATGTTCACACCGAGAGGAAAACCGATGTGCATCACGTCGTCCTTCGTCACTCGCGAACCTTTCTTCACGATGAACTCAGCCACGTCTGCATCCGCCACGGTGAGCATCTTCATGTTATCCACACTCGACTTCAGGAGCATTTCATAGATGTAGCTGGCTGCAATTTTCTTCTTGTTCACAACCGTACCCACATCCAACTGCTCCGCCATTTCGAGGTAGTCGAGGTTCTCCACCTGGGCAATCGTCTTCTTCACCCCGCGCCGACGTGCTGCCACGCAAGACAGGATGTTCACCTCGTCGTTGGGTGTCAAGGCGATGAACGCTTCCGTCGTGTCGATGTTTTCATCATGCAGCAAGTCCATGTCATGACCTTCGCCATTGATAATCATCGTGCGGTCTTGCAGCAATTCACCCAGTTTTTCGCAGCGGTCGTAGCTGGGTTCCACCACCTTCACGCTCATGTCCTTTGGCAGCGCCCAGTCTGCTCTCACGCTCAACTTGCCGCCACCTATGATGATGACACGCTCCACCTTCGGATAGTTCTCCTTGCCCGAAAGTTTACAGATTTCATGCACATTCTCGCGGGTGGTCATGAAGAACACCAAGTCGCGCGTCAGGATTTTCTCGTCACCGTAAGGCACAATCGTGTCTCCGTCGCGTTTGATGGCCACCACATGGAAACTGTGGCCGTACATCATACCGATTTCCTTCAGCGTATGCCCCACGAGCATATTGTTTTCGTTTTTGATTTCCTTGTCGTAGATGGGATGGCTGTCGTGCATCTTCACGCTCAGCAGAAACAAGTCCCTTGCCTCTCCAAATTCCCACATCTGTCGCGCCCAGGAGTAACGGCACGAAGTAGCGATGTCATTGGCTGCCAACAGCTCTGGGTAAATGAGGCGATTCACTCCCATCTTGTTGAAAATCTCAGCGTTTTCCTCCTTCATGTACTCGTAGTTATCCACACGAGCCACAGTCCTCTTGGCACCCATCTGCTTCGCCAACATCGACAGCGTGATGTTCTGGCTTTCGTCGGGTGTCACAGCTATGAACAAATCAGCCTTTCCCGCATCAGCATTCTGAAGCACACTGATGCTTGTTGGTTCTCCTGTCAAGGTGATGATGTCGAGCGCATCGTTCAGTTTCACCAATCGATCTTCCTCCTTGTCCACAAGCACCACGTTCAGATTTTCTTTCGAGAGCAGACGAGCCAAGTGGGTTCCCACCGCTCCTGCACCAGCAATAACTATATTCATAGCAAGTATAATTTAATGAAGAGTGAAGAATGAAGAAAGTCATTTGTTCTTTGTACTTTGTACCTTTTCCTTTGTACTTTGTACTTTGTTCTTTGTACTTTTCTTCACTTTAATCATTTCAACTTCTCACAAATCTTCTCCTTAATCGACTCCGCATCCATCTTGCAGATGGCACGCAACTGAGCCACGGTTCCATGTTCCACAAAAGCATCAGGAATACCCATGCGTTCCACATCGACTTGATAGCCGTGGTCGGCAAAGAATTCCAGAACGGCACTACCCAAGCCACCGCTCACCACTCCATCTTCCACTGTAATCACATGTCGGAACTTCTTTCCCACCTCATGAAGAATGTCCTCATCAATCGGTTTCAAGAAGCGCATGTCGTAGTGAGCCACAGAAGGGAATGAAGAATGGACTTCGTCGAATGAAGAATGAGGAATGAAGAATGAAGAATCAATTTTACTCTGCTCATTGGATGAGTTACTTTCATTCTTCATTCTTAATTCTTCATTCTTCATTTCTTCCTGAAGGGAAGATATAGCCTTCTCCACTTCCGTTCCGATAGGGCCAAGCGAAAGCACTGCCACATCGTCACCATCCCTCAGCTTACGCCCTTTTCCAACAGGCACAGCCTCCAGTTCGCAATGCCAATCCACACACGAACCACGTCCGCGCGGATAGCGAATCACAAAGGTACCCATGTCCTTCTGCTGGGCAGTGAACATCAGTCGGCGCAGTTCCCGTTCGTCGTAAGGCGAAGAAATCGTCAAGTTCGGAATCGGACGGAGGAAAGCCAAGTCGAACGCACCATGATGCGTCGGACCATCCTCACCCACGAGACCTGCACGGTCCAGACAAAGCACCACATTGAGCTTCATGATAGCCACATCGTGGATGATATTGTCGTAGGCACGTTGCATAAACGACGAGTAGATGTTGCAGAATGGCAAAAGTCCGTCCTTTGCCATACCTCCCGAAAACGTCACCGCATGACCTTCGGCAATGCCCACGTCGAACACACGCTTAGGCAATTCGTGCATCATGATATTCATGCTGCAACCCGTCGGCATGGCAGGCGTCACACCCACAATCTGTTCGTTCTCCTTCGCCAGTTCGAGCAAAGTCTGCCCGAACACCTCCTGAAACTTAGGCGGACATGGACTCTTCGGTTTCGAGTCCAACCGTTTGCCCGACTCCTCATCAAACCGACCTGGAGCATGCCACACCGTAGCGTTCTCCTCAGCAGGAGCATAACCCCTACCCTTCACCGTGTGAACATGAAGCAACTTCGGCCCTCTCATGTCCTTGATGATACGCAGCACACGCACCAGCTCAATCACATCGTGCCCATCGGCAGGACCAAAATAACGAATGTCCATACCCTCGAACATATTCTGCTGATGAGTCAGCATCGACTTCAGACTGTTGTTGAAACGGATAATCGACTTCCGCCGTTTCTCATTGAGCAGCCCCCAGTCGAACAACTTCTTCGAGGCACGATAGCGCAAATTATTATAAGTGGTGTTCGTATTCAGCTTCAGCAAGTATTCACTCATTCCGCCCACACTGTCATCAATCGACATATTGTTGTCGTTCAGAATCACCAGCATGTTGTTCGGAATGCCCGCAGCGTTATTGATTCCCTCGAAAGCCAAACCGCCACTCATGGCACCATCGCCAATCACCGCCACCACCTTCCTGTTCTCGCCGTGCAAACGAGCGGCAACAGCCATACCCAGCGCAGCACTCACCGAATTGGAAGCATGGCCACAGCAGAACGTGTCGTATTCGCTTTCGCTTGGAAAAGGAAAAGGCTTCAGTCCACCCAGTTTCCGATTGGTGCAGAACCTGTCGCGCCTTCCCGTCAATATCTTATGGCCGTATGCCTGATGCCCCACGTCCCACACAATGCGGTCGTAAGGCGTGTCGAACACATAGTGAAGCGCCACGGTGAGTTCCACCACGCCCAAACTCGAAGCCAAATGCCCTGGATTCACCGACAATTCATGAATAATGTCATGTCGCAATTCATCGCACAGCAACGGCAATTCGCGCACATCCAGCTTCCTCAAATCCGCCGGACTATCTATGTGAGGCAACAGCTTATAATTCTTTTCTTCTGTCATCTATCAGCTTTCTACAAATAAGAACAAAGCATATTTCCCTGCAAAAATACGAAATAAAGCTGACATAAAAGCCAAATTCCCAAGAAAAGAGATTGTATTTATTACAAAAAGGTGACAAAAAAGAGACAAGGACAGAGAAGCGTATCACATTATTTCACTAATTTTGTGGCAAAAAATACAGACATGCCACACTCCTTACTCCCTACCCTCCTTCTCCAAATGCTCATCGTGGGCTACACGCCAGGCCCCGCAAACCTCTATTCCTTAGCCATGTCCCTGCGCCACGACCGACACACATCCCTCCGAATGTGGACAGGCCTGCTGGCAGGCTTCTCCCTATCCGTCAGTATCATGGCCATCCTCACCCACATCGTAGGATTAGCCCTCGGAGAATACGTCGCCTACCTCAAATACATGGGAGCAGCCTACATGCTGTTTCTGGCATGGCGCATCTGGAACCGAAGCCCACAAGCAGAGAACGACAGTCGCGAATGCACCTTCCTGAGCGGAATGCTGGTCCAACTGACCAATGCCAAGATGTTGCTCTTCGACTTGACAGTCTTCAGCACCTTTGTCCTACCCTATTCCAACCGCTTGTCCGACCTCCTACAAGTCAGCGCATGGCTTCTGATAGCCGGACCAGGCGGCAATCTCGCCTGGCTTCTCGCAGGCAGTTACCTCCGCAAATTCTTCATCCAATACGGCCGCCAAGTAGATATCATCTCCGCCATAGCCTTGGCTTTGTGCGCCATCTACATAATATGGCCCATGCCATCAATGTGTAAGACGCATTCAGCGTCAGAAAACAACGCTTTTCTTATACGGTGGAAAGTCGAATTACCAAACTCACCAACAATTCCTTAGTGACCACAAACCCAAACGAGCGTTCGTCAGCCTTCAAATGAACGTTCAACCACATTCAAACGAACGTTCGTTCAAACCACATTGAACGTTCAATCAATGAACGAGGACGAATTGCCGAAATGCTGATTAGTACGATTAGACTATTAGATGCCATTTGAACTTTTTTCATATTGTTCACCGCTTTTTCTTTCGAAATCATTACAATCGGGAAAGTTTTTGTATATTTGCACCCAAATGTTAAAAGAACATGAGTCCAGTATTCAGACGAGAGAACGAGTACACGTTCAAGATATATTCCAACGAAGAAGAGCGGATGCACATCCATGTGCTCTGCGACGGACACGAAGCAAAGTATTGGTTGGAACCGCATGTGGAACTGGCTAAGAATATGGGCATACCTGAGCATAAACTAAATGAAATCAAGAAAATTGTAGAGAAATATGCAGACAACTTCAAAGAACAATTCCGACAGCACATTGGCAAGCGTATTGATGATTAACGCACAGGGCATTATGCTTTCGGTGCTGGGTCACGACTATTTTCTTTCTTACAACCGCATTCCTTGGATGCAGGACGCTCCCATCCGCAGCGTTTTAAATGTTCGGATGAGTGGTACCGAAGCCATTGAGTGGCCAGATCTTGACGTAGATCTTGAAATCGACAGCCTGCGTCATCCCGAACGCTATCCACTCGTTATCAAGCGTAATGCGCTGGATTTCGTGTAAGCACAACCCTTCAAGATGAAGCGTGAAGAGACAAGGGTAAAAAGTAGAAAAATTGCTATTCAGCGATAACTTAAAAACTTATAAACTCACAAACTTACAAACTCAAAAAGTGACATTTTTCTAAAAATAAGCACCGTTCCGTGCAATAATATCACCTTTTCATCGTTTTTAATTACAAATTCAAGTTTTTCCCTTAATTTTGCAACCTAAACCCTTCAACAACAGCGATGAAAAAGAAACTGCTAACTATTTTTTCTGCCCTGTTTGCTCTTTCGGCATGGGCAGACGATTACGACTATCTGGCATTCGAAACAACTGACAACAGTATCGTGGCATTCGCCAGCAAGGACATCCAAATCAGTTTTTCCGACACCTCCACGTCTGTCAAAACGGCGGATGGAGAAACCTATTCCTTCACGACAGCCGACTTGGTGAAAATGTCGTTCAGCGCAACGGACAACAGCACCAATGCCATCAACACCCTCCTGTTCAACGGAACAGAGAACATCGAGTTGTTCACCACTTCGGGCATCAGCGTCGGCAAGTTTTCTACCATTGAGTCTGCAAGCAGCAGTCTGCCTCGCGGCATCTACGTAGCGAAGTCATCCACCCAAGGCAAAGCGCCTGTCAAAATCATCTTGAAGTAATTATGAAAACGAATTTGTTCATCGCCTTGGGCTTGGCACTCTCCGCCACAGTCCAAGCACAAGTATTGGATGTAAAACAAGGCAATGTCACTTATCGCTTCAACGCAAAGGACTGTAGCGAAATGACGTATAGCAACGGAACGGCACTCAACATCGGTGGCAGAACCTTCGCGCTGACTGACGTAGAACTCGTGTCGGTCGATTTGTCAAATACCATCGACGACAACACAGTGAGCGTCACCTATTCTGACACGAAAGCAGAAGTGGTGATTGCTGGCAACATTGCTCCTTACATCACGGCGACCGTGACGAACAACACATACGTGAGCATCATCGAAGCTGGTTGTGCTGATGAAATCACTTACACCCTCAGCGGTTCTTGTTCCAATGGTTCGTTCTATCAGGATGGAGACTTGAAAGCAACCTTCGTTCTGAACAACCTCTCGCTGACCAACCCATCGGGAGCTGCCATCAACATCGACGACGGCAAGCGCATCGCCTTCGAACTGGTAGGCACAAACACGCTGGCAGACGGCAGCAGTAGCACCGACAAGGGTGCGCTCATGGTGAATGGACATTCGGAGTTCACGGGTTCGGGCACACTGAGCATTGCTGGCAACGGCACGAAACACGCATTCTGGGCTGACGAGTACATCTTGTTGAAAAAGACCATGACGGGAGGTATCACCATCACCAAAGCCACGAAGGACGGCATCAACGTCAATCAGTATCTGAAAATCAAAGGTGGCAGCCTCACCATCAGCGGTGTGGGCGACGATGGCATCCAGATTGGCATGGAAGGCGACCTGTCGGCAGACGACGGCAAGTTCATCATGAGCGACGGCACACTCTCCGTGACGGTTCCTTCGAGCGTGGGAGGCGGAAAATGCGTGAAGGCTGATTCCACCATCGCCATCTCGGGCGGTACGCTCACGCTGAAGGCACAAGCAGCATCTACTTATGATTCATCCACTTACGATTACTCAGTTGGTGCTGGTCTTTCGAGTGATATGAATGTTGAAATATCAGGCGGAACCATCAACGTAACCAATACGGGCAACTACAGCCACGGCATTAAAGCGGATGGCGCACTAATTATTTCGGGCGGCGACATCACAACAACGAGTTCAGGAAGTGCATCCCACGGCATTAAGGCAGAAAAGAATCTCGACATTACGGGAGGTTTAGTGAAATGCACCACTTCTGGCGCAGCCACAACGAAATACACCTCCACGGGAACCACAGACTACAAGGGTTGCGCAGGCATCAACTGCGACGGCAACATGACCGTCAGCGGAACTGCCAACATCACCTGCACCTCTTCGGGAACGGGTGGCAAGGGCATCTCTGTGGATGGCACACTCACAGTGAACGGTGGCACGGTCAACGGCAAGGCAACAGGCTCTAACTACGGCAGCTCCAGCGGCGGAGGAGGTGGTTGGGGAGGCTGGGGAGGCGGCGGCTCCACATCCTCGTCAAGCGTGTCTGCCAAAGGCATCAAGGCTGATGGTGCAGCCGTATTCAACGGTGGCGAGACCTACGCCACTTCGTCCAGCCACGAAGCATTCGAAACCAAGAGCACACTGACGGTCAACGACGGCAAACTCATCTGCGTATCGAGTGCCGACGACGCCATCAACTCCGCCAGCCATCTATATGTTAAAGGTGGATACGTACTCGGACAAACGTCTTCCAACGACGGCATCGACTCCAACGGGAACATGTATATCAGCGGTGGCGTGGTACTCGCTTTCGGTAGCGGAGAGCCAGAATGTGGACTCGATGCAGCCGAACGCTACTACCTCTACATCACGGGTGGTACTGTCATTGCCAACGGTGGCGGCAATAACACTGTAAGTTCCACCACAGGTAGTCAACCATTGTTAGGATTCTCAGCATCCGTCAGCAAATTCGCGATAGAAACAAGTTCCAGCGCAGGCACTTCTTCCATCCTTGCTTTCGATGCCAGCCAACTGCCTAATGGCTACAGCACTTCCTCTGGTGGCGGTGGAGGCGGTTGGGGCGGTCATGGTCCTGGCGGTGGTGGAGGCGGTGGAACTTCCAGTTGGCTCATCAGTTCTCCTCATCTCACTACCAGCACTACATACTACGTCATTTCCTCTCCAACCATCACCGAAACCGACGACACATGGTACGGGCTTACCATCGGAGCCAAAGTAAGCGGAGGCTCCCAAACCACATCAGCCAAAGCCTCCACCACGTATAGCGGAAGATAAAGAAATGAAGAATGAAAAATGAAGAATGAAGAATGTTTTTTACTCTGCTCATGGAAGGAGTAATTTTCATTCTTCATTCTTCATTTTTCATTCTTCATTTATCTTTCACTTACTTTCCCATCTCACGTCCCAAGTCTTTGGGAAGCCTGGGCATTTGCCTTCGCTGCCTTCCCAACCATTGCACATGAGAGCGACGGCAATGAGCAAACCGCCATTGCCAGGGAGATAGACGCGCAGACGGTTGTCTTGGTAGTTGTGGCCGTTCTTCAAGTAAGTATTCGTGCGCTTGTCCATCAGGAGAGCGTTGACAGCCATCTCGGGTTCACCCAGTCGTGCCGCACACATAGCTGTCATCGGATAATCCCAACCCCAAGTCTTGTCCCAGTTCCAACCGTTCCACACCCAGTTCAGCGTGTTGTGCATCACCTTGCGGTCAATGCCGTAGTAGCCAGGCAACACACCCAGCGCACCCAGCACAGCCATGTGGTCCGACGTGTATTTGATGTTGGTGTAAGTGTCCGTGGCATTCTCCGCTGCCAAGTAAAGGTTGTCGCTGTTCTTGGCAAGCGGTGACAAGTGGTCGATGATGTCCTGCCATTGTGCGTTAGCTTGCAGTCCCAATCGCTTTCTCCATTGCTGGGCAATGCTCAGTCCATAGTGCCAATACGACAGTTCGAACGGAGCGTTCACCGTCGTGCGAGCAGAAAGCGTTTCCTGTGCAGGAATGAATCCGCGCAGTTCCCAACGCTGCTTCTGCTTGTTGTAAGTGGCAAAGTCTGCCATCATCTCAGCCGTTTCCTCCACCAACGGAGCAAATTCACGCAGGAAGGCTTTGGCTTTGTCTTGGCGGTAAGCCTCGTCGTTGTAGTCTTCCTTATTGATATAGCTCTGATAGACCAATTCAGCCAACTGGATGAGATGTGGTTGCTGCCAAATCAGAAAACTACCCACATTCGATGGGGCTTCCACGCCGCTTGGGTCGGTCATCTTCATCCAGCGAACGCCTTTCAGTCCCTGTCGGTCTGCTATCTGTCGAGCCACAGGCTCAGCCGTCTTGTACCAACGGAGAGTCTTGCGCAGCAGGTCGCCATGTCCCCAAAGCGGAAGCCAAGCCTCGTGCCAGTAAATCATTTCGAGGTGGAACTTGCCGAACCACGAATTGTAGGTAAGACCCGTTTCCTGTGGTGGAATACTTCCTGCACTCTGAATCGCCAACAGATACTGGCTCAGCACCACGCGGCGTTCCAGTTCCTTGGCACGAGCATCGAAGCAGTGGGAGAAATCCACAGCCGCACCTTCCTGCCAGAACTCCTGCCAGTGGCACGCTGCTGCCAGACGTGTTTCCTCGAAGTTTGGCAACGTCTTGCTCTCGAAAGGAAACGCCTTCGTGTAGTTCACGCTCAGCGACCAATCCACGGAATGAGGCTTCAGACGAAAGGCGTTGCGCCCCACCCTTTTTATATCCACCTTACCTGTCCACTGCACCGTCACGAAATACACGGTTCCATCGAGAATTCGTTTCATGATGACTCCCGAAGGAATCGGCACCATCTCCGTCTCGTGCAGCAGGTCAGAGTTCCAGTCACAGGCATCGTCACTGTGTTTGCCCGTTGGGTAAGGGAATCGAATCAAGAGCGGAGTCTTGTCGGTGTTCTGAATACGCGCACTCATCATGTCGAGCACAGGATGGCACACGGTCTGCACCTCGAAAGTCTTCTTCCCATACTGAAACGAACTGCGCACCTCGCCGTTCCACAAGTCCAGTGTCTGATAGATGCTCTTCACCTTCTCTGGCGAAGCCTTCTTGCCGAAGTCGAAACCCACGATGCCCAAATGCAAGCGATGAGGATTGGCACGATACCAGTCCGAAGCCTTCTTGCCTCGCACCGAATCGTCAGCCTTCACCTGACAAGCATACAGCTCCTGTGTACCCCGACCAAAGTTGTAACCACGCAGTGTTTCGTCGAACTGCAAGTTCTCTGGATTTGGGAAACTGTGCCAGCCCCACTGACTCTGTGTACCTAATGGCACACCATTCGAATAGTATTCAGGGAACGACTGCAAACCTGTTGCATCCACCGTCACAGCAAATTCACCGTTTCCCACAGACAGCGATGCCAGCGTGTCCATCGCCGTCACAATGGGGCTGTTCCTATCCATCAGAGCTTTCCTGTCGATTCTCTCAGCCCACACCAAACAAACTGACAGAACAAACGCTGTCAGCATAACCAATCTTTTCATGCACCCTTAATTTTAAAATGAAGAATGAAGAATGTAGAATGAAGAATGAAAATTACCCATCCAATGGGCAGAGTAAAATACATTCTTCATTCTTCATTCTTCATTCTTCATTCTTCGTTTTTTTTAATAATTCTCAGCCATCACTTCGAAGTAAGCCTGAGGATGCGCACATACAGGGCAGATTTCTGGAGCCTTCTCACCCACAACGATGTGCCCGCAGTTGCGGCATTTCCACACCTTCACACTCGACTTCTTGAACACCTCTGCTGTTTCCACGTTCTTCAGCAAAGCACGATAACGCTCCTCATGGCGCTTCTCAATGGCAGCCACCATGCGGAACTTGGCAGCCAACGCCTTGAAGCCTTCCTCCTCGGCAGTCTTGGCAAAGCCCTCATACATGTCCGTCCACTCGTAGTTCTCGCCATCGGCAGCAGCACCCAGGTTCTCAGCCGTGTCGCCAATGCCGTTGAGTTCCTTGAACCACAGTTTTGCGTGTTCCTTTTCGTTGTCAGCCGTCTGGAGGAAAAGCGCAGCAATCTGCTCAAATCCTTCCTTCTTAGCCTTCGAAGCAAAATACGTGTATTTGTTACGAGCCATCGACTCGCCAGCAAAAGCCGCCTCCAGATTTTTCTCCGTCTGGGTGCCAGCATACTTATTCGTCTTTTCCATGTTCTTGTTAGTTTTTTCTGAGGTGAATAGTCAAAAGTTTCTTTACTCGTTGGCAAAGATAATAGAAAAGGAGAAAAAAAGAAAACACACGACAAAGTATTTTTGCACGAAGGATAAAAAAATGAAGAATGTAGAATAAAGAATGGAGAATGGAGAATGAAGAATGGAGTCTGCACCACACAAAAATTCCTGCCACTCATCATCACGACGCATGGCAGGATGTGCGCACCTTTATGTCTAACTAACTTAATTAAACTTTCCCATCCCTTGAATAATTGTATCAGAAGACGCTGAAAGCGTCAACGCTCAGTAACCGAGGGTGCAAAGCACCCCCGGATAGCTGTGTGTCCGCTCAATCGACTCTGAAAGAGTCGCCCATCTATGGCTGTTGGGGCACTCTTTCAGAGTGCATCTTGCCCAAATACACACCACCCGCAGGTCGTTCCGACCTACGGTTACTGAGCGATGACGCCTTCAGCGTCAGAGGGTTACGCTATCCCAATATGATGGGAAAGTTTAG